>JAGAYN010000003.1 GCA_017940465.1 Bacteroidales bacterium | reverse complement strand
TAGCCTCGCTCGACCACATATCGGATCACCCTACGGACAGCACCTCCTGTCATGCCGCCGCATTGCCCATCTTTACCCATTTGCCCTTTTTCGCACGGTTTTCGAGGCCATATTTAAAGAGGAAAAGTACGAACTTTTTCCCACACAGAGCCGCCACCCCCGCAAAAATAGCCACAAATGGTGACAAAACACTAAACCACAACGCATTACAATACCTGCAGAAAAACCGCACAAAAATCCCAAAGGAACAGCCTGGAAAGCCGGAAACCGCCCCTTCGCAACAGGCTGAAAACCAACACCGAACAAGCACCCTCTTCTTCCCCTCTCCTACCCCTCCAGGCCCATGGCAGGCAAGCAGTCGGGATGAGGCCGGCATGTCGATGCACACGTGGAACACTGCAGGGCAAAAAAACGCAGGTGTGAATACATTCACACCTGCGCACAGCCATTCAGCCTCACTGAATGATCAATTCAGACACTTGGTGCCAGACTATCTGCGGCGGCTGCCGCCACCGCCGGAGCCGCGACGCTCGCCGTCCCTGCGGCCTCCACGGTCGCCACCACGGCCACCGCCGTTGCCACTGCGGGCAGGCTTCTCCTCCACATAGCCCTCGGGCTTGGGCAGGAGCGCCCTGCGGCTGAGCTTGATCTTGCCATTCTTCTCGTCGAAAGCGATGACTTTCACCTGGAACTCGTCGCCCTCGTGGATGACACCTTCGAGCGTGGCGGGGTGGCCCCACTCGTACTCGCTGATGTGCATCAAGCCCTCTTTGCCGGGCAGGAACTCCATGAACGCGCCGAACTCGACGATGGAGACCACACGGGCGTCGTAGATATCACCCACCTCGGGCACCGTGCAGATCTCCTTGATCCACTTGATGGCGGCCTCGATGTCTTCCTTGTTCTGAGAGGCCACGTCAACGATACCGAACTCGCCCACCTCCTCGATGTTGATGATGGTGTTGGTCTCGGACTGGATCTTCTGGATGACCTCGCCGCCCTTGCCAATGACGGCACCGATGAAGTCCTTGGGTATCTGTATCTGCTCGATGCGCGGCACGAAGGGTTTGTAATCCTCGCGGGGCTGGGGTATGGTCTCGGTAATCTTGCCCAGGATGTGCATACGTCCCTGGCGGGCCTGCTCGAGGGCCTTGGCCAGCACGTCGTAGCTGAGGCCGTCCACCTTGATATCCATCTGGCAGGCAGTGATGCCGTCGGCGGTGCCGCAGACCTTGAAGTCCATGTCGCCCAGGTGGTCCTCGTCACCGAGGATGTCGCTCAGCACGGCCCACTTGTCGCCCTTCGAGATGAGGCCCATGGCAATGCCGGCTACCGGCTTGCGGATCTTCACACCCGCATCCATCAGTGCCATGCATCCGGCACAGACGGTGGCCATAGAGGACGAACCGTTGGACTCCAGGATATCGCTGACGATACGGATGGTGTAGGGGCAGTCGGCCTCCGAGGGAAGCACCTCCTTGAGGGCGCGCCAGGCCAGATGACCGTGGCCCACCTCGCGGCGGCTGGTGCTGCCTGCGCGCTTCACCTCGCCGGTGGAGAATCCGGGGAAGTTATAGTGCAGCAGGAAGCGACGCATGCCCTCGATGACGGCGCCGTCGATCTTCTGCTGGTCCAGCTTGGTACCCAGCGTGCAGGTGGAAAGCGACTGAGTCTCGCCGCGCGTGAAGATGGCGCTGCCGTGGACGGAAGGCAGATAGTCGTTCTCGCACCAGATGGGGCGTATCTCGTCCAGCTGGCGACCGTCGAGGCGCGTGCGCTCGTTGAGCACCATGTCGCGCATGGCCTCGCGCTCCACATCGTGGTAGTAGCGGTCGATCATGAACTTCACCTCGTCGGTGAGGGTCTCCTCGGTATAGTTGGCGTCGATGAATTCCTGCTTGATGGCGGCGAAGCCCTCTTCGCGCTGGTGCTTGTTGGCGATGCCCTGCTTGGAGAAGTCGTAGCACTTCTGGTAGACAGCCTCGCGGACACGCTGGCGCAACTCCTCGTCGTTCACCTCGTGGCAGTACTCGCGCTTCTCGGTCTTGCCGGCGTCGGCGGTGAGCTCGTTCAGCACACGGCACTGGATCTTGATAGCCTCGTGGGCGGCCTTGAGGGCGCCGAGCATAATGTCCTCGGAGACTTCCTTCATCTCGCCCTCCACCATCATGATGTTGTCCTCGGTGGCGGCGACAATGAGGTCGAGGTCGGCACGCTCGATATCCTGCATGGGCGTGTTGATGACATAGCGGCCGTCGAGGTGGCTCACGCGTACCTCGGAGACGGGGCCGTTGAAGGGGATATCGCTGACAGCCAGAGCCGAGGCAGCGGCCAGGGCGGCCAGCTGGTCGGGCATGGTGTCGTGGTCGCCGGAGATGAGGTAGATCATCACCTGCACCTCGGCGTGGAAATTGTCGGGGAAGAGGGGGCGCAGGGCGCGGTCCACAAGGCGGGCGATGAGTATCTCATGCTCGGACGGACGGGCCTCGCGCTTGAAGAAACCGCCGGGAAAGCGGCCCATGGAGGCATATTTCTCCTGGTAGTCGACGGTGAGGGGCATGAAATCGACGTTCTCGCCCACCTCTTTCTTGGCGCAGACGGTGGCGAGGAGCATGGTGTCGTTCATGCGGACGACGGCAGAGCCGTCGGCCTGCTTGGCAAGCTTGCCGGTTTCGATAGTGACCATGCGGCCGTCGCCGAGGTCGAATCGCTTGGTGATAACGTGTTCGTTCATTTGATTTTTATTGTTTTCTTTTATTTACCGCAGGAGATGCAAACCGTTTGCACTCCCAAGAATGATGTCTTTTAAAAAAGGGCTACCCGAAGAACTCGGGTAACCCCAACCATAACCAAATAAATATGAAAAACTATTTTCTAAGATTAAGCTTCTTGATGATGGCGCGGTAGCGTTCGATATCCTCTTTCTTCAGGTAGTCGAGCATCCGGCGGCGCTTGCCGACCAGCCCTACCAGCGCGCGTTCCGAGACCTGGTCTTTCTTGTTCCGCTTCATCAGCTCGGTGAGGTGCTGGATGCGATAGGTGAACAAGGCTATCTGTCCCTCGGCACTGCCGGTGTCGTTGGCCGACTTTCCGTATTGTGCAAATATCTCTTCCTTCTTCTCTTTTGTCAGATACATAGTCTGTTACGTTTGTTTTATTCTGTTGTTTCTCGTTTGATTTCGACTGCAAAGATACGACCATTTTTCAAACTGGCAAAATATTTTTGCAGATTTTTATGTTTTTAACTTTTATTAGGAAAGTTGGAGCCTGTCTAGAAACAGGGCTTATCCGCTCCCTTTTGGGCGACACTCCCAAAAACCGCCTCCGCAACGCATTAACACTCAACATAATACATCTAAAAACAACTCTTTCAGCACCTTAAGCCACCCCCTAGGTATCCTCTAGGTATTTGGTAGGTATCTGGTAGGTGTCTTCCTGGATGTAAAAACGGCAAATGTTAATAGATGTTAAACGAGCCTCGTTGGCGAAGGTTTTAACATTTGGCGGGCATCTTCGCCAGGGTGTCGGAGATGGCTTGCGCCAGGTCGGCCAGCTCGTCGGGCGTCATGGCCACATGCGTGGTGAAGTCCATGTCGGCCGGCTTGTTGATGGGCACGAGGTGGATGTGGGCATGGGGCACGTCGATGCCTATCACGGCCTGGCCCACCTTGATGCAGGGGCATACATGCCTCAGGGCCATGGCCACACGCTTGGCGAAGAGGTGCAATTCGCAGAAGAGCCCGTCCTCGATGTCGAAGATATTGTCTACCTCCTGCTTGGGGATGCAGAGGACATGTCCGCGGGCGATGGGGTTGATGTCGAGGAAGGCGAGGCAGCGGTCGGTCTCGGCCACCTTGTAGCAGGGTATCTCGCCGTTGACAATCCTGGTGAAAATACTGGCCATATCAACGCTCGATTTTGGTGAGTTCAAATGTCATCTTGCCCGCCGGGACCACCACGTCGACCACGTCGCCCACCTTGTGGCCCAGGAAGGCCGAGGCGAACGGCGAAGTGACAGAGATTTTGCCCTGCTTGAGGTTGGCCTCGCTTTCGGGGACGATGGTGTAGACCTGGGTCTGGTTGGTCTTGGTGTTGCGGATGGTGATGATGGAGAGGAGCAGCACCTTGGAGGTGTCGATCTTGCTCTCGTCGAGCAGGCGGGCGTTGGCCACGAGGTCCTGCAGCTTGGAGATGCGGGCCTCGAGGTGCCCCTGGGCCTCCTTGGCGGCGTCGTACTCGGCGTTCTCCGAGAGGTCGCCCTTGTCGCGCGCCTCGGCGATGGCTGCCGACGCGGCGGGACGCTCCACGGCTATCAGCTGGTGGAGCTCGTCCTTCAACTTCTGCAAGCCTTCTTCACTGTAGTATTTTATTTCTGCCATTTCTTTGGTATTTTATCGGGTTTTAAAAAGTGGGAAAGGCTTGAGACAAGCCTTTCCCAAATTGGACTATGTCGTTTCGTTTTAGAATCTGAGGCTGGCTCCTATGGCGTGTGTGCCGCGAAGCGGGTCGGCCGTGCGGTAGGAATAGTCGATTGTGATGCCAGACTTGCTGCCCTCCTTCTTGGAGAGGGGGATGTCCACCGACGCACCGGCCGAGAAGCCGTTGTTGGCGGTGGCGGCATCGCCGCTCCACAGGCCGGGCTGGAAGATATAGCCACAGCGCACCTGGAACATCTTGAGCAGGCTGTACTCCAAACCCAGCGTGTAGTTGTCGCGCAGGAAGGCATTGGAAGTGAACGAGCCGGCCACGGTGAGGCGCTGGTCCCACTTCTCGAACAGGAAGTCGTAGGCCAGACCGATGTTGAGGCACGTAGGCAGCTCCATCTCGGCAGCGCGGGTCTCGACAGTGAAGTTATTGCCGCCCACGCCGATCATCTGCAGCGAATGGCCAGGACCGCCGAACTTCATCGAGGGACCCCAGTTCTTGAGCGAGATACCGAACTTCAGCTGGTCGTCCTCGCCCGTCACATACTGGATACCCGCATCAATGGAGAAACCGGAACCCGAGATATCGGCAGTGCTCTCAGTGACCAGTTTGAAGACCACACCGCCATGAATCGTGTTGGTGAAGCTGTGGGCATAGCCTACATTGATATTCATATAGCTGGGAGAGAAGGTACCCGCCGAGCCGTTGCCTTCGGGATTGAGGTAGGTGGTGACATCGATGTCGCCGAACCCCATCGTCATGACATAGGCACCCAGCACACCTGCATCGAACACCCGCAAGGCCAGGCCGAAGGTGTTGATGACGGCTCCGCTGCTGAGGCCACTGCGTCCGCCGTAAAGAAGGGTATTGGAATAGCCCACCTCGACACCGTCGACGAAGGCCAGGCCGGCCACATTGTTGAACATCGACTCCAGGCCGCGGACATTGGCGATATTCACACCGCCCCAACCCGTGCTGCGTGCCCACGGATTCACCAGCAACTCCGAGGCTCCCGCCGTTCCACGGCGCTCGTCGTTGCCTGCCTGGACCGTCGGCACCGCAAACGCCGTGAGAACCAGAACTACAGCAAATATCCTAATTATCTTCTTCATATCTCTGTATCTTTTAGATTGTTCTTACTTTGTTAGAAACTGAACGAGTTGAGGTCCACCGGACGCATCGTGCCGAACCACTTGATGACACGCTCGCCGATGCCGGGCACGGAGACATGTATCAGGTACATACCGCCCGCTATCGGGATACCGGTCTGGTTGTGGAGGTCCCAATCCACCGTGGTGGCCTCGGCTCCTATTTTGTCATCACGCGTGATGGCCGTGGGGCCCAGGGTGCGCACCAGCGTGCCGTCCACCGTGTAGATGTGGATGGTGCAACCCTGCTGCACACCGTTCTCATAACCGGTAGGCAGGTTCACGATGCGCACACGGGTGTCGAGCTGGTTGGAGGTCTCGTAACCGGAGTAGCTGTAGTAGGGGTTGGGGACCACGTTAATCAAGTTGAGCAGCGAATCCTTATAGTCCTGGCTGGCACTGGCAGCGAAGGCACGGTTCTCGAGCACGGCATCGGCATCGGTGAAGACAAACTGGTACGCCGGCATCTCGCGGTTCCGCACCTCCACACCGGCGCTGCCAGAAGTGGTCTGGTTCGTAGACATGTAGACTCCGTAAGGCGCACGGACATCGATATTGATCTCGGCGTCACACGGGATGTCCTTCGGATTGTCAAACTGATAACGGGGCTGCACCAGCGGCATGTTCACCCACGCCACCGAAGCATAGAGCAGCGCAAGCGAGTCGCGCACAGGGAAGTAGTTGTCGTTGATCTTATGGGAAATACCATTGTTCAGGAAGTCGACACCGCCAGAGTACCTACGCGCAGTCATCAGTCGGTCGACCGAACTCAACATCTGGCGGGCCCAGCGGCCGGCATCGTAGGACGGGGTAGCATAGTATTCAATGCGGGCGGCACCGTTCTCGATCATCGGGTAGAAGGGCTGCATGGTGGCATTCATGATGTAGACAAAGTGGCGGCCGCCCATCACGTAGTTCTCAGTGCCTTCCATCATGGTCGACACGGGGTTCCACATCATGTCGCGTCCGTTGTGCTGCACGAAGCGCGAATCCTCGCCGAACATGATGTTCAGACGCTCGCCGGTCACCGTGTTGATGGCGTAGCCGGGGAACCAGCCCATGCCCGTCTCTGCGATGTAGGCCGGGTTGCTCGGGTCATCGACATCGGGAGCGATGCCCAGATCCTCGCAGGTCTTGCCGTCCTTATTGACCGAAGCATGGTTGCGCGCACTGAAACGACGGGCCTCACCCTCTGCCTGGAGATAGTCGTCGCACATCTCGATGACAGGACAACGCGTCCACTTGGTCTGGTCGCTCGTGAAGACAATGTGCACGCTGGGCAGACTCGACATGTCGCTATAATTGAGAGATCTGTTGTACATATTGACAGTCGTGTGACGGACAATCTCGTTTCTCGTGGGAGAATGCGGTTTCACGGCACGGATGCTGTCAAAGGTGTGTTCATCCGCCACATAGTACGACATATTGAAGCCCGGGTGGAACGGCAGGTTGGAGGTGAGTGCATAGGGTGCCCACAGGCCACCCACGACACCCTCAAACACCTGGTCCTTGTCAAGTGCTATGTCAGTATTGCGGGCATCCATGCCAGAACCCACCACTCCGGTGCGGAAGAAGTCCTCATCCAGATACGGTTCGCTGATTAAATATCCGGCATCGGAGTTTTCATACGAATGGTAGCTACCCTGCGAATACTGTGCACCGGAACGGATCCAGTTGTACATGAAGTAAGAATCGTTGTCAGGCACACCGGAGAGCCACGGTTTATCCGGAGATTCGAAGAACATTTCCGAACTGAGGAGCGATCCATTGTTCACAATGCCACCCTCCACGCCAAAGTAACTGTTGGAAGAATATGCAATGTCCGTCGCAACCTGGACCGTATTGGACAACGAAACCGCGATGCCCAGACCAAAGAACAACTGCTCGTTGTAACGGGAGATGGCGAAATCGGAATAAATGGTGTCGATGTACTTCATCTGGCCATCGACCATCACCGAGTCGAGAGGCTTGCCATCCACACGGACAATGCACCAGCGAGTGTCCTCATTGACCTCGACGGAAGAATCGTCATTGATGAACAGAAGGTTGAAGCGACCCTCCCTGACCTTCAAGGGGTCGATTACACGGACATCGATGGGGCCGTAGTTCTCCTTGTAGACAGGATTGGGGATGATGCAAGGATCTGTCATAGAGAACTGGCCAGTACCATTTGTGGCAAGGCTGCCCTCCATTGTGCCAGGTCCTTTGCCTTCCTGATTTCTGGCACCCATCAGCTCGTCAATCGAACTCTGGTCCATACGGAGACGGAAACCGCCGTTGCCGTAGCCACCGAGACGGATCACGTTGGGACTCATGCCGAACTCCGCCTGGGCCAGCTTACCGCCGTCCTCCATGGCAGGGCTGTGCGGAATGACCGTGATAGGAACAATGCTTCCACCGGATTCACTCTTGCGGCCCGCCAGATAGGGCTTGCGCTGGCCGTCATAATAGGCAGGGTCAGTCTGCGAGTACTCCTTGTACCTGTTATGGGCATAGGCAATCGCAACAAAATAGTACTCCTTGTTGTTGACCAGTCTGGTATTGGAACCGGTGGCAAACTTGTCCTCCGTAATCCGGAAGGCATGCTTCACACCCGTGTTGGCTCCCTCCACCATGATACTTCCGTTAATAATTCCTGTGGCGGTGTTGATGTCATAGTTAATCAACCTGCCTATACCCAACAACGGATTGGCATTGACCGAACCGTCAGGATTCAAGGTGTCATAGTAGTTCTCCAGGTCGCACTGGGCGACAAGGACAGCCTTGGTGGGGTCGTTGATGTCGGCCACCGAAGTGTTGGCATCCTTCAACTGGTAGATCTGGTAGCCCTCGAATTTATAGTACAGGGCCTCCTTCGGATAGCTCACCGCATTGCCGTTCGTGTCCAGATAGTAGGTAGGAATCGAGGGGTCGAGTTCGCGGTAGCGCTCACGATAGTTGTTCGACTGCGTGTTTTCATATTTCAGATAGAGAATCACCTCATTGCTGAGTTCCTGCGCTGTCATCGTGGGAGCATCGGGACCGTCGATCACCTTGAAGCAGTTCTCGAAAAGTTTCTGGCAGATGTCGTCAATCTTACGCAACTCCTCGACCGAGGTCCAGTTGTCGCCAGAGGTGGCCTGGGCGAAGGGAATACCTACAGTGATATAGTTCAAGGCACCGGGCTTCAGCGTGAACGGACCGGCCGACTGCATGAAGCGACGGTCAGCGGGAGCCACAGTCTCAACCCAGCCTTTCGAGTCGTACATGCCAGGGTCGACACCGTCAGTACCCCAGTTCCACGGATCGCTGTTGCCAGGGAACATAAAATCACAGGGGATGGACGAGGTATTCTGCGAGTAGCCATCGCCACCATAAGTCATACGCTTGCCGTTCTTCCAATAACCGCGGAGGAGATAGTAATAGTCGCTAGCCTTGCTGGGCTCGCCATTGTTCGCATTCGACTGATTATTATAGTACACAAAGCGGCGCATGCCGAAACGCTCGTCATCGCGGATACCGTTACCAAAGTTCACACCGTTAATGGCACAGTTGCCGAACTCGTCGCCAGGAACAAAATACCAGTACTCCCAAGAAAACTCGTCTGCATCGTAGGAAATCTGGATTGTGTCGTAACCGGTAAAGTTGCCATTTGCGTCCTTAAGCTCATAATCCTTGAGTTTCCTAAGCATCGGCTGGTTGTTGCTACGCAGGATCTTGGCAATGTCAATCTTGGGATTGTCCTTGCCGTCGGGATCCATATACGGTCCCTGGAAGAAGTCAATGCCTACAGCCGGAGGGATGCCACTGTAACTGGTGGAGCCAGGACTGTCAGTGGCCTTTCCGTTATAGCAATAGCCCAGACCGCGACGGACATCACATCCGACATAGTCATCATTGGCGTTACCAAGATCGGGATCAACCCACTGGCTGAAATAGGTCTCCCTCAACTCATACGTGGAACGGTTGATAATCTCATACGAATAGAACGTCATGTTATTGATAGCGTCGTTCGTTGAGAAAGCAAAAGCCTGTGCCCTGATTTCCAATCCGATAGGTTGGCCACCCGACTCAGTGTGGGTGTTACCCATATCATTGAACACCCACCAGATAGTCTGGTCGCCCTTAAGGACCTGGTCAGAAAGGATACTTCCCTGGATAGTCTTATCATATTCTTCCTCCATCGAAGGAATCTTCACAGTCGCAAGATGAGGCTTCGTCTGCTTGATGAATCGCGGGCAGAGCTCATTGTCAAAGTCATAATAAGGATAGTCTCCCTTGGCAGGATTGTAGACTCCGTCGCCATCTGCATCATAGAACGGAGCAAGATAGTTGGTCAAATCATCGCCCTCGCCCTTGGCAGGCCAGTTGCGGATGACGTCGGTGATGTCATCCGACGGGTCGCTCAACTGAAGGACCATATGGTTAGTGTCATATTGGAAGTGAGACTTGAATGTCTGCACCTCAGCCTTGGTAATAATCCAATGCTTGTCATATGCATTACAGACTGGCAGGTCGATTGTTGCTGTTCCATTGACCTTGAGGGGCCCCGGCCAGAAATCGTCGCCCTCCTGCCCAAACCTGAGGGCCGAAAGACGCAACTGATCATTGACATCGGTACCACCAATCCACAATGCCGCGCAGTACAACGGGCACGACGTGCCGTTCTTCGGCAAGTGATACTGAGCCACACTGCCGTCATACCACATATTACCGTAACCATTGATCTGCGCACGGACATTGTTGATGTTGAGCTCAGCCGTACTCTGGGCGCGCTTACAGGCAGCGGCCTTGGACCTTGCAGCAGCGCTCTTCGCGTTGGACTTCCTACCCACACACTCACGGGCGGACACAGGCGCAGCACCTATGAGAAGCAGCAAGGAAGCCAATACCAATTTGCTATATATACTTTTCATCTTTGTAATATTTTACGCGTTATGGTTAGAAATTATAAGACAGGGAGAGTTTGATGTGTCTTGGCGTCGAATAGCTCCAGTTGGAGTTACGGAGACGGATGGTGTAAATGTCACGGAACGCCTGCGGATCAAGATAGGCATTGATGACCTGCTGCGTTTCCGGGTCTGTAAGATAGCCATTGTCCTCCGGATTTCCCGTAACAGGGAACACACCAAGCACGTTACGGATATCAAACAAATTCGTGATAGTAACAGCCGCAGTTATATACGTGTCATGCTTGCCAACTTTGACAGGCCACACCTTGTCAAGAACAATGTCAAAGTAGAAACCCCACGGCAGACGGGCACCACGGTAGCTACCGACAATCGTCGACTGTGTGTTGGAGAAAGCACGCGTATACGGACGTCCCGACTGGGCTACCGCAGTGAAGTTGACACCAAAGTTCTCCAACAACTTGACTTCCTTCTTGCGCTTCTCGCCAGTCTCCTTGTCCGTAACCACACGCGTAAAGACAGGACCGTTGTACTTCGGACCACTGAAATAACGGAAGTCCACATTTGCCTTGAACTCATGACGACGGTCGTCAGCGATGGGATTCAACATCTTCAGTGTGGTGTAACCAGACTTGATAAGTTCAGTCATTGTAGCAGAAGACAAGCCCGTACCCTCCGCATACTGAAGAGTATAGTTTGCATTGATACGGATGTTCTTGGTCTGGCGAAGATCGTATGCCAAGGTCACACCCTTGGTGGTGCGGAAGTCCTTATTGTCATAGCTGTAATAGTTGGGGTTCGGGTCTGCACCAGCATACTGAACCAACTGGATCAGGTCTCGAGTCTCCTTGTAATAGGCAGAGGCACTGATTGCAGAATTGTCATTAAGAGCCTGCTGGAAGCCCAACTCATAGTTAGTAATGCGCTCCGGCTTCAAATTGGGATTGCTGATGCTGGAAATCTGCGACATAAACATATAACTGACATAACTGGCGGCCCACCCGCTGGACGGACGGCGCGCAATAATATCATAACTCGCCTTGAACTGAGATTTCTCACCGATGGGGAAAGAGAATGCTATACGAGGCATAGCGACGATCTGAGGAGTATAACGCTCAAATGTTCCTGTACCGACAGTATGGTTCTCATACGCATTCAAACCCTCCTTGGTGTAATAAGGGGTCGGTCGGCCCGTATTACCATTGACAGCACTGGGCGAGGACAACTCAACACCATCAGCATTGTACCATTTGCCGGACGGATCTCGGTAACCAACTATACTCGGAAGGGTGCTCCCCTCTTCGGACGACACCTTGTCCACATAGGGCACCCAGTCGTCACCAGCATTGTTGAGATACTTACCGCCGTCGTGAATCATATTAGCCTCATTATTGCGGATATCGGCAACAGTATACGACTCATACAACAAATAGGGGTCCTTCATCACATACTGGTTCCCATTGAAGTAGTCGACACGTACACCGACATTGAAGATAAGATCCTGGAAATAGAACTTATCCTGAATGTAACCTGCCGCATAAATCGGGGAGAAAGAGGGGAGATAGCGGTACTTGCCATCCGGAGAGTTGAAGAACTTGTCCAAGCTCCAGTTGGAGGCGCTGTACTTCTTACCCGTATGATCATAACCCAAATATGAAACCAACGGATTGCCACTATTGAAGAGCTCGTCGGCCGAGAACATGTCCATACCGCCAGCCTTCACATAATCCTCAGGCATATATCTGTCGATATCAATCCATGTACGTTCAAATTCATCATAAGTCACATCGCTGAAATACGAATTCCTAAGATACTCGCGGAAAGACTTGTCAAAGAGCGTCTGCTGATCGTCAACCACTTTCCTGTTATAATCCACATACAACTGGGAGCCCACCATCCTATAGATAGGATACTTATCTTCCATCTGTAGGATGTGTCTGTTGGCATTGTCGCGCATCAGCGTCCACAAGCTATATGCATCCAAAGAATATGCAGAGTTCCACATCTGATCATACTGGAAACCAATCTCTATCTCATGTCCAAAGACATCTGCCGATGCCTTGGCCTGCAAGTAGAGGTAATCATCCTGCGAAGTGGAATAGCCCGTAGCGGTCTGCGTTCCGACATTGGACAAAAGGCCATAAATGCTACCAGGGTGTTCACCGTTGAACAATCCTTTATAGGCACGGATATAGTCGGCAGTGAAAAGATTTGACCGGATATCCAAGAATTCATCGCTCGTGAAAAGCTGCTCGTTGTAATTGGCCAAGAGGGGGTTATTGGAAACGTATCCCTTGTCTGGATCATTGGGGGAGATATATTTTACCTCATCGTAGTAGTTGTTTTGTACCAATGCCCACCTTTGAGTTCCATAATAGTCAATCAACTTGCTCTCATAACTGGGGCGCTTCTCCGTCTCAAACTTACTGATGAATCCATACTTGAACACATCATCGAGACTGCTACCAAAGTTCTCATTATACGATTTAGCCACAGCACGGTTCACCATACCTGTAATGTTATACATCACATTCTTGATAGGAGAAGATGCCTTGGCCTCGTCTTCATTGGAGACCTCCGGGTCACGGAAACGCTGCGTGAAGTCCACCGTGAGCACCATGTTCCTCGACTCACTGACCATAGCACCTACCGACGGCATCACAAGCGGGCTGATACTGGCACTCGGAGAATGGGAGGCACTGAACTCACCAGTCACAGCCAAGGTTGCATACTCCGAAAAACGGAAATCCAACGCACCCTCCAATACCACAGAATAAGCCTGCAGGTCAGGTTTACGGTCAGCAGAGACAAAGTCCTTTGAGGACAGACGGGTTATCTCATGGAAAGACTCTTTACGGAGGCTGGTTTCTGCCGAGTAGTCGATACTACCGGTGACGGGGTCATAAGCCAACGGACTCTGCTCAAATTGACGTACCAAATCATCATTCACAATCCTATAACGATATCCCTTGACTCTGTAGAATGGCGAGTTCATGTATTGAGCCTGCCCCGTAAAACGGAAACCGACAAGAGTACGCTCCAAGACAGATCCATCATCACCAACCGACTTCTTTTTATACACAGGACCAGTCAGATAGACGGTCAATGTATTGTACAGGCGGTAGTCCAGAAAGCCTTCCCAACGCACCACACCCATAAACTTGGGGGTTGGGGGTTTGAGGGTGATAATCTGCGTACCACCGATAGCCTCACCGATACTGGCAGGGGTACCACCCAGAATGACCTGGATTTCGGCGATAGCATCCTTTACCACAGGGACGCTTGTACGCTTGCGGACACCGCCCTGCATGGTAACCATATTAGACTCACCACGGGCCGTACCTGTTCCGCCGTCACTATATCCCATACCACCCACCGTAGCCACAATAGCATCGACCGAGTTACCCGGCATACGGGCAATATCCTCGCTTGACAGACGGGCACCCTGCTCGGCAGTACCCACCTCAAACAGCGGGACACGCTCCACCTCAATAGTGACCTCTTCAAGGTTAGTGGCCTGGGGGGTCAGTTCAATATCAACAATAGTAAAACCAGAAGCCTTGACATTGACGCCGGTGCGGACATATCTATTATAACCCACGGCAGACACCTCAATATCGTACTTTCCGACATTGAGCGGCTTGATGGTATAGACACCATTCAAATCGGTAGCACCGCCATGCACCTGTTTCCCATCCTGCTTCACAACCACATTCACAAAGGGTTCAGGTTCCTTTGTCTTGGCATTGACGATGGTACCCTTGAGCGTACCCTGCGCCAAGGCAACCATTTCTGCCATCAGCAAGAGTCCGAATGTCAATAGTACTTTTCTAAACATTCTCATTGCATTTACATGTTTTAGAGATTATTGATTTATTGATTTATTTCTCCAATATATTTATTGTTCAATATCACTTGGCTAATGACCGCCTGGCGCAGGTCGAAGCGGGACACCATGTCGGCAGAAGGCTGCTCTACAGGGGTTTCCTCCTCATTTTTTACCTTATATGCTTGAGGGCGTGTATAGGCATAGGACTGCGGAGTTTCTTTCTCATAGGTAAAGTATTCGACTTCGGGAGCAGGCGGCATCTCATGCGGAACGCTTCTGCCCATAGTCGTGGCGTCCCCCTGCTCGGCCACCAGCTTCTTGAAACGCGAGTAGCCGGAGAGCATGAAGAGCGTTATCACGAACAACACGACGAATACTATATCCATTCTACACCGATATATTAACCTTGCGACAGAACTATTTTACTCTCTATCATCCTTATTTTGCCAGCTCTTTTGCCTTTTCCTTCCCGGAAATCTCGTACACCACGGCGCAAGCGATGCAGAGCGACGAGAACACACCGACAAGTACACCGACGAGGAGTGCAAAGATGAATCCACGAATCACCTCACCACCGAAGATGAACATCATCAGCAGGGTAACGAACGTGGTGCCGGATGTATTGACCGTACGGGCAAGTGTGGAGTTGATGGCATCGTTCATGTGCGTCATGATATCGCGCTTGGGATAGAGTTTGCGGTACTCACGCACACGGTCGAAGATAACCACGGTGGCGTTGATCGAGTAACCGATAACGGTAAGCACAGCCGATATGAAGTACTGATCCACCTCCAAATTGAACGGCAGGAGGCCGTAGAGGAGAGAGAAGATACCGATGACAAGGATTGTGTCGTGGGCCAAAGCAGCCACCGATCCGATACCGAAGCGCCAGCTGCGGAAGCGCAGACCGATATATACAAACATCACAAGCAGGCCACCTATAACAGCCCAGATGGAGTGGATCAGGTTGTCATGGGCGACCCCCTTGCCGAACTGGTCGGCCTGGATGACACCGAGGGGGTTGCTTTCGGCCGACTTGAAGCCATCTATAGTGATAGGGGCACTGAAGTGCTTGGCGCAGCCTGCATAGAGACGCTCCATAATCTCGTTCTTCACCTCGTCACCGTCCTGGTCGATCTTATACTTGGTGGTGACCTTCACCTGATTGGAGGGGCCATAGGTCTTGACCTCAGGGGCTTCCTCGAACTGCTTGGCCAGGTCGGAGCGAACATCCAGCACGCTGACCGGCTGGTCAAAGCGGACGACATAGGTGCGGCCACCTGTGAAGTCAATACCGAAACTCAAGCCACGCACCGCGAAGCTGGCAATGCATATCACCAAAGCAGCGCCTGCAATGATATAGAAGACTTTGCGCTTGCCGAGGAAATCAATCTTGGCATCGCGGAGGAAATTCTCGGAGAAGGGGAACGAGAAGTTCATCTTGCGCTTGTGGGTGAGGGCAGAGTCGATGAAGAGTCGGGTGATGAAGATTGAAGTAAAGAGGGAGGTCACGATACCGATGCAGAGGGTGACGGCGAAGCCTTGGACAGCGCCGGAGCCGAACATGATGAGTACGATACCCAAGAGGAAGGTGGTCACCTGACCGTCTATAATGGCCGAGTAGGCGTTCTTGAAGCCGTTATCGACAGCCGTAGTCACACTGGCGCCGGCACGCAGTTCCTCCTTGACACGCTCATAGATAATAACGTTCCCGTCAACAGCCATAGCCATGGTGAGGACGATACCGGCAATACCAGGCAGCGTCAGGACGGATCCGATGGAAGCGAGCACACCTATAAGAAGGAATACATTAATAATAAGGGCAATCACAGAGACCCATCCGGCGCGGTTGTAGAACACCACCATGTAGACGAGCACTATGACAAAAGCCAGGATGAACGACCACAAGCCGTTGCGGATAGACTCCTGACCGAGCGAGGGACCCACCACAGCTTCAGACACGATATTGGCCGGGGCAGGAAGTTTACCGGACTTGAGGATATTGGCAAGGTCCTTGGCCTCTTCAAGGGAGAAGTCGCCCGTGATGGAGGAGCGGCCGCCGGCGATTTCACCATTGACCACCGGGGCGGAATAGACGAGGTCGTCGAGGACGATGGCGATGCACTTGCCCACGTTCTCGCGGGTGATACGTGCCCAATCGCGCGCGCCCGCGCTATTCATTGTCATAGATATCTCGCTCTTGCCGTTGTTGGAGAAGTCCTGACGGGCGTCGGAGATGCAGCTACCGTCCAGCAGCGGCGAGCCGTCGCGAGTGGTAACCTTGATGGCATAGAGGGTATAGATGTCGCCACCCTGGAAGTGATCGTCGGCCTTGGGGGACCAAAGGAACTTGACCGTGCGAGAATCGAAGACCTTCTTGGCAGCGGCCTGCTCGAGCATGGCGCTGATGGCGGCGCGGTCCTTCTCGCGAGCCAGACCCACAATGGAGCCGGGCAGGGGTTGCCCGTTGCCATCCACATAGGGCTGCAGTTTAGCGAAGAGGGGGTTCTGACGGGCTGCCTCGGCGTTGTCGCCAACGGAGGCGGCAGTGGTATTGTCGGCAGTCAGCTTGTCCAGCAGACTGGTGCTGTCGGCGCCTTCGGCGGAAGCGGTGTCGGCCTTGTCGGAAACCTCGCCGCCAGCGACAGAGGCCAGGTACTTGTTTGCATCGTCGAGGAAGCGGATAGCCTCGCTGTTGTCGTAGGTCTGCCAGAACTCCAGCTGGGCGGTTCCTTTGAGAAGTTTACGCACACGCTCGGGCTCCTTCACGCCGGGGAGTTCCACCAGGATGCGCTCCGAGGCGGAGAGTTTCTGGATGGTGGGCTGGGCCACGCCGAATTTGTCGATACGCTTGCTGATGATCTGATAGGTGCGCTCGTAGGCATCCGAAGCCTCGGCACGCACAGCCTTGATGACATCCTCGTTGCGGTCGCCCATTTTGATCTTGTCGCGCAGGTCGCCGCCGATGAAGTAGGAGGAGAGGGAGACGTTGGGGTCGAGGGAAGTGATTTCGTCATAGAAAAGGGTGACAAAGTCACGGTTGGTGGTGGTCTTCTGTTTGGCCAGGGCATTGTCGATTGCCTGGTTGAAGAGCTGGTCTTCCGTGTTGCCGGCGAGGGCGCGGACCACATCGACCGTGGAGACCTCGAGCATGACGTTCATACCGCCCTTAAGGTCGAGACCGAGGTTGAGCTCGCGGCCCTGGCACTGGCGGTAGGTATAGCCGAGGTAGACTTTCTCGGTAGCCATCGAGTCAAGGTAGTGGGCCTCACGGGCATTCTGGATGGAGTCGGCCAACGCCAATGCCTGCCCCTGGTCGGTAGCGCGGGCGGCTATCTGGCTGCGCACCTGCTCACTGTTCACGTAGTTCTTGGCGTCGGCATTGGCCTTGCGTTCCACTATACTCGTCACCACCGTGAACGACAATTGGAACAAACATACCAACGCGAACGCCCAGGCTAAAAATTTGATAAGTCCTTTATTCTGCATACTTTATCTATGAATTTATGTTTTTTTATTCCTATACTTTGAACGTGCAAAAATAACAAAAATAATTGACATGGAAACAAAAAATAAAAAAAAAGATGTACCTTTGCACCGAATTTCAAGATTGACAGATAGATATGAGTGAAAATTTTTATTTGAGCCTCAAAGAATGGGCCGACGAGGACAAACCCCGCGAGAAGATGCTGGAGAAGGGGAAGAAATCACTCTCCAATGCCGAACTGATCGCCATCCTGTTGCGCAGCGGGGTGACGGGGAAAAGCGCCGTCGACGTAGCGAAGGAGGTGCTGACCGTGGCCGGCAACAGCCTGACCACACTTTCGCAACTGGACTACAAGCGGTTGGCCTCCATCAAGGGACTCGGCATGGCCAAGGCCGCCACCCTCATGGCCGCCCTCGAGTTGGGGTGGCGGATGCAAAGCGAACTCGATGGAAGCAAAGAGCTGATAATCAACGACAGCAACGACCTCTTCCGGTACATGACCCCACTGCTGGCCAACCTCGACCACGAGGAGTTCTGGGCCGTCTACCTGAGCAACCGCAAGAAAGTGCTTGGCCGCCAGCGCATTGCCATGGGAGGTCAGACCGGGACCTATGTCGATCCGAGGGTCCTGTTCAGGGGTGCCCTGGAGTGCAAGGCGGTGATGATGGCGGTGGTCCACAACCACCCCTCCGGATCGCTCCGGCCCAGCCAGGAGGACAAAGCCTTGACCACACAGCTCGTCTCGGCAGGCAAGCTGATGCAAATCAACGTCATAGAGCACCTGATTATCGGTATCGCTTCAAGCGGAAAGGCCGAATACTTTAGTTTTAAGGGCAATGGGCTGATATGACCGCCACAAACGCCCCCGAACCGGCAGGCATCCTGTAGGTATCCGGTAGGTATCCTCTAAGTATTTACTTCGACTGAGAACCGATATGGACGCTTATGAGCCACTTGCCCTCCCGGACTACCTTTCGAGGGCCACCTGGACACTGACCGAATCCATCTGCCCTCCCAGCGGAGGGTTCATCTTGTGCACATTCACCTTAACAGTCATGGTATCAGGGAACTGCGCCAGCACCGCCTCCCCCACCCTGTGAGCCACATGCTCCAACAAGTGACTGGGAATCAACATCTCGCGCTTCACCACCTGGTAGACATCCAGGTAACTGACCGTATCTGCTATGTTATCAGACACTTCCGCCTTCGACGTGTCAGTGGTGAAGGCCAAGTCGACCTGGAAATGGGTTCCGATGGCCTGTTCCTCCTCGAAGCAGCCGTGGTGCGCATAGAAGCGCATGCCGTGGATCTCGATGAGTGCCATCAGATTACGTTGTCGAACTGGTGGAGAAAGCGGAGGTCGTTCTCGAAATAGAGGCGCAGGTCGCGCACCTGGTACTTCAGCATGGCCATACGCTCCACCCCCATGCCGAGGGCGAAGCCCGTAAACTCCTTGCTATCAATGCCGCAGGCGTCGAGCACAGCCGGGTCGACCATGCCGCAGCCGAGGATTTCCAGCCAGCCTGTGCCCTTGCAGATATTGCAGCCCTTGCCGCCGCAGATGTTGCAGGAGATGTCCATCTCGGCCGAAGGTTCGGTGAAGGGGAAGTAGCTGGGCCTCAGCCTTATCTGGGTCTGCTCGCCGAACATTTCCTTGGCGAAGTAGAGGAGGGTCTGCTTGAGGTCGGCGAAGGTGACGTGGCGGTCCACATAGAGGGCCTCCACCTGATGGAAGATGCAGTGTGCACGGGCGCTGATGGCCTCGTTCCTGAACACACGACCCGGGGCGATGATGCGGATGGGGGGCTTGTGGGTCTCCATGACGCGCACCTGGACAGACGAGGTGTGGGTGCGGAGCGCCACCTCGGGCTTACCCTCCTCTTTTTCAACGAAGAAGGTGTCCTGCATGTCGCGCGCCGGATGGTCGTGGGGGAAGTTGAGGGCGGAGAAGAGGTGCCAGTCGTCCTCGATCTCGACCGATTCCTCCACCGTGAAGCCGATGCGTGCGAAGATGTCGGCAATCTCGTTCATGACGACCGAGAGCACATGTCGGCTGCCGCGTGGGGCAAAGTCGGCGGGCAGGGTGAGGTCGTGCCTCTCGCCGCTCTCCTCGACCTGCTCGACGAAGTTCTTGAACTCCTCCACCTTGGCCAACGCCGCAGTCTTCAACTCGTTGAGGGCCACGCCCATCTCCTTCTTCTGCTCGTTGGGCAGGGACTTGAACTGCTCGAAGAGCTCGGTCATAACTCCCTTGCGCCCAAGGAATTTGATGCGGAACTGCTCCACCTCCGCGGCGCGGTCCTTGAAATCCTCTATACGCGCCGCGCGAATCTCCTCAATATATTGGGCTATAATGCTTTTCATGTTCTCTGCTACTTTTTTAACACTTTGACACTCACGATGCGGATATCCTCCAGCGGACGGTCGAAACGGTCGCGCTTGGCCGATGCAATCTTGTCCAGGACAGCCTCTCCCTCAACGAGTTCGCCGAAGACAGTGTAGTCGCCGTCCAGGTGCGGCGTGCCGCCGGCGGTGGTGTATGCCTTGCGTTGTTCTGGAGAGAACTTCTTCCCCATACGTGGTTCCATCATGTCGAGGTTGGCATCGCTCCACACCTGCCCCTGCACAATGTAGAACTGGCACGACGACGACTCCTTCCTCGGGTTCACCTGGTCGCCCTGACGCGCCGCACAGAGGGCGCCGCGCTTGTGGAAGTGGCTGGGAATGAACTCGGCCGGAATCGTGTAGCCCAAGGTGCCGTTGCCCAGCATCTGCCCGGGCTTGGCATCCCGCGACTCGGGGTCGCCGCCCTGGATCATGAAGTGGTCGATGACGCGGTGGAACAGCAGCCCGTTGTAGGTCCCGTCGTTGACCAATTTTAGGAAATTATCCCTGTGGAGGGGGGTGTCATCATACAGCAAAAAGACCATTTTGCCATAACTGGTGACCATTTCAACACGCGTCCCCTTGGCATTCCCATTCCGCTGAGCGTCAGCCTGTTGAACCGGTCCAATCAACGCCGCCATCAAAAAAAATGCAGCAAGGACGATTTTTTTCATCTGGTGTAGCATATTTTTTAGTAATTTTGCCTGCAAAAATAAGAAGAAAAAAGGAAACATCGAATAAAAAATCCAAGTTTTATGAAGAAAAAACGGCTTCTCCTCCCCGCATTGCTGTGTCTCAGCATATTACCCCTGTCGCTTTTTGCCAACTGCGACAAGGATACCAACTGCTATCTGGAGGTCAAAGTGTTTGATTCGGACAAAAAAACACCACTTTCCAACACCCCCATCAAGATTCATCAGACTACCGGCAACCTCATCTACCTGGAAACCAGAACCAACGGCAGTGGCACCTTCAACACACGCTTCTCTGCCCCGGCCATCGTCATCGTCGATGCCACCACCCAGTTCTATGTGGAAGGGGTGGCCGACTCTGTGGGTTATCGTCAGGGACAGACCTCTGTGAGCCTCGTGGAGGGTGAAACCGTCACCGCCACCGTCTTCATCAAAGACTCCGTCATCTACTACGGAGGCTGATGCTAAACATCATAGAACATGATATTTAAACCCACCGAACAAGACCTGGAGCAACTGCAGCAACTGGGTCTCAGCCCCGAACGCGTACAGCTCCAAATCGACCACTTCAAGGAGGGCTTCCCCAAAAGCCACCTCGATGCCGCTGCCACCCCCGCCAACGGCGGCATCATCTGCATGGAAGACAAAGACATCGCCCGCTACGAAAAACTCTACCGCACCCTCGGGCGCGGCAAGAAGATACTCAAGTTCGTACCCGCCTCCGGTGCCGCAACTCGCATGTTCAAAGACCTTTACGAGTTCTCGGCCACCTACTTCGGCGTGGCCGGCAACTTCGCCAAGGAATTCCCCGAGGTGAAAGAATTCCTGGAGAACATACGCTCCTTTGCATTCTTCAACGACTTGAAAGCATGCATGTCGAGAGCCGACCTCGACATCGAGGAATATCTCCAGCGCGGCGACTACTCCACCGTCATCAACTTCCTGCTCAAGGAGCCGCGCCAGAACGGGAGCACCACCTCAAACGGGGAGCAATACCTCGGCTACGGCAGCCTCCCCAAAGCCTTGCTCAAGTTCCACCGCTACGGCGAAGTGCAGCGCACCCCGCTCGAGGAGCACATCGTCGAAGGCGCACTCTATGCCAAGAACAGCGACGACACCGTGAACCTGCACTTTACCATCTCCCCCGAACACCGCAAAGCCTTCCGCATGAAGATTGCCGAGGTGAAGCACTACTATGAGAGCACCTTCGGCATCCAGTTGAAGATAACATTCTCTGAACAAAAGCATTACACCGACACCATCGCCGTCGACGAGCAAAACACCCCCATCCGCGACGAGGAAGGACGCCTCGTCTTCCGCCCCGGCGGACACGGCGCCTTGATAGAGAACCTCAACGAGCAGCACGCCGACGTCATCTTTATCAAGAATATAGACAACGTGGTGCCCGACTGGATGAAGCACACCACGGTGATCTACAAGCAGGTGCTGGCCGGCATGCTCCTGGATCTGCGCGAAAAGGTCTTCGACGCCCTCCGCACCCTCGACGCCCGTCCCGACACCAAGACCCTCAACCGCCTCGTCCGCTTTGCCAAAGAAGACCTTAACATCATGGTACCAGAGGGTTGCGATGCCCGTACACTGCACACCCTCCTCAACCGCCCCATACGTGTCTGCGGCATGGTGAAAAACCTCGGCGAACCTGGCGGAGGCCCATTCTATACTATTGATACCATGGGCAATAGAAGTCTCCAGATTGTCGAGTCGGCCCAAGTGAACCACCGTGAACCCCACCAGGAGGAAATCTTCCAGGCATCCACCCACTTCAACCCCGTAGACCTCGTATGCAGCACCAAGAACTACCGCGGCCGCTACTTCGACCTGCGGCAGTACGTGGACCCCAAGACAGGCTTCATCAGCAAGAAGAGCAAAGGCGCGCAGACACTTAAGTCACAGGAACTTCCAGGCCTCTGGAACGGCGCCATGGCCCACTGGATCACTCTCTTCGTGGAAGTCCCCGTGGCCACCTTCAACCCCGTCAAGACCGTCAACGACCTCCTCCGCAAGGAACACCGCGAAGGATAAGCCCACGCATGCAGGACCCTCAACCCAAACAGCCGCGCACCTTCGACCCCTGGCAGCGGGAGGCCATCGAAATCAGCGGCGGACGGCACGTGGTGCTGGCGCCACCGGGCTGCGGCAAGACCGACATACTGACCGAACGCGTAGTGCATGCGCATGAGTGCGGCGTGGCATACAGCGACATGCTCTGCCTCACCTTCACCAACCGCGCCGCCAAAGGCATGGCTCAGCGCATCGCCGACCGCACCGGAAACCCCGTGCCCGACGACCTCTACGTGGGCAACATCCACCGCTTCTGCTCGCAGATGCTCTTCAACCTCGGGCTGGTGAACGAGGGAAGCGCCATCATCGACGAGGGCGATGTGGAGAACATCATCCAGGAGGAACTCTGCCGGCGGCTGAACACTACCAGCCGCACCACCGAATTGGTGCGCTTCCAACACGGACTGCAGCAGATGGCCCTGGGGATGCGTGGCGACCTCATCCTGCACGGCGAACTGTTCCGAGCGGCGGCCCTGGGGAAACTCTGCGACGTGCTGGGACGCCCCTTCGACGAGGAAAACCTGGGGGTCATCTACACCGACATCGAGGCCCTCGCGCAACGCTACAGCATGCTCCACGAATTGCCGGCAGCCAACATGATGCTCCTGGCCAAAGCCTACGAGCAATACAAGACCGAAAACGACCTGCTGGACTACGACGACCTGCTCATCCTCGCCTACCGCCACCTGACCTCCACGGCGCAACCGCAACGCTACCGCTGGATAGAGGTCGACGAAGTGCAGGACCTCAACGCGCTGCAGTTTGCCCTCATCGACCTGCTGGCGACGGAGGATGCCACGGTGGTCTACCTCGGCGACGAGCAGCAGGCCATCTTCTCCTTCATAGGTGCCCAGTTGGAGACACTGGAAGCGCTGAAGAAACGCTGCACCGGCCACCTGCACCACCTGCACACCAACTACCGTTCCCCAAAGTATCTGCTTGATCTGCAGAACGATTTCGCGGTGCGCAACCTCGGCATCGCGCGCGAGATGCTGCCCAGCACCGGGAGCGACCCGCCGCATGCACCGGAGGACCTCTGCCTGCTCAACGTGGTGGACGCCCAGTTGCAGAGCTACTACACCGCCCGCTTCGCCAAGCGCTACGGCGAGTTGGACCCCAATGGCAAGGTGGCCCTGCTGGTAAGCACCAACCGCGAGGCCGACGAATTGAGCGACACGATGAACGGCATGGGAGTGAAACACTTCAAAATCAGCGGCACCGACCTCTTCTCCCTGCCCGCCATCCGCCTGCTGCTGGCCCACCTTTCCGTGCTGACCGACGAGAACGTATTCATCGCCTGGGCGCGCCTGCTCTGGGGACTGGGCATCACCCCAACCTACACCGCAGCGCGGGCCCTTATGCGCGACATGCGGCGCAACGCGCTTGTCCCAAGCGATTTCCTGCGCTATCCAGACAGTTCCTACCTGCAATCCTTCGTGAAAGCCTACGACACGGAGGAACTCGTCATCTTCGACACCGAGACCACCGGCCTCGACACCAACGAGGACGACATCATACAAATCGCCGCCATCCGCGTGAAGCAGGGCAAAATCGTAGGCAAGCCGTTCGACATCCTGCTGGAGACCGACCGCGAGCTGCCCGAGACCGTAGGCGGCCACCCCAACCCCATGCTGGAAGTCTACCGCAACGGCAAGCGTCACCCGCGTGCCGAGGGGCTGCGGGCGTTCCTGGGCTACTGCGGCGGCCGGCCGCTGGTGGGGCACAACGTGGAGTACGACTACCGCATACTGGAGGCCAACCTGCGGCGCAACTGCCCGGAAACCAGCCTCGAACAGCAGCACCCCACCTACTACGACACGCTGAAATACATCCGCCTCGTGCGCCCACGCCTGCGTAACTATAAATTGGCCCACCTGCTGGAGGTGCTCCACCTCGAGGGGCAGAACAGCCACCGCGCCGACGACGACATACTGGCCACCAAGGCCCTGCTCGACTTCTGCCACCGCTGCGCCATACAGATGGTGCCCTCACAGCGGCAGTTCGCCAGCCTACATGCCAAGGAAATCAGCAAGTTCCGCCAGCGCTATGCCGAGGTATACCTCGCAGGCCGAAGCCAACCGACCCTGGTGGCGGCGCTGGAGGCGGCCTACCGCCGCTGGATGGCCGAGGGGGTGGTGAAGGAGGTGGAGAAGTGGCAGCACCTCAAACACTACCTCACCGAAGACCTCATCCGCGAGGACCTCTACCCCACCCTACGCAAACAACTGGAACGCTACGTGACCGACATCTGCACCCTCAAGGAAGCCGACCTCTGCAGCGCCTCGCTCGAAGAGCGGTACATCATCTCCACCGTACACAAAGCCAAGGGGTTGGAATTCGACACGGTGATTGTATACCGCGGCATCGACGGCAACTACCCCGGCCAACGGTCGTGGACCGAGAGGCAGATACAGGAAGACGCGCGGCGGATGTTCGTGGCGCTGTCGCGTTCGCGTAAAAGGCTCTGTATCACCACCGACGAGCACTTCGGACGCTCGCCCCACGCCTTGAGCCCCTTCCTGGAAAAGGTGCGGGGACATTTCGCGGAATTCCGGCGGGGGAACGACGGCAAAATACGCCCCGTCTGACAGGGACCCTATAGGTATCCCATAGGTATCCTCTAAGTATTTACTTCGACTCTGACCCGATATGACCCACTAAAATGGAGCATCGGGATACCCTCCGCACCTCGCTGCCGCACCTCGCTCTGTGTTTCAATCATTTACCCATATCTCGAATTTTTAACACTATTTTAACAGACCCGCCGACACCCATTTGCGATTTTTCTTGTACTTTTGCAGCATCGCAATGCTCGTTAAACAAACCTAAAAACACAATATAATTACTTGAAAATGAGCAAATTACCCCCCCCAGCAAAATCTTTGCATCTGCATTGATTTTCTCCGCAGCGCTCGTCGCGTGTAATCCCGACCTGCCCGAACCCGTCAACGCCCGCTTCAACATCACCACCGAAGACTTCAACCAGGCCTCCGGCGCGAAGGTCATTGTGGACCGCCAGAACCCCACAATCGCCACCTGGGACAACGGCAACGAAATCAACATCAACGGCGAGAAAGTAACCATCACCGTGGCCGACGGCAAAGCCTACGTGGATGCCGACCAGGAGGTGCCGGAAGCCAGCTACTACAACGCGGTCTACCCCGACTCGATTGTCCACGCCATCAACGGCGACCACGTAACCATCAACCTGCCCAGCAGCTACTCCTACCGCACCGACGGCACCGACATCTACAGCGGCAACCAGCACATCCACCTGCCCATGGCCGCCCGCTCGAGCAACGGCAACCTCAACTTCAAGCACCTCACCGGCGCCCTGCTGGTGCACATCACCAACGACATCGATGCCTCCGGATTCGGCGGTGCCTACACGAGCAACGACTTCTACCTGGAGCGCATCTGCGTGAAGTGCAACCACATCATTGCCGGCGAGCGCGAGTTCGACCTCTCCCTCGGCCCCGAGGAGGCACTGAAGGAGACCGACGCCCACCTCGGCAGCGGCGACACGGTCATCACGATGCACTTCGCCGACCGTGGCCGCGAGTACAAGATGAGCCGCGGCAACGACGTAGAGGTGCTCATCCCCGTGCCGCCCGTGGGCGACGACAACCAGTTCACCATCCACGTGCACGGCCACGTGCGCTCCTCCGTGAGTGGAACACAGCACAAGGAAATCACCTTCAGCCAGCGCCAGGTGACCGGCAGCAAGCTCGAACGCAACAAGATAGCCTATGTGCCCATCACCGTGACCAACACCGACCTCCCCACCCATGCCACCGAACTCACCGCCCGCAATGACACGGTCTTTTTCAGCTCGACCGCGGGCTATGAACTCATCGTCAAGGCCATCAAGGACCAGATGACCATCGCCGGCACGAACATGACGAAACCGGCCGAGGAACTCACCTACGTGCTCACCGACGACATCAACTTCGAGGGCGACGCCGTGGAGCCCATCCAGAACTTCAAGGGCACCTTCGACGGCCGCAACCACACCCTCAAGAACATCACCATCCGCCGCATCGACTACACGAAAACCGATGTAAGCCTTACCCACTACGTCGGCCTGTTCTACTTCAACTTCGACACCTACAGCGAGAGCCAGCAACCCACGGTGAAAGACCTCACCATCGACGGCATCCAGATAGACAAGAGCTACAGCTCCGATGCAAACAACGCGAGAAACGCCAACATGTACTTCGGCGCCCTCTGCAGCTACATGAACAACGTTCAGCTGACCCTCGAGAACTGCCACGTCAAGAACGCCTTTACCGACGGCATCACCCGCAAACGCGGCTCCAGCGGTACCTACTCTGTCTGCTATGGCGGACTCGTCGGCTACATCAACAACCGGCGCCTCACCATCAGCAACAGCTCCTACAGCGACGGCCTTGCCACAATCACGCTCAACGCAGCAGGAAACAAGACTTTCACAGCCTACCTGGGCGGCCTAATCGGCCGCATCTCCGGTGGCAACATCAGTGTTAGCGGCTGCACCATCGGCCAAACCGCAGGCGATGGCATCGACATCACCGGCGACGGGGTCGGAACCACCAAATTCGGCACACTGTCAGGAAATACCAGCACTAACACGACCTGCTCCGGAAACACGGCCGACATCGAATTCAAGAAGTCAGGCACCACCGTCAGCCCCACCCAAAACCACTAATAATAACACCAAAAACAGCAACAACATGAAGACATATACAGCCCCCGCACTCACCGTCGTGAACTTCCGCACCGAACAGGGCTTTGTCCAGAGCAACATGCACGTGCTCAACGGCAACAACAGCGACAACGGCCAGACCGAAGAATTCGGCTGGCAGGACGGCATGGGACGCGGTTCCAACAGTTTCTGGGGAAACTAACCCCCTTTCAGGCAAGTGCGCCACCGCGCGCAATGCACAAATACCAAGCCGTGGGCAAAAGCCCACGGCTTTTCAGTTCCCCACAACCGAGGGGACTACAGCGCATGGCGCGCCATGCGGTCGGCGGCCAGCTGCTCGTAGCGTGTGCCCGGACGGCCGTAGTTGGCGTAGGGGTGGATGCTGATGCCGCCACGGGGGACGAAGAGGCCCAGCACCTCGATGTAGCGAGGGTCCATCAGCCTGATGAGGTCCTCCATAATGACATTGACACAGTCCTCGTGGAAGTCGCCGTGGTTGCGGAAGGAGAAGAGGTAGAGCTTGAGGCTCTTGCTCTCCACCATGCGGAGGTCGGGGATATACATTATCTTTATCTCGGCGAAGTCGGGCTGGCCGGTGATGGGGCAGAGCGAGGTGAACTCGGGGCAGTTGAACTGCACCCAGTAGTCGCGCTCGGGATGCCGGTTCACGAAGGCCTCGAGCACCTCGGGGGCGTAGGTGGCGGGGATGTCGGCCTTGCGGCCGAGGGATTGCAGGTTGTCTTGCGTGCGGTCCATATTACCTGATATCAATTATCTTGTGTATCTGCAGCGAGAGGCGCCAATGGGGATGGGCGAGGCAGTAGTCGGCAGCCTGGCGCATGAGGGCTGCGTTGCGGGCGGACTCGCCGGTGTCCATGGGTTGCAGGAAACGGTGCGTGGCCTCGATGTGGGCATAGGCCTCGGGGTCGTGCCCGCCATCGAAGAGCACCTTAAGATCGTCGGCACGGCGCAGCACGGGCTCGGCCTCCGCTCCCAGCCAGAGGCCCTTGGGCGAGAGGGTTACCCAGTCGACATTGGGCGGCAGGGGCAGGGTGCCGTTGGTCTCGACGCAGACGGTGAAGCCTGCGGCCTTGGCGCTGGCCACAAGTGAGGGGGTGAGCTGCAGGGCGGGCTCGCCACCGGTGAACACCAGCAGGGGTATGGGGAACGAGGCGTGAGGAATGAGGCGTTTGACGGCATCCGCTATTTCCTCCTCCGTCATCTCGGTGCCGGAGGCATGCCGCGTGTCGCAGAAGGGGCAATGCAGGTTGCAGCCGCTGAAGCGGACGAAGACGGCCGGGGTGCCGCTGTGGTAGCCCTCGCCCTGGAGCGAGAGGAATATCTCGTTGACAAGCATCAGTCGTCGAGTTCGTAGGTAGCCACGTTGCCGGTGGTCTCCTGCACGTCGACGCGGTAGCAGTTAGGCACCTGCTCGCAGCACCAGCGGGCCATGTTCTCGGCCGTGGGGTTGCAGCCCAGGATATCATTGACTATCTGGTGGTCCAGCCGATCGGCCACGCGACGCTTGATGTCGGAGAAGTCGACCACCATGCCGTTCCCGTTCAGCTCGCGGGCGCGGCAGTAGATGGTGATGAGCCAGTTGTGGCCGTGCAGCTGGGTGCACTTGCTGGGGTAGTCGAGCTCCAGGCGGTGGGCACCGGCCACCTCGAAAGTTTTTTTTACGTAGTACATATCGCGTCAGATTTCATATTGTGTCGGGTCGGCGACGCCGGCCTCGCGAAAGGCCTGGCGACGCTCGGTGCAGGTGCCGCAGCGGCCGCAGTGGTGCTCGCCGCCGCGATAGCAGGAGTAGGTGTGGGCGTAGTCAATCCCCAGGGCTGCGCCGCGGCGCAGGAGGTCGGCCTTGGAGAGGTGGGTGTAGGGGGCACAGAGGCGCACGCCCTCGTAGGTGCCGGCCTGCATGGCGGCGTCCATGGCGCTGACGAACTGCGGCGTGCAGTCGGGATAGAGGGCGTGGTCGCCCCCGTGGTTGGCCATGAGCACCCGCTTCAGCCCCCTGCTCTCGGCCAGGCCGCAGGCCACGCTGAGCATGATGCCGTTGCGGAAGGGGACGACGGTGGAACGCATGTTGTCCTCGGCGTAGCTGCCGTCGGGGATGGCGTCGGCGCCGGCGGTGAGCGACGAGGCGAAGTGGCGCCCCATGAAGCCGAGGTCGATCACCAGGTGCCCGATGCCAAGGCGCTGGCAGTGGTAGCGGGCGCAGGCCTGCTCGCGAGCGGCGTGGTTGTTGCCGTAGCCGAAGGTGAGGGCCAGGGCGATACGCCCCCGCTCCTCGTAGAGGAGGGTGGTGCTGTCGAGCCCACCGGAATAGATGAGGAGAGAGTCCTTGTCTGACATGTGGTCTTGTTTTGTTAAAGGGGGTGTGCAAGCTACCCCTGTGAACGGTCAAATTCGCGCTGCAAAAGTACACAAAAAAAGCGACATACAGAAATATATGTCGCTTCGCGTTATAACACAGTGGGTTACAATCCTATCTGCACACCCATGGTGAGGCGGGCGCCCAACCTGATGCTGCTGCCATTAAGGGCATTCTCCATGCGGCTGTAGCGGAAACTGCCGAAATCGCCGCCCCAGACCAGTGACACATGCTTGGAAATCCAGTAGCTGAATCCCATGCCAAACCAGAAGTTGTCGGCCTCGATGCCTGAAAACTCGAATCCCAGGCGGGCTGATATGTCGATGCCTATCTCGTGGAGGTACTTGTAGGGCACGAGGTGCAGCTGTACCGTGGCACCCCAGCCGAAGGCCGGACTGTCCTCGCGGTAGAGCGTCTGCAGCGACTGACGGCCTCCGAGGTCGCGGCTGCCGGTGCCACTGGTAGCGCTGGCGCCCATGTAGTTGGCATAAAGGCCAGCCTCCAGATGTCCCCACAGGCGATAGCCCACACCGAGACCAATCGAGCGGTACGGATGGCCGGCGAAAATACCGGAGCCTCCCTGCAGCAGCGACAGAGACTCTAATGAGGGCGACTGGGTCGAGTAGTCGATGCTGACGGTGAAGCGGTGCCAGTCGAACCCCTGCGCACGGAGGGGGCTAGAAATTGAAAATTGAAAATTAAGAAGCAGGACACCTGCGCATATAATCATTATCTTCTTCATAGTGAGGGTCTCCTATTGCGTTTAATAATTGAAACTGAATCCCACGGAGAGGGGGTAGACGTGAGTGTCGAAGCGGGGGGTGTCGTCGTCCTTGCGGGCGGTGCGGAAGAGGGGAGTGAGGGCGCCCTGGACGTAGAAGGAGAAGTGTCCCCACCCGATGTCGAAGCGCAGGTCGCAGCGCAGGCGGTTGAAAGCGCAGGAGAGGGTGTCGGTCAGCAAGTCGGTTCGGCCGGCCTCGGCCTCGGTGCCGGAGGTCCAGGTGCACTGGCTGCGCATATACCATGAGACGTCGATGCCTGGGCGCAGCTCGGCGGCGAGGCGCAGGCCGCGGTAGTCGAGGCGGCGGTGCCATTCCACGCGGAGGGGAAGCGAGTACACCCCGCTCCGCAGGCGGCTGTTCCATACGCGCCCCTGTCCGTCGTAGCGGGGCTTAAGGTACTCACTGGGCTCGCCGACGGGGCCGAAGTGCGAGAGGCCGGTGGCCTCGTCGGTGCTGACGCCCATCAGGCGGGGGAAACTGTAGGCAACATTGGTGATGGCAATGCCCACGCCGAAGTCCCAGTGGCGCCGACGCAGGAAGTTCCAACCGATGCGCACATCGTAGAAGCCCAGGGTGGAGTTCATGGAGTAGTCGCCCATGGGAGCCGACATGCCGCCGAAGGGAGCCTCCGACCAGCCGCCCAGGCCAATGGAAATACTATAGATCACCCTGCGATTGCGGAAGGGATTGAAGAAGTGGAACGGCTCGTCCACTTCGGTGGCGCCCAGCTGCTGCAGGCGGCTCTCGGCGTGTATCTTGTAGGTGAGGTCGGGACTATCCACCAGACGATAGCGCAGGGTGGCAAATCCATCGCCCCGCAGCACAGCCTGGTCGGCCACGACGACGCGGGGCGACTGGACGATGGCGTGGTCGTCGGCGTCGATCCGGAGGAACTCCAGGCGCAGCGTGTCGTCGGCACGCCCGTCGGCACCGAGGAGCCAGAGCTGGCTGTCGTCGCGCACCTCCAGGTGCAGGCGGCGGGCGGTGGTGTGGACGTTAATGCCGTTCACGTAGGGGAAGTCGGCCGGGATGGTGAGGGTGCCGCCGGAGAACTTCATGTTCTCGAGCGGGCGGCGCAGGGAGTCGACCTGATCGGCGGTGCCGAGGACGACGACCTGGAGGTAGTCGGCCGTGTCCAGCACGACGGAGACGTCGTGGAGGCCCGCCACCTTGACGGTGCCGACGGGCGCGCCGAGGTCCTGCCGGATGGCGATGGGCAACTGCTGCGCCTGGGTGGCCAGGCCGAGGCCGAAGAGCATGCCCATCAGCAGCAGGGCGGCCAGGAGGGGTTTGGGGTTACGTTTCATAGGCGTATGGTGTTTTTGGGGTTGCAATGTCTAATCGTTGAGGGCGAGGAGCTCGTGCCACGGGTTGACGGCCAGGCGCGCACCGTCGACCACCAGGCCCACGATGACGCGGGGCTCGCTGGCGGCAGGCGACGGAGAGGCGGGCTGGACGGCGTCGGGCTCGGACGCCTCGCTGGCCAGGAGGAGGGGCTCGGGACGTGCGTCGGGAAGCGTGTCTGGCGCGGGAGTCGCTATGGCTTCGGCCATAGCCTCCGGCACCTCGGCCGCGGCAGCCGGGCG
>JAGAYN010000002.1 GCA_017940465.1 Bacteroidales bacterium | reverse complement strand
GAACTCGGTCTGTTCGCCGTAGTCGGTGTAGGAACCGTAGAATGGGATGTACCAATCTTGGTCTGTTCCGTTGGCGATGGTGACGGTCTGTTGCGACCATGCCGATCCCGGCAGCAGCCATAGGGCCGCCAGCAGGGCGAAAAGGGTAGAGATTTTTCTCATGTTGTTAGGTTTTTTGGTTTGTAATAATGTTTTGACTGTCTTCTAACTTATTGATTTTCACCCCCCCCCTAAAATTGCGGGGAAAGCAAGCAACAGGACAAAGTTACTGACTTTATCGGAACGACAAAGTTAAAATATGTTAAATTTATACATTCCACGTGAATCCCTCGAAGGGGTTCGACGGGTCGAAATCCTGTTCCTGCGAGCGCTCCTGCATCCGCTTGATGCGCCGGATGCCCCAGCGCCACATCTGCACGTCGAACACAATGAATGCCACCATCAGCACCCCCCTCACAGCCAGTCCGCCGGGGGTGTCGCCCAGGCCCTCGCCCACCATCAGGAGGGCGTCGTAGGTGCCGTGTAGGAGCAGGGGATAGAACAGGGCGTGGAAGAGGTGGCGGCTGCGGTCGGAGGGGTCGAACTTGGCCAGCGAGAGGTGGTAGCCCATGGTGACGGCGAACAGGAAGTGCGCCGGCACGGCCAGCAGGCCGCGCATCAGGGCGGTGGCGAGGGCGTCGGTGCTGGAGTAGACATACATCACATTCTCCACGCAGGCGAAACCCAGCGAGAGGTAGACGGCATAGACGATGCCGTCGAAATACTCGTCGAAATGGGGGCTGCGCCACACGACCAGCATCAGCAGCACCAGCTTGCAGAGTTCCTCGCTCAGGCCGGCCACGACGAAGCCGTTGTAGAGCCCGTCCAGGACCGGCAGGCCGGGGCCGAAGGCGGAGAGGAGGGCCTCCATCGCGGCGGCAGGCACCACGCTGAAGCATCCGGCCAGGAAGGTGAGCAGCAACTTGCCGAGCGGCTCGGGATGGAGGCGGTCGCGGCGGTAGACGAACCACAGCAGCACCGCCACCGGCAGCACCGCGGAGAGGAAGACTATGTTCATGGCAGCGGTTTTCTTGGATTCATGGCATGTCGTTTCGCGCTGCAAATTTACATAATAATTTTTGATTTAAACCAAAGACGCATGAAAAAAACATTAAAACACGAATGGCCATGAATTTACCATTAATTATGAATGGGCAATTCGTGGCCATTCGTGTTTTTTTCAGAGAAACGGTACGAACATTTTCCGGAACGGCATGGAAAATCCTTCCCATTCACCTCCCCCATCCCTGAAGGAGAGCAAGAGGATAGGAAGAGGAGAAAAAGAGGAGAAAAAGGGGATGCCTTTAAGATGCTGGCAATGTGGCAGTTGCAAACGGCCGATTTTGGGGCTTTCCGAGGGGTTTGCGGCGACGGTTTGCGGAAAATATATTACACTGGTAACCAGAGTATTGCATCAAAATTGAAAGAAAAATGCCATTTCCGACAATAAAAGCACCTTTCGGCCGTTATAAAGGCATTAATGTATAAAAAGGCGATCATACTGGCGACCCTACTGGCCCTGGCCTGCGTGGCCACGGCACAGCGGGCAGTGCCGGCGGCGGACAGCGCCGGGCGGTGGGAGACCCACCTCTCGGCCGGCAGCAGCGTGGCCTTCGGCTTCGGCCGCATGGCGGCTACGCAATGGGTGGCGCCGCGCTTCGACTACCGCGCATCCGAACGGCTGACGCTGCACGGCGGCTTCGCCGTGGCAGGCACCCTGCTGGGCGACCGCACCCTGCACGGCCTCGGCCCCCGTAGCCTGGCCCCCCGCCAACGCCCCCCCCGCCTGGCGGCCGCCGCCATGGGCGCGGAATACCAGGTGAACGACCGCCTGCGGATATGGGGCTCGGTGGCACACGTGACGGGCGGGCTGCAACCGCTGTGGCTCGACGGCGCCCTGCCTGTCGGCGCCACCATGCTCAACGGCGGCCTGGATTACGAAAGCGAAAGCCTGGGCACCTTCTCGATGTACTTCCACATCGTGCACGACCACTACGGCACCGTCGCCCCCTACCCCATGGGATACCCCTACGCAAGCCCCCTGATATACGACCCGGGGCGCTGCGGGACGCCGTGGATATTCTGAAAGACAACGACCTGAAACCTTCACAAAACGAAAGACACCTTGGAATACAACACACAACGCGAGCATCTGGACATCACCGACTACGGGCGCCTCATCTACAAGATGATCAACTATGCCAAGACCATCGACGACCGCGAGGAGCGGTCGCGCGTGGCCGCCACCATCGTCAATGCGATGGCCATAGTGAATCCCAAGGTGCGGGACCGCAGCGATTTCCGCCGCACCCTGTGGGACCACCTCATGCTGATGGCCAACTATGAGCTCGATGTCGACTGCCCCTACCCCATCCACCGCGAACCCAACGGCCGCGCCGTCCCGCGCCATATCTTCTACCGCGAGGGCAACATCACCTACCGCCACTACGGACGCGCCCTGGAGGACATGATACACGCCGTGGCGGAGATGCCGGAAAGCGAGGAACGTACCCACCTGACCGAGCAGATAGCGCACACGATGAAGCGGCAGTACCTCCAGTGGAACCGCGACTCGGTGGACGACGGCCTCATACGCGAACAGCTGACCGAGCTCTCGGGGGGCAAGTTGGTCCTTCCGGACAGCTTCCAGTTCCGCGACTCGAAGATATACATCGACGCCATGGCCGCCGCCGCCGCCAAAAGGGAAAGCAACAACAAGAAGAAGAAAAAAAAGAAGAAATGAGCAGTTTCGAGATAGAAGGTGGCCACCGGCTGCACGGCGAAATCACCCCGCAGGGCGCCAAGAACGAGGCCTTGCAGGTGCTGTGTGCCGTGCTGCTCACGTCCGACAAGGTGCGCATCGAGCATGTGCCCGACATCAGGGACGTGAACAAACTGATTGACTTGCTCAAACTGCTGGGCGTCAGCGTCAGGCAGGACGCGGCAGGCACCTGCGAGAGCGGCCGCACATTCGAGTTCCAGGCCGACCAGGTGAACCTCGACATACTGCACAGCCCCGAGTTCCGCCAGCAGGCGGGAGCCCTGCGCGGCAGCATCATGATGGTGGGGCCGCTGCTGACACGCTTCGGACAGGCCGTGGTGCCCCAGCCGGGTGGCGACAAAATCGGCCGCCGCAGGCTCGACACCCACTTCATCGGCATGGAGCGGCTCGGCGCAGAGGTGGAGTATAAACGCGGTGCCTACTATGCCCGTTCCAAGCACCTCAAGGGGTGCTACATGCTGCTGGACGAGGCATCCGTCACCGGCACGGCCAATATTGTCATGGCAGCCGTCATGGCACGCGGCACCACCACCATCATGAACGCCGCCTGCGAACCCTATGTATACCAGTTGTGCAAGATGCTCAACGCCATGGGTGCCAAGATATCGGGCGTGGGCAGCAACCTGCTCACCATACGCGGTGTGAAGGAGCTGCACGGCTGCTCGCACCGGTTGCTGCCGGATATGATTGAGGTGGGCTCGTTCATCGGCATGGCAGCCATGACAGAAAGCGACCTCACCATCAAGAATGCCCAGGTGGAACACCTGGGGCTCATCCCGCAGGTGTTCCGCAGGCTCGGCATCGAGGTGTGGCAACGGGGTGACGACCTCTATGTGCCCGCCCAGGAACACTATGAGATAGAGCGCTTCATGGACGGGAGTATCATGACTGTGGCCGACGCGCCCTGGCCCGGATTCACACCAGACCTCATATCGATTGCCCTCGTAGTGGCCACACAAGCCAAAGGCAGTGTGCTGATACACCAGAAGATGTTCGAAAGCCGCCTGTTCTTTGTCGATAAACTCATCGACATGGGTGCCCAGATTATCCTCTGCGACCCCCACCGCGCCACAGTGATCGGCCTGGACCGCGAGCACAAACTACGCGGGGTGCGCATGGCATCGCCCGACATACGTGCCGGCGTGGCCCTGCTCATAGCAGCCCTCAGCGCCGAGGGGGTAAGCCGTATAGACAACGTGGAGCAGATAGACCGCGGATACCAACACATAGATTCCCGCTTGGCTCAATTAGGAGCCCATATAAGACGTTTAGACAACTAATCCGGACTCATCAATATGTTCTTCAATCTATTCAAGACAAAACGCGAACCGCGTCCCATATTCGAGGCCCTCGGAACCGACATGCACTGCCACCTGGTACCCCGGGTGGACGACGGTTCCAAATGTGTAGAAGAAAGCATCGAGTGCCTGCAGACCCTCAAGGCCGTGGGCTATAGCAAGGTGTTCATCACGCCGCACTTCTGCGTTCCCCGCTTTCCCAACAACGAAGAGGATATCAAGGCTCGATACGAGGAACTGAAAAGGCAGGTGAAAGAGGCAGGTGTGGAGATAGAGTTGGCGGGTATTGCCGGCGAATACCGTATCGATTCCGGCTTCGCTCCCCGACTGGAAGCCCCCAGATTCCTGCAGATTGCCGGAAAATATGTCTTGGTGGAGTTCCCGCTGCACCAGCAGCTTATGGGTTGCGACGAGTTGATATTCGACATGCAGATGAAGGGCTACGAGGTAATCCTGGCTCATCCCGAGCGCTATCCCTACCTCAGTGTAAACAGCAGCCGCATGGAGCAGCTCAAAAACCAGGGAGTATACTTCCAGATCAACGCGCTGTCGCTCGGCGGATTCTATGGCGACGAGGCCAGGAAGAAAGCCTATACCATGCTGGATAACAAGTGGGTGGAGTTTATGGGTACCGATACGCACAACACGCTGTACGCCCAAGCCCTCTCCGATTTAACCTGCGACCGCAAGGTAGCCAAGGTGCTGGAGACCTACGAGTTCCTGAACAAGACGCTGTAGAACGGCAGTTATATCCTTGCGCGCCGCACGGTAAGCAGCACGGCAAGGCTGCTGATGGCCATCACCAGCAGGAAGGTGGCCAGAAAATCCCTGGCCCGCATGGCCACAGGAAACGCCTCGACCACGAAGGAGCCGTTGCCCATACGGATAATGCCGAACTGCTGTTGCAGGAAGCATACCACGAAGCCCAGCAGCAGTCCCGCTACCACTGCCACAGCGCATATCAGCAGTCCCTCGAGTATAAACACCCTGCGTATGCGGCTGCGCTCCATACCCATGCTTCCCAATACGAAGATGTCCCTGTGTTTCCCTATAATAAGTAGCGACAGCGAGGCCACAAGGCTCAGGGTGGAAATCAGCACAATGAGCGATAATATCAGGTATATCCCTAATCGCTCGGTACGGAATATCTTGAAATACAAGGGCTGTTGGTCATAGCGGTCCTTCACAGTCAGGGGAATGCCCGACCGGGAAAACCTCTCCATCATCCGTCGTTTCACCTTCGCCACGCTGGCTCCATCCTTCAATTTTAGCGCTACTTCCGTGCATTCATCGGGCGAATAATTCATCAATCCACGGACAAAGTCTATGTCGGTTACCACATATTTGCTGTCAATGTCCTGCTGTATAAAGAAGTTCCCCACAGGGTATGCATAGCCGATACGGAATGCATCGTCCAGGGTTGTGCCAATTGATGTACTCCCTCGCCGGGGGATATGCACTGCAGCCGCCAGGTTTGACGGAAGACGCATCCCCATATTATAGAACAGTTCTCCTCCCACTATCAAGGTCGTCACCTCACCCTGTCCAAGCAGATACTCTCCATCCGAGAGGAATGTATCCAGACCTGTCAGGCTGCTGTAGTTGGCATCTACCCCACGTAGGGTCACGATTGCCTGTCTGTCCCCATAGGTCACCCATGCCGACTCATTCACCATAGGAGACACCGTTTCGATGTCGCTGTCGTTCCAACTGATATGCGTGTAGAGGAATGTCTTCCCTTCGGTTGGTGCTACGACAAGCTCCGGGTCAAATGTATTGAAAAGGCTCTTGGTGATTTCCCCTATTCCATTATAGACCGCCAGCACAATTATCAGGGCCATTGTACTGACCATCAAACCTATAAGTGATATCCAGGAGATAACATTCACTACCGATCGCTGCTTTCGTGCGAACAGGTAGCGTACAGCGATGAGCGGTTCTATCCTCATTGCTTCAGCAGTCGCTCGATGTTCTCAATATAATCGAGCGAGTCATCAAGGTAAAATTCCAGCTGTGGTATGATACGTAGTTGCTTCCCCTCCCGCAGACCCAAGCGCCTGCGCAGGTCGGATGTATTCTGTCGCACCAGGGCTATGATGCTATCCTGCGTACCTCCGCCTATGACCATGATGGAGAGGTAAATGCGGGCTATGGACAGGTCGGGGGTGATGTGTACCTTGGTCACAGTGATAAGCGACGGACCCAGCAGAGGTTTCATCTCCTTGAGGAAGATGTCTCCCATGTCCTGCTGTATGAGACGGCAGATTTTGTTTTGACGAGTGCTTTGCATATCCTTTACCACCTCCAGCCTATACGAATGGGAAGGAATACCGTCTGCTGCATATATGCCACACCGAGTGTCACATAGAGGCTGTGCCAGTTGCGGGTCATATTGCGCATCCCGTTCATGTGGTACCAGTAGTACCAGTTCAATCCGCCATACACCTCTATCATCGGCGTAAAGGTGGTACCGTAGGTGTCGCTGCTTCCCAGCAACAGGCTTCCGCCGGCACGGGCACCTACCTCTGGGGCCCACTTGATGGATGTAGGCTGGTAGTCCTGTCCCATGATGGCCTTCCATATCGGGCGGAAGTCGAAATCCACAAACACATTAGCCCCCATGAGCGATTCTGCCCCCTCATGGTTGCTGAAGAAGTAGGCAAAGCCCGCGCCGCCACCGAGGAACCAGTCTTGGCTGATGTTGGTTCCCAAGATGACATTCAGGTCTGTCCCGTGGTGGTATTTATTAAGGTAGTGCCCATATTCGCCGGCTTCTCCCAGATTTCCCATATAGGGGCCATAGCCGGCTTCCACCTTCATCATGAATTCATTCTTCTTGCCCAGCTGCGAATATTGCGCCCCTACGGGCAGCGCCACGAGGAATGCCAGGGCTGCTATCAGTGTTCTTGCTTTGTTCATGATCGTATTAATTTCGATTGCAAAGATATGTGTTTATTTTCTATTTTCACCCAATAGACGCCTTTCCGCAGGGAGGGTCTCTGCGGCTGTCCACTGACACAGCCCTCTTTTTGCCACACCATGCGGCCACTCTCGTCATATATCGAGAGGGTGAAAGGCATATCGGTATCCACCTCCACCACCAACTCCTGCCCTCTCCCGAGGGGGTTGGGGAAGAGGTTCATCTCCTTCTTTCCGAAGACTGGGTGTACAACGCCCAGTATGTGGGTATCCACAATGGCCAATGTGTATTCACCCGGCATCAGGCTGTCGGCCACCAGATAGCCTTCGTTGGCGTTGCCCTCCAGCGTGTGGGGTAGTACCTTCCAGTTTTCCTCATGGAAAGGGCGGTAGAGCAGTGCGAGGGAGTCCCGCAGCGCGGCACGGTGGTAGAAGCCTCTGTCAAGGTTGGCGTAGGTGGAATTGTTGTAGCCAGTACGTACATAGTGGAAACTTCCCTGCACAGCGGACCCTTCTTCCCACAGGCCGTTCAGCACCCAATAGCGCTTCGCCGTGCTCAACACACCGTATGGCATGGTGCCCCAAGGGCTTCCCCAGTGGTGTTCGGCATATACATGGGCGGCATGGTCTGCCCGCACCTTTATGTGCGCCACCGACATTTCCTGCGACGCGCTGCCCTCCTGCAAGTGCGCCTCGGCCAGCGTGGCAGCGTCGGACAGCTCACGGTCGTAGTCCAATATGCAAAATGCGGGCGCAAACGGGAGGCTGAACACCTCGTCCACAATGGACCATGGGGCCTCGAACCACCTCTTCACCGTGTCCAATTCATGCGAAAAGAAGGTTACCGGGACGCGGACGCTCGGCATAATGTCAGCCGTACCCACGCCTTGCTGTCCGATAGTGATATTGACCAGATGGGGGTCGCATCCGCCAGCCCCCATGAGGGCGTCGACATGATAGTTGACAAATCCTGCCCCGAACACGTGGAAGTCGAAGAAATCGTCGAGGTTCACCCCGCTATATGCCGCGAGCGAATCGCGCAACTGCATGGCATCCAGGTTGCCAAAGGCGCACGACGCCATCAGATTCCGCATGGATGCGTAGAACAGCGAGTCACCTAAATAGCCACGCAACGAGTGCCACACCATCCAACCCTTGTCGTAGGTGGTGGATCCATAGGTATAGTTGTGGGGCATATTGCTCAGCGACCTGTAGCCGCCATCGGTCACATACGTGGTGCGCAGCACGGCCTCCAGATTGCGTTCATAGTAGTTATTGGAGGCATCCCGGCCGTGGACCGCCTCCTTGGCCACCTCGCTGCAGAACGAGGCACCTCCTTCGTTAATCCACATATCGCCCTCTTCGGCGCAGGTTATCAGGTTGCCGAACCAGGCATGTCCCAGCTCATGGGCTATAGTGCTCTGTGCCTGCTCCGACATCGAGATGGAGAACGTCTCGTCCAGTGCTATGTTGTTCACACTCTCCATAGAGCCTTTGTGGGTGGCAATATAGCCGATGCGCCCCCACCGGTAGGGGCCGAAGCAGCGCTCGAACATAGGCACCACAGAGTCCAACTGGGCAAATGCATTGCGCACACTGTTGTCCGAGCCGAAGAGATAGCCCACCGAGAGAGGGTAATCGCCATGGACCGAGGCCACTGTGTCATGCACACGCTTCCATGCCGCCTGGCTGACCGACACAAGATAGGTAGGAGTCGGCTGGGCGATGCGCCACACCGAGTGCTCCGTGCCGTCGGCCGCCACGGTACGGCTTTGCAGCATACCGCCGCATTCGGCAGTCCATCCCGCCCTGGTCCGCATACGGAGTGTATAGGTGGCCTTGTCATGGAAGTTGTCACGGCAGGGGAACACCGAGCGACCCGTCACGTGGGGGTCAAGGTCGAAACCCACGCCCAAGTTGTAGTGCATGTTGTAATCGAAGTGGAACCCACCCCAACCGCCGGCTTCCACGTTGCTACGCCCTGTGTACCAGACACGTATCGTGAACGGCTGCCCTACGGAGATACCTGCCGTGGGGATATGGGACAGGTCGGGAACCGCCTGGCGCACCCCGGCCACCTCCAGCGAATCCACCGTACCCACCAGCTGCAGCGCTATCGAGGCGCAGGGGCGCAGCAACTGCACCGTCAGCGTGGCATCACCCTGAAACGGTGTGCCCTGGCTCAAATCAAGGGCAATATCGTAGTCCAGCACATCGACCGAATCGGCCACCTGCGCCGCCATTGCACTGATTCCCAGAAGGATTGACAGAACAAAAAAGCCAAATTTCTTTCGCATGGTGATACTGTTTCAGAGTGCAAATTTACGCAAAAAATTCAAATCGGCGAAAAAAAAGTGTCGCCACCTCCAGCCGCCCTGCACAAGACCCCTCTGGAACAGTTCCTAATTTATGTTAAATTTCACTACCAAAAAAGCCGTTCAGAATCTGAAAAAAATCCAAAAAACACACCATTTTTGCAATTTTATAAAGCGCTAATTGTCAGTACCTTGCAGGCACCCTCTTCTTCCCCTCTCCTTACCCCCTAGGAATGCAACAAGAGACCCCCGGAGTCCACCTGAACCGCGACGGCATTCAAGTTGAATTCCCTTAGTGCCGTAGCACAGAGCTTCATAAATCCTCCATGTGCGACACACACAACGTATGTCATTAAAACACAGAGCAATAAGCCTCACCACAAAAATAATTCTTGCCAATTGAAAAAAAGTTCGTATCTTTGCAGCCGAAATGATCCCCCTCGGGTGGAAAATACCGAGACCCGCCCACCACAGTGTGGGCTTATTTTTTTATAGTATGGAAAAGCAAAAAGTAATTGTATATGTGGACGGATTCAATTTCTACTACGGATTGAAATCCAACCCTCGCTGGAAGCGCTACTACTGGCTCGACATGGTTTCCCTGTTCGAGAAATTCTTGCGTCCAAACCAGGAACTGGTATGCGTCAAGTACTTCTCTGCCAGACCGGAAAACGTTGATAAGAGCCAGCGTCAGAACGCGTTCTTCCAAGCCAACCAGGAAAACCCGCGATTCAAACTGATATTGGGCAAATACCTCAAGAAGGAGATAAAATGCTTTGGCTGTGGACGAACTATCTACACTCACGAAGAGAAGGAGTCGGACGTGCGTATAGCCACCCAGATAGTGAACGACGCCAACCTGCACAACTGCGACGTTGCCATAGTGGTGTCCGCCGACAGCGATATGATACCCGCCATCGAACTGGCAGTGGAGTCCGGCACCCAAGTCTACATCTACTTCCCTCCATACCAACACTCCAATGCGCTGAACAACGCCTGCCGCACCAAGGCCATAGCGATGCAGCAATACGAGAAACGGTTCAAACAGAGCCTGTTGCCCGATGTGGTGCACCTAAAGGCGGCAGACTTCGACCTGCATATTCCAGAGAAGTGGCTTCGGCTGCAGGGGAAATAACCCGAATAGAACCACTAGCCGACTGATTGCTCCCTAGTGCAAGGGGTCGGCGAGGGCGACGGGGGAGCGGCGGCGGGCGGCATAGCGGTTGAAACTGGCTTCGAGGGCCTGGACGAGGCGGTCGCCCATGAGCTCGGCGCCGCGGGTGGTGAAATGGACGTAGTCCTCGCCCGCAAGCCCCTCTTTCTTCCACTGTACCATGGAGTTGTAGCCCCCCATGGCATGGTAAATGCTCCAGTAGGCGGCACCGTGGCGGAGGGCGGTGGCGGCCAGGCTGTCGATTACGGCAGGCAACTGGGGATAGGTCTGCAATTGCCCCCGGACGCGGGTACTCATGTCGGACGGGCCGATGAAGAGCACCTTGGCGCCGGGGCAGGTGCGCCGCACGTGATCGATCTGGCGACCGATGGAGGTGCAGTATTTTGTGATGGCCTTGTCGTCGCGCAGGTAGGGCATGGAGTTGCCGCCGAACTGGAGGATGACGAGCCCGACGTCGAGCTGGGCGTAGGCCCGGGCGAGGCGGTCGGCGGGCACGAGGGTGAACTGCTGGCCGGAGCAGCCGCGCATGGGGATGTTGTCCACTGCCACGCCGGGACCGTTGTCGAGGGCGACGGCATAGAGGTCGGCACTGCCGGAGACGTTGAGCGAGAGGTGGGCGGTGGCAGAGTCGAGGTGCCAACGGAGGCTGCCGATGCCGGCGCTGTCGTCCTGCCGGGGGAAAGCCTGGCGGGTGGCACGGTCAGTGAGGGAAGCCTTGAAGTGGGAGCCTCGGTTGTTGTAGACAAGCCGTATGTCGGAGAAGCGCTTGACACGGTCGTCGATGCCTTTCTTGCTGGCTTCGCGGAAGCCTGTGTGGGCACTGCCGGCCAGGCGGAAGCACTGCATCATGGGTCCGTAGTTGCCCGGCGAGCGGCTGACGGTGCTGTCGCCAAAGGAGGAGAGGTGCGTGAGGTCGCCGCCGCCGTACTGCCGGACGGCATAGGTGGGGATGATGGTGCGGAACGGCATCATGCCAGGGCCGCCGCCGCCAAAGGTGCGCTGCATGTAGGCCCGCAGTACGCCCGTGATTCGGTCCATCTCGATCTGCGAGTCGCCATAGTGCATCACACGGAGGATTCGCCCCTGACTGCGGGCCTGTTCGGCGGCCGCCCAGAAGGCGTCGAAGAAGGTGCTGTCCGGAAGCCAGAAGCGGATGCCGCTGGTGTCGGTGATACAATGCGCTACGGGGAGAGCGCCCGTAGCGGTGTCGAAAGCATAGAGCGCGGCGTGCTGCGGCAGGGGCGCGGCGGTGTCGGAGGGCGGAAATGCCGCGACGGCGGCCTCCACCTGCGGGGCGCTCTCAACGAAAGTGGGTGGCACCCCGGGGAGGTACACCTCATGGCCTGCCACCGTCACCCCCTCCCGGGGGAAAAAGGCACAGGCCAACGCCAGTGCGGCGATGACGGCTGCGAAAAAGAGGGCTATGCGGCCGGGCTTCATTGCTTCTTCTCAAGCTTGGAGATGCGGTCGGCCAATTTCTCGATGTTGCGCACCAGCACCTCCACCTTGCGGCGCTTGGAGGCCTCCATGGCGGGGCTGCCGAAGATGGTCTGGTCGGAGGGGACAGAGTTGGTAACGCCTGCCTGGGCGCCGATGGTGACGTGGTCGCCCACGGTGATGTGGCCCACCAATCCGGCCTGTCCTGCAATGATACATCCCTCGCCCACCTTGCTGCTGCCGGCAATACCCACCTGGGAAGCCATGGCAGTGCCGCGGCCGACCACCACGTTGTGGGCCACCTGGCAGAGGTTGTCCACCTTGACATTGGCACGGAGGATGGTAGAGCCCATGGTGGCGCGGTCGACGCAGGTGTTGGCTCCCACCTCGACGTTATCCTCAAGGATGACGTTGCCAATCTGGTCAATCTTGTCCCAACCGCCGTTCCCGTCGGGGGCGAAGCCAAAGCCATCGGCCCCGATGACGCAGCCGGCATGAAGGATGCAGTTGCGGCCGATCTCCACACCCTCGTAGACCTTTGCGCCGGCATAGATGACCGTGCCGTCGCCGATGGTGACATTGTCGCCGATTGTGGCGTTGGGGTAGATCATGACGTTGTTGCCGATGCGGCAGTGACGTCCCACCACGGCATAGGGGCCCATATAGCAACCCTTGCCGAGTTTCGACCCGCGCCCCACGCTGCTGCGCCATGAGCGTCCCTTGGGAGGCTTGCTGCGCTGGTTGAAGATGTGGAGCAACTTGGCTACAGCCATATAGGGGTTGTCCACCCGGATGAGAGTGGAACCCACGGGGTGCTCCGGCTGGAAGTCGCGCCGCACGATGACTATCGACGACTGCTTCTCATATATATAATGTGTATACTTGGGATTGCCCAGGAAGGTGATGCCGCCCTCGCAACCCTCCTCAATCTTGCAGGGTTGCCACACGCGGGTGCTCTCGTCGCCTTCGACGGTGCCTTTCACCATTTGGGCTATCTCTTTGGCTGTGTATTGCATGGGATTATTCTTCGAATTCGATGGTGCCGCGCTGACGGATGACGCGGAGATTGGTAAGTTTGGCATCGCTGGAGAATCCGTCGCCAAAGGTGACGCGGTTGCCATTGACGGCGCGCACAGGGCGGTTGGAGTAGACCACGTCCTCTTTCGACCGCCAGGTGATGTCCTCCAGGTAGATTGTGTCGCCACTGCCATAGTCGATGATGACAACGCTGTCCTTGGCATAGAGGATGTCCTTGTCATCGAACGAGGTGGCCTTGTCGGCCCGGATATAGGTCTTGATATTGCGTTCAGCATCGTAAAAGCGCAAGTCCACCCCCTTGGGGTAGTGCGTGCGGGTGTCGGGTTCACGATACTGGACCACATAGGGAGCCGTGAGCTCCAGCTGCAAACGACCCTCCTCGCTGCGCCACACACTGGCATCCTTGACTATCTGCATCGGGGGGTCCTTGCGGTCAAAACGGCTCACATCATTCATGTCGTTGGTACACCCCAGCGCCATAAACAACAAAACGGAACATAGAGGCGCGCCGATGCACGTCTCTACGTTCCGGATGATGTCCCTATGCCTCAAGCCGGTTAGCGGGTTCTGACGGTGGTGGATTCGTTGACCCAGCCGGGCACCGTGAAGCGGTTGCCATTCTCAAGGCCGGCCATGAAGGCATCGGTCTGCTTGGGGAAGTGGGCAGTGTAGCGGCTGATGAGCTGGTTGCAGGCATTGACGTTCTCCTCGGAAGGATCCACGCTCTTGGACTTCTGCAGCTTGTCCACCGCGGCCCAGTACACGCTGCGGCCACTGATGTTGTCTTCACTGGCACTGGTGGTGCTGGAGGCATAGAGTTGGGCAATCATGCGGTAGGGCTCGCCTTTGGTGCGGTCAGCCTCGGCAGCATTGTTGTAGGCATTGCGGGCGGCACTGTAGTTCTTCGTGCCGTTGTAGGCGTGGCCAAGGTAGAGGTAGGCCATGTATTTGTCCTTCCCTTCGACCCCCTTGGTGGCATCGGCCAGGTACCTGATGGCCTCTGAGTAGTCCTTCTTCTGGAGGCACATGGCACCCATCTTCATGGCGGTGGAGGGCGTAGGCTCCAGACGGTAGAGGTTTTCCGTGGCCGAGAAGAACAGCTGCTGTCCGGTGCAACCTTTCTTCGACATGATATTGGTGATCTTCTTCAGCAAGTCCACATTCTCGGGGTCGGCCTCGAACTTCTTGCTGTAGATTTCCACCAACTGGTCGCATGTGGCATACGGAGAGAATGCATTTTCCACACCGGCGATGTAGCCACGAATCGTGGCGGCTTTCACACTGTCCTCGATGTTCTTCTCCAGCTCGGCCTCCAGGCGTTCGCTGGCCACATCGTAGTTGTCCACCACGAGGGTAGGCTCGGCCTTGCCGGCACGGACGTAGTTGATGGTGGCTTCCATGTATTTCACCAGATAGGCGGCCTCAAGGTCGCCTTCCATTTTCACAGCCTGATCATAGAGGGCGTAGTAGCGCTCCAAGCCCTCCTCTTTGAGAAGCAGTTCAATATCCATGGCTTTCATGGCAGTCACCTTGGCAGCCTCGCCATAGTTGGCAATACGTGTGTCATACATACTCATCAGTTCCTCGATGTAGGCGTCGCGCTCGGCCACAGTCTTGGCACCGGTGATCTTCACCTTCATGATGTTGGCACCGTTAGTGTAGAGGTTCCTGCTCTGCTTGGGGCAGTTGGCAACAATCTGTGTCCAGAAAGGGTAGGCCTCTTCCAGGTAGCGGATATCCTTGGAGGCCTTGTACTGCTTAACATTCTCTTGATAGAGCGACACCGGCTCCAGCATCTGCTGTTGCACCTCATCGGAACAGCCCCAGTTGCCAATCTGTGCAGAGGCAGAAAAACCCATGGCCGCCAGGAAGATTCCCATCGTTAGTGTTTTGATCGTTTTCATCTCGTATAAGGTTTTTTGTTGTTATTCCTGTATTTTTAGTCCCTGTGTGGGACGGTTTATTGCGGGTTTAGTTGTATTTGCGCTTGGCGAACCAGCGTTCGCAACTGCTGACAGCGATGCCCAGGGTAACACAGTTGCGTTGCATCAGGTCTTTGTTGCCAAGGCTGCTATAGCCCACACTGACCGTGAGCAGCGAACGCCCCCGGCGCATGGGAAGAGAGGCACCGATGCCTCCGCCCCATTCATTGACCACCTGTTCCGCCCCATTGAGGAAGAGGCGCAGGGCACCCTGCTCCATGTGCAGGCCGGCGCTCCAACTGATACGGCCCCAATAGGTGGCCGCATCCATCACCCCTATCTTCTCAAAGGCCACAGCGTAGCGGCTCCACGGCCCGGTGCGGAAGGCATCCCTGCCGAACACCGAGTATGTGCTACCCTCTTCATAGTACATGCCGCTCCATCCCGCAAAGGCTATGTCTGCCGCCACCAGCCACTTCCGGTTGCGTTCCAGGCTGAGACCCATGCCGAAAGTGTGGTCCTGCTTGAGGGTGCTGGTGAATTCCGGAGACTCCCCACGCCGGGGAAACACCGTGTCCAGGAGGCTCTGGTCGGAGGGTATATAGGTATAGATCAGCGCATTGTCGTCCACATTCATAGTGCGTCGAGGCTTGTAGGTAAAGCCCACCCCGAGGGTGTAGCGCTCGCCCAAAGGCTGCCAGTACTGCACACCGAGGTCGAACATCACACTGCCCACCCTGGTCTCCTTGAGGCGGCGGCTACTCAGGTAGTGGGTCGTGTCGGTACCTCGGAAGGCATAGGTGATGGTGCGGTTGAAATGCCCGGTGAGGTAGCCCACATTGAAGCCGGCCTGCAGGCGTGTGCCGTCGGCTTTCTGCAGGATATTGAAGGCCGAACCCAGAAAGGCGAGGCTTGTCCCGCCGTCGCCGGCATAGCTGTTGTTCACCGTCCCGTAGCCATCCCCCTGGCTGGAAGCCACCGAGGCGTAGTCGCTCGACGAGTAGGGCATCAGGCCCGCTCCCAGTTTCCACCACTTGGTGAGCGGCATACCCACCAGCAGATAACCCACATTCCCGTCCACATCGCTCACACTGGCGTCGCGGTTGCTGAGGGTGGTGAACTGGAGGTTGGCGCCCATGTCGAACACAAAACTCTCCATGCCGATAGAGGCATAGGAAGCCGGATTGAAAGGATTGATATAGTTGTCGCCGGCACGGGTGAAGGCCACGCCGCCCATACGGGCGACGGAGGGCAGATTGTAAGGCAGGTCGCTTGTACCGATGCCGAATTGTGCGTAGGGCACATTGAGGCTGTTCTGGGCCACTGCCGCAAGCGGGGCGGCAAGGAGACAGAGGACTGCCGCTGTGGCACGCAGGAACGACGGGATTGCTCGGTTCATATTGCTTTATTGTTTATCAGTTGGATGGTGGCTTGTGTGAGCGGTTGGCGTGAGATTTTTCCTGCCTTGATCATGCGGTAGGCATCGGTATAGGGGCGGTATTGTTTGCGACGTAGCCGTTCCTGGACGGCGTGTATGTAGATGTTGATCCAGAAGTACACCAGGTTATGGGGGGGGTAAATCTGTAGGAGAAGAGCTTGCTGTTACGCGCGGTGATGTAGTCGACATACTCCTGTCGGTGGTTCTTCTTGACGGTAGCCGAATGCTGGTGGAAGCCGAAGGTGCCTACGGTGAAGAGGCAGCGCCATCCCTGCTGCCATGCCCGCAGCGAAAGGTCGGTGTCCTCGTAGTAGAAGGGCGAATACACCTCGTCGAATCCCCCGAGCCGGAGTGTCTTCTCGCGGTTCATCAAGGCCAGTCCTCCGCAGAGGAACATGGTGTGTCCTTCGTCGGTCGGGGAGAAGTTGTCGATATAGTTTATCTTGTGCCTCACGATGGTCAGGCGGTTGAGGGCACCCTGTATCTTGGTGCCCGTGGTGTCCTTCACCAGGCAACTCACGCCGAAGATGTCAGGCGAGCAGTGCTCCATGAGGACGTCGATGGTAGTGTCGGTGAGCTCCATGTCGCTGTTGAGCAGGAGCAGCCAGTCGTAGCGGGCGGCTCTGATGCCACGGTTGGCGTTGCGCGAGAAGCCGTCGTTGGTGTCGCTCTCGACGGTGCGCACCTCCGGGAAGCGTTCATGGAGGAACTGGAGGGAGTCGTCCGTGGAGTGGTCGTCGGCGACAATGACCTCATACTCGCTCACCCGCCGGCTCTTCCGGCACACCTCGAGGGTCACCGGAAGGTATCTTTCCAGAAGGTTACGCCCGTTGTAGTTGGGGATGACGATGGACAGTGAGTATTTCATTTATGTTGCGGTCGGTTTGTTGTGGTGTTCTGCATTACTTCATTAAGCCCTATCAGGGTGAGGTGAGGCTGGTGCTCGCGGCCTTCGCTCGCGGGAGGCACTATGCGCTCGGCATCGCCACCGGTGACAACGACCCTCAATCCGGGGGCTATGCCCTTGAACGAGGCCACATATCCAGCCAGGGCCAACTGCATGGCGCCCAGCGTCCCAGCCAGGATACACTCCTCGGTGGAGCGTCCCAGGAGGGGTGCCTTGTGTACGGTGGCAATATCCAATAACGGCAGTTTTGCGGTAAAAGTATGCAACGCCTGCAAATTCATTCCAAGTCCGGGCATGATGGCGCCGCCATGGTAGGTGCCGTCGGAGGCGATGTATTCGAGAGTGACGCAGGTGCCGCAGTCGATGACCAGCGAAGCCTCGCCGGGATGGAGGCTCCACGCGCCGCAGACGGCGGCGATGCGGTCGGGACCGAGGGTGGAGGGTGTCTTGTAGTTGAGGTGCACCGGCAGCGGCATGTCGGCACACAGCCGCGGCACCGCGGCCAGTTCCGCCGGCACCTCGCCGCTGGCGCAGAGCAACGCGTGGCCAGCCGTGGCAAGGTATTCCGTGGGGATGCCATGCCCATGGGCGACAAGCGTCCGCCCCTCGAAGGCGCCCCACTTCACGGCGGTGTTCCCTATGTCAATGGCCAGGTTCATGTCTGCTCGGTTGCCTCTTGGGGTTCCGCGGCCTCCTTGGCGTGGGCGTTGCCCTTTTTGTTGTAAAGGTTCATGGTGCGGTCGATGCCTTGGGTGACGAAACAGCGGACAGCGCCACAGGCTTCCTTGACGGCCGCCTCGACGGCCGGAAGCTCATCCGGCTCGAACCGCCCCAGCACATAGTCCACCTGTCGGCCGCGACTGAAGCGGTTCCCCACGCCGACGCGCAGGCGGTTGTAGGCCTGCGTGCCGAGGGCCTCCTCGATGTCGGTCAGACCGTTGTGGCCACCGGCGGCGCCCTGCTTCTTGATGCGAATGATGCCGGGGTCGAGGGCTATGTCGTCCACCACCACCATCAGGCTCTCCACCTCCAGTTTCTCGGCCTGCAGCCAGTAGTTCACGGCCTTGCCGCTGAGGTTCATATAGGTGGTCGGCTTGATGAGCACCAGGGAACGGCCCTTGTGGCGCACCTCGGCGCGGTAGGCATGACGCTCCAGGCTCCAGCGGGCCTCGCCCTCGGCAGCCAGGGCGTCCACCACCATGAAGCCGGCATTGTGGCGCGTACCCTCGTATTCGGAGCCCACATTGCCCAGTCCCACTATGAGATATTTTGCCACAGCGTCGTCGGTTTCTTTCTTGTATTCACTTCGTTTGCAGAGTGATAGGATACGTTTCAGCAGTCTCATCATTCTGGAATCAGAGTGCAAAGATACAACTTTTTTATAAATAGTACTACCGCCGCCCCAAAAACTTTTCCTCCCGAGGGGGGCGACCCATCTCATTCCGGCAGTTCTGTTCCGGGCACCTTGTAGGTATCCTGTAGGTATCCTGTAGGTATTTACTTCGACTGTGAACCCTTATGAACCATTTCGTGGACCGTCCTGAAAAAAAATTTGGCCATGTCGCACCTCTTTCGTATCTTTGCACCCGAATTCAGACCGTGAAAATGGAAAACATAAGGATAAGTTTCGAAGTACCGGGTACAGGACCCTACACCGTCAACGAACTGACCGAGAGGGCGCGACGCTTTGTAAGCGAGCTGGTTGCGCCGCAGGCCGACGGACCGTCCGACGAAGCGCTGGATGCCCTGCTTGACAGGGCATTTGCTCCCCGCAGCATCGAGGAGGAGGCCGCAGAACTGAACCGCCGTGTGGACGACCTCCTGGCCGGACGGGCCACAACCGTGCCGCACGACGAGATCGTGCAGCACGTGATGAATGCCGTATGAGTTACACTCTGCACTGGCACGAGAAAGCCAAGGAAGACCTCATCGGCATCGCCCGACTGGTGGCATGGCGTTTCAGCAAGACGGTGGCCGAGAGGATGGTGAGCCGCATACGCGACGATGCCAACCTGCTGCGCGACAACCCCTTCCTGGGAGCCAAAAGCCCCGTCCAACGGCCGGACGGTGTCGTGTGCAGGGAACTCGTCTCGAAGAAAAACCGTATCGTATACATCGTCATTGACGACCGAATCGATATCCTCGCCGTTTTCGATACCCGGCGTAACCCGGAAGAAACCTACAAGTCAATAAAAACAGAAACACATAAAACAATAAAGACATGACAAGAAAACCGACCAGAATCCTGGCTTCCGCCCTGCTGGCGGCGGCCATGCTCCTCGGCCAGGGCGCCGAGGCCTGCACCAATTTCCTCTTTACCCGCGGCGCCACCAAGGACGGCAGCACCATGATCACCTACGCCGCCGACAGCCACACGCTCTACGGCGAACTCTACTACCGCAAGGCGGCCACCTATCCGGCAGGCACCATGTTCCAAGTCATCGACTGGGACAGCGGCCGCCCCCTGATGATGATTCCCCAGGTGGCGCAGACCTACAGCGTGGTGGGCAACATGAACGAACACCAGCTGGCCATCGGCGAAACCACCTACGGCGGTCGCAAGGAACTGGCCAACGAGATTGAAGGTGGCATCGACTACGGCTCGCTCATCTACCTCACCCTCCAGCGCGCCCGCAACGCCCGCGAGGCCATCAAGGTGCTCGCCGGATTCATGAAGGACTACCCCTACCACAGCGAGGGCGAGAGCTTCTCCATCTGCGACCCCAACGAGGTGTGGATCCTCGAACTCATCGGCAAACGCCAGGGCACGGTGAAGACCGACCTGGCCAAGAAGCTGAAATACAAGTACACCGACGGTGCCGTATGGGTGGCCCGCCGCATCCCCGACGGCTACGTCAGCGGCCACGCCAACCAGGCACGCATCACGCAGTTCCCCCAGGAACCCGCCAAGTTCAGCAAGACCAAAGGCAAGGGCCTCCACAAGGTCATCTCCAGCACCCACCTCGACTACCTCTTCGAGCCCGAAGTGGAATGCGTCTACAGCACCGACGTCATCACCTACGCCCGCGCCTGCGGCTGGTACAACGGCAAGAACGAGGACTTCTCCTTCTGCGACACCTATGCCCCGCTGACCTTCAGCGGCATGCGCGGCTGCGACGCACGCGTCTATGCCATGTTCAACCGCGTGGCCGCCGGCATGAAGCGCTATGAGAAATACGCCATGGGCGACGCCACGGCCGAGCGCCTGCCCCTCTGGATCAAGCCCGACCACAAGGTGGACGTCCGCGAGGTGATGAACCTCATGCGCGACCACTACGAAGGCACCTCCATGGACATGTCGAAGGACCTCGGCGGCGGCCCCTTCAACTGCCCCTACCGCTGGCGCCCCATGGGCTTTGAAATCGACGGCCACACCTACATCCACGAGCGCGCCACCTCCACCCAGCAGACGGGCTTCTCCTTTGTGGCGCAGTGCCGCAACTGGCTGCCTGCCAAGGTGGGCGGCATCCTCTGGTTCGGCGTCGACGACACCTATTCCACCGTCTACTGCCCCATGTACTGCGGCATCACCGACATCCCCCTCTGCTTCCGCCAGGGCAACGGCGACATGATGACCTACAGCGAGACCGCAGCCTTCTGGCTCTTCAACCGCGTCACCAACTTCGCCTACAGCCGCTACAGCGACATGATCGTCGACCTGCAGCGCGTGCAGACCCGCCTCGAGGAAGGCTTCATCAAGGACGTGGAGAAATTCGACAACCGCGCCAAGGAAAGCACCGGCGAGGCCCTCACCAGCCTCCTCAACGACTTCTCCAACCGCCAGGCCGCCCGCATGATGAAAGAATGGAACGACCTGGACAAGTACCTGCTGGTCAAATACCTCGACGGCAACATCAAGAAGGAGAAGGACGGCCAGTTCGAACGCACCGAGACCGGCCAAAGCGCCATGCCCAACATGCCCGAGTACCGCCAGGAATGGTACCGCATGATTGTGCGCGACCACGGCGACGTCATCCGCGAAAAATAAAAAAAAGCGGAATCCACACAGGCACCTGCCGGCGGGGGCCGTGGTTTCACCACGGCCCCCGCCGTATTTTTATTTCCACCCGGGTAACAAGCGTTACGCACCAGGGCTGTTTTTTGTTGCACTTTTGCACCACATTTTTCCTCAAAAAAAAAGTACCGACATGAAACAACACCTATGCATCCTGCTTGCCCTCGTGGCGCTCTGCCTGCCGGCGGAGGCCATGCAGGACTCCGTGCGCCTCGACGACCGCGAGCCCCACTCGTGGAGCTACTACTCCGACCCCCGCTGCCCTGTGCGCAGCCTTAATCCAGCCGACGTGAAAATCACCTACTACGGCTACGGCGCCTCCACCCTCTATTCCTCCACCGCCGCCGAGCCTCCGGGCAATCCCGACGTGGACGTCCTCCCCTCGGAGGTGGGCATCGGCACCGACGCGCCGAACCATAATACCTATATATACTACAAGACCCTCGAGCGCACCGACGGCGAGCACGCCCCGGCGCCCGGCGGCCCCTGCCGCTACACGGTCATCGCCAACCCCTTCAGCCGCCGCCCCACCCACGGGTCGGGCGATGCGCGCTGGAGGGGTTTCTACAAGTGGCGCATCAAGCGTGTGGGTGGCGGACGCGTATATGCCGACGCCGGGCTGACCCTCCCCCTGGCGCAGGGGGCCACCATCGACGCCGAGCAGGCCCTCTGGCTCGCCCCTGCGGCCGAATACGGCATGAGCGTCGAGTTCGAGGCCCTTTGGGCGCGCGCCTACGTCTTCTCCTCGACCAATGCCCTCAACTCGGCCTCCGCCTACGCCACCGGCGCCAACGCCTACGAGCGCAACATCGTGCTGCTCAGTTCCTCGCCAAGCAGCCTGACCGCCAACACGCGGCCGGCCACCATCACTGCCGTCAGCCCCGACGGATCGGCCAGCCACTACTCCGCCTTCACCCTCAACCACGCCTTCACCTGCCAGAGCGACACCAAGTTTGAATACATCGCTATGCAGTGCGCATCCCGCACCTTCTACGTGTGCCACAACCTGCTTGTCTTCGGCCGCGGAATCGCCAACCCCGACGGAGGCCACACCGTGGGCAGCCTCATGGGGCACAACTCCAACCCCACCCACGACGTGCACATCAGGGTACGCATCGAGAGCGGAAGCTACAACAACACCTGGTTCACCGGCTCGAGCCGCTACTACGACCACCGCCTCGCCTTCAACGCCATCCTCGGCAGCGACTACGACCGCAGCCGCAACGACAACACGCTCCTGCAGATGCAGATGGTCATGGGCGGCGACCGCACCAAATACCGCGGCAACGTGAACCGCGCCACCGACCAGTACACCTACGTCGTCAAGAGCGGCACCTACAACCCCGGACCCCTCGGCCAGGGCCTGGGCGGGCCGGAGTCGTTCTACATGGGCTCCAGCTCGGCAGGCAACCTGCACCACCAGGGCAAGCGCAGCATGACCATCGAGGGAGGCCTCTTCGCCTCCATCGCCGGCGGCATGGACGAGGACAACCACGACTATGTCGACTCCGCCGAGACCATGGTGCGCCTGCGCATCCACGGGGGCACCATCCGCGGCAGCATCTACGGTGCCGCCGAGCACGCCACCGCCCGCGGCAAGCGCCGCTACGTCATCACCGGCGGCACCGTCGGCGGCTGGATTGCCGGCGGCAGCAACGGCACACAGGTGGCCAACCGAGGCAACCTGTGCGGCGGCACCTATATCTACTTCGGCGGCAACGCCACCCTGCAGCACTGCGACGACGACCCGCGCATCAGCTACTCGCACGGAGGGCACCTCTTCGGCGCCGGCAGCGGCCACGACCAGGCCACCGGCGACGACGCCACCATCGGCCGCGTCAGCCACTCCACCATCGTCATTGCCGACAACGCCTACATCTCGCGCAACGTCTACGGCGGCGGCAACTACGGCTATGTGCACGAAACCGGCACCTCCATCCACATCCTCGGCGGCACCGTCGGCGGGCGCGTCTTCGGCGGGAGCAACCGCCAGCAGGGGCGCCGCGTCGACATCGTCATGCGTGGCGGACAGGTGATCGGCGGCATCTTCGGCGGTTCCAACATCCTCGGCACCATCCGCGGCGATGTCAACATCCGCATCGTCGGCGGCACCGTCGGCCACACAGGCTGCCCCGACACCCTGGGCAACGTCTTCGGCTGCGGCTACGGCGAGCAGACGCGCGTCGAGGGCGACGTGCGCGTCGTCATCGGTGCCGACACCTGCCGCCATTCGCGCACCGTCCCCTACATCCACCAGAGCGTCTACGCCGGCGGCTTCAACGCCCCCCACACCTCGACGGGCCGCACTTTCCAAGTAACCACCTACAACGGCCACATCCACAACTCTGTCTTCGGAGGCGGCTTCGGCCGCTCGGCCGTCATCACCGGCGACACCCGCGTCCGCATCCTCGGCTGCACCTACATCCACCAGAATGTCTACGGCGGCGGCAACATGGGCCGTGTCACCGGCGACACCCACGTCCGAATCGGCGATTAGCCGCCGCCATTGCTGAAGATGCAGAAGAAGGCCCTATGGAGGGCCTTCTTCTATTGTGTGACAAAAATCCGGAGGATTATTCAACCCCCTCGGCGGAGTGGGCATTGGCCTCGGGGTCGACGCGCTTGACCATACCCTGCAGGGCGGTTCCGGGGCCGACCTCGATGAACTCCTTGGCGCCGTCGGCGAGCATGTGCTGCACCGTGGCGGTCCAGCGGACGGGGGCGGTGAGCTGCATGAGGAGGTTGCGCTTGATGTCGGCGGGGTCGGTGTGTGGCAAGGCGTCGACGTTCTGGTAGCAGGGGCAGACGGGGGCCTGGAAGGCGGTCTGCTCGATGGCGGCGGCCAGTTCCACGCGGGCGGGCTCCATCAGCGGGCTGTGGAACGCGCCGCCTACGGCCAGCGGCAGAGCCTTGCCCTTGGCCTCCTTGACCAGCTCGCAGGCGCGGCTGACGCCCTCGTTAGAGCCGCTGATGACCAGCTGGCCGGGGCAGTTGTAGTTGGCCGGCACCACCACCTCGCCCTCCACCCGGGCGCAGATGTCCTCGACCGTCTTGTCGTCGAGCTTCAATACGGCGGCCATCGTGGAGGGGGTCTGCTCGCAACAGCGCTGCATGGCGTTGGCGCGGGCGATGACGAGGCGCAGGCCGTCCTCGAAGCTCATGGCGCCGGCGGCGACGAGGGCCGAGAATTCGCCCAGCGAGTGGCCGCCCACCATGGCGGGCTGGAAGCTTTCGCCCAGGTACTTGGCCAGAATCACGCTGTGCAGGAAGATGGCCGGCTGGGTGACACGCGTCTGCTTCAGGTCGTCCGGCGTGCCGGCGAACATCAGGTCGGTGATGCGGAAGCCTATGATGTCGTTGGCCTGCTCGAACATGTCGCGGCAGGCGGGGTTGCCTTCGTAGAGGTTCTTGCCCATGCCGACGAACTGGGCTCCCTGTCCGGGGAAGAGGTATGCTTTCATATCGGTATGTTGTTTGATAGTTACCCCTCCATAACGGCCACGGGCGGAAAATATTGCGCCGGCACACAAAAAAGGGGCAATAAACGGAGGCGCACCGCGTTATGGGGGGTATGAAAACGCAACGCAAAAGCCTCCTGCGGGCGGTCCTGCTGCTGACGGTGGCGGCCTGCCTGGTCTGCGCCTCGTGCGGCAGCAGCCCCAACATGTACAAGCACAAGCGCAACACCGACTGCGGCTGTTAGGGATGACGCCCGCCGAACGCTACCGCCTCATCCTCTGCCGCCACCTGCCCGAGGGGTCGGTGGAGTGGGTGTACCAGTACCTTGCGCGCCACCGCGTGCACCTCCACATCACGCGCCGGCGGCGGAGCAAGCTGGGCGACTACCGCCGCCCGTATCCCGGCCACGATTTCCACGAGATAAGCATCAACGGCGACCTGAACCGCTACCTCTTCCTCTGGGTGTTCCTGCACGAGGCGGCCCACCTGGAGACCCACCTGCTCCACCCCCTGGCCCAACCCCACGGGCACGAGTGGCAGGCCGGCTTCGCGCGCCTGCTGCGCGAGCACCGCCAGGCGTTCCCGCCCGAGGTGCAGCCGCTGCTGGAGCGCTACACCGCCCGCCTGCCCCTGCCCCGCACCCCGGGGCGCCAGATCGAGGCCGCCCTGCGCCTCCACGACCCGGGCCGCAGCCCCGACGCGCCGCCCCCCACCCTCGACAGCCTGCCCGCCGGCTCGCGCTTCCGCCTGGCCACGCAGCCGGGGCTCCTCTTCCTTTCCGTCGAAAAACGCCGCACACGCTGGCTCTGCCGCTGCCTCGACAACGGCAGGCTCTACACCGTCCGCGGCGACGCCGAGGTGCAGCCCGGTGCCTGACCCCCCTCACCCCCGTCCCCGCTGCGCCTCCGCGTCGCCATCCCTCCGCCAGTTCCCCGCTTGAACCACTGCAGTTTAACGCCAGTTCTACGCTTTAAAAGCGGAGAAATACCGGAGAAATAGCGGAGAAATACCGTAGAACTGGCGGCGAACTGTCGGAGCCGTCACGGACCAGATGCCGCCCCCGGGCACCCCCGCCAGCCGCCCCGGGCGGAGAAAGGACGAAAAAAGGTGCAAAAAATGCTTGCGATTCGATTTTTTTTCGTATCTTTGACAGCGGGGAGAATCCCCAGGAAAACGCAAAATAATATATAAATCAAACAGTTAGAGCAATATGAAAGTACTCGTTTTGAATTGTGGCAGCTCGTCCATCAAGTATCAGCTGGTCGACATGGCCAACAACGCACAAGTGATGGCCAAGGGACTGCTGGAGCGCATCGGCCTGGAAATGGGCGAGTTCACGCACAAGTACAACGGCGAGAAGCACTACGAGCAGCGCCCCATCCCCAACCACACGGAGGGCATCCGCATGGTGCTGGCCGCGCTGACGGACCCCAAAATCGGCGTCATCAGCGACCTGAAGGAAATCGGCGCCGTCGGCAACCGCGTGGCCCACGGCGGCGAACTGTTCAAGGAGAGCGTGCTGGTGGACGACAAGGTCATCGAGCAAATCAAGAGCCTCGAGCACCTGGCCCCGCTGCACACCCCCGGCAACCTGGCCGGCATCTACGCCATGCGCGAAGTGCTGCCCGGCGTGCCCCAGACAGCCGTGTTCGACACCGCCTTCCATTCCACCCTCCCACCCAAGACCTTCCTCTACGGCCTGCCCTACGAGATGTATGAGAAATACGGCATCCGCCGCTACGGCTTCCACGGCACGAGCCACAAATTCGTGGCCGAGAAGGCCGCCCGGATGATCGGCCGCGACTGGAACGACCTCAAAATCATCTCCTGCCACCTCGGCAGCGGCGCCTCCATCGCCGCCATCGACCACGGCAAGAGCTTCGACACCACCATGGGCCTCACCGCCCTCGAGGGACTCGTCATGGGCTCGCGCTGCGGCGATGTGGACCCCGGCGTCATCCTCTACCTCCTCGACCAGGGCTTCACCTCCAAGGACCTCACCAAGATGCTCTACAAACAGAGCGGCCTCATCGGCATCAGCGGCGACAAGCAGGACATGCGCGACATCCGCGCCGGCCGCGATGCAGGCGACGAGCGCGCCACCTATGCCTTCGACATGTTCGCCCTCCGCGTGAAGCGCTATATCGGCGGCTACATGGCCGAGATGGGCGGTTGCGACCTGCTGCTCTTCACCGGCGGCATCGGCGAGAACGCCTGGTTCATGCGCCGCCCCATCCTCGAGGGCCTCGAATGCCTCGGCATCAAGGTCGACCTCGAGCTGAACGACAAGACCATGGGCGAGGATGTCATCCTCAGCACCCCCGACTCCAAGGTGGCCACCGTGGTGTGCACCACCGACGAGGAGTTCGTCATCGCCAGCGACACCTTCCGCCTGACGGCCAAATAGCCGTCCGGAGACACAAAAAAGCGGCGCGGGAACCTTTGCAGGTTCCCGCGCCGCTTGGTTTTCAGGGCCAGATGAACAGCCGTTGCCCCTCGAGGGAGGTGTGGTATTGGTAGAGCGGACAGCCCGTGGCGCTGCCCTCGAGGGGGTTCCCCTGCACCGTCTCGAACGAGGAGCCGCAGACCGGGCACCGCAGCAGGAAGTCGTTCCCGGGGTCAGGCTGCAGGGCGATGTCGTGGTCGTTGGGGCACACACAATCGAAAGCCACGAAGTCGACAAAGCCCGACCGCCGCACGAAGATGCCGCGGTGGCCCACCTCGTAGCCGTAGAGGTCGGTCTGGATCACCATCGCCCCCGTGCCCGCCAGCGGGGCATAGGCCGGGATGGACAGGTCGAATTCGCCCCCAGGGCCGAACGGGGTGCGGCAGCGGTCGGCCACACAGCCCGCCAGCAGCAGCGGAAGCACTATGAACGCCAGGCGTCTCACTTGGCAGGATAGTCGCCGTAGAGCGTCTTCAGGGTCACCGTGGCCACGATGCGCAACGTCTCGGCGCTGACGGCCTCCAGGTCGTCCGTCGTGGTGTGCCAGTGGGGGAAGAAGCTTCCGCGGGGACTGTTCTGCACAATGTCCACCGTCGGTATGCCGGCAATCTGGTTGATATACAAATGGTCGTCGAGGATGGGGTCGGTGTGTTGGCCCACGAAGACGTTGTCGTGGCCCAGCGCCGCAGCCGCCGACCAGAGCTTGTCGGTGATGCCCGGCGCGAAGCGGCGGGAGACCTCCTCCTTCGTGAAGCGCGGCTCGCGGGTGCCCACCATGTCGAACAGCACGCCGTAGACGGCCGTGTAGTAGGGCACATGCGGAGTGCGGGCCCAATGCTGCGAGCCGAGGCACCAGGTGTTGTCCTCGTAGCGGTCGGCCCATTCGGGCAGTCCCTGGTCCTCGAGGTCGAAGAATACGAAGTCCACCCCCACCGAGGGGCGCATCCGGCTCATAGCGCGGGCCATCTCCATCAGCAGCGCCACGCCCGAAGCCCCGTCGTTGGCGCCGGGCACAGGCGCGCGGTGCTTGGAGGCATCGCTGTCGTGGTCGGCCCAGAGGCGGCTGTCCCAGTGGGCCGCCAGCAGCACACGCCGCGGCAGTTCGGGGTTGAGCGACGCTATGATGTTGCGTCCCTGCGCCGGTGTGCCGTCCCAAAGGGTGGCGTTGAAGGGTTGCAGCACCACCGTGTCACACCATTGTTCCATGCGCTGTGCTATCCATCGGCCACACTGCTCCCAGCCCTTGCTGCCGGGAGTGCGGGGTCCGAAAGCCACCTGGGCGGCCACATAGGTGTAGGCGCTGTCGGCCGAGAAAGAAGGCACGGCCACCTGCGTATAGTCCACCCGCGGACCAGCCGGCGCGGACTCCTGTTTACGATTGCAGCCTGCCAGCGCGAGCAGGCAGGCTGCCATGAGTGCAATACGTTTCACTGTGTAGGGTTTGGACCTTATTTGATGCGCTCCGAGTACTCGCCCGTGCGGGTGTCCACCTTGATACGCTCGCCTTCTTTGATGAAGAGGGGCACGCGCACCTGCACGCCGGGCTCCACGGTGGCGTCCTTCATGGCGTTGGTGGCCGTGTTGCCGGCGAATCCGGGCTCGGTGTAGGTGACGACCGTCTCGATGAACGGGGGAAGTTCGCAGGTCATCGGGGTCTCGGTGTCGGCCTCGACGGTGATTTCCACATACTGGCCGTCCTTGAGGAACTGCGGGGCGTTGATGATGGCCTCGGGGATGTAGATCTGCTCGTAGGTCTCGGTGTGCATGAAGACGTGCATGTCGCCCTCCTTGTAGAGGTAGGTGTAGGGGCGGCGTTCCACGCGCACAATGTCGATTTTGGCTCCGCTGGGGAACGTATTCTCCAGCACGCGGCCTGTCTTCACACTGCGCATCTTGGTGCGCACGAAGGCGGCTCCCTTGCCGGGTTTGACGTGGAGGAACTCAACGATGGTGTAGATGTCGTTGTTGAAATTGATGCAAAGTCCGTTCTTGATGTCTGCGGTTGTTGCCATAAATGATGTTTTTGTATGTGTTACTTATTGTTGTTTTTTCTTTTTTTCCTCGGCCAGGAGCTGGGTGAGACGGCGGAGGTCCTCCTTGAGCTGGTCGTTTTCCTCCTCGCAGGACTTGAAGCGGTGGCGCTCCATCATCCAGCGCATGCCGACGGCCAGGGCCACCAGTATCATGGTGAGGGCCAGCCCCTGGGCTTTCAGCCAGAAGTAGACCGCCGTGGCGCCCAGGATGAGGACGTAGGAGGCTATCTCGTAGAGTTTGATTGCTGTCTTGTGGCTCATGTTTTATCCTTGGTTTGAGGGTGCAAAGATACGCACTTTTTCTGAATTGGAGAATAAATTTTTCACGGCGTGTCCTGCAGGTCTTCCTCGCGGAGCACGAGGCGGTTGGCGGTCATGCGCTCCATGTAGGACTGCACGATGGCTTTCAGGCGGCGCTCCATGCGGGCGGCGAGGGCGGGTTCGGCCTCCAGCAGGTCCTGTTTCATGAGGGGGTCTCCAGCGTAGCGGTAGAGGGCGGTGGGCTGCTGACCGTCGAAGAGCAGCACGTAGTCGCCCTCGACGTATTGGTAGATGCCGTTGGAGTAATTGACGGCCCATGCCGTGTCGGTCGCCAGGAGGTCCTTGCCGAAGGCTATGTATGGCTTACCGTAGCCCAGCAGGTGCAGCACCGTCGGCATGATGTCTATCTGCTGCGCCACACCTGGCCGCCGGCCAGCCTCCAGTTCGCCGCTGGGGTCGTAGATGAGTATGGGCACCGAGAAGACGCCCAGCGAGGTGCGGCTCTCATCGTGCTGCAGCATGTTGGTGTGGTCGGCGGTGAGGACGAAGAGGGTGTTCTTGAACCAGGGCTGCCTGCGGGCGGCGTCGAAGAACTTGCGCAGGGCGTTGTCGCTGTAGGCGATGGGCTTGTGGATGGCCAGGGGGCCGTCGGGGAGGCTCTCCCTGTAGCGGTCCGGCACACGGAAGGGATGGTGCGACGAGGCGCTGAAGAGCGCCGTCATGAACGGCTCCTCCATCTGGCTCATGGCGGCGGCGTAGAACTGCAGGAAGGGCTCGTCCCATACAGCCCACATGCCGTCGAAGTCGGCTTCGCCGCCAAAGCGTGGGTCGGCGTTGTACTCGCTGCGACCATAGTAGCGGCTGAATCCCGTGGCGCTGGCGAAAGCCTGGAAGCCCATGGAGCCGTTGGCGGCGCCGTGGAAGAAGGCTGTCCCGTAGCCTTCGGCACCCAGCAGGCGGGCCAGGCCGCCCACGTCGTTGAGAGCCGACGGCGTCAGGAAGAAGGGCTCCACGAACATCGGTATGGACGAGAGCACCGAGGGCATGCCGTCGATGCTCTTGCGGCCGTTGGCGAAGGTGTATTCCCACGTGACAGAGTGCTCCAGCAGCGAGTCGAGGAACGGGGTGTAGCCAGTCCAGTCGGGGTGGCTCTGCCGATGGTAGTAGCCTATATACTCGCGCGAGAAGCTTTCCATGATGAGCACCACCACGTTCTTCCGCCTCACCACGCCGTCCCCTTGCGGCCTGTGCAGCGGAGTGTAGAGGCTATCGACCTCGCCTTCGGCGAAGTAGCGGGGGTTGGCGAAGGGCTTTTTGCCTATGGTGCGGATGATGGAAAAGGGGGTGTTCAGCACGATGGAGGCCTGCTGGGGCGAGCGGACATACTGGTTGGCGTTGCTCAGGGTGATGGGGCGTGTCATGCGGGTGAAGCCGCCGCGCATGGCGAAGACTGCCATGGGGACGGCCACCAGCAGGGCCAGGCTGTTGGTGACATAGTAGGCGCTCCTGCCCACGGTGCCCGGCCGGGGCTTCACATAGAGCCACCACATCGCTGCCACCAGCCCCACACCCAGCAGCAGCAGGTACCAGTGGCCGACCAGTTCCGTGGCCACGATGCTCCCCAGATTGCCCTCGTTGCTGAACTCACTGAAGAAGGTGGCGGTGGTGCGGCGGCCTGTGTACTGCGAGTAGACGGCGTCCACCAGGTTCACCGTCAGACTGAAGGTGTTCACTACCATGTAGATCCACTTGCACATCGTGTGCCACCAGGGGCGTTCCTTCCAGTGGAGCGGCAGCAGCATGAGGACTATCCACAGGGCGTTGGTGTAGAAGAGGGCCGAGGAGTCGAAGCGGAGGCTGCCCGCCAGGAGGGCCGACAGCCGCAACTCTCCCCATCCGGCGGCGAAGAGGTTCCAGTTCTCCAGCACGAAGGCCACGCGCGTAACCATATACACTGCATAGGCCAGCGCCAGGTTGGCCAGCACGGCCACGGTGTTGCTGTAGGGGGAGGCTTTGATGTTCATGGGTGGAATGCAAAAAGGGGTGCGGCTCCCGTGGGAGCCGCACCCCTGCAGTGTGGCGTTGCTACTTCTTCATGAAGAGGCGCTGCCAGTTCTTGTACTCGCGGTTCTTCCATTCGCCCTTGTGGTAGGCGTAGGAGGCGATGGCGGGGATGACGGTGGTGCCTTCGGCGTAGACCATCTGCTGCAGTTCCTCGCTCACCTTGCCCCAGCTGCCGGCCTCGAGGAGGGTGCTGCTGCTGCAGGCGCCGTCGCGCACGTCGGCCACGGTGATCTGGATGGCGTACTTGTGCATGGGCACCTCCTTGCCGAGGATTTCGGCGCAGACGACGGTGTCCTGGGCGAAGTTCTTGGGCGTGCCGCCACCGACCATGAAGAGGCCGCTCTCGGGGCAAGCCATCTTGATTTCGGTCAGTTCCAGGAAGTCGGCCACGCTGTCGATGCTGACGTAGGGCTTGCCCTCCTTGCGGCGGAGCCACTGGTGCTTGCCGATGCCGAAGCCTGCGGAGCAGTCGCTGAAGGCGGGTACGAAGATGGGCACGCCGCACTCGTAGCAGGTCTGTATGAGGGAGTCTTTCTTCACGGCGTGTCCGTCGGCGAGCCATTTGCCCACCTCGTAGAGGAACTCGCGGCTGGAGTAGGGGCGGGGCTCGAGGTGGTCGGCGATGTCGCAGGTGGTCTGGTCGCAGGCCTGCAGCTCTTCCTCGTCGATGAAGGTGTCGTAGATGCGGTCGATGTAGAGCTCGCGGAGGGTGGTGTCGGGGATGACGTTTTCCTTGGTGCCGATGTAGTGCTTGTAGCCGAGGGCCTCGAAGAGGTCCATGTCGATGATGGAGGCGCCGGTGGAGACGACGACGTCGACCATCTTGTTGCGCACCATGTCGACGTAGACCTGCATGCAGCCGGCGGCGGAGGTGGAGCCGGCCAAGGTGAGGATGTTGGTGCAGTCCTTCTCGGCCAGCATCTGGCAGAGGATGTCGGCGGCGCGGGCGGTGTCGCGGCTGGTGAACGACATGTGGCGCATGGCGTCGATGAGCTCGGTGCTGTCGTACTTCTTGATGTCAATGTGCTTGACGGTTTCTTTCAGGAGGTCTTTCTTTTCCATTTTTTGTTGAATGTTTTAAATTGTTATTGAAGCTTCAGCGGGCACGCACGTGGGAGACTCCCTGACTGAAATTGATTTGCTTGTGTAACGTTTCGGGGGTGGAATTATTGTGTGTATGGTGCAGTCGCTATTTGTCGTCGTAGTGGCCGTAGGCGGCGACGACGATGACGATGACCTCGGTGTCGCGTATCTCGTAGACGAGGCGGTGCTTGTCGGTGATGCGGCGCGACCACTGGTTGCTGCGGTTGCCTTTCAGCTGCTCGGGGTGTCCTGTGCCGGTCTTGGGGTGTTGTTTCAACTCCTCAATAAGTTTTGACACCTTCTTGTAGGCCTTGGGCTCCGACTTTCTCAGCCTCAACAGGTCTTCTGTCGCCTGGTCAAGATAGTTGATCGCATAGGTACTCATATCGCGACTCGGTCAAGGAATTGGTCCAGGGTTTCACCCGGGAGCATCACACGGTAGTTCCCCTTCTCGTAGCTCTCCATGCGTTCGTCGAGCATCTTGAAGTATTCTTCCTTGCTCATCAGGGTGGGGTCCTTGGGCTGGGTCTTGGGCTGAGGTTCCGACACCTTGAAGAAGTCGAGCGAGCGCAGCATCTCCACGATGGCGCGAGCCGACTTGTTGCGGCCGTCATAGTTCAACGTTACTGTTGCCATATTATTCTTGTTTTACAGATGGATAACGCATTGTCGCGGGGTTTATTGTGCCGGCGGTGTAAAATGTCAGGACACTATCTTGAGGCCGATGATGGAGGCGGTGAGGGTGGTGATGAAGAAGAGGCGCCAGAAGGTGGCGGGTTCGTGGAAGACGAGGATGCCGACGAGGACGGATCCGAGGGCGCCGATGCCGGTCCATACGGGGTAGGCGGTGCCGATGGGGAGCGTCTCGGTGGCTTTGGCGAGCAGCACGGCGCTGAGGACGTAGAAGAGGGCAAAGGCTCCCATCCACTCCCAGTAGGGCAACCCGGCCAGCCCTTTGGTCTTGCCGAGGCAGAAGGCGAAGCCCACCTCGCACAAGCCTGCCGCTATGAGTATAATCCAGTTCATGGTTGGCGACCTTCGGGTACGAGGAGGGCGACCTCATCGGTCGCCCTCCATTTAGTTGTACCCGTGTGAGTGGGTTCTTATTTGACGATAAGCTTCTGCACGGAGTTCACGTTCTGGCCCACCAGGCGGACGAAGTAGGCGCCGGCGGGGAGGGTGCTGACGTCAAAGCGGAAGGTGTCGGCTTCGGCCTGCTGCTGCATGAGGGTGCGGCCGCTGAGGTCGAGGATGCTGGCGGTGGCGCGGCCCTCGATGCCTTCAGCCTTCACCTCGACCATGCTGGTGGCGGGGTTGGGGCTGACGCTGATGGCGGTGGCGGAGGCTACGTCGCGGATGCCGACGGTGTTGCTGATCTCGATGTCGTCAATCATCATGGCGTCGCCACCCCGGGCGGTCATGTTGCGGAAGGCGATGCGGATGGTCTCACCGGCGTAGGCGCTGAGGTCGACCTCGCGCTGCACATAGACCTTCGCGCTGTCGGTCTCCTCAAAGAGCACCTCGGTGAAGTCGCTGCTGGCGGCGCCGGTGGTGGAGAGGAGCACCTGGTAGTGCGACATGATGCCCTGGTAGGCAGTCGTCATTACGTAGAAGGAGAGTTTGTAGCCTTCGGCATCGGCAGGCAAGATGACGGCGGGGCTGATGGCCCACTGGTCGACATCCACGTCGTCGCTGTAGGTGCCGAAGAGGCAGTGGGTGCCGCTATTGGCGTAGTTCACCGGCTGGCCCTGCTGGTTGGTGTAAGCCTCGAAGATGACAAAGCCGTCGGAGGCGTTGTCCACGGTGGCGAGAGACCAGCAGTCGGTGGCACCCTCTAAGCCTTCCATCCAGGGCAGGTCGGTGATGGGGTCGCAGGAGAAGACATTGACCGTGAGGACGTCGGTGAAAGTGCCGTAGGAGTTGGTGGCGGTGAAGGTGATCTGGTCGGTGCCGGGGGCGTTGTAGGTGATGGTGGCGTTCTCGCTGTTGGCGTTGGCGATGGTGGCCTGGTTGTTGGCAGCCATCTGCGAACTCCAGGTGACGACCATACCCTGCTGCACGCCTTCCACGTAGGTGGCCGTCAGCGTCAGCGGCAGGCCGGTCTGGACTGAACTTTCGGCGCTGAGGGTGTAGACAGGAATCAGCGTGGAGACAATCTCGATATCGTCAATGAAGAGGTTGTTGGCATCGGCGTCGGTGATGTTGTGGAACGCGAGGTAGATGGTCTGGCCGGCATAGTTACCCAGCTCGGCGTTGCGCTGCTCGTAGTTCTGGACCACATTGTCGCTGGAGGTGATCACTTCGTTGTAGAGGACGGTCGAGAAGTCGGTCAGGGCCGTGCCGGTGGTGGAGACCAGCACCTCGTAGCGGCCGTTGGCGCTCTGATAGGCTCCGCCCCTGACCCACCATTTGAGGGTCATGCCGGTGGCGTTGGCGGGCATCACGATGGCAGGCGAGATGAGGTAGTCGTTGTTGGCGGCCGTCTCGTTGTAATAAGATACAGCATAGCCCTCTCCTCCGTGGGCATTGCTGGAATTGTGCCCGATCATAAAGTCGTCATCATTGGTTCCGTTGCCATCAACCGATACCCAGCAGTTGGCATCGTCTGCCTCGAAGTCTTGCGTGTAAGGGAAGCTGGTGATGGCACCGCAGCTGATGGCCGTCACGTCGAAGGTGGTCGTGTAGCTGCCGTAGCTGTTGGTGGCCGTCAGGGTGATGACGTCCGGGCCGGGGTTGGTGTAGGTGACGGTGGCGGTGGCGCCGTTGGGGGTCAGGGTGCCATTCTGGGAAGTCCATGCGAGGGTCATCCCGGTGAGGTCTCCCTGAATGTGGTTGGCAGTGAACACATTGCTGGCACCGGCTGTGGCACTGGCACTCGTGTGGGGATACATGGGACCGCTGATAGTGTAGACAGGGTCTGTAATGGGACCCACGCGGAAATCATCCACTACGAGCATCGAACGGTTATATTGATCATTCGTAAAGACAAAGGAGACAGTGATAGTCTGACCGGCATAGGAACTGAGATCCAACTCCCTACGCTCAAGAAACACATAAGTCATCCCATTATCTACAGTGTCGGACGCCGTGGCACTTTCGACCACAACGGAATATTGACCCAAAATATTATAGTTTGCGTAGCCGCTATACCCATAGATATAGTACACTAAATAATACCCGGCGGCACTGGTGGGCAGAGTGAAACTCGGCGAGGTCAACTTGCCAGTACTCATACCATACATGCACCCATTACCGAAGTTACCATATGCCCCATACCAAGTGAAACTTTGGGCAGGGGATACCGTCCAAGTGGAGACTGACGTGGCAGAGTCAGAAAAATCATCACTCCACGGGAACGTGGTGATCTGTGCGCGGAGCGCGGTGGGCAGCAAGAGAGCCGCCAGTGCGAAAATGAATAGTGATTTTCTCATTTTATAATGTTTTTTATGTTAGGTTTTGTTTCTCTATCGATCACGCTCCCAGGCTGTTGCGAAAGCATCCCGAGGAGGGTGTCCGGTGCAAATATACGACACTTTTCCAGCACGGCAAATTTTTTAACATTTTTTCTCACTTCGGGGGGTCGGTGTCGACTCGGAGTTGACTCGGAGTTGATACGGAGTTGACTCGGAGTTGACTCGGAGTTGGTCTGAAAGGGGGTCGGCGGGGGTCGGACGGGCGGGCGGAACCGCCTCGGACCCATCGCCGGGCGACCGCGGAGTGGACCGGGCAACACGATGGGCAACAGGCAGTTGCGCCTTGCGGAAAATATTTTCTCCCCCTGCATACGATATTGCCCTTCCCTGCGTTAAGGGAGACATGAAACAGGAGAACCGCTCGTCCACCGCAGGCAACCTCGTGCTGCTGCTCGTCGCCATGGTGCTGGGGGTGCTCATCGGACTGATGACCGCCCGCAACGGCCTCCATGGCGCCCCCGGCATCGGCCTGCAGGGCAAGATGGGCGAGGTGCTGCAACTGGTGCAGGACGAATATGTGGACCCGCTGGACGGCGACACGCTCGGCGAGCGGCTGGCGCAGGTCATCCTCTCCGAGCTGGACCCCCACAGCAGCTACCTCTCCGCCCGCGAGGCCGCCCGCAGCGACGAGATGCTGCGCGGCAACTTCGAGGGCGTCGGCCTCGTGCTGCGCCGCGAGGGCGACACCACCTACGTGGGGCAGGTCATGGCCGACGGGCCCTCGGCCGGCAGCGGCGTGCTCCCGGGCGACATGGTGTGGGCCATCGACGGGCGGCAGGTGAGCGGCGTCGGTATGGAGGCCGACTCGGTGGTGGCCCGCATGCGCGGCCCGCGCCGCTCGACCGTGCAGGTGGAGCTGCGCCGCCGCGGCAACCCCCTCACCGTAACCCTCCGCCGCGGCGTGGTGGAGCACAAGTCGCTCCCCTACCACGGCATGCTCGACGACACCACAGGCTACATCCTCCTCTCCTCCTTCGCCAACACGAGCCACTCCGAGTTCCGCTCCGCCCTGCGGCACCTCCTCGCCAAAGGCATGCGCCACCTGGTGTTCGACCTGCGGGACAACGGCGGGGGCTCGCTGGCGTCCGCCATCGGCATCGCCTCCGAACTGCTGCCGGCCGGCAGCCCCATCCTCTTCTCGCAGGGGGCGCACCAGCGGCGGCAGGACGTCTACGCCACGCCCGGCGGCCTCTTCACCCGCGGATGCCTCACGGTGCTCGTGAACGAGGGGTCGGCCTCGGCCTCCGAGGTGGTGAGCGGCGCCCTCCAGGACAACGACCGCGCCCTCATCGTGGGCCGCCGCACCTTCGGCAAAGGGCTGGTGCAGCGCGAGTTCGGCCTCGACGACGGCTCCGCCGTGCTCCTCACCGTGGCGCGCTACTACACCCCCTCCGGCCGCTCCATCCAGCGCCCCTACAGCGGCGGCACCGACGAATACTACCGCGACTACCTCGACCAGCTCGTCGGCGAGACCTACGCCGACAGCGCCTTCGCCCATGTGGCCGACTCCACACCCTACCTCACCGCCTCCGGGCGCACCGTCTACGGCGGCGGCGGCATCATCCCGGACCGCATCTACCCCTACCGCAAGGACTCCTCGCTCATCTACTACAACCGCCTCGCCTCGCGCGGCCTCATCATGCGCACCGCCTTCGCCGAGGTGAAGGACCACGCCGAAGAACTCCTCCGCCGCTATCCCGACGCCGCGACCTTCCTGCGCCGCTACACCGTAGGCGACGCCCTGGTGCAACGCCTCGTCGAGGCAGGCCGCGCCGCCGGCCTCCCGCACGACCCCCAAGGCCTCCAGGCGCAGCGCCCTCTCATCGCCTCGCGCCTCAAGGCCTATATTGGCGAAAGCCTCCACGGAAGCGACGCCTTCTACCCCGTCATCCTGACCGACGACGACGACCTGCAGCAAGCCCTGCAAGAAACCGCACACCTGCAACACTAAAGATATGATGAAACGAAGCCTCTCCCTTGCGCTGCTCCTCGCCCTCGCGCTGACAGCAGCCGCACAGAAAAGCACCGCCACCGTGACCCTCGCCGGCGCTCCGGCCGGGGCACGCCTGATGGTGGCCGAAGCCCAGGGCGGCCGCCTTGTGCCCACGGATACCCTCACGGCCGACAAGAAGGGCCGCTTCCGCCTCGAACGCTACTCGCACCAGCCCGAAACGGTCATGCTCTGCCTCGACGTGGAACGCAGCCCCGTGGTGCACCTCATGCTCCTCCCCTCGGAAAAAATCACCCTCGGCCTGCACTACAGGTCCGACATCAACGCGCTGGACGTGGAGTCGGTGCAGGGGTCGGACAATATGCGCCTCTACCAGCGCTTCTCCAACCTCAACACCCGCGCCCAGCAGGCCCGGCAACCCCAGCGCGTGGCCGACAGCCTGGCCCCCATGCTCGAGGCTCAGCCCGCGCTCCTGATGAGCGCCCTGCTCGTCACATTCTACGAGCAGGCCTTCGACCAATACGCCCCGCTCTACCGGAAAATACGCGACGCACAGAACCCTGCCTACAGCCAGCACGAACTGGTGAAGCACCTCGACAGCCGGCTTAAGACGGTGCTGCTCCCCGGCACCGAGGCGCCGGAGATAGCCCTCCCCTCGCCCTCGGGCGACACGCTCCGCCTGAGCGACCTGCGGGGCAAGGTGGTCCTCATCGACTTCTGGGCCTCCTGGTGCGGCCCCTGCCGCAGGGAAAACCCCAACGTGGTGGCCCTCTACCGCCGCTACCATGACAAGGGATTCGAGATCTTCAGCGTCTCCCTCGACCAGAACGGCGACGCATGGCGCAAAGCCATCAAGGACGACGGCCTCCTCTGGCCCTACCATGTCAGCGACCTCCTCTACTGGAACTCCACCGCCGGCCGACGCTACGGCATCAACTCCATCCCCGCCACCGTGCTCGTCGACCGCCAAGGGCGCATCTTGGCACGCAATTTGCGGGGAGAAGAACTGGGCAATACCCTCGAAAAACTGTTCGCACAATGATAACAACCACACAGATAGAGATGGCCCTGGGCCATGCAACCGACACCCTCACGGGCAAGAGCGTCGCCGAACTCGGCCTCGCCTCCGCCATCGTCGTCGAGGGACAGCGCGTGAGTTTCGACCTCGCCGCCGGCCCCGACGGGCAGGCGCTGGCCGACGCCTGCGTCGATGCCATACATGAATATGTGGACCGCACCGCCGAAGTGTCGGTCCGCCTCGCTCCCCGCACCGCCCCCACCACGCCCCAAGGCGCCCCCGAAGCCGGGGACGACGCGCTGGCAGGCCTGCGGCAGGTGAAGCACATCGTGGCCGTGGCCTCCGGAAAAGGCGGCGTCGGCAAGAGCACCGTGGCTGCCAATCTGGCAGTCTCCCTGGCCAAAACCGGGGCCAAGGTGGCCCTGGTGGACGCCGATATCTACGGCCCCTCCCTGCCCATCATGTTCGGAATCGGCAGCGAAGAGGTACAAGGCCGCCAAGTGGACGGCAAGACCTACATGCTACCCGTGGAGAAATACGGCATCAAACTGATGTCCATCGGCTTCTTTGTAGACCCCGACAAGGCCCTCGTGTGGCGCGGACCCATGGCCAGCGGCGCACTGAAGCAGCTGCTGGGCGAGACCTGGTGGGGCGAGGTGGACTATATGGTGGTGGACATGCCCCCGGGAACGGGCGACATACAGCTCACCTTCGCGCAGACCATCCCCGTCACGGGCGCCATCATCGTCAGCACCCCACAGCAGGTGGCCCTGGCCGACGTGGTGCGCGGTGTGCAGATGTTCCGTGCCGACGCCATCGACATCCCGGTGCTGGGCTTTGTGGAGAACATGGCATACTTCACCCCGGCCGAGCTCCCCGACCACAAATACTACATCTTCGGCCACGGCGGCTGCGCCCGGTTGGCGGCCGAGATGCAGATACCCCTCCTGGGAGAGGTGCCCCTGGTGCAGAGCATCGCCGAGAGTGGCGACAGCGGGAAGCCTGTGGCCCTCTACAACCCCGCGGCCACCCACAGCCCCGAACGTGACGCTTTCGACGCCCTGGCCGCCAATGTCATCGCAGAAATCAGCAAATTGACCCAGATATGACCGAACAAGAGAGAGCCTCTGTAGAGGCCAAAGTAAAGAATGCGTTGCAGCAGATACGCCCCTACCTGCAGCAGGACGGCGGCGATGTGGAGTATGTGGACATGACCGCCGAGGGGGTGGTCATGGTGCGGCTGCAGGGCCACTGCGGCTCCTGTCCGCATGCCATGATGACCCTCAAGCAGGGCATTGAGCAGTCCATCCGCCGCGTCATCCCCGAAGTCAAAAGCGTCGAGCGCGTATGATCTACACCAAGACCGGGGACAACGGCACCACTTCGCTGGTGGGCGGCAGCCGCGTGAGCAAGGACGACTGCCGCGTGGAAGCCTATGGCACGGTGGACGAGCTGAATTCCCACGTGGGTCTCCTGGCCGAGATGCTGCGCCGGGAGGCCGACGGCTGCTATGAGGAGCTGAAGGAGGTGCAGCGCAACCTGTTCACGCTCCAGACCCTCCTGGCCACCGAGGACACCGAGCTCTACGCCCGCCTGCCGCAGCTGCCGCCGGAGGAGGTGGCACGGCTGGAGCAAAGCATCGACCGACTCGCCGACCGACTGCCCAAGCTGCAGCGTTTCGTCATAGCCGGAGGCACCCTGGCCGGGGCGCAATGCCACGTCTGCCGCACCGTCTGCCGCCGCGCCGAGCGGTGCGTGGTGACCCTCAGCCGCCAGGCACAGGTGGACGAGGTGCTGATGCGCTACCTGAACCGCCTCTCCGACTACCTCTTCGTCCTCGGGCGCCACGCCGTCGTGGCCCAGGGCGGCACGGAGGATGTATACAACCCCCCACAGTAAACATCATTTGACACCAGAGTATTAGCAAAATGTATTGGACACTTGAATTAGCATCGAAACTGGAGGACGCCCCCTGGCCTGCGACCAAGGACGAGCTCATCGACTACGCCCAGCGCACCGGAGCCCCCATGGAGGTCATCGAGAACCTGCAGGAAATCGAGGACGAAGGCGACCCCTACGAGAGCATTGAGGACATCTGGCCCGACTATCCCACGAAAGAAGACTTTTTCTTTGAAGAAGACGAGTACTGACGACGTCACCTTTATCGGCTCGGGGAACGTGGCCACCCACCTGGCACTGGCGCTCAAGGGCGCCGGTGTCGTTGTGCGTCAGGTGCTCTCGCGCGAGTACGACCACGCCGCCCTCCTGGCCTCACGCGTGGGCGCCCGCCCCATCGACCGGATGGAACTGCTGGAGCAGGACACCTCGGTCTACATCCTGGCCGTGAACGACGACGCACTCTATGACCTGGCGCTCGACCTGCGCCTGCCCCACGCCCTGGTGCTCCACACCTCGGGCAGCACACCCCTTTCGGTACTCAAACCCATCTCGGAACACCACGGCGTGGTGTGGTCGCCGCAGTCCTTCGTGCGCGACTTCGCCATGGACTACAGCCGCCTGCCCCTCTGCATCGAGGGCGACTCGGAACAGAGCGTGGAGCGCATCGGACAGCTCTTCGGCCGCTTCACCCCCCACCTGCACCGCCTCGACTTCCAGCAGCGGCGCTGGGCGCACCTGGCCGCCGTCATGGTGAGCAACTTCGGCAACGCCATCAACGCCCTGGCGCAGGAACTCATGGAACGACAGGGGCTCGACTTCGGGATGCTGCAGCCCCTGGCCCAGGGCACCGCCGCCAAAACCGGGCGCGGACCCCTGTGGCCGCAGCAGACAGGGCCGGCCATACGGCACGACAACAAGACCCTCGACGCACAGCGACGCCTGCTGGCCGACGACCCCAGGCTGCTGGAACTCTACAACCTGATGACCGACATCATACAGTCGCGATGACCTTTATCGACACCCACACCCACCTTTACGACGAAGCGTTCGACGCCGACCGCGAGGCAGCCCTGCAACGGGCCCGCGAAGCCGGCGTGGAGACCCTGCTGCTGCCCGACATCGACAGCGCCATCCGTCCGCGCCAGCAGGCGTTCGCGGCGGCGCACCCCGGGTGCACACGCCAGATGGCGGGGCTGCACCCCACGTCGGTCAAGGCCGACTGGGAGGCGGAACTGCAGCAGGTGCAGGCGCTCCTCTTCGGCACCGGTCCGTCCCCGGAGGATGCCGGCCCCTACATCGCCGTGGGCGAAGTGGGCATGGACCTCTATTGGGACCGCACCTTCGAGGCCGAACAGCGCGAGGCCCTGCGGCGGCAACTCCGCTGGGCGCAGGAGCTGGGGCTGCCCGTATGCCTGCACATCCGCAAGGCCCACAACGAAGTCTTCGCCCTCCTGCGCGAGATGAACCGCCCCGCATGGCGCGGAGTGATGCACTGCTTCGGCGGAAGCGTCCAGGAGGCGCGGCGGGCCACCGAGATGGGATTCCACCTCGGAATAGGAGGCGTGGTGACGTTCAAGAACGCCGGCATGGCCGACGTGGTGCGCGAGACGCCGCTCGAGCGCCTCCTGCTCGAGACCGACGCCCCCTACCTCTCCCCCGTCCCCCACCGGGGGAAACGCAACGAGAGCGCCTACCTGCCGCTGGTGGCCGCCAAGGTGGCCGAGCTGAAGGGCATCAGCGTGGAGGAGGTGGCCGAGGCGACGACGGCGAGCGCCAGGGAACTCTTCGCGCTGTGAACCACCCTTTCAGGGGGATGGCCCGTGACGGCATCATGATTGGTCCGACGCTGCTCCGGGTCGGTTCCGCCCACCCCACGGCCCCCCTGAAGCCCCCTTTCAGACCAAGTCCGAGACAACTCCGTGTCAACTCCGTGTCAACTCCGAGTCAAGTCCGACCCAACACCGATTTTGCCCAACATGCTGTTCCACAACAACTTGACATCCATCGGAGAAAAAAATCGCTGCGATAGGAAAAAAAAGTGTATATTTGCAGGTTGAACCACCCCCTCCCAGGAGGGGGGAGTGGGAGTATATACGATTGACATACAGTTAGATAAACAAAAGAACACGATACAATGAGAAGAACCCTTTTTGTGCTGACCCTCTTTGCGGTGCTGCTTTCGGGCTGCAGCGGGCTGAGCAAAATGAAATCGAAAAGCAACAAGGTGCGCTACCAGGCGGTGCCCAACCCCGTGGCCACGATGGACGACAAGGTGGTGGTGAACTTCACCGGCTACATCCCCGAGAAGTACTTCGCCAAGGGCTGCGCGGTGTTCCTGCAGCCGGTCTTCTCGTGGGAGGGCGGCACGCTGCCGCTGGAGCCCCTGACCCTGAAGGGCGAGGGCGTGGAAGGCGACGGACTGGAGATCAACTACGCCAAGGGCGGCCGCTTCACCTACACCGACCAGTTCGATTTCAAACCCGGCATGGAGAACGGACGCATAGTCCTCAACCCCGTCGGCTACAAGGCCCGGAAGACCAACGAGGACGCCCGCTTCGCCGAAGAGGTGGTGCTGGACAACAAGGGCGTCGAGTTCGGCCCCGTGCTGATCTCCGACGGCGTGAACAACACCTCCTCGTGGGTCGACATCAAGGGCAACATCTCCATCGCCCCCATCAACTACAACAAGACCCAAGGCGTGGTCGAGACGGCCGACATCTACTTCCTCAACGGCACCTCCACCCTCGACTGGAACTTCTCCATGAACCAGAAGTTCGACGCCCAGGGCAGCCTCCAGCAGCTCAAGCGCATCATGCTCGAGCAGGGCCTGCCCAAGCAGATCAGCATCACCGGCTGGGCCTCGCCCGAAGGGGAGGAGACCCACAACGTGGGCGTCTCGAAGAACCGCGCCGACGTGGCCACGGCACAGCTCAACAAGATACTCGACGAGGTGCTCGAGGTGATGGCCCGCCGCGCCAAGGTGAAGCCCCAGGACGTGGAATACTACAAGTTCCAGCAGCTCAAGAAACTCATCATCACCAGCCGCGCCGCCGGCGAGGACTGGGTGCACTTCGTGGTCATGGTGGAAGCCAGCGAGATACAGGACAAACACGCCATCATCAACATCGTCGAAACCCAGCAGAACGTCCTCAAGCGCGAACAGATGCTGCGCAACATGGCCGAGACCTACACCGAGCTCAACACCGAAATCTTCCCCAACCTGCGCCGCGCCCAGATCGCCCTCTACTACAGCGAAGCCCGCCTCACCGACCCCGAACTGGCCAAGCAGGCGTCGCTCAACCCCGCCAAACTCTCGTTCGACGAACTGATGTACGCCGCCTACATCAACTACAACTACGACACCAAGATGAAGTACTACAAGTGGGCCACCGAGAACCACTCCTCTGAATGGGCCGCCTGGAACAACGCCGGGGCCATAGCCTTCTACATCGACTCCATCGACGAGGCCGAGCGCTACCTCAACGTCGCCCGCGACCTCAACCCCCACAACCCCGACATCCTCAACAACACCGGCCTCCTCTACCTCGCCAAGAAAGACTACGCGCTGGCCAAACACTACTTCGAGGAGGCGCAGCGCCAGGGCAGCTCCGACGCCGCCGTGAACATCCCCATCCTCAACCTCAAGCGCGGCAACTACCAGGAGGCCCAGAAATCCCTCAAGCAGAACCCCTGCACCTACAACCTCGCCTTCGCACAGCTGATGAACGACGAGCCCTCCACCGCCATCCGCACCCTCGACTGCTGCCTCGACCAGAACGCCGACGTGAACTACCTCCGCGCCATCTGCTTCGCTCGCCTCGGCGACAAAGCCAACTGCCTCAAGAACCTCAAAGCCTCCATCGACGACCACTACGACTACAAGCGCAAGGCCATGGTGGACACCGAGTTCATGGAATACTGGGACGACGACGAGTTCCGCCTCATCGTGAAACTCTGGTAATGCTCAGACGACAGATACCCAACCTCATCACCCTCGGCAACCTGCTCTGCGGCGTGGAGTCCATCTACGCCTCGCTGGCCACGGGCGACGTCGTCGCTGCCGCCCTCTGGATCTGCGGCGGCATCGTCCTCGACTTCTTCGACGGCCTGGCCGCCCGCCTGCTCAAGGTGCCCTCGGAACTGGGCAAGCAGCTCGACTCGCTGGCCGACGTGGTCACCTCCGGCGTGGCTCCGGCATTCCTCATGGCGAAACTCATCGAAGAGCCCCTGCGGAACCTCCTGCCTGCCTGGGCCGTGGCGCTGGCGATGCTGCCCTTCGTGCTCATGCCGGCCTTCGCCGCCTACAGGCTTGCCAAGTTCAACCTCGACACACGCCAAGGCCACTCCTTCCTCGGCCTGCCGGTGCCGGCCAATGCCCTCGCGTGGGTGGGGCTGGCCCTTGCGGGCTGCTCCGTCGGCCACGCGGCGGAAGCCATCGGGCTGGGTGCGCTGGCTCTGGCGTTCGACCTGCTGATGGTCTCCGAGGTGCCGATGTTCTCCCTGAAGTTCAACTTCAAGGATATGGGCTGGAAAGCCAACAGCATACAGTACCTGTTCCTCATCGGATGCGCAGCGGCCATCGCCCTCCTGCGCGACGGGTACGCCCTCTCGCTCATCATCCTGTGGTACATCGTGCTCTCCCTCATCACCCGACGACGCCATGCTGAGTGACCTCAAAAGCCTCCGCATCGAGGACTACGACTACCCCCTGCCGGACGACCGCATAGCCCGCTACCCCCTCGCCCGGCGCGACCACTCCCGACTCCTCGCCCTCCAAGGCGAAAGCCTCGGCGAACACCGCTTCCTCGACCTGCCCTCGCTCCTGCCGCAGGACACCATGCTCGTGTTCAACGACACACGCGTCATCCATGCCCGCCTCTTCTTCCGCAAGGAGACCGGCGCCACCATAGAGGTCTTCTGCCTCGAACCCCACGCCATGGCCATCAGCGAAGCCTTTGAACAGCGCGGACACTGCACGTGGACCTGCCTCATCGGCAACAACAAGAAGTGGAAAGAAGGGCCGCTGACGCTGCACTTCACCAGCCGCCAGGCGGAATACACCCTCGCCGCCACCCGCCGCCAGGCCGTGGGCAACGCCTGGATAGTGGACTTCCAGTGGGACGGTGGAAGCAGCTTTGCCGAAGTCATCGAGGCCGCAGGCGTCATCCCCCTCCCCCCATACATGAACCGCCAGGCCGAAGCCAGCGACGCCGACCGCTACCAGACCGTCTACGCCCTACACGACGGCTCCGTGGCCGCACCCACCGCCGGCCTGCACTTCACGCCCGAAGTGCTCGAGAGGCTCAAGGCCTCGGGCGTGGATACCGAGTACATCACCCTGCACGTCGGCGCAGGCACCTTCAAACCCGTCAGCACCCCCACCATAGGCGGACACGAGATGCACGTGGAACCGGTCCACGTCACCGCCTCCAACCTGCGCCGCCTCGCCGCCCACAGCGGCCGCCCACTGGTGGCCGTCGGCACCACCACCGTGCGCACCCTGGAGAGCCTCTACTGGTTCGGCGTGCAGCTGCAGCAGGACCCCGACCTGCCGGGGATGCACATCCGCCAGTGGGACCCCTACACCCTCCCCTCCCAGGGCCTCCCCTACGCCGACGCCTACGGCAACATCCTCCGCTGGATGGAGCGCCACGGCACCGACCGCCTCGCCGGCGCCACACAGCTCATGATAGCCCCCGGATACGAATACAAGGTAATCCGCGGCCTGGTGACCAACTTCCACCAGCCCAAAAGCACCCTCCTCCTGCTGGTATCCGCCCTCGTCGGCGACCGCTGGCGCGAAGTCTACCGCTACGCCCTGGCCCATGGATTCCGCTTCCTCAGCTACGGCGACAGCTGCCTTTTCCTCCCCTGACCATGCCCCAAAGCCTCCTCCAAGCCCTATTCCCCTCGGCCTGCGCCTGCTGCGGCGACATACTGGTGCAGGGCGAACGGCAGGTGTGCCTGGAATGCCTGGCCGACTTGGCCTATACCCGCTACGGCTCCCACGACGACAACCCCGCCGAACGGCTGCTTGCCGGATGCACCCACCTCGTCCACGCCACCGCCATGCTCCACTTCCGCCAGGGTGGCACCGTGCAGAAACTGGTGCACGCCATGAAGTTCGACGGCTGCAGCGACCTGTGCGTGGAGATGGGCCGCCAGCTGGGGATGGAACTCCTGCGGGCGGGACGCTTCGATGCGGTGGACGTGCTGGTGCCGGTGCCGCTGCACTGGACCCGCCGCCTCGCCCGGGGCTACAACCAGAGCGAACTGCTCTGCCGCGGCATCGCCCAGACCTTCGGCCGCAGCCTGAACACCTCCGCCCTCAAACGCCACCGCCGCACCGCCAAGCAGAGCCAGCAGGCCAGAAGCGAACGCGGCCGGAACGTGGAGGACGCCTTCCGCGTGCGACGACCGGAGCAGCTGGAGGGGAAGCACATCCTGCTGGTGGACGACGTGGTGACCACCGGCGCCACCCTCGCCAGCTGCTGCCACGCCCTCGCCTCCGTCCCGGGCATCCGCATCAGCATCGCCACCCTCGCCATCGCCGGCGGCTGACATCCTCCCCCCACCCTATAGGTATCCTCAAGGTATTTACTTCGACTGTGACCCGATATGACCCACTTCCCGGGCTCCTTTTTTAAACAAAATTTGGCCATTTGAAAAAAAATGCCTATCTTCGTTACTCCAAAACAAAACGGGAATAACACACAATCGTCTGACCAACAACACAGTAGACACAATGAAATACAACCGCATACTCCTCAAACTGAGCGGCGAATCCCTCATGGGCGACCAATCCTACGGCATCAGCCCCGCCATGCTCACCCAGTATGCCGAAGACATCAAGGCCGTCGTCGACCTCGGATGCCAGGTCGGCATCGTCATCGGCGGGGGCAACATCTTCCGCGGCCTCAGCGGCGCCGCCAACGGCATGGACCGCGTCCAGGGCGACTACATGGGCATGCTCGCCACCCTCATCAACAGCATGGCCCTCCAGGCCGAACTCGAGAAACAGGGCATGAAGACCGAACTCCTCGGCGGCCTGGCCATCGAGCCCATCTGCAAGGAGATGAGCCGCCGCCGCGCCGTGGAAGCCATGGAGAGCGGACGCATCGTCATCGTCAGCGGCGGCACCGGCAACCCCTACTTCACCACCGACACCGCCTCCACCCTCCGCGCCATCGAGATGCAGGCCGACGTCATCCTCAAAGGCACACGCGTCGACGGCGTCTACACCGCCGACCCCGAGAAGGACCCCTCCGCCGTCAAGTACCAGCGCCTCTCCTACGGCGAAGCCCTCGAGAAGAAACTCAAAATCATGGACCTCACCGCCTTCGCCCTCGCCGAGGACAACCACCTCCCCATCTACGTCTTCGACATGAACCGCCCCGGCAACCTCCTCCGCGTCGTCCAGGGCGAGGAAATAGGCACCCTCGTGACAAAATAAAAAAAACTCAAGAATATGAACGATCTTTCCAAAGCCTGCCTCGACGAGGCCAAAAACAGCATGCAGAGCTCCCTCAACTTCCTCGAGAAGGAACTCTCCAAAATCCGCGCCGGCAAAGCCAACCCCGCCATGCTCGACGGCGTGAAGGTGGACTACTACGGCACCCCCACCGAAATCAGCCAGGTGGCCAACATCAACACCCCCGACGCACGCTCCATCGTCGTCCAGCCCTGGGAGAAAAACATGGTCGCCCCCATCAACAAGGCCATCATGGACGCCAACCTCGGCTTCACCCCTCGCCAGGAGGGCGACATGCTCCGCATCATCATCCCACCCCTCACCGAGGAGCGACGTCGCGAACTCAGCAAGGCCGCCAAGACCGAAATCGAAAACGCCAAGGTGAACGTCCGCAACGTGCGCCGCAACGTCATGGACAAGGTGAAGAAACTCAAGGACAAATCCGTCCCCGAGGACGAGGTGAAGCAGGTCGAAAAGGAACTGCAGGACATCACCGACAAGCACATCGCCGAATGCGACAAGATCTTCGCCGCCAAGGAGAAGGAAATCATGTCCATCTGAACTGGAAACGACATTGAAAATTGAAAAGTTTGACTCGTTAGAGTCGACAAACAAGCACTGTGAAGCCCTCGACCTGCAGAAGGTGGAGGACTTCAATTGCTATTGGGCCCTCGCCCAGACCGCCGGCATCGGCCAGCGTGGCAACCACTGGCACTCCGCCCCCGGCCGGAACCTCACCTTCAGCCTCGTACTCCACCCCTCCTTCCTCCCCGCCGCCCGCCAGTTCCGCCTCACACAGGCCCTCTCCCTCGCCCTGGTGGATCTCCTTTCAACTTTCAATTCTCAATTCCCAATTCACATCAAGTGGCCCAACGACATCTATGTAAGGATGACGAACACGACCGAAGGGAGTGAACGACACCCCTACAGGAAAATCTGCGGCACCCTCGTATCCACCCGCCTCCAGGGCGACTGCATCGCCTCCGCCGTCTGCGGCATCGGCCTCAACGTCAACCAGCGCCGCTTCCCCTCCTGGGTCCCCAACCCCACCTCCCTCGCCCTGCTCACCGGCAGCGACCACCCCCTCGAACCCCTGCTGCACCGGCTGCTCGCCTGCATCGAGCGACGCTACCGCGACCTCCAGTCCGGCCTCGACCCCCGGCAGGAATACCTCGCCCACCTGCTCAACCTCGGCACCAGCGCACAATACCTCTACCACGGCAAAACCATCACCGCCACCATCACCGGCGTCGACCCCTTCGGCCACCTCCTCCTCACCGCCGCCGACGGCCGCCCCCTCACCTGCGCCATGAAAGAAATCGCCTACCTACCCCCAAGCCCATAACCCCGCCAACAAAAAAGGGAAAGCACCCTCCCCGTGCTTTCCCATACTTGCCGTTGCCGCCGCGCACCTACCGTGCCACCACGACACGTCGCGCCGCCGCCGCGCCCACCTTCACCAGGTAGACACCCCGCCGCAGCCCGCTGCATCCCACCTGCCGGCCAGCCATGTCATACACACGCACCTCCTCACCCTCGGCACCCTCCACAATGATGCGCCCTTCGGCCGCCCACACACGCAGGCTCGCCTGCTCCTCCATCTCTTCAATGCCCACCGTCTGGACAAAGTAGGCCACATAGGTGGCGTCGGCGCTCACCACCACTGTCCGCGGGTTCTGGCGGCTGCCGTCGCTCCAGCGGTCGAACCGGTAGCCCGGCTCGGGGATGGCCGTCAGCTCGGCCCGCTCGCCCACGCCGTAGGGGCCGCCGCCCGTCACCGTCCCCATCGAGGGATTCTCGCTCGTGGCCGTGATGTTGTAGATACTGCCCTCGGGGATGAAGATGGCCACCAGGTCCATGTCCGCCGTAACGGCGAAGGTGTAGGGGTTGTGCCCCACCCCGTTGCTCCACCGCACGAACTGGTATCCGCTGTAGGCCGTGGCCGACACCGTCGTCGCCTCGGGATATGTGAAAGTGCCGCCACCCTCAACGCTGCCGCGCAGGATGTCGCTGGACGTGACCGTCACCGTATACTGGTTCACCTCGAAATAGGCCGTTACGGTCTTGTTCCCTGACAAGCGCAGGGTACGTGGATTGCTCATGCTGCCGTCGCTCCAGCGTACAAAGTGGTGGTGTGCCGCCGGCGTCGCCGTGATGGTGACATCCTCATCATAGTAGTAGACGCCTCCGCCTTCCACCGTGCCCATCTCCTCATCGTCGCTGTATACAGAGATGCGGTATTGGGGATCTTCTTCAAAATATGCAGTGATAGTATCATCGCCATGGGCTCTGAATCGGTATGTAGTATTGAAACCAACCTGATTGTAATATCCCCACCACCCTACGAGGTGATAATGTGTTGCCGGTGTTGCAGTGAGAGTTACCGTATCGCCATAATTGTAGGTACCGCCTCCGGTAACGCTGCCCATGCCGAAAACACCGACGGTGATGGTGCATGGCAGCTGTGCGATGAACTCCGCTGTAAAGGTGCTGTCGCCAGACAGGTGCACCGTGCGCGGGTTGTCCGTGTTTCCGTCGCTCCAGCGAACAAACTGCGTAGCCTGCACTCCACTTACCGTCTTGCCCTCGGCCTTGATGATGGCCGTGCTGTCGCATGCGATACGATAGCCATCCTGCTCCACCACGCTGGCCGTGCCGAGGTAACTGTCCGATGCCCTCACCGTAAGGCTCAAATCATGGAAGGGGTCTTTTACAGTGCCCCAAGTCCCATAAATGCTATATGATGATTCCGAATGGCAAGGCACGTAGAATATGGCAGAGTTGCTTATCTCCGAAAATGCACTGGTTCCAACTTGTGGAGCAATGGATGACAACATATATATGGAAGACATACTGCTGCAGTCATAGAAAGCTTTCTCCCCAATGCTGGTGACCGAATTGGGAATGGTGACCGACGTCAGGCCGCTGCAACCATAGAAAGCGTATGAGGGAATATTAGTCACATCGTTTCCTATGTTCAAGGTAGTGATGTATGATTCCTCGGTAAAATAATACGGTGGCACATAATAATAATATGAATGCATGGTTGTGCAGTTGGTAGCGTTGAAGTTCATCGTTGTCAAGGAGCTACAATTAGCAAAGGCCCCCCTCCCTATGCTGGTGACCGATTCTGGTATGGTGATAGATGTCAGACCGCTGCAACCAGAGAACGCGTAACTTCCGATAGAGGTCACGGAATTGGGGATGGTTACCGACATTAGACCGCTGTAGCCACGAAATGCATATTGTTTTACCGTGGATACATCGTTAGGGATTACAAGGTTTGTTACCGGTGTGCCACCGATAATCAAAAGATGCGCATAACCTGATGGGTTTGAATAATATCCGCCAAAATCAATGTTGCACCATTGGGATATTGTACCGGCATAATTGACCGTGTCCAGACCATCACAGCCGGAGAATGCGCCGCTTCCGATGCTGCGAATTGATTTTCCTAAATGTACCGAAACTAAAGTAGTGCCGTTTTGGAAAGCGTTGGCGGCTATGGATTGTACAGAATCTCCTATGATAACAGTTTGCAAGCTGGTTTTAGGAATATATCGTGGAACATCTGCTGGGCAGTTGTAGTTAAGGGTTGTAATATTGGAGCAATTAAAAAAACAGCCATTTCCAATAGATATTACAGAATCCCCTATATTCAATGATGTCAGGCCACTGCAATTGCTAAAGGCTTCACTCCCGATGGAGGTAACGGAGTTAGGTATCGTTACCGATGTCAAGCCACTGCAATCTTCAAACGCATTGTACCCTATGGTGGTTACGGTGTTGGGGATGGTTATCGAATTCAAACCACTCATCCCTTTGCATAGACGGGGGGGGATAATCTTGACATTGTTGCCGAAGGTAAAGGTCGATATATTTATAGGGAAGGACCCAATCCCTCTCCAACAACTATCGGCATTGAAATTGACAGTAGTCAAGCCGCTGCAGCCAAGGAAGGCGTAATCCTCAATGCTGGTGACCGAATTAGGGATGGTGACAGATGTCAGAGCACTGCAGCCATAGAAGGCATATTCCCCAATGCTGGTGACCGAATTGGGGATGGTGACGGATGTCATACCACTACAGCCGATAAACGTGCTATCCATAATAGAATCTACAGAATTGGGTATCGTTACCGATGTCAGGCCGCTGCAGCCATAGAACGCGAGTCCCCCGATGAAGGTGACGGAGTTGGGGATGGCTACCGATGTCAGGCCGCTGCAGCCATAGAACGCCTTAGGCCCGATTGTGTCAACTGTTGTAGGCACATTAACACTGCCACCCATACCAGAATATGCCACAAGATAATGTTTTGTAGTATCCTTAAAAACAAAGCCGCCCTCGGTTATCCCATTCATCGAAATAGCTCCCCATGGACTGCCTGTGGCATTCCCATAATACTCTATATGCCTAACATTGTAGAACGCATGATTCCATATGGAGGTGACGGAATTAGGGATGGTTACCGACGTCAGACCGCTGCAACCAGAGAACGCACTTTTTCCGATGGAGGTCACAGAGTTGGGTATCGTTACCGACGTCAGGCCTCTGCAATAATAGAACGCACTTTCTCCGATGGAGGTCACAGAGTTGGGTATCGTTACCGACGTCAGGCCGCTGCAATCAGAGAACGCGGAGTTCCCAATGGAGGTTACGGAGTTGGGGATGGTTACCGAGGTCAGGCCACGGCAGCCTATGAACGCCTTAAACCCGATTGTGTAAACTGTTGTAGGCACATTAACACTTCCACCCATACCAGAATATGCCACAAGATAATGTTTTGTGGTATCAGAAAAGACAAAGTCGCCCTCGGTTATCCCATTCATCGAAATAGCTCCCCATGGGCTACCTGTGGCATTCCCATAATACTCTATATGCCTAACATCGTAGAACGCACTTTTTCCGATGGAGGTCACAGAGTTGGGTATCGTTACCGACGTCAGGCCGCTGCAATAATAGAACGCCCTTTCTCCGATGGAGGTCACAGAGTTGGGTATCGTTACCGACGTCAGACCGCTGCAATTAGAGAACGCACTTTCTCCGATGGTGGTTACGGTGTTGGGGATGGTTACCGACGTCAGACCGCTGCAACCATAGAACGCCATTTTTCCTATGGTGGTTACGGTGTTGGGGATGGTTACCGACGTCAGACCGCTGCAATTAGAGAACGCACTTTCTCCGATGGAGGTCACAGAGTTGGGTATCGTTACCGATGTCAGACCGCTGCAAAAACAGAACGCGGAGGCCCCAATGGCGGTTACGGAATTGGGGATGGTCACCGAGGTCAAGCCACTGCAACCATAGAACGCATCGTCCCCGATGGAGGTTACAGCATATTTCACTCCAGTGCTGCTGCGGACAACGCTGTCGGGGATGGTGAGTGCTCCTGTGGGTTTGGTATAGGACGATGGCCAGGGAGGGTAGGCTGAAGAACCTGGATAGGTAACCTGTGCTTTCCCGCTTACAATGCTGTAGTACAGTGTCTGCCCGGTTGGCGCCACAGCGGAGAAGTTGTAGGCCAGCGAGCGAAGGGGCAACGCGGCCAGCAGGAGGGTGAAAAGCAGTAGTTTTCTTTTCATTTTCTTGTGTGTTTTTGTTTGTGCCTCCACAGAGTCCACGGATGGCGGCGTTCCTTTTCGTTTACATTATATACAAAGAAAGCATAGAACTCTTGTTGCCTGTTTCTATTGTTTGTAGGCATCGCCAAACACCTTGCTGTAGTAGAAACAACTTTACCTTAATCCTATGCCCATTGTATGCACATACAAAAAGCAAAATAAGGCATCAGTTTCATGTCCTACAGATTAATATTGGCGATATTTACAAACAAGACACCAAACAAATGCTTTCAAAAAACATTGTCAAACCGCAAAACGCTCGGTTTGCGGGTGCAAAAGTACGAACTTTTTCCCACACGGCAAAAAAAATCTTCCGCCGGACATTGCAAGGCATTGCCGAGGGAAGCCAAATGACACTACAGGCCTACATGGCGAGCCGCATGAACTCCTGCAACGAGAGCACGTCGACTTTGGGATAGGCCGTTTGCTTCAGGATGTCATAGTGGCGGTCGTTGGAGACCAGGAATCTGGCACCGGCCGCTATGGCACAATCGACAAACTTGTTGTCGTCGGGGTCGCTCTTGATGAGGTTGAAGCGATAGTACGGCGTGACAAATTTCACAAAGGGGCTGTTGATGATGGTGGAGACAACCACTTCGGCTGTCTCGGTATCGATTAGGCGCTGGAGGATTTCAGCATACTCCTCCAGAACTTCGTTGGATATGCAAAGGACATTTTCACCCTTCTCGAAGGAGACCCAAACGCTGTGGTAGGGACTTCTGGGAGGGATGACCTGTATGAGGCAGTTGGTGTCGAGGACTATTCTCATGCCAGCTGGTGCAGGTCCATGCTGTTGATTTCGTCGAGGCGCTGCTGGTCGAGAACACCACTGTCCCACAGGTCGTTCAGCCGGTCGTGCATGCGCTTGGCATAGTGCTCGTACAGCACATGGTACAACTCGGTCAGCCCGCGGGTGCTGCGGTTCGCAGAGAACATCTTCAGCATGTGCACCTGCATGTCGTTGAAAGTGGTGGTCGCTTCCATTGTAAATCCGTTTGACGTTGCAAAAGTACAAACTTTTTCCCACACGGCAAAAAAAATCTTCCGCCGGGGGTGAGGATGAGGGGGGCCTAACGGCTGTTGTGCATGATTTTCTTGATGAGGAGCGACACCACGGCGTCGTACTCCTCCTCGCTGTCGGCACAGAAGATGTAGACGGCGCGGTTGAGGTAGGAGATGCCCAGGTAGCAGCTGCCGGCCACGTCGATCTGCTCATTGACTATCGGGGCGTTGGCGCTGGGGTTGCTGCGGCTGCGGCGGGCGAAGAGGACGGCGTCGAATCCTTCGCGCAGGCCCGCCTGCTGTTCGGGCGAGAGGTCGCCGATGTGGAACTCCTGCTTCATCCACTGCCACCCCGCGTCGTCGATGGCCTCGATGACCGTCACGTCGGCACGCGACGCGCTGTCGATGGCGAAGTTGGACACCGACGCCACCTTCACCCCGGGCTGCGAGGCGTAGCGGCGGTAGAGGTCGGTCTGGGCCGTGGCGCACAGCGAGGCCAGCAGCAGGAGGACTGTGAGGAGGCGCTTCATGCCAAGAGGAATTTCCAGATGTCGTTGATGACCGAATCGGCCTCGCACTGGTTGTTGCAGGTCACGACGGCCTCAACCGACTGATGCACAACGGTATGGGTGCTGGTTACGGGGGGTGTGGCCACCGGCGCGTTTTTTTGTGCCGGAAGTGCCTTTTCCGGGGCAGAAGGGCGTGTTTTCAACTGGTTGGATGCCAGCATCTTGGAGGCACCCTCTTCTTCCCCTCTTCTTCCCTGGTAGGTATCCTCCAAGGGGGGGGCGGGGAGG
>JAGAYN010000056.1 GCA_017940465.1 Bacteroidales bacterium | reverse complement strand
GGCGAGCGCACCGCCGCGCCGGACAGCCTCTTCACGTTCCGTGGCCTGGAGGCCGGCATGCGCTACTGGTACCGCGTGCGCCGCAGCTGCACCATCGGCAACATGACCGTCTGGAGCCCCTGGAGCCAAGGCTACCGCCTGCCGGCCACCGTCGGCATCCGTCCCGACATGGAGCCCGTGGCGCTGGAGGTGAAGCCCAACCCGGCCAATGGGTACGTCGAGGTGACGGCCGAGGTGCCCGAGGGCAGCCTGGAACTGCGCGACGCGCAGGGCCGCCTGCACCTCTCGCAGCGGCTCGAGGGCGGCCACGCCAGGATTGAGTTGCAGGGCGTCCCGGCCGGCGTGTACACGCTGCAGCTCCGCTCCGCCGAGGGGAACGCCACCAGGCGACTAATAGTCAAATAGATAGAAAGAACGGAATGACGTTCCGCGAGGGAGGCACGGCATTGCTGTCACGCCTCCCTCGCCGTTTTTGCAGCGACCATTCCTCGGCAAATAGTCCATAAGCGTCCATATCGGTTCTCAGTCGAAGTAAATACCTACAGGATACCTACCAAATACCTATAGGGTCCCTGCCGCGTAGCGGGAACTTTGAGTTATTTCCAGATGCCGAAGACGGCGGCGCCGCTGCCGGTCATGGAGGCGTAGAGGGCTCCGCGCGCGTACATATCCTCTTTGAGGGCGGCGATGGCGGGGTGGGCGGGGAAGACAGACGCCTCGAAGTCGTTCACTATCAGGTCGCGCCATTCCTCAATGGGGTGACGAATGGCCTCGCGCAGGTCGGGGCGCGGCTGTCGGGATGCCAACTGTATTCCTGCATAGGCTTCGCGTGTGGAGACGTGTTCGCCTTCGGGTATCTCGATGTGTATCCGGTATTCATCGAGATTCAGGTCGATGGGTTCCAACTGGTCGCCGATGCCGGTGGCATAGGAGGCTTGGTTATTGATGAAAAAGGCACAGTCGGCCCCGAGGCGTGCGGCGCGACGTTGCAGGGCGTGGTCGTCCAGTCCGAGGCCGCACATCCGGTTGAGCATCTTGAGGGTGAAGGCGGCATCGCTGCTGCCCCCACCCAGTCCGGCCCCGAAGGGGATGCGTTTCCGCAGGAGGATGCTTGCCGCCGGGATGCCGAACTCTTCGTGCAGCAGATGCCATGCACGGAAGCATAGGTTGTCCTGCGGCGCATTGTCGAGGGGGATGCCCTCCTGCGTGACCGTGGTTTCGCCGGAAGTGTCCAGGAGGTTGATTTCCAGTTCGTCGCAGAGGTCGTGGACGGGCAGGAAGAGGGTCTCCAGGTTGTGGTAGCCGTCGGGGCGGCGGTCCACGATGTGCAGACCGAGGTTAATCTTGCAGTTGGGATAGGTGGTCATAGGCACGTATGATGTCTGTCACGAGGCGGTGGCGGATTACGTCGGAGTTGTCCAGCTGGATGATGTCGATACCCTTGACGTCCTTCAATATCTGCGTGGCCTGCAGCAGTCCGCTCTGCTGGTGGCGCGGGAGGTCTACCTGCGTGAGGTCGCCAGTGATGATGAATTTTGCGTTGCGACCCATGCGGGTGAGGAACATCTTCAGCTGGGCGGAGGTGGCGTTCTGCGCCTCGTCGAGGATGACGAATGCGTTGTCCAGCGTGCGGCCACGCATGAAGGCCAGGGGGGCGATCTCGATGGTGTTGTCCTCCCAGTAGGAGAGGAGCTTCTGCTGGGGTATCATGTCGCGCAGGGCGTCGTAGAGGGGTTGCAGGTAGGGGTCGAGCTTGTCGCGAAGGTCGCCGGGCAGGAAGCCCAGGTTCTCGCCGGCCTCCACGGCGGGGCGCGTCAGGATGATGCGCCGTATCTCCTTGTTCTTCAGCGCGCGGACAGCCATGGCCACGGCGGTGTAGGTCTTGCCGGTACCGGCGGGGCCGATGGCGAACACCATGTCGTTCTCGTAGACCGAGCGGACGAGCCGCTGCTGGTTGGGGGTGCGGGCCTTGATGAGGAGGCCGTTGCGGCCGTGGACCAGTATCTCGTCGCTCACCTCGGCCTCGGGACTTCCGCCGCCGCTTTCCATGATGGACATGACGGCGTTCTCGGTCAGTCGGCCGAATTTGTCGTAATAGGTCATCATGGCCTGCAATTTTCCTTCAAACCATACGATGTCCTCCTCGGGGCCGATGGCTTTGAGCATCTCGCCGCGGGCGATGAGTTTCAGTTTGGGAAAGAGCAGGCGCACGAAGTCGAGCATACGGTCGTTGGTACCCCAAAAGCGCGCATAGTCAAGCTCTTCCAGCGAAAATATCTTCTCTATCGAACTGTCATTCATGCTGCAAAGGTACAAAAGATGTGCGATATGGCCAAAAAATTGATACAGCATGCTGTTATACAGCGCGATATGCAGCTTGAAAACATTTCTACAAAAAACGGGAAAAAGACAGAAAAATGCAGGATTGCAACTGCATGATAATGAGTATCTAACAGGCATTCTCTTCTTCCCCTCTCCTTCCCCTCTTCGTCATTGAAAAGTATCCGGCTGGGGGGTGGGAAGACTGGACGTCGGAATGGGGAAAAAATAAATTTGGTCACGTGGCGGAATTGTTGTATTTTTGCAGAAAATTATTTGCACATTATTTACATATATGGATATGGACAACAACCACATAGTCATCATGGCGGGCGGCATCGGGAGCCGCTTCTGGCCACTGAGCACACCGGAGTTCCCGAAGCAATTCATTGATATCCTGGGCTGTGGCCGGACGCTGATACAGCTCACGGTGGACCGTTTCGAGGGTCTATGCCCGAAGGAGAACTTCTGGGTGGTGACCAATGCCGCCTACGTGGACATCGTGCGGAAGCAGCTGCCCGATATACCTGAAAGCCATATACTTGCCGAGCCTGCGGCTCGCAACACGGCTCCCTGCATCGCCTGGGCCTGTTGGCGAATCAAGCAGGAGAGTCCCGAGGCCAATGTGGTGGTGACGCCGGCCGATGCCGTGGTGATGAACCCCGTGGAATTCCGCCGCGTGATAGGCAACGCGTTGGCATTCACCGCCGAAAGCGACGCCATCGTCACCATCGGCATCAAGCCCTCGCGGCCGGAGACAGGGTATGGTTACGTGGAGACAAGCCTCGCTCCCGACGCCTCCGCCAGCGGTGCGGCGGGCGATATCCGCAAGGTCTCCTCCTTCAAGGAGAAGCCCGACCTGGCGACCGCCGAGCGGTACCTCCAGGCCGGCAACTACCTCTGGAACGCAGGCATCTTTGTGTGGAACGTCGGCACAATCACCTCTGCCATAAGCACCTACAAGCCCAACATCGCCGCCGACATGGAGCGCATGACGGAGCCGGAGGAGGTGCAGGCGGTGTTCCCGCAGATCGAGAAGATTTCGATAGACTATGCCGTCATGGAACCTGCGGCGGCCGACGGCAAGGTGTACACCCACCCGGCCGACTTCGGCTGGAGCGACCTCGGCAACTGGGCGTCGCTGCACGATAAACTGCAGAAAGACAGCGCGAACAACGGCACGGTGGGCAACGTGCAGATGTACGAATGCCGCGACTGCGTGGTGCATGCCGAGGAGGCCGCACGCGTGGTGCTACAGGGGCTGGAGGGCTACATCGTCTCCGCCAAGGGCGGCCGCCTGCTGGTATGCAAGCGCAGCGAGGAGCAGCGCATCAAGGAGTTCGGCGCCTAGGGCTGTTGAGCCTTGTCGCACGTGCAATGTGCGCAGCGGCCGGTCGTGGGGTCGGCATTTGCGCAGGGACGCTTGTATTCTTCTTCCTTGTGTAGCAGCATCTTGAGCCCCAGCACCACCATCAGCAGCGCCACGGCGCCGATGGCCACGAAGAGGGCTATGAGGAGGGTCTTTGCCATAACAGTCTATAAACAAATAAAGCCGCCTTTCGGCGGCTTTTCTTGCTCCCCCTGCTGGACTTGAACCAGCGACCCTCTGATTAACAGTCAGATGCTCTAACCAACTGAGCTAAGGAGGAATCTCTCTTCCTGATTGACAGTTGCCTGTCGAAATCGGGTGCAAAAGTACTAACTTTTCAGATACTGGCCAAATTTTTTTTGAAATATTTTTCTTAGACCAGTGTAATCAACTGGTTTATTGGATTATAAAAATACCCAACACTATGACATATCATTCCATATCGTGTGTTTTATCATATAACAAACGAACCCCTGGACCTCATTTTAGGGTGGTCCAGGGGTTCGTGACGATAAGGGAATACTACAGACTGCTATAGGCGCCGCTCCAAGTGTCGCCACCTCGTATATCGCCTGTTTGCAGGCCCTTCTTCAGCCAGCGCATACGTTGGGCCGAGGTGCCGTGAGTGAAACTCTCGGGACTGACCGTACCGCGAGCACGCTTCTGAAGATAGTCGTCGCCAATCTTCTGTGCGGCATTGATGGCTTCCTCAAAATCACCAGCCTCGATGGAGCCGAACATCTTCTGCTCACCGTGCCCCCAGATGCCGGCGTAGTAGTCGGCCTGGAGTTCTATACGCACACTGGTCTGGTTCTTGTCGGTTTCGTTTTGTCTGGCCATTTGGCTGTGAGCCTGGCCGAGGGTGCCGAGGAGGTTCTGCACATGGTGACCCACCTCATGGGCGATGACGTAGGCACAGGCAAAGTCGCCCTTGGCGCCCAAAGATGTCTCCATTTCATTGAAAAAGTCAAGGTCAAGGTAGACGCATTTATCGGCAGAGCAGTAGAAAGGGCCCATGGCAGAGGAAGCATTTCCGCAGGCGCTCTGCACTGCACCATGGAAAAGAATGAGTTTCGGGGGCTCATAGGTACGCCCTATCTCCTTGAACTTGGATTCCCACACATCTTCAGTGGAAGCCAGAATCTGTAGCGCAAAGGTCTTGAATTGTTCCTCTTGCGCCGAAGGCACATATTCTTCTGTCTGCACTGATTGGGTGCCCAATTGCTGGATTGCTTCCGATGGGTCACCGCCGAGGAGTAGCGCCAAGATGACAGCCACGATGCCACCTCCGATGCCGATACCTGCCACCTTCCCGCCCTTGCCACGGCGGTCCTCATAATTGGTACTTTCTCTTCTTCCTGAAAGTTTCATGATTGATTCTTTTTTGAATAACTTATTTAATAATTATCCCCCATAACGAGGGGATAATAATTATTATTGTGCCATAAGGAAGAAAATATTTTTTTTTACAAGTGAGAAAAAATGTGTAACTTTGCACCGCGATATGGAAAAGCCAATTGTAACATTGACAACCGATTGGGGGGCACAGGGGTTCTTTGCTGGCATGGTAAAAGGAGCCTTGCTACGCATGGTGGAAGGTATCCAGATAGTGGATATAGCCCATCATCTGCCGCCATTTAACATTATCGCATCCACCTTTGTGGTGAAGCATGCTTGCTTGGGTTTCCCGGAAGGTACTGTCCATATCATTGACGTAGCCTCCAATCCTACAGCTGAACACCCATTTGTCATCGTGAAGGCTCGCGGCCAGTATTATATCTGCTGTGACAATGGTATCCCTGCCATGGCTTTTGGTGACGAGATTGAGGAGGTGGTGGCCCTCCCGATGGAGGAGAACAAGGTGTATAACTTTGCCTCATATACATTATTTACTCGCGTGGCACGCGACCTGATACACGGCGCGGCGATAACCGACCTTGGCGTCCATCATGACAACCTGCTGCAACGCAACCTGGTAGGCTGGGTGCAGCAAGGACCAGACATGTATCGCATCTATATCCATTATACTGACAGTTACGGCAATGCCTATCTTGGTATGAGTTACCGTGAATTTGTCGAACTTCAGCAAGGACGCCCTTTCCGTATGATGGCGCGGGAACAGGTACTTTCCACCATCAGTACCTCCTATTATCAAACAACAAAACAGCCGCTGTCCCAGCAGGAGGAACAGCGGCGTAAGTTGCAACTTACTGTATCAGCCACCGGACAATTGGAACTGGCCTATTGCGAAGGGTCTTTCGCCCAACTGATAGGGCTTGGGGTGGATGACTCAGTATTGCTGGAATTCAGGTAGATCAGTCTTTAGGCGTTTTCCAGGAGAAGAATATCTGCACACCGGCCATCTGGTAGATCTGCCAGTGTCCCCAGCTGCCCATGCCGCTGAAATCGGTATCCCACTTCAGGTTGAGGGCAAAGTTGGCAGCGATATGCTTTGAGAAGCGGTAGTCGAGCTTCACCTCGAAATCAAGGTCCGTTTCAAAAGCACGGCGGGCAAGCCAACCTTTTTTTGCAAGGTCTTCCCAACTCTCGTCATCACTGTCGGAGAGGGTGTATTTCGACTCTCCTTCCATAGTCAGTGCATCGTCATTCCAAGCCATATTGGAAGGCTTCTTATAGTCGTAGAAAAGCTCCAAACGTGCGTAAAGGTCGAGGCTGGGCAGAATATCCTTCTTCAGGTACTGCGCCTTGATATAGGAACCGAGGGCGAAGTAGGCGTGGGTGAAGGTGGAAGAATTCGTTTTATCGAAGTTGTCAGGCTGGATGACACCATAGAAGCGTTCATCGGCAATCAGCTCATCGTTTATCACAAAGGTGGTCTTGCCTGTGAGGAATGAGAAGGAGACCGACCAGTCGGGCTTCTTGTACTCGAAAGAGAGGGCCGTGGTCAGGTAGGCTGGAGCGAAGAAGCTGGACACCAGCGTCTGTGTCTGACTGGAACCAGTTCCAGTATACTCATAACCAGAACCAAACTGTGTCTTCAGGTTGACCGTGAAGCTGGCACCCCAGTCGGGCAGGCTGGAAAAGGGCTTCCATGACAAAGCACTTGTCAGGTCAATCTTGTCGTTGCTCTTGCGACGTGTCTCAAAATAGGTATCGTCGTTCGGGTCCAGGTTCTGCCAGGCATAGCCGTAGGCCAGGTCTGCAATGTTGTCCCAAATGTATCTCGAATGGGTGTATTTATAGTTTCCGAAGAATGTTCCGGTGATGTCGATCTGCGAATTGCCGGTGGAAGACCAGTTGTTGAACAGGAATTCACTGATCTTTAAGGCTGGAGTGGAACTGGTAGACCATGTTCCTCCGGTGGTGTTCTCTTGTGCCGTTGCCGGCATAATGGCGGCCATGGTAAAGGCTGCACACAGGGTGGTAATGATTCGTTTCATAGATTTAGGTTGTTTATTATTACTTGATTGATTTCAGACAGGGTAAACCCTTTGGCAGCCAGGAAGGCTGTGAGCTTCTGTTTCCGTTGGAACGTGTCGGACACCTTGTCTCCCAGCTCCGACCATTTCTTCTGCGCTGCCTGCTGCAGTGCTTCGGAATATTGCTCCTCGCCTACGGCAGCGAGGGCAGTCTCTATGGTCTGTCGTGGCAACCGTTTGAGGCGGAGCTGGTAGATGACCTTCTGCCGGCCCCAGTGTTGTGTCAGTATCTTGCTTTCACAATAGGCGCGGGCATAGCGTTCGTTGTCGAGGTATCCTTCTTCGCTGAGGCGCTCCACTACGGTATCCGACTCCAAAGATGTCGCCCCCCAAGCCACAAGTTTCTGCCGCACAGCGTCCTCGCATTGCTCCGATATGGAGCAATAGCGACGGGCGCGGTCACATAGTGTGGCGACTTTGTCGTGTTCAGATGGGGTATTTGTTGCCATCGTGTGGAGAACCCATTTTCGGGCTGCAAAGATACGACTTTTTTCCGTTTTGATAATAATATATATGCAAAACACTGTGGAATAGTGCTTTGTCGGAGCGGCTCAAGGCGACTGTCAAAACCTGCAGCCGACGCCTATCGTCAATTTATAGGGGTACACGTAGGTGCCTTTGGTCTCCAGGTTGAGGATGTCGGTCACACCGAACTGGTTCTCCATCTGAACAAGCCAGCGATTGCTGAATTCATAGCCCACAATGGCGTTCACACCGGCATGGATATCGCTCATGGCGAAGCGGCTTTTGTCGGTGTTCGGGTCGGTATATATCTGCCTGCGGTAGAGGTTGATACCCTCTGTGGCGGCACTGTACAGGACGAAATGGCAGTAGGGCCCCAAGGCAAAGTAAAGGTGCCCCTTGCGCCAGGGTGCGCGATAGAGGGCGGCAAACCCCACATCGGCCCCGAGGGTCAGCATGTGGCTATGGTGGTCGACATAGCGCAGCACCGACTGCTCCAGGGCAAAGTGACCGTTGAATTGCAGCACCCAACGGCTGGTGATATGGTAGTCCAGGAAGAGTCCGAAGCTCAATCCTGTGGCCGGCAGCGAGTTCAGCACGGTATCGGCTATGAGTGTGTCGCGCAGCAAAGGGTCCACTTTCATGATATACGACGACACGTTGGGGCCCGTGGCGAAGCCCCACTTCACGTATTGCTGCTCCCCCTCTTCGTTGTAGCCCAGCGATTGCGCCATGATGCCCGGCGACTGGAGGCAGAACAGGGCGATTGCTGCCAGGACCCGCAGTGACTTTTTCTGGTTGGATTTCATTGTATATAGTGTTTATTTCTTTATAATGAAAACTTAAGGTCTATGCGTATGAACCAGCAGTCGCGGCTCTCCATGCCTTCGGTGTAGGTGAGCCGGCGGACGAAATCTACACGCAGGAACTTCAATATATTCTCTATGCCGAGCGAATACTCCATATAGGGCATGGTGCCGAAGGGGGTGGTGTGCTCGGGGAAGAGGTACAGCCCCACGGGATCGACCGAAGGGTCGTTGCGGGTGCTGAGGCCGCCATAGAGAACATTGAAGCCCACCACCTCGCGCAGCCGGAGGCTGTTGATGAGGGGTATGTGGTTCAGTATCCAGCCCTTGAGGTGATAGGAGGCAAAGAACGACACATACTGGTCCATAATGAACTCCATCGGCTGCATCGTATTGAAGGCCGAGGAGGAGAGGAAGAGGCCGGAATTGCCGCTGGGGATGTAGAGGCGGGGGTAGGGTACGCGATTCCACACCACGCCGGCGCCGAGGCGTGCGTCGATATGTCCGAAGGCCCCGAGCCAGAACCGCTTGTCGGCCGAGAAGTCGGTGGTGTTGAACAGCGTGGTGCCGTCGAGCAGCGCCACGGTGTGCGTCAGGTTGATGGTCGGGGCATCGCGGCGCAGATTGCTCTGTGTCTCGCGGCGCCGGGTGCCATCCCCGAGGTTGGGGGTAAAGCTGAGGCTGGCCTGGAATTCGGCTTCCGAGAAGGAACTCACGTCGCGCAGGCTACCATCTTCCTGGTATTGCTGATAGTGCAGCAGGCCGGCGGGTTGGTAGCGGCGGAGGCCGATGCGGGTGTCGAGCCGCAGGTGGCTGCGCCATTCCTTGCGTAGCCGCAGGTGGGTCTGAGCCACATACTGGGCCTTGAACTCCTTGTCGCTCGACATCATGATGTTGTCGCGGTCGAAATTGTCGTAGGCCTGGCCGGGGGTCTGCAGGTCATAGCCCACCATGAGGCTCAGGCTGCTGAAGGGGCCCTCGTGGGCATGGCGCTCTTTCTCGTCGAAGGTATAGATGTATGTGGCGTTGAATTTCGGGCGCTGGTCGCGGAAGCCGTAGGCTATGTATCCCTCGCCGAAGTGCTGCGGGTGCAGTTTGGCGGTGGTCATGCCGCCCAGGCGCACGCGCCATCCTTCCACATGGTTGAAGCTTAGGGTGTTGAACACAGGCCCTATGTCGAGGCGGCTCTGCTTGCGCTGGCGGTGTGTGGGGAGATAACCGCTGACAAACAGCTCGCCCGTGGCCTTGAGGAAGCGGAATTCGGGTAGCCTCCGCAGCTCCACCCACATGCTGTCCAGCACGGTCTGCTTGGCGCTGAGTTGCACAGGTCTTCCCTCGTTGAACTCGCGCTTGTAGCGTTTCAACTGCCCTTTGGGGAGGGTGGCCTCGTTGGTGAAGGCGGTGAAGAGGCTGTCGGGCAGCAACTGGGTGGTGTCGCCGATGGAGTAGTCGGTAAACACGCGCATCTGATGGACATAGATCTCCTGTATCTTTTTATGTATATAGAGGCGTCCGTAGGTGTCGCACCGATAGGGCAGCCAGTGCCCCTCCCCGTCACGGCGGTAGGTCTGGACAATGGACAGGTCGCGCACGAAGTTGAGATTCACGTGTTTGGACACGGTCATCACATACCGCGTCAAGGCAAACGTGCTGTCCGCATCGAGCGACACGTACATCTGCCCCGTGAAACCGTAGCTCTGCTTGTTGGAAGGCACGAAGGAGAGCTCCACGCACCGCTGGCCGTCCACGTCGAGCGTGTCGGTGATGTAGAACTTATAGAAGGTGGTGGCCAAAAGCGGACTGAGGGGGCTGACGAAGTGGTTGAGCATCAACTCGATGTCGCCGTCGTAGATATCCACGGGCGAGAACATGGCCTGCAGGTTCTCGTCGATACCCTCGTCGCTCAGCACCTCGTCCACACCCTCCATGCGGTGGCCGGTGGTGAGGGTGCGCAGCTGCTGCGGCTTCTTGCGATAGCTCTGCTCCTTGAACGACTCGCGCATGGAGATCGCCAGGATAGGCGAGGCGTCGAACTCGGTCTCGTCGATGTATTTCTCCAGGAAGTTCAGCTTGCGCCACAGCCGCTTTCCCTCGAAATCGGGCCGGAAGTCGTCCAAACTCATCGTCAGGCGCTCGTAGATGTTGCGGCGCCAGCGCGGCAGGGCCTCGACGCGGTTTTGCTCCTTGTTGGCTATCACCTTCTTGGCCAGCTCCACGGCTGGATTGTTCTTGCGCGTGTATTTTCCCTTGCCCTTTTTGGCCGTGATCTGCACCTCGCCGAGGGTGCGCGACTGCGGGGTCATCTTCACCGTGGCCCGCTTCTGCACCTTCCCGGCCTCCAGCCTCATCTTCAGCGGCTCGTAGCCCATCATGCGGAACGAGAGGGCAGTGTGCCCCAAGCCGTTGCTGATGAGGAACTTGCCGTCCATGTCGGTGGAGGTGCCGATGACCGTTCCGTCGAACACGATTTGCACGAAGGGCACCGGCTCGCCCGTCACGGCATCCACCACCTTGCCCTGCAGCCCCGTGGGGCCCTGCTGGGCGCACAGAGGCAGTGCGGCGAGGAGGAATAGGAGGACTATAATCCTGTGCTTTAGCATTTTGTAGCGTTTTTGTGTGGATAAATGCGTGGGGCAAAGATACAAATTTTTTGACAATCCGCCCCTCCGCGCCCCCATCCACTCCTCTGTCCACCCCCTGCTCTCTCCCTCTTCTCCCCTGCCACGTCCCTCATCCTGCCCCAACGCCCTCCCCTTCCCACTCAAATTTCGCAGTTCAAAATCCAAAATTCCCCCGCCACGCGGCAGGGACCCTGTAGGTATTTGGTAGGTATCCTGTAGGTATTTACTTCGACTGAGAACCGATATGGACGCTTATGGACCATTTGCCGCGAAATGAATTTTCTATCTATCTGACTATCACTCGCCTGGTGGCGTTGCCCTCGGCGGAGCGGAGGTGCAGCGTGTATACGCCGGCCGGGACGCCCTGCAACTCAATCCTGGCGTGGCCGCCCTCGAGCCGCTGCGCGAGGTGCAGGCGGCCCTGCGCGTCGCGCAGTTCCAGGCTGCCCTCGGGCACCTCGGCCGTCACCTCGACATACTCATTGGCCGGGTTGGGGTTCACCTCCAGCGCCACGGGCTCCATGTCGGGACGGATGCCGACGCTGTTGGGCAGGCGGTAGCCGGGGCTCCAGGGGCTCCAGACGGTCATGTGGCCGATGGTGCAGCTGCGGCGCACGCGGTACCAGTAGCGCATGCCGGCCTCCAGGCCACGGAAGGTGAAGAGGCTGTCCGGCGCGGCGGTGCGCTCGCCTGCCGTGGTGTCCACCCCGAAGCCGTCGCGGGCATAGACCACCTCATACTGGTGCTCCTCCCCGTCGTCCACGAACTGAATCACCACCGAATCCCCCTCGGCCTGT
>JAGAYN010000055.1 GCA_017940465.1 Bacteroidales bacterium | reverse complement strand
TCAAAATCCCGCCCCTTCTCTACTCCACATTCCACGCCCCCTCTCTTGAAAGGAGAGGGGGCTGGGGGGTGAGGCCCTCCGAACCCGGTAGGTATTTGGTAGGTATCCTGTAGGTATTTACTTCGACTGAGAACCGATATGAACGGTTATGAGCCACTTGTGGGCTTGGTTCTTTCGTAGATGTCTGGAAGTCAGCGGCTGAAGGCCAGGGGCTGCGCTGCGGTGGGGGTGGGGGAGTCGTGGCCGTTGACCCAAACGCGCTCGATGCGTGTGTGGAAGGTCTGCCCTTCGAGGGGGCTCCAGCCGCATTTGTAGAGCAGGGATTCGCGTGTGACGGTCTCTTCCACGCCCGGGCGTACCAGCACGAGGTCGGCCTGGTAGCCCTGCCGGATGAAGCCGCGCCGCTGGATGCCGAAGAGGAGGGCGGGATTGTGGCACATCTTGCTGACCACCATGGCGAGGTACATCTCCTGCCATTCGCGGTCGTCCTTCACTTGGTCGTGGAATGCCTCTTCGAGCATGCTCTGCAGCGAGTGCTGTATGGAGGGGATGCCCGACGGGGCGTCGAAGTAGGGGCGCTGCTTGGCTTCCAGGGGGTGTGGGGCGTGGTCGGTGGCGATGGTGTCGATGAGGTCGTCGGCCAGTCCCATCCATAGGGCGATGCGGTCGTCGTTGGTCTTGATGGCGGGATTGCACTTGATGAGGTTGCCCAGCCCGGCGTAGTCGCGGTCGTCGAAACAGAGGTGGTTGGGGGTTACCTCGGCGGTGATGTGTTTTTCCGTGATGTCGAAATTGGAGAGGAGGGAGAGTTCGGTGGCGGTGGAGAGGTGGGCGATGTGCAGGCGTGTACCGTATTTGCGGGCGCGTTCGATGGCGTGGTAGGTGGCGAGGAAGCAGGCTTCGTTGTTGCGCACCTTGGGGTGCAGGGCGGCGGTCTCGCCCGGGGTGCCCTGGTATTCGAGTTTGAGGTTGTGCAGGTTGGCCTGCACGATGTTCTCGGCTTCGCAGTGGGCTACGATGAGTTTCCTGGAGTGCTGGAAGAGGCGGTCGAGCTGCTGCGGGTCGTTCACCAGCATGTTGCCGGTGGAGGAGCCGAGGAAGAGTTTGATGGCGGCGTAACGGGTGGGGGGGATGGCGAGGAGGGTGTCGATATTGTCGTTGGTGGCGCCGAGCATGAAGCCGTAGTTGACGAGGCTGTCGCGTGCGGCGAGGGCTTCCTTGGCCTCCAGAGCCTCGAGGGTGGTGGTCTGGGGCTGGGTGTTGGGCATGTCGATGACGGAGGTTACGCCGCCGGCCCGCGCGGCGCGGCTCTCGCTGTGGAAGGTGCCGGCGGGGTTCTCGCTACGGCCGCCGTCGCGGAAGTGCACGTGCGTGTCGATGACGCCCGGCAGCAGCAGCAGCCCCTCGGCATCGATGACGGTGGCGGTATCGGATTTTTCGGAAATATCGGAGTAATCGGAGTAATCAGAATAATCTGACTTCTCGGAGATATGGGCAATGGTCTCGCCCTCGATTGTCACGGAGCCGGTGAAGAGGCGGCCTTCGTTGACGATGGTGGCGTTGCGGATAATGGTTGTCATGCGTCAGAACTTCTTTCCCTCGGCCCAGCGGCGGCCGGCCACGGCGGCCTCGGCGGAGGTGTTGTAGATGTTCTTCACCACGAACTGCCCCGTGTGGTCGATGCAGCCCCACTTGCCGTCCATCTTGGCTGGTGCCACGCGGTCGTTCCAGACGAAGGTGAAGAGCTTGGCGTCCTCCAGCGTGGGCTTGATGACCCACTGGCCCATGTAGTCCACGTAGCCCCACGCCTGTGTGCCGGGGTCCATGATGGGGTAGAGCCAATGGCCCAACTCCTGGTCGGTGTCCCACTCGTGGCCCGCCGTCCATGCCTCGGAGCTGAGGTTGAAGACGTTGCGCGAGAGGAACTCGCCCGTGTCGCCGATGACCATCCAGTAGCCGTCGTATTTCGCTGTGGCGAAGAGGCCGGTGTCGTTGGCGAAGTGAGAGGCCGCCTCGAACTGCGGCTGGATGCGCCATTCGCCGCTCCAGTCCACCCAGCCCCACTTGCCGTCGGCGGGGTTGCTAACGGGGAAGCGCCAGGCTTCCAGCGCGCGCCCATGCTCATACTGGCGCAAGGCGTAGGCCGCCTCTTCGCGCGAGAAGAAGATGGGGGTGGTGATGGCCTCGCCGTCGCGCCCGATGTTGCCCCAGCGGCCTTCCTGCTTGACCTGCGCGTAGTCGTAGAGGTGGTTGTCGCCGAAGGGGGCGGCATCGCTGTACTGCGGTTGCACGGCCCAGCGGCCGAGGTAGTCGGCATAGCCCCAGAGTCCGGTCTGGGGGTGGGTGGTGGCGATGCGCCACTTGTAGTAGTTGCGCCCGATGGCCCACTGCTGGCCGGCCTCGACGGCATGCTCCTGGCGGAGGAAGATGTTGTTGATGACCAGCACTCCGCGCCCGTCGATGCAGCCCCAGCGACCCTCTTTCTTCACGGTGGCGTAGCTCTTCGGGTCCTTGCCCTGGTGCTGGCTGGCGGCCTCGTAGACGGGCTGGAACCGCCAGCGGCCGTAGTAGTCCACGTATCCCCAGCGGCCGTCGGCCGGGTTGCGGGCGGGGTAGATCCACTTGCCAGGCTCGCTCATAATCTCCCATTCATGGGCCGCCTCGCGGGCCACCTCCTTGTCCTCGAACACGTTGCGGCACACAAGGTTGCCGTCGATGTCGATGATGCCCCAGCGGCCGTCGAGCTTCACGGCGGCCCACTTGCGGGCGCCGCCCTCGAAGGCACCGGCGCGCTGGAATTGGGGGTTGATGCGCCATGCGCCGTTGTCGCCTTTGTAGCCGAATTTCTGCGTAGAACTCTCGTACGCAGGCGTCTGCGCCTGTGCCGCGCACAGGGCGAGCAGCGCGGTGAGGAGGATTATGGGGATGCGTTTCATCACTGGTTTGTGTTTCAAATCAAAGTGCAAAGATACAACTTTTTTCCGAAATGAGGCTTTTTTTTACTTACCGCCTCATAGTCAGAGCTGTGCCTTGAGGTAGGCCGGCAGCCGGTCGATGGCGACGCGTTCCTGCTGCATGGTGTCGCGGTGGCGCACGGTGACGGCGTTGTCGGCGAGGGTTTCGCTGTCCACGGTGATGCAGAACGGGGTGCCGATGGCGTCCTGGCGGCGGTAGCGGCGGCCGATGGCGTCCTTCTCGTCGTACTGCACCATGAGGTCCTGCTTGAGCAGGTCCATGATCTCGCGTGCCTTCTCGGGCAGGCCGTCCTTCTTCACCAGCGGGAGCACGGCGGCCTTGTAGGGCGCCAGGCGGGCGGGCAGCGAGAGCACCGTGCGCGTGCTGCCATCCTCCAACGCCTCCTCTTTCAGGGCATGGCTGAAGACGGCCAGGAAGGTGCGGTCGACGCCGATGGAGGTCTCGATGACGTAGGGCGTGTAGCTCTCGTTGAGTTCACTGTCGAAATACTGCAGTTTCTTGCCGCTGAATTCGCTGTGGCGCGAGAGGTCGAAGTCGGTGCGGCTGTGGATGCCCTCCAGCTCCTTGAAGCCGAAGGGGAAGCGGAATTCGATGTCGGTGGCGGCGTTGGCGTAATGGGCCAGCTTCTCGTGGTCGTGGTAGCGGTAGCACTCCTCGGGGATGCCGAGGGCGAGGTGCCATTTGAGGCGCTCCTCCTTCCAGTAGCGGAACCATTCCAGCTCGGTGCCGGGCCGCACGAAGAACTGCATCTCCATCTGCTCGAACTCCCTCATGCGGAATATGAACTGGCGGGCCACAATCTCGTTGCGGAAGGCTTTGCCAATCTGCGCGATGCCGAAGGGGACCTTCATGCGGCCGCTCTTCTGCACGTTGAGGAAGTTGACGAAGATGCCCTGCGCCGTCTCGGGGCGGAGGTAGAGGGTGTCGCTGTCGTCGATGACGGATCCCATCTTGGTGGCGAACATCAGATTGAACTGGCGCACATCGGTCCAGTTGCGCGTGCCGCTGACGGGGCAGACAATCTCCAGGTCGAGAATGAGTTGTTTGAGCCCGTCCAGGTCGCCCGCATTCATCAGGGCGGCGAAGCGGTTGCGGATGTCGTCAATCTTCTGCTGGTGCTCCAGGACGCGGGCGTTGGTGGAGCGGAACTGGGCTTCGTCGAAGGCGTCGCCGAAGCGTTTGCGCGCCTTCTCGACCTCTTTGTCGATTTTGTCCTCGATTTTGCCGATGTGGTCCTCGATGAGGACATCGGCACGGTAGCGTTTCTTGCTGTCCTTGTTGTCGATGAGGGGGTCGTTGAAGGCGTCCACGTGCCCGCTGGCCTTCCAGATGCGCGGGTGCATGAAGATGGCGCTGTCCAGACCCACTATGTTCTCGTGCATCTGTACCATGGAGCGCCACCAGTACTGCTTGATGTTGTTCTTCAGCTCGACGCCGAGCTGGCCGTAGTCGTAGACCGCCGCGAGGCCGTCGTAGATCTCCGAACTGGGGAAGATGAAGCCGTATTCTTTGGCGTGAGCCACTACCTTTTTGAAGATGTCGTCTTGATTTGCCATTGCGTTGTGTTGGTTGTTGTTCTGATGTTGTGTAACGATGTGTGGGGGTGAATTATTGTGTGGGATGCCCTGTGGGGCTATTTTTTGCGCAGCACGATGCGGAAACAGCTGCCCTGTCCGGGGACGGAGTACTTGAGGTAGAGCCGTCCGCGGTGGTACTGGTTGATGATGCGCCGCGCCAGCGGGAGCCCCAGGCCCCAGCCGCGGGCCTTGGTGGTGAAGCCGCTGTCGAAGATGTGCTTCTGCACCGACGGGCTCATGCCGCGTCCGGTGTCGCTGATGTCGAGGTAGATGTGGCGTGTGTCCTGCGAGCCCACTATGGTGATGGTGCCTGCGCCGTCCATGGCGTCGGCGGCGTTGCGGCAGAGGTTCTCGATGACCCACTCGAAGAGGTGCCCGTTCAGCGGGGCGATGAAGGGCTGGTCGTCGGGGAAGGAGACGGTGTAGTGTATCTTCCTGGAGGTGCGTCCCTCGAGGTACTGCACGGCCTGCTCCACGGTCTCGCGTACGTTGGTGTCCTGCAGTTCGGGCACCGAGCCTATCTTGGAGAAGCGTTGGGTGATGGTGCCCAGCCGCCGCAGGTCCTTCTCCACCTCGGTGGCGTACTGCGGTGTGAACTCCTTTCCGCGCAGATACTCCAGCCATCCCGAGAGCGAGCTGATGGGTGTGCCCAGCTGGTGTGCCGTCTCCTTGGCCAGGCCCACCCAGATGCGGTTCTGCTCCATAGTGTGTGCCGTGCGGAAGAAGAGGTAGCCGGTGATGAGGAGCACCAGGGCGATGAAGAGGTAGAGCGTGGGCACCCAGCGGAGGGTGCGCAGCAGGGGCGACTTCTCGTAGTAGACGTAGGCCCTGTTTCCCGAGGGGAGCGTGATTTGCACGGGCGTGTTGGACCGCTCCGTGGCCTCCAGCCGTCGCTGCAGCTTGGCGGGGGTGTCCACCTCGCTGGAGTCGATGTTGCCCAGGGCCAGCAGTTGCCGGCGCGAGCTGTCCACAATCAGCACCGGCACCGAGTTGGCCGTGATGTCGGTCAGGAACGAGCGCGTGTAGCCCTCCAGCACCTGGCGCAGCTGTGTGTAGTACTGCGACTCTTTGTAGTACAGCGCCATGGGCATGCCCCAGATGCGGTAGTGGAAGGGCGGGTTGTGCGAGTACTCCGCCAGCAGGTCGCCCTCCAGTTTCTGTCCGGCCAGCTCCTGCGGCACGGTGATGAGGGAGTCGGTGGCTGTGGTGATGATGATGGGGGTGTGTGCGGAGTCTACTATATAATGTATATATGCCAGGCTGAAGCGCAGGTCGGTAGTCTGGTCCGGGTCGTTGAACGACTGCAGGATGTCGGTGTAGAGGCGCAGCTTGCGGTGCTCGTCGAGGGTGGCCTGTTCGAAGAATTCACGCGTGGCGTCGGCCATCTGGTTGCGCTGGCTGATGGCGTTGGCCCAGAGGCGTATCTTGGCCTCCTCGCCCAGGCGCACCTCGTGCGCCACTTTCTGCACCTGCCACAGGGCCACCAGCGAGAGTGCCAGCAGCAGGGCCATCAGCGTTATCTTCACCTGTGTCTTCATTCCGTGCGTATGGTTTTGGCGGGTGTGATGCGTGCGATGCCGGCCAGGGGCAGCAGCAGGGCCAGGAGGCAGGCGGCCAGGGCGCCGAGGCTGACCAGGAGGAAGGTGGCCCCGTTGAGTTCGACGGGCATGAGGCTCATGGAGTAGCTCTCGGGGTCGAGCCGCACCAGCCCCCACTGGCGCTGGGCCAGGGCCAGGGCCAGGGCGGCGAGGTCGCCCGCCACGATGCCCAGGGCCACCAGGCGCAGTCCTTTCAGCAGGAAGATGCGGCGCACAGAGCGGTCGGTGGCGCCGAGGGTTTTGAGGATGCCTATGGTGGCGCTCTTCTCGAAGATCATGATGAGCAGGGCGGAGACGATGGTGACGGCGCTCACCACGCACATCAGTGCCAGCAGGAGGGCCACGCTGCTGTCCAGCAGGCCCAGCCAGGAGAAGAGGGCGGGGTTGGCCTCCTTGACGGTGCGGAGGGTGAGGTCGTAGGGCAGCTGTTCCAGCAGGCGGCGGGCGGTGGCGTCCAGTTGGCCGAAGTCGTCCACCAGCACTTCGTAGCATCCCACGGGCCGCTGGCCGTCCACTTCCGGCCATCCGTTGAGGCGCTGCACCTGGCGCAGGTCGCCCACGATGTAGTGATCGTCCAGTTCGGCCATGTCGGTGCTGTAGATGCCGCAGATGGTGAAGGCGCGTGCGCGTGCGGCGCCGTCGTGCCAGAAGTAGGTGCGGAGCTTGTCGCCCACGGTCAGTCGCAGTTTGGCGGCCACCACGGACGAGACCATCACCTCGGTGCCGGCGGCGTCGCCGCCGGCCACCTGCGGCATGCGTCCCACCTTGAGGCAGGAGGCGAGGAAGGCGGTGTCGGTCTGCGGCGCGATGCCGTGGAGGAGTATGCCGTGGATCTGGTCGGCGGTCTTCACCATGCCGCCCTTGGTGGCGGAGGGCTGCACGTGGCGCACGCCGGGGATGGCGGCGATGCGCGCCAGCAGGGCGCTGTCGAGCAGCACGGGGCTGTCCTGGTAGTCGGGCGCGTTGGTGTAGGAGGCGATGGTGATGTGGCTGCCGAAGCCGGCCACCTTGGAGGCTATCTCGCCCTGGAAGCCGCGCAGGATGCTGACGGCCATCACCATGACCGCCACGCCCAGCGCGATGCCTGCCACGGCGATGACCGACAGCGGCCCCGAGAAGCCGCCGCCTGTATCCTTGCGCGGCAGGATGCGGGCTGAGAGAAAGCGCTCGTAGGACATTAAAAGCTCAGCGCGATGGCCACAAAGTCCTCCGCCTTGAGCGAGGCGCCGCCGATGAGGCCGCCGTCGATGTCGGGGCAGGCGAAGAGCTCTTTCGCGTTGGAGGGCTTGCAGCTTCCGCCGTAGAGGATGCTCACCTCGTCGGCCACAGCCTGGCCGTATTTCGCTGCCAGGAGGGAGCGGATGTGGGCGTGGATTTCCTGTGCCTGGTCGGGCGTGGCGGTCTTGCCGGTGCCGATGGCCCAGACGGGTTCGTAGGCCACCACCACCTGCTGCATCTGCTCGGCCGTGAGATGGAAGAGGCCTTCCTCCACCTGACGCTTCACCACCTCCAGCTGGCGGCCCGCCTCGCGCTCTTCCAGCACCTCGCCCACGCAGACGATGGGCTTGAGGCCGTGGGCCAGCAGGCGGTCCACCTTGGCGGCCACCAGGGCGTCGGTCTCGCCGTAGTAGGCGCGGCGCTCGGAGTGGCCCACGATGCAGTAGTCTATCTCCACGCTCTCCAGCATCTCGGCGCTCACCTCGCCCGTGTAGGCGCCGCGCTCCTCGGCGGCCACGTTCTGCGCCCCGACGGCGAAGTAGCTGTCGTTCGCATAGTCGGTCGTCATCTCAAGGTAGGGGAACGGGGGGCAGACCACGAGCTGCGTCTCGCGCGGAAGCTCCGTCGCCTCCAGCTGTTCCATGATGCCGTTAATCAGTTCGTCGGCCTCCGCGAAGGTGCAGTTCATCTTCCAGTTGCCGGCCACGATATGTTTTCTCATTGTTTTTTAGGTGTTAAAGTTAAATACCCTATGTAACGCGCGACGGAGCGGAATAGTATATCGGTCCGAAAAAAAATGCCCTCCGGCGCGCCGCAGTTCCGGACCCGGGCCGTCAGTTCTCCGACAGTTCTCCGCTATTTCTTCGGTATTTCTCCGCTATTTCTCCGCTTTTAAAGCGTAGAACTTACGGTGAACGAACACGGAATAAGCGTCCCTGCATCGGACTTCCGGCGGCCCTGCGCCGCTGCCGCACCGGGGTGGGGGCGGCCCCCTCGGGACGTCTCGGAGAAGAAAAGTGGCGCAAGGATGAAGTTTTTTTTTGCGTATTGTTTTTTTTTCCTATTTTTGTTGCCGTACAAGAGAAGTGGATTTATTGTATAATTAATTAAAAATAAACCTTTTAAACAATAAAACAAAATGAAAACAGCCTATAATTTCAACGCAGGTCCCTGCGTCCTGCCCAAGCAGGCCATCGAGAACACCATCAAGGCCCTCCACGACTTTGACAACACCGGTATCGGCATCGCCGAGATCAGCCACCGCACCCCCGGCTGGGAGAAACTGATGGCCGATACCCGCCAGCTGTGGCGCGACCTGCTCGGCATCCCCGCCGAATACGAGGTGCTCTTCCTCGGCGGCGGCGCCAGCACCCAGTTCATGGCCGTGCCCGCCAACTTGCTCAACAAGAAGGCCGCCTACCTCCAGACCGGCGTCTGGGCCAAGAAGGCCGCCAAAGAGGCCAAGCTCTTCGGCCAGGTCGACATCGTGGCCAACAGCGAGGACAAGACCTACAGCTACATCCCCAAGGGCTACACCATCCCCACCGATGCCGACTACTTCCACATCACCACCAACAACACCATCTACGGCACCGAAATCAAGCACGACATGGACTGCCCCGTCATGCTGGTAGCCGACATGAGCTCCGACATCATGAGCCGTCCCGTCGACGTGAAGAAGTACGGCCTCATCTACGGCGGCGCCCAGAAGAACGTCGGCCCTGCCGGTGTTACCTTCGTCATCGTCCGTAAGGATATCCTCGGCAAGATCACCGACCGCCAGTACATGAACCCCCTGCCCACGATGGTGGACTACCGCACCCACGCCGCCGAGGAGGACAAGAACATCTCCATGTTCAACACTCCCCCGGTGATCAACATCTTCATGATGTACGAGACCCTGAAGTGGGTCAAGGAACTGGGTGGCCTCACCGAGATGAACAAGATCAACGTCAAGAAGTCCAACCTGCTCTACGACGAGATCGACCGCAACTCCATGTTCATCGGCACCGCCGAGAAGGAGGACCGCTCCATCATGAACCACTGCTTCGTCATGGCCCCCGGCCGCGAGGACAAGCAGGATGCCTTCATGGCCTTCGCCAAGGAACGCGGCATGGTCGGCATCAAGGGCCACCGCTCGGTCGGCGGCTTCCGCGCCAGCCTCTACAATGCCTGCCCCATCGAGGCCGTCGAGGCCCTCGTCCAGTGCATGCAGGACTTCGAGAAAGCCAACAAGTAAAGCAATCTTGACGCCAGGGACATCATTGACATCCCCGAAGCAATCTTCATCGCCGACGATGTCAATGATGCCCGTGGCTTCATGAAGTAATTGAAATCCATATTTAAAAACAAGAAAAAAAATGAAAATCCTCGTAGCAACGGAGAAACCCTTCGCCAAGGTGGCCGTTGATGGAATCAAGAAAGTGGTCGAGGAGAACGGCCACCAGTTCGCCCTCCTCGAGAAATATACCGACGTGAACGACTTCTATGCCGCCGTCGCCGACGCCGACGCCCTCATCGTGCGCAGCGACAAGGTGACCAAAGAGGTCATCGACCACGCCAAGAACCTCAAAATCGTCGTCCGCGCCGGCGCCGGCTACGACAACCTCGACCTCGAGGCCTGCACCGCCCGCGGCATCGTCGCCATGAACACCCCCGGCCAGAACTCCAACGCCGTGGCCGAGCTGGTCATGGGCATGCTCGTCTATGCCGTCCGCAACTTCTACAACGGCAAGAGCGGTTCCGAGCTGATGGGCAAGAAGCTGGGTATCCTCGCCTTCGGCAACGTGGGACGCAACGTAGCCCGCATCGCCAAGGGCTTCGGCATGGATGTCTATGCCTACGACGCTTTCCTCACCGCCGACCAGATCAACCAGAGCGGCATGGCCAAGGCCGTGGCCAACCAGCAGGCCCTCTTCGAGCAGTGCGACATCGTCTCGCTGCACATCCCCGCCACCGCCGAGACCAAGCAGAGCATCAACCACGACCTCGTGGGCAAGATGCCCAAGGGCGGCATCCTGGTGAACAGCGCCCGCAAGGAGGTCATCGACGAGGCCGGCCTCTGCAAGCTCATGGCCGAGCGCACCGACCTGAAGTACATCACCGACATCATGCCCGATGCCGATGCCGACTTCCGCGCCTTCGAGGGCCGCTACTTCGCTACCCCCAAGAAGATGGGTGCCCAGACCGAAGAGGCCAACATCAACGCCGGCATCGCCGCCGCCGAGCAGATTGCCGACTTCTTCAAGACCGGCAACAAGAAGTTCCAAGTCAACAAGTAAGAATGCAGCTTTGCATCTTCAATCCCGAGCACGACCTCTGCCTGGCCAGCGGTCGTGCTCATTATTTGCCGCCGCGTTCGGCACGCGAGTTCGCCCTGCGCGACGCCCAGGCGGTCATGGGCACGCTCTATCCTGCGGCCCTCTGCTGCTCCGCCTACAGCCTTCCGCCCGCGGAGATGCTGCGCGACTGCACCGCCGTGGTGCCGTGGGGGTGGAACATTGCCCTCAAGCACCAGCTTCTGAAGGCGGGTCTTCCACAGCGGCTCCTGCCGTCGGATGCCTTCTTGGAGGAACTCCGCCGGTTGCAGCATCGCTCCACTGTCCTGCCGCTGCAGCCCGACTGCCGCGCCATATATAGCCCCGAGGAGGCCGAGGCCCTCCTGCAGGGGCAGCCCCATTGGGTGCTCAAGGCCCCTTGGAGCGGTGCGGGCCGTGGCCTGCGATGGATTCATGGCGCACTGACCGCGATTGACCGCCACTGGATTGCCAAGACCGTCACCACGCAGCGTTGCGTCATCGCCGAACCGAGGCGCGAGGTGGTGGCCGATCTAGCCCTGGAATACATGGGCAGTCGCTTCATCGGATACTCTCTCTTCCGCACCGGAAGCGGCGTCTACAAGGAGAATATCCTCTGGCCGGACAGCCGCATCGCCGCCGCATTCCCCGCGCTGGAAGCCATGCGGGGCAGGGTGGAGGCATGGCTGGCCGCCAACATCACGCCACGATATACCGGCCCCCTCGGGGTAGACCTCATGGCCTGCGCCGACGGAAGCCTCTGCGTGGCCGAAATCAATCTGCGCCACACCATGGGCATGGTGGCGCACTGTAAGGTGGAGGAAAGGAGTTAGCGGGAGGTATGGTGTTCTGGGAAGCGTTCCTATTGGCATTGGCACTCTGTGTGGACACGCTGGTGGTCTCGGCCGCCACCGCCCTGCGCCTTTGCCTGTTGCGCCGCCAGCGCCTGCTCATGGCCCTCGTCTTCGCCCTCTGCCAGGGGGCCTTCCCTCTGGCGGGTGCCCTCATCGGCGATGCAGCCCGTGCCTTCATCGAGGCTGTCGACCACTGGATTGCCTTCGCGCTCCTGGCCCTCGTTGGTGGCAAGATGCTCCTGGACGGCATCCGCGACAGGGAGGAGGCACTCCAGACCTTCAATTTCCGATTCCCGATTTTCAATTACCTCCTCCTCGGTGTCGCCACCAGCATCGACGCCTTCGCTGTCGGCATTGGCCTGGGCCTGCAGCATCCGCTGGGGACGGTCCTCTGGGTTGTGCTCCTCATCGCGCTCACCACCTTTGTTGTCTCGCTCCTGGGCTCCGCTCTGGGCCGCCGACGCACTCCCATCCCCGGGCGCACGGCCAATGTCGTGGCCGGCGTGGTGCTCGTCGCCCTCGGAGTGAAGATTCTGCTGGAGCACCTTTTTTTCTGATTTTTTTCGCCTCGGGTGTAATATTCTGCCCCCGATGGGCAACTATAGGGTGAAAACGCTGACGGATGACTGCCAAGGAATACACCCTCCACTCCCCCCGCTGGGCCGACGACGCGCTTCGCTTCGCCCTCCGCTGCTGCCCCTCGCGTCCCGACTGCGAGGATGCCGTGCAGGAGGCGCTGGCCTCGCTCTGGCAGCGTTGCAGCCATGTCGACTGCGCCAAGGGCAAGCCCTACATCCTCGGTGCCACCTACCGCTCCCTGATGCACTCGCTGCGGCATGCCAGGGTGGAGCGCAGCCATGCCGATGCCATCCGCGCCAACCTTCCCGGCACACAGGAGGCCGACGAGGGCTTCGACCTGCGCGAGGCCATCGAGCACAGCCTGCGGGTGCTGCCCGAGGTGCAACGCGCCATCCTGCAGCTGCGCGACGTGGAGGGATACTCCTACCGGGAGATCGCCGAGACGTTGGAACTGAGCGACTCGCAGGTGCAGGTCTACCTCTTCCGCGCCCGCGTGGCTATGCGTAAACAACTGAAATCATTAGGATATGACAACGATAGATGATACCAACTATGAGCTCTGGCTCCTGCGCTATGCCGAGGGGGAACTGGTTTCCGCGGAGGAAATTGCCGCTGTGGAGCAGTGGCTTTCCGCCCACCCCGATGCGGTCGAGGAACTGGCCCTCTACCGGGAGGCGCCGCGCTTGGAGCGCGACGAGAGCGTGCGGTTTGCTGCCGCGCCGCTGCCCGAGGTTCCGGTGCGTACCTTTTGGCCGCTGCTGGGTCGCTGGGCTGCCGCGGCGGCGGTGGTGACGGCGCTCATGTTGCCCGCCCTGCGCACAGCCCGAATGGACAGCGCCGAGGTGCCCCTGCTGGCACGTGGCGAGCAGGGGATAGAGGGGGGAGGCAGACTGGATTGTAGAGAGGAGACAGACGGGATGGAAGGGATGGATGTCATAGGGGTGGCCAGGGCCGCCGGTGCCACCAGCCCTATCCGGTCTATAAACGCTGTCGCCTCTGTCCCCGCTATGAGATCTATCCTGTCTACAGATTCTGTCGCCTCCAGCCCCGTGGCTCCCGGCGACGCCCTGGCAGCGGCCGATGTCCCTGCCGCGGAGGCTGCAATCCCAGTGAACAGCCTTATCGCTGTCAGCGAAAAAGCCGGTGCGGAGCCATCCATCGAGGCCTCCACCGCCCTCATCGCCTTCGAGGCACCCGACTGGGGCGACCGCCTGCTGGCCCTCAGCGAGGCCGGCCACGAGACCCTCTCGCAGTCTGCCGGCGGCCGTCTGGTGAGCCGTCTGCTGCCCGACAGCCGTCGGCTCGAGGTGCGCATCGTGGAGCCCTTGCGCGAGGGCATTTCATACGCAGCAAGCAAATTTAAAAAACCTATATTATGAAAAAGAGATTCACCCGCCTGGCGGCTTTCGTCGCCGCCATGATTCCCGTGGCCCTGCAGGGGCAGACCTTCCAGCAGGCTATCCCGGAGAGCGTCAGCGAGATTCGCGTGGAAGACCGTGCAAGCCTCACGGTGACTGAAGGCCTCGCCCTGACACTCACCGCGGAGGACAACAGCCAGGTGGCCACCATCAGGGGCAACCGCATGACAATCGATGGCAACGCCTTCGTGCGCATCACGCTGCCCGCCGGGCATTCGATGGCGTTTGTGGCCGAGGACCGTGCGTCGCTGGTCTTCAAGGGCTCGTTCGGTATGCGCGACCGCTTCGCTGTCCACACCGAGGACCACGCGTCGGCGCAGTTCCGCGGGACGCTGGACGACACGGTGCATGCCGCCAGCCTCACGCTGCAGGCCGAGGACTGGTCGCGCATCAGTTCCGAAACCGTCATGTCGTGCTCGCGCTTCGACTTCGCCTCCAGCGATTTCTCCAAGATCGACCTCGCCTGCAAGGCCGACGCTTCGCAGACGGGCGATGGCACGGTGCACGTCGAGGACCAGTCGAGCATTGACTTCAACCTCTGCGACAGCGGGAGCGTAACGCCCTACAGGCACGGGATTCCCCTCGGCGAACAGGAGGAGGGCTCGGGAAAGGGGAATGGCTCCTTCTGGCAACGCCGCGACGTGGCTCTTGACTTCGCCTGGGGTTTCCACAACTGGGGTTCGTCGATGTTCGAGGGCTTCTCCGGCGTGGACGGTGCGGCCGACGTGCGCACCTCGTTCAACCACATCCACCTCTCGGTCAACTACCCCCTCCTCGGCACGCGCCACACGGGTCTTTACCTCGGCATCGGCCTCGATTGGGACAAGTATAAGTTCAACGTCCCCGAGGTGATGTTCGACCCTTCTGCCGCCGCCTTTGCCGAGGGCACTGACGAGCAGTGTTCGTCGCGGATGCTGACGCGGTATGTGGTGCTTCCGGTTTCGCTGCGCATCGACCTTTGGCACGACTGGCAACTCACCCTGGCCGCCTTGCCGGGTCTCCACTGGAGCGGCAGCCACACTGGCATACACCAAGAGTACGACTCCGACAGCCGCAGCGAACTCCATAAGGACCAGAGCGTGAACAGGTTTGTCAATCCCTACAAACTGGACCTCCGCGCCACGCTCACGTGCAACGGCTTCGGCCTCTACTTCCAGACGGCCACCATGAGCACCATGAAGTCCTCCGTGCAGGAACTCTATCCGGTGAAGTTTGGCATAATTATCTCAATAGACTGATGTTCATTGTATTGAAGATGGGTGCCGTCGGCACCCATCTTTTTATTGGACCATAAGCGTTCATATCGGTTCTCAGTCGAAGTAAATACCTACCGGATACCTACCGGATACCTATAGGGTGCCTATAGGATGGGGGTCAGGAGGCGGGAGAAGGACTGTCGGAAGCGGTGCCATGCCGGCTGGTGTTCCCAGGCGCCGGGGTCCACCAGGGTGCACTCCTTCAGGTCGTCCAGGAAGATGTCGCGTTGGTGTATGGCCAGTTCGCTGTCGTAGAGGAAGGCGTTCACTTCGAAGTTTTGTTCCAGGCTTCGTGGGTCGATGTTGGTGGAGCCGATGGTGACGAAGTCGTCGTCGCAGACCATGGTTTTGGCATGCAGGTAGCCTTTGTTGTACATATAGATTTTCACTCCGGCGGGGAGCAGGTCACGGAAGTAGGACTGCGAGGCGTAGAGCATGACGGCGCCGCGGTCGGCTGTGGAGGGCATCATGAGGCGCACGTCCACGCCTGCGAGGGCTGCGTTGCGGATGGCCAGGAGGATGGGTTGGGTGGGGATGAAGTATGGGGTCTGCAGGTAGAGGTAGCGGCGGCTTTGGGCTATGACCTGCACGAGGCCTTGCATGACGGTGTTCCATTCGTCCATGGGTCCGGAGGTGATGATCTGGGCCATAGCCCCCGGGGAGCCTTCGGGCATGTGGGGGAGGTGGGATGGTGGGAAGAAGCGTCGGTCGGCCAGCAGTTCCTTGGTGCAGAAGCGCCAGTCGGCGAGCAGGGAGAGTTCGAGTTGCGAGACGGCGGGTCCCTGCAGGCGGATGTGTGTGTCGCGCCAGTTGCCGTGGTTGATGCCGTCGCGGTAGCGTTTGGCGATGTTCATGCCTCCGGTGTAGCCAATCTGTCCGTCAATGACTACGATTTTGCGGTGGGTGCGGCAGTTCACTTCGCGGGTGAGCATGGAGGGCAGCAGTTTCTGGAAGGATTGCACCTGGACTCCTCCTTGGCGCATGTGGTCGTAGTAGCGGCCTTTGACGGTGAGGTTGGCCCAGGAGTCGAAGATGAGCCTCACGTCCACCCCCTGCTGTGCCTTGCGGATGAGGAGGGAGCTCAGCTGGCGCCCTACTTCGTCGTCCTCGACGATGTAGAATTGTATGTGGACGAATTCTTTGGCAGCGGCGATGTCGTCCAGCATGGACTGGAACATGGGGGTGAAGTCGGTGAAGATGCGCACCTGGTTGCCTTTGAAGAGTGGTGTGTCGTTGGCTCCGCGCATCATGGCGGCGAGTTTGGCATATTTCTCGGAGGGGTGGCCATGCACGATGCCGTTGCGGGTGGCTTCGTTGCGGAGTGCGTCCAGTCGCGCCAGTTCGTCGGCTTTGATGACGCGGCGGCTGCGGTAGTCTTTCCCAAGGAGGAGGTAGAGTACGACGCCGATACCGGGGAGCACCGCGAGCAGCATGACCCAGAAGAGGGAGAGGTAGGGCTTGCGGTTCTCCATTATCACGATGACGATGGCGCCCACGACGATGAGGGCAAGCAGGATTTCAAAGACCATGTTATTCGGCGAAGTACTTGTAGAATAGGGGTATGGTCTCTATGCCGCGGAGGAATTGCTCAAGCGGGTAGTTTTCGTTGGGGGCGTGGATGTCGTCGGTAGCCAGTCCGAATCCCATGAGGATGCTTTTGATTCCGAGGATTTTCTCGAAGCCTGCGATGATGGGTATGGAGCCGCCGCTGCGGGTGGGTATGGGTCGACGGCGGTAGGTGTCCTGCATGGCGCGTTCGGCTGCTTTGTAGGCTTTCAATTCAAGCGGAGCCACGTAGGCGGCGCCTCCGTGGGATGGGGTTACTTTGACGGTGACGTATTCGGGGGCGGCGGCTTCGAAATAGTTTTTGAACTGTTTGGATATTTTCTCGAAGTCCTGGTTGGCGACCAGGCGTGTGCTTATTTTTGCGTAGGCTTTCGAGGGGAGGACGGTCTTGGAGCCTTCGCCGGTGTGTCCGCCCCAGATGCCGCATACGTCGAGGCATGGGCGGATTCCGGTGCGTTCTTTGGTGGAGAATCCTTCTTCGCCTTTGAGGGCGCGGAGGCCGAGTTCCTGCTTGTAGGCAGCTTCGTCGAAGGGGGCCTGTGCCATGAGTGCGCGTTCTTCGGAGGAGAGCACGAGGACGTCGTCGTAGAATCCGGGGATGGTGATGTGGCCATTGGCGTCGTGGAGGTCGGCGATCATGCGGCATAGCACGTTGATGGGGTTGGCCACTGCGCCGCCGAAGAGGCCGGAGTGGAGGTCGTGGTTGGGGCCGGTGACTTCGACGTCCCAGTAGCAGAGTCCGCGGAGTCCGGAGGTGATGGAGGGTACGTCGGGGGCGATCATGGAGGTGTCGGAGACGAGTATGATGTCGGCCTTGAGCATTTCCTTGTTTTTCTCGCAGAATCCGTAGAGGCTGCCGGAGCCGATTTCCTCCTCGCCTTCGAGCATGAACTTGACGTTGCAGGGGAGGGTGGCGGTGCGAACCATGTATTCGAATGCTTTGGCGTGCATGAAGGACTGGCCTTTGTCGTCGTCGGCTCCGCGGGCCCAGATGCGGCCGTCCTTGACTACGGGTTCGAAGGGCTGGGTGCGCCAGAGGGCGAGGGGTTCCACGGGCATGACGTCGTAGTGGCCATAGACGAGCACCGTCGGCTTGTCGGCGGCTATCGTTTTTTCGGCATACACGACGGGGTTTCCCTCTGTGGGCATCACTTCGGCGCGGTCCACGCCGGCTTCCAGCAGCAGTTCTTTCCAGCGTTCGGCGCAGCGCACCATGTCGGGCTTGTGTTCCTGTTCGGAGCTGATGGAGGGGATGCGGATGAGGGAGAAGAGTTCTTCGAGGAAGCGGTCCTGGTTCTGTTCGATGTATTGTTTCATATGTTTCTGTTATTTTGATTTATTTCTTTTCAAGAGGAAGGGTTGCAGCACTTGGTGGAACCCGAGGCTGACGTCGACGGGCAGGTAGTCGATGCGGTACTGGAGGGCGCGCTGCTGGAGGAGGGCGAAGGTTTGGTGCATGTGCCGGCGGTAGGTCTGGGCGATTTCGGTGGGGGTGAGTTTGAGTTGTCGGCCGCTTTCGAGGTCGATGAAGAGGTGGGGCCGGGCGTCGTAGTCCAGTTCCAGTTCGCTTGGGCCGTGGTAGGTGTGGAAGAGTATCACCTCGTGTTTATTGTGCCGCAGGTGTCGCAGGGCGTCGAGGAGGGGTTCCTGCTCGCTGTCGCGGACGAGGGCGTCGGTGAAGAGGGCGACGAGTGAGCGGCGGTGTATCTGTTCTGCGATGAGGTGCAGCGGCTCGGCCAGTGCGGTCCCGGAGGGTTGTTTGGGGCTGTCTTTAGGCGGTTGCACGAGGCTGTCCAGCAATGCCATCAGGTGTTTCTGGTGGAGGCTGGAGGAGCGGGCGGGCGTGTGGCTGTCGATCTGCGAGGAGACGAGGGTGAGGCCGAAGGCGTCGCGCTGTCGGTGGAGCAGTTCTATCAGTGCGGCCGAGGCGTAGGCGCTGAAGGTCAGCTTGTTGGGCTTTTCTGGATTTCCGTGCTGCGCGGTGGGGAAGAGCATGGAGGCGCTGTGGTCTATCACCAGTTGGCAGCGCAGGTTGGTTTCCTCCTCGAATTGTTTGACATACAGGCGGTCGGTGCGTCCGTAGAGGCGGTAGTCGATGTTGCGGGTGGATTCGCCGGGGTTGTACTGGCGGTAGTCCGAGAATTCGGCCGAGAAGCCGTGGTAGGGGCTGCGGTGCCGACCCGTGATGAATCCCTCCACCACCTGGCGGGCGAAGAGCGATAGGTTGCGGTAGCGGGATAGGCTGTCGAGTTCCACGGGCTGTTTTTAACTTTATTTTAACAAAAAGGGTACCTATAGGGCTGCCACCCTATAGGTATCCCGTAGGTATCCTCTAAGTATTTACTTCGACTGAGAACCGATATGAACCGTTATGAGCCATTTGCTCTTTTTAAGGTTTTTAAACATCGGTTTCCTGTCCATCAGAGGAGGGCGTTGAGTTTTTCGGCGAGGGTCTCCTTGGCCACGAGTCCGACGCTTTTGTCCACGGCCTCGCCGCCTTTGAAGAAGAGGACGGTGGGGACGTTGCGGATGCGGAAGCGGGCGGAGAGCTCGGGGCATTCGTCGACGTCGGCGGCTCCGATGATGGCGCGGCCTTGATATTCGGAGGCGAGTTCCTCGATGCGTGGTGCGAGGGCTTTGCAGGGGCCGCACCAGGTGGCTCCGAAGTCGATCATGAGGGGTTGTGGGCTCTTGAGGAGCTCGTCGAAGTTTTGTTCGGTGACTTTGATTTCCATGGTTTGTGTGTTTTTATGTTGGTTTGTCGCTATGTTTTTTCGGTTGTGTGCTGCAAAAAGCGTGCCACTATTTGGCGCGGAAGTAGACGGTGAGGGGCACGCCGTGGAAGTCCCACATGTCGCGCAGGCGGTTTTCGACGAAGCGTTTGTAGGGGTCGCGGATGTACTGCGGCAGGTTGCAGAAGAAGACGAACTGGGGGTAGGGGGTGGGGAGTTGGGTGATGTATTTGATTTTGATCCATTTGCCTTTGTAGGCGGGCGGTGGGTTCTGCTCTTTGACGATGGGTAGGAGGCGTTCGTTGAGTTCGGCGGTAGGGATGCGGCGGCTGCGTGCTTGGTAGACGGCGCGGGCGGTCTCCAGCACTTTGAAGATGCGCTGTTTGTTGATGACGGAGGTGAAGACGATGGGGACGTCGTCGAAGGGGGCGATGCGCTGGCGGATGAGTTGTTCGAACTGGCGGTGGGTGTTGTGGTCCTTTTCGATGAGGTCCCATTTGTTGACGACGATGACGATGCCTTTGTTGTTGCGCTGGATGAGGGAGAGGATGTTGAGGTCCTGCTGCTGGAGGCCCTGGCTGGCGTCGAGCATGAGGATGCATACGTCGGAGACTTCGATGGCGCGGACGGAGCGGAGGACGGAGTAGAATTCGAGGTTTTCGGTGACTTTGGCTTTGCGGCGGAGGCCGGCGGTGTCGACGAAGTTGAAGTCGAAGCCGAAGAGGTTGTAGCGGCTGTAGACGGAGTCGCGCGTGGTGCCTGCGATGGGGGTGACCACGGAGCGGTGCTCGCCGGTGATCATGTTGATGAACGAGGATTTGCCGACGTTGGGGCGGCCGACGATGGCGATGCGTGGCAGGCCGTCCTGGGGTTGTTCCTCGCCCTCGGCGAAGTCGGCCACGAGGGCGTCGAGCAGTTCGCCGGTGCCGCTGCCGGTGATGCCGGCGATGGGGTAGGGGTCGCCCAGTCCCAGGGCGTAGAATTCGGGGAGGGCGTTCATCTGCTCCGAGTTGTCCACTTTGTTCACGACCAGGAGGACGGTTTTGGGCTGGCGGCGGAGCATGTCGGCGACGTCCTGGTCCATGGGGGTGAGCCCCTCGCGGGCGTCGACGAGGAAGAGGATGGTGTCGGCCTCGTCGATGGCGAGGGCGACCTGCCGGCGTATTTCCTGTTCGAATTGGTCGTCGCCGCCCATGACGTATCCGCCGGTGTCGATGACGGAGAAGTGTTTGCCGTTCCAGTCGGAGTGGCCGTACTGGCGGTCGCGCGTGACGCCGGAGACGGAGTCGACGATGGCGTCGCGTGTCTGTGTGAGGCGGTTGAAGAGGGTGGATTTGCCGACATTGGGGCGGCCGACGATGGCTACTATGTTCATGTTCTATTCCTCCTCTATAGCGGGTCTGTCCCCGTCATTGTCGACCGCGGGCAGCGGTTCGACGGGGATGTATTCCTTGACGATTTTCTTTTTTTTGCCGCCCCTGCCGATGAGCAGGTTGACGCCGAACTTCGCATTGAAGGCTTTGGCTTCCACGAGGCGGATGTTGCTTGTGTAGTCGCCGATGAGGTATGTTTGGAAGAAGGTGCCGATCGCGATGGATATTCCTGCGCCGGGGTTGAAGAGGTCCATGTGTTTGCCGTCGTATACGATGGAGGTGCCCGCGATGAGTTCAATCCAGTTGAAGAGGTTGACGGAGGCCGAGAGGGTGGTGTTCCAGCGGAAGGTGTTGGTGTAGGCGGCTGTGTAGCCTTCCACGGGGTTGCTCTTGCTGATGAGGCCGCGGTCGAACTGGCCGTGGAACAGCAGGCCGACGCGGAGCATGGTGGAGAGGGAGAGGGAGGCGCCGACGTTGATCTTGGTGGGCAGCGAGTACCAGTAGTCCAGGTTGTCGCCCGTGCGGTAGGTTAGTTTGAGGCTGTCCAGGCGGTCTTTGAGTTCGTCTACAAAGTTTTCTGTCGTGAAGTCTCCGTTGTCGATGAAGGTGTTCACATCGGCGCCTTTGATATGCAGCACCAATGCGGTGTCCGTCACGGGCGAGAGCGAGAAGGGGTTCTTCCGCCAATGGATGCCGGGCGAGAGGTCGAGTACGGAGAACGAGAGTGTTAGCGGACCCAGCTCGTACTTCAATCCGAGGTCGAGGGCGAAGCCGTTGTTGCCGAGCAGGCTGTGGAGGATGTTGTTCACATCGGTCAGGCTGTCCATGATGAGTCCCTTGGCTGTGTCGTAGGGCACTATGGCTGATCCCTGCATTTCATAGTATATGCTTGCCGTCATCTCTTCCTTGTCGGGGGCGGTCTTCAGGGAGATGCTGGTGCGGTCGGTCTGCATGTTCCAGATGCCGGAGAGCATCTTGGCGTGGACGCCCGCAGTCAGGTTCCACTGCTCGAAGTTCCAGCCCGCACCGACCGAGGTTTCCAGGTAGCTCTGTGTGTTGAGCAGGTCGCCGTTGAGGAAGTTCATCTGGCGAGTCTCCCCGTTGTTGTCGATATTGCCCTCCACGAGTTCATTGAAAAGGCTGATGGGGAGACCGACGCTCAGCGATGTCCGCAGCCGCACGTTGGCGTCGAGGAACAGGCGTTTGATTTTCAATCCGAATCCCAGCACCTGCAGGTCGAAGCCGAGGCGTAGCTTGTTGTCTTGCGAGAGCTTCTGCAGTAACGAATCCACATATATGGTGGTCCGCTCCGTGGCGGGGTCGTAGCGCAGCAGGTCGTTGATGGCCAGGGGGGATCCAAACTGCAGGTCCATCCCGGGAAGTGCCAGGTAGAAACTGTTGCGCCCGGGGAAGAGGGCGGGGTTGAGCAGGTTTGTCTGCGGTGTCCGGATGGCATGGTAGAAGAGGTTGTTGGTCTCGTCGTACTGCGCCTTGGCCGGCGCCCCCAGCAGCAGCATTGCCAGCAGGGGAAGTATGTATCGTTGTTTCTTTGTCATGTTGTGTCTTTGGGGGTTGGTGGAGACGGGGAATGCCCGTTGTATCAATTGTTGTGGGTTAGAACATGTTCAAGTTGTTGAGGAGGCTGTCTGGCATGAAGGGAATCTTGAAGCCCTCCTCCAGCAGCACTATCTTTCCGTTTATATTCACCTTTACCTGCATATAGGCCTTGATGCGCAGGAAGTCGTCAATCTTCACTGCCGCATGCTGCCCTCCTGACGTGTTGAGGTGCATTAGCAGCTGTATTATCGACGCCTGTTTGACTTTGTCCAGGCTCTGGCTGTCCACATTGAAGTTGATGGTGGTAAGCGTTGAACCCGAGGCTGTGCCGTTTTGCAGCGGTGCGGCTTCGATGTAGTTTCTGTCGGGAACCAGCTTGTGGAGTACTGTGCTGTCGGCATCGAGGAACCAGGCATTCAGTCCGAAGCCGAGGGGTATGCCGTTGTCGAATTTCAGTTGTAGCGACAGGTTGTCCAAGCCGATTGAGAGGCCTTCGTCCAGCGACTTGCCGATGCTGTCCAGCATTTCGCCCAGCGATTGGCCGCTGCCGCCGTTCCAATTCAGGTAGTAGGCATAGTCGAGCGACGGCACTTTCAGGCTCATGGGAAGCGTAAGCTTTGCCTTGGCGGTATAGAAGAATTTCGTCAGCGAGAGCGTATCCAGCACTTCCCTGAACGGGCGTGTCACGATGTCCGACGACACAATGTCCGGCGATATCTGCAACCGCAGGCGGTAGGTGTATACAATCTCTTTCGGATATACGTTGAAGAGCTTGGCCAGGTCGATGTTTTCGAATGAATAGAGGGTGTCTTTTGTGATGTCATTGATGACCACGGAGTTGATGCCGACTTCACCGCTTGAGACCGAGTCATCGACATTTCCATGCCCCACGGCCACCACGCTCACGCTGTCGAACACCACATGCACGTAGGGGTTGAGCAACGAATCCCACGAGGGGTTGAGATATTCGCCGTTGGCTTTCACCGACAGGGTGAGCCACGCATTGGTTAGTTCGATTCCGTTGTCCACCACGTTTTCCTTGATGACGGCATGGTCGAAGAGGTCTATGGGGACGGTGTCGTGGAAGACGGTGTCTACGTAGTACCACGGCGTGTCCTTGTGGCTGCCGTATTTTAAATGATGCGTCTTGTGTTCCGCTCGCCGCTTATGGTTTGCCGCCTTGGGGTTGGTGGCGTCCCCGAGGAAGGAGAGGGGGAAGATGGAGTCTGTCTTCTCGCCGCTGAACACGAAGGTGAGCACGTCGCTGTTCGTGTCGATATAGGAGTTCACGGTGGAGTCTTTCTTTGCCAGCCGGGTAAGTATGTCGTTCAGGTTGAGTTCGCCGTAGGCGATGGGGAAGCCATAGTGCGGACTGAAGTTGAATTGCATGTCAATCGGGTGTGTGAAAATGTCGAGGTCGCCCTCTTTGATGCAGGAGCTGACGTTCAGCGCTCCTGCCGCGACGATGGCGACACAGAGGGCGCGGGCGAGTGTTTTCAATCTTTTTTTCATTGTCAATCAATTTGTTGTGTATGTATGGCAGGTTGTTATTACACTGCAAAAGTAGCAAAAAATTTCCAGCCGCCCAATATTATTTTTCCACATATAGGCTAACTCTGTGGGCCTCAATGCGTAAAGCCTCCCGCTCCGAGGCGGGAGGCTCTTTCTGCCCGCCAGGGGGCTTGTAGGTATCCTGTAGGTATCCCCTAGGTATTTACTTCGACTGAGAACCGATATGACCGCTTATGGGCCATTGGTCCGTTTTCAGCTGCCGAGGTTGTCGATTTGTTTCTTGAGGGCGGCGATTTTGGTTTCGGCGTCGCGCTGCTTGTTGCGTTCTTTTTCGACGACGGCGGCGGGGGCGCCGGAGACGAATTTCTCGTTGGAGAGTTTGGCGATGACGCTGCGGAGGAAGCCTTCGTGGTATTTGAGGTCGTCCTGCAGTTTCTTGAGTTCCTCGCCCTTGTCGACATTCTGGCTCATGGGGACGTAGCATTCGGCCGTGCCGACGATGAACTGGAGGGCGCCGGCGGGGGCCTCTTCGACGGGGGTGATTTCGCTGACGTTGCCCAGCTTGCGGATGATGCTCTCGAGGTGTTGCACTCTGAGTTCTGAGTTGCGGATGTGGACGGCGAGGGGTTCTTTGGGCGAGAGGCCGCGGGTGTTGCGTATGTTGCGCACGCCGGCGATGATTTCGCGCGCGGTGTCGAACTGGTCGAGCAGTCGCTGGTCGTAGAGGACGCTGGCGGGCATGCGTTGGTTCATGATGGAGTAGTTGGCGTTGAGGAAGTCGGCCTGCTGGTCGGTCTTGCCGATGGTCTGGAGGGTGTGCCAGATTTCTTCGGTGACGAAGGGCATGAAGGGGTGGAGGATGAGCATGAGGCGCGAGAAGATGGAGAGGGTGGCCTGGTAGGTTTCGCGGTCGAGGGGGGTGCCGTGGGCGGGCTTGACGATTTCGAGGTAGCAGGAGCAGAAGTCGTCCCATGCGAGTTTGTAGGCGGCCATGAGGGCTTCGCTGAGGCGGTACTGGTCGAAGTCGCGCTCGATTTCCTCGAGGACCTGTGCCATACGCTGTTCCATCCACTGTATGCTGACGGCGTTCTCCGCGTTCTGCTCTATGTCGCCGGTCTGCCAGCCGCTGACGAGGCGGAGGGCGTTCCAGAGTTTGTTGGAGAAGTTGCGTCCCTGCTCGCAGATGGCTTCGTCGAAGGGGAGGTCGTTGCCGGCGGGGGCGGTGAGGAGCATGCCCATGCGGACGCCGTCGGCGCCGTATTTCTCAATCAGTTCGATGGGGTCGGGGCTGTTGCCGAGCTGTTTGGACATCTTGCGGCCGAGTTTGTCGCGCACGATGCCGGTGAAGTAGACGTTGCGGAAGGGGATGTCGTGCATGTACTCCTCGCCTGCCATGATCATGCGGGCGACCCAGAAGAAGATGATGTCGGGTGCGGTGATGAGGTCGGCGGTGGGGTAGTAGTATTTGATTTCGGGGTTGCCTGGGTTGCGGATGCCGTCGAAGAGTGAGATTGGCCAGAGCCAGGAGGAGAACCAGGTGTCGAGCACGTCTTCGTCCTGGCGCAGGGTGCCGGTGTAGTTGTACTTCTCGGCGGCTGTCTTTTTGGCCTCTTCCTCGTTGAGGGCCACGATGATTTCCACGCGGCCGTCGATGTCGAGGTACCAGGCGGGTATGCGCTGGCCCCACCAGAGCTGGCGGCTGATGCACCAGTCCTTGATGTTTTCGAGCCAGTGGCGGTAGGTGTTCTTGAACTTGGCGGGGTGGAAGCGGATGGTGTCGTCCTCGACAACCTGGAGGGCTTTCTTGGCGATGCCGTCCATGCGCATGAACCACTGGGCGGAGAGTTTGGGCTCTATCACGGCGTCGGTGCGCTCGCTGTGGCCTACCTTGTTGGTGTAGTCTTCCACCTTCTCGACGAGGCCGGCCTCTTCGAGGTCTTTGATGATCTGCTTGCGGCAGGCGAAGCGGTCCATGCCGACGTACTTGCCGCCGTTGTCGTTGAGGGTGCCGTTGTCGGCAAAAATGTCGATGCTCTCCAGGCCGTATTTCATGCCGAGGTTGTAGTCGTTGATGTCGTGGGCGGGGGTGATCTTGAGGGCGCCGGTGCCGAATTCGCGGTCGACGTATTCGTCCATGATGACGGGGACGGCGCGGCCTATGCCGGGGACGATAACCCGCTTCCCTTTAAGCCACTGGTAGCGCTCGTCGTCGGGATGGACGCAGACGGCGGTGTCGCCCATGATGGTCTCGGGGCGGGTGGTGGCCACCACAATGTATTTGTCCTCGCCCTCGACGTGGTAGCGCAGGTAGAACAGTTTGCCGCGTGTTTCCTTATAGATGACCTCTTCGTCGCTGACGGCAGTGAGGGCCTGGGGATCCCAGTTGACCATGCGCACGCCGCGGTAGATGAGGCCTTTGTTGTAGAGGTCGACGAAGACGCGGATGACGCTTTCGTAGCGCACCTCGTCCATGGTGAAGGCGGTGCGGTCCCAGTCGCAGGAGGCGCCGAGGCGGCGGAGCTGCTTGAGGATGATGCCGCCGTACTGCTCCTTCCATTCCCAGGCGTGTTTCATGAATTCGTCACGACTGAGCGACCGCTTGTCGATGCCTTTGTCGGCGAGCATCTTGACGACCTTGGCCTCGGTGGCGATGGAGGCGTGGTCGGTGCCGGGCACCCAGCAGGCGTTCTTGCCCTGCATGCGTGCACGGCGGACGAGGACGTCCTGGATGGTGTTGTTGAGCATGTGGCCCATGTGGAGGACGCCGGTGACGTTGGGGGGCGGGATGACCACGGTGTAGGGGACACGCTGGTCGGGCTCGGAGTGGAAGAGTCTTTTGTCAATCCAGAACTGGTACCATTTCTCCTCGACGCTGCGAGGGTCGTATTTCGATGCTATTTCCATGGGTGTATGTTGTTTTGTTTCATATTTTCAAGAATGGGCGCCTGCGCCACCAGAGAATGAGGAGCAGGCCGACGAGCATGCCGCCGAGGTGTGCGAAGTGGGCCACGCCGTCGTAGGAGTAGAAGACGCCTTGGATGAGTTCGATGGCGGCGTAGCCGATGACGAACCATTTGGCCTTGATTGGCATGAGGAAGTAGAGGTAGATGTATTCGTTGGGGAAGGTCATTCCGAAGGCCAGCAGCAGGCCGTAGACGGCGCCGGAGGCGCCTACGGTGAGGGTGGCGCCGGGGATGCAGAGCGAGAGGAGGCCTGCTCCGAGGCCGCAGGCGAGGTAGTAGATGAGGAAGCGTTTCGTGCCCCAGAGGTTTTCCATGGTGTTGCCGAACATCCAGAGGGCGAACATGTTGAAGAAGAGGTGGGAGACGTTGGCGTGCATGAACATGTAGGTGAGGGGTTGCCAGGGACGGAAGCCGCCGGTGGCAGGGTGCCAGAGGCCGAGGAGGTAGTTGAGGTCGAGGATGTGCTGCATGAGTAGCAGGCGGTAGGCGGCGTAGCAGATGGCGTTGATGATGAGCAGGTGTTTGACGGCTGCCGGGAGGAGGCTGAAGCCTTGGGGTTGGTATTGGGCCATGGGTTATGGGTTAGGGGTTATAGGGTTTATCGTTTTATTTGAGGAGTTCTTCGGGTTTTACGATGGTGATGATGCGCCGGCCGGAGGGTGTGGTGTCGGCCATGGGGCAGGCGAAGAGGTCGGCCACGAGCTGCTGCATCTCGTCTTGGGAGAGAATCCGTCCGTGGCGGATGGCCATCTGGCGTGCCAGGGAGGCGCAGAGGCTATGGGTGCGGTTGTTGAATTTCTGGAGGGTGGAGCCTTTGTAGTCGGCCAGCGTCTGGTCCAGGAAAGGCTGGAGGTCGCTCTCTTTGAGGTCGTTGGGTGTGGCCGAGACGACGAAGGCGCACTGTCCGAGGGGGTCGATGGCGAAGCCGCATTCGCGGAGGTCGGGCAGCAGTTCGGTGAGCAGGTCGGCATCGGCGGCGGAGAAGTGGCAGTCCACGGGGAAGAGGAGTGTCTGCGAATGGGGTTGTTTGGCTTCGAGGTTCCGCATGAGGCGGTCGTAGAGGACGCGTTCATGGGCGCGCTGCTGGTCGATGAGTGCCAGTCCGGAGGCCAGCGAGGTGGCTATGTAGCGCCCCTGCAGCTGGAGGCAGGTGGAGGCAGGCGCGGGTGTGGGTGGCAGGTCGGCGGCCTCGTCGAGGGGCAGGGGGGGGAGGGTGGGGGAGGAGGGGCGCTGGGAGGAGGGGCGCTGGAAGTCGAGGGAGGCCTGTGCGGCGGAGGCGTGGAAGGGGTTGTAGTCGGGGTTGTAGCTGATGCGCGGCGGTTGCGGCACGTAGCCTTTGGGGGCGGGGCCGATGTTGAATTCGGGCGGTGTGTCGAAGCTCAGCTCTGTTCCCACGGTGAATTGCCCGAGGCCTTTCTTGACGGCGGAGCGGAGGATGGCGTAGATGGCGTTGTCGTCCACGAAGCGCACCTCGGTCTTGTTGGGGTGGATGTTGATGTCGATGCGCGAAGGGTCCACCTGCAGGCTGATGAAGTAGGAGGGGTAGGTGCGTTCGGGGAGGAGGTCGGCGTAGGCGCGTTCCACGGCGGAGCTGAGGGCGGGATGCTTGATGAAGCGGCCGTTGACGAAGAGGTACTGCTCGCCGCGGGTGCGGCGGGCGTATTCGGGTTTGCCCACGAAGCCTTTGATGCGCATTATATCGGTGCTTTCTTCCACGGGGAGGAGGCGTTGGCGGTAGTTGTCGGCGTAGAGCTGTGCGATGCGTTGGAGCATGGAGCCGGGCTTGAGGTCGTAGAGGGTCTTGCCGTTGTGTTGGAGGGAGAAGCCTATGTCGCAGTGCACAAGGGTGATGCGGCGGAATATTTCCTCGATGTGGCTGAGTTCGACGCTGTCTTTCTTGAGGAAGTTGCGGCGGGCAGGGACGTTGAAGAAGAGGTTCTTGACGGCGAGGGAGGTGCCCGGGGGGCATACCTGGGGCTGCTGTGCGGTGATGGTGGAGCCTTCGATGGTGAGGAGTGTGCCGAGTTCGGCGTCGTGCAGGCGTGTGCGCAGTTCGACCTGGGCTATGGCTGCAATCGAGGCCAGCGCCTCGCCGCGGAAGCCCATGGTGCGGATGGCGAAGAGGTCGTCGGCGCGGTGTATCTTGCTGGTGGCGTGGCGCTCGAAGCAGAGGCGTGCGTCCTTGTCGCTCATGCCGCAGCCGTTGTCGATGACCTGGATGAGGGTGCGTCCTGCGTCCTTGAGGATGAGGTCGATGCGTGTGGCGCCGGCGTCCATGGCGTTCTCGAGCAGTTCCTTGACCGCGCTGGCGGGGCGGTCCACCACTTCGCCGGCCGCAATCTGGTTGGCCACGCTGTCGGGCAGTATGTTGATGATGTCGCTCATGGGTGCTGTCTCTCGTATTCGTCCAGGAAGCGCATGAGGTTCTTGACCGGGAGTGTCTTGTTCATGATGATGTCGCGCCGTTCGTTGAGGATGATCATGGTGGGGGCGCTGTGCACGTTGTAGGCTTCCTGGTAGTCGATATTGACGTTGGTGCCGCCCACGTTCACGAAGGGCATGTGGTGCTCGCGCAGGTAGCGCTTCCATTTGTCGACGTTTTCCTCGTAGCCGACGGCGTAGACGGTCAGGCGCGGGTCGGGTGCCGAGCGGAGCGAGTCGCACAGGGCGGCCAGTTCGGCGCTCTGTTCCTGGCAGTGGTGGCAGTCGGGGTCCCAGAACCAGAGGACGACGTAGCGTGTCGGGAAGCGGTGGCTGGAGACCCAGTCCTTGGGGTCGGCGCTCTGGTTGGTGTCGGCCATCCACAGTTCCTGCCCGTGGGCGCCGATGAGGCTCTGCTTCAGGCGGTCGTAGTTGTAGCGCATGTTGTGCAGCGTTCCCTCGCTGGCCCAGGGGCAGCGTCCCTGGAGGTAGTACTGCGAGGCCAGGTGGCACCAGACGGCGTCCCAGCCTATGTTCTTCGTGGAGCGGAAGTAGCGCGGCTCGATGTGGTCGAAGACGTAGCGCAGCAGGGCCGTGTCGTCGCCGATGCGGGCGGCCAGGCGGTCGATTTCCTTGCAGATGGTGTCGCTCGGGGCGTAGTAGAGGAGGCCGTAGAAGAAGTAGTTCATCCGGGAGTAGAACTGGTGGCTGTAGCGCAGCTCGTCGGTGCTCACGGCGGCGCTGTGGCCCGTGCCCTGTGGGGGGAAGAGGCGGTCCCAGAAGTGGTCGCGGAAGTAGACGGGTTTGTTCTGCACGCTGTCCGGCACCTCGGGGTCGTCGAGCAGGTCGAGGAGGGTGAAGTACAGCGTCCCGCTGCCTTCCCGGCGGGCCGTGCGGTCGTATTCGGTCATGCGGCGGATGAAGGCTTCCTCCTCCTTTTCGGCCTGGGCTTTGAGGGCGGGGTCCTTGCGGCGCTGGCGCAGGGCCTCGCTTTCCTCGCGGGCGGTCTCCATGGCGGCGCGGTAGGCGAACATGCGGCTGTTGGCCGGGCTGCCTTTCACCTTGACGGTGGAGGGCGTGAGTTTGGCGTCGGCCGTGAGGGTGAAGCGCTGGCTGCCGTCGATGGCGACGTCGCCCACCACCGTCTTGCGGTCCTGCCCCACGAGGGCGTAGACCCCCCGCGGCCAGGCGCGGCGCCCCTGGAAGAGGTAGCTCCCCTTGGAGGTGCGGCGCGTGCTGTCGAGCAGCTGCACCTGGTCGCGGTAATGGCGGCCCAGGTAGAGCATGCTGTCCGTGGCACCCTCCAGGCGGAAGGTGATGGCGTAGGGCTGCGCCGCCGCGCCGAGGGCGAGGCCGAGCAGCAGGAGCAGTGGCAGTGGCGCTTTCATGTCGTTGCGTTAGGTTCGTGTCGGTCCCTTAACGTGAAGGGGTGTGTTTTATTGTCTGCAGGCTTTTGTTTTGTTGTTTATCGGGTCATTATCGGGTCATTATCGGGTCAGGTTCCGCCGTCTGTCGGGTCAGGGTGCGTCGCAGGTGGCTGTCTCCCAGAGGGTTTGTGCGGTGTGGCTCTATGAAGGGTCTGTCAATGGTCCGGGACAAGTCCGTGTCAACTCCGTGTCAAGTCCGAGTCAACTCCGACTTTCTCCGACCATGCTCCGAGTGGGGTCCGAGTGGGCTCCGACTTTCCGCAGGGCGGGGAGCGGCGTCAGAGGACGAGCACGGCGGTGAAGAGCAGCGTCAGGTTGTCCTCCTTGTTGCGCAGGCGGTAGGGTGCCGACGGGGGTACCAGTCGCCATACCAGGGCCGCGCCCCAGTCGACGGCGCCGATGCGCAGGATGCCGTCGATGCCCACGCCGGCTTCGGCGATGCCGCGGCTGGGCGACTGCATCTCGATGTTGTCGTGCCACACCAGCCCCTCCTCGTCCTCGTCCCACAGGCGCCCCCAGGCCGCCCCGGCCACCACGAACGGGCGCGGGCAGAGCCCCAGCGAGAGGAAGTCGAGGTCCAGCTTGAACAGCGGCGTGCGGAAGCCCGCCTTGACCGAGAGCAGGCCGAAGAGGTTGGCCGTGAACTCGTTGGCCTGTGCCGTGGCCAGCGCACGCGAGAAGAGCAGCGGGCTGCCGGAGGTGCCGCCCAGGTCGAAGTGGCGGCTGTAGGGGAGGCCGCGCGTGGTGGCGCCGGCCTGCACGTAGGGGTGGAGGTAGAGGTGCTTGCGGTAGAGCGTCGTGTCCCACTGCACCAGCAGGCGGCCGTAGGTGCCGAAGTAGTCTCGCGTGCCGAAGGCGTCATTGTGGCCGCCGCCCACCGTCAGCTCGCCCCGCAGGCCGCTCTTGTGCCGCACGGCCAGAGAGAACTCCAGCAGGCGGTAGAGCGGGAACTCGTCGCGCTCCTCGGGCGAGGCGGGGTAGAAGAGGCGGTTCTGGTCGAAGAGGCGGCGCTCGCGCGAATAGCGCACCTCGGCGTCCACCGCCGTGGCGGCTCCGAGGAGGCCCCCCAGACCGAAGTAGAAACGGTCGGTCTCGCTGAAGCGGCGCGCCATGAAGTCGAAGTTGGCCGTCAGGGCCGAGAGGCTGTAGCGGTCGATGCGGCGCGAGGCATCGTGCGTCAGGTCGCGGAAGTAGCCGCCGAACAGGTGCGGCTGCCCCTTGAGGCGGCTCTGCAGGTCGGCCTGCAGGCCCCACTTCAGGCGCTGGTCCGAGTAGCCGTAGCCCACGTACCCCTCCAGCGACAGCGTGCGCAGCGCCCCGCGGTCGCCCAGCCAGAGGTCGTAGCGCAGCCCGCCGCCCCAGCGCGACGCCTCGTAGATATTGTAGGCCCACAAGCGGTCCAGATTGAAGTAAAGCCCGCTTTTCGACCCCTTGTCGTTGATGCGCACATACTGGCCCAAGGCACTCGTTGCCAGGGATATGGCGCACACTGTCAGAACTATGCTCCTTTTCATTTCGGCTGCAAAAATACAAAATATTGTCCACATATCGGAAAAAGTGTGTATATTTGCAGGCCGAAACAGAAGAAAAAACAATAAATAACATACAGAAATGCAAAGAGATACACAGATTTTCGACCTCATCGCCAAAGAGCGTGAGCGCCAGACCAAAGGCATCGAGCTGATTGCCTCCGAGAACTTCGTCAGCGACCAGGTGATGGAAGCCATGGGCTCCGTCATGACCAACAAGTACGCCGAAGGCTACCCCGGCAAGCGCTACTACGGCGGCTGCCAGGTCGTCGACCAGAGCGAGACCATCGCCATCGAGCGCGCCAAGCAGCTCTACGGCGCCTGCTGGGCCAACGTGCAGCCCCACAGCGGCGCACAGGCCAACATGGCCGTCTTCCTGGCCTGCCTCAACAGCGGCGACACCTTCATGGGCATGGACCTCAACCACGGCGGACACCTCTCCCACGGCAGCCCCGTCAACTTCTCCGGCATCAACTACAAGGTGGTCGGCTACCAGGTCAAGGAAGAGACCGGCACCGTCGACTATGAAGACATGGAGAAGAAGGCCCTCGAGTTCCGCCCCAAACTCATCATCGGCGGCGGCAGCGCCTACAGCCGCGACTGGGACTGGGAGCGCATGCGCCAGGTGGCCGACAAGGTCGGAGCCATCCTCCTGGGCGACATCAGCCACCCCTCCGGCCTCATCGCCAAGGGCTACCTCAACAACGCCGTCAAGTACTGCCACATCGTCACCACTACCACCCACAAGACCCTCCGCGGTCCCCGCGGCGGCATGATCCTCATGGGTGAAGACTTCGACAACCCCTGGGGCAAGACCACCCCGAAGGGCGAAATCAAGAAAATGAGCGCCCTGCTCGACAGCGCCGTCTTCCCCGGCACCCAGGGCGGCCCCCTCGAGCACGTCATCGCCGCCAAGGCCGTCGCCTTCGGCGAGGCACTCACCGACAGCTACGACCAGTACATCCAGCAGGTGATGAAGAACGCCAAGGCTATGTGCGAAGCCTTCGTCGCCAAGGGCTACAAGGTCATCTCCGGCGGTACCGACAACCACCTCATGCTCATCGACCTCCGCACCAAGTTCCCCGAACTGACCGGCAAAGAGGCCGAGAACGCCCTCGTCGCCGCCGACATCACGGTGAACAAGAACATGGTCCCCTTCGACAGCCGCAGCGCCTTCAAGACCAGCGGTCTGCGTGTCGGTACCCCCGCCATCACCACCCGTGGCCTCAAGGAGAACGAGATGGGCACCATCGTCGACATGATCGACCAGGTCCTCTGCAACCCCACCGACGAGGCCGTCTGCGCCCGCATCACCGGCCAGGTCAACGACATGATGCAGCACCGCCCCCTCTTCGCCTGGTAGACCCGAAGAGCGGCAACCTCCAAAACGGACTGGCAAAAAAATATTTGGCCGGTCCGTTTTTTCTTCGTACCTTTGCAGCGGTTTAGACACTATGAGAAAGTAAGCTGTATATGCGTAACATGCTGATAATCCCCCCCCCCCCCCACCGCGCGCATACGCCCCGTGTGGCTGGACTGTATGTCGGTCTGACATAGGTAGTCGCAGGGCACTCTCCCTTTCTCCATATATCCCTCTCTCTGCCCTCGGCCGTACGGTCGGGGTGCTGGTGTATTGCCTGTGCAGAACCCTTATTATTAATCTATTAAATACACAAACAAAATGAAACACAACAATTGGAAGTGGGCGGCATCCGTCGCCCTGGTGGCCGTCATGGCCATGGGATCTGTCCCTGCGAGCGCACAGAGCGACAAGCCGGAGCAAAAGACAGAGAAGAAAGAAAAGAAGAAATCCAAGTTCGGCTCCTTCGTCCGCAGGGTGGGCGAGGCCACGACGGGCATCAACATGAGCGACGAGCTGATGGTGAACATGCCGATGGAGCTCAAGATGCACGTGAAGGTGGGCGAGGTGACCGCCGTGGGCGACCCCGCCTCGGGGCAGGTGCTCATCACCGTTACCGTCACCACCACCGAGGATGCACGCTTCAACTGCGGCAGTGTGGACCTCAACGGGGACAAGTGCCTCGATGCCAAGGGCAGGGAGTACAAGGTGAACGGCCTGTGGCGCGCCGACGCGGAAAACGCACAGACCAAGAAAGGCATCCCCCACACCTACCAGTATGTGGCCTACGGCATACCGACGGACTTGACGTCGATAGAACTGCTGCCGCTCGGCTATGGCTACTACGCCGGCGGTTTCAAGACCACCACGATTGACACGCACGAGGTGATCAACATCCGCAACATCCCCATCGAGTGGAGTGCACAATGACATTGATACATAACATTAATCCTTAAATACTAAACATTATGAACAAAACATCATTGGCCGCCATGGCGGCAGCAGTCGTCGTTCTTGCCTCGTGCGGCGGCAATGGCGGAAGCAAGAACAAGTATCCCGACAGCGAACTCTTCGGCAACGTGCTGGCGCTGCAGTGCCAGTATGCCGACCAGGACTCCATCCTCAAGGCCGAGATGGAGGAGGCCGACAAGAACACCGAGTGGACCGAGAGCGGTGTGAAGAAATACACCGAGTTGAAGGAGAAGACCAAGGCCAAGCGCGAGCAGGCCGCGGCCGACCTCGCCGCCGGCGTGGAGCAGGCCAAGGCCACACTCATCGGGCGCGACATCCCCTTCGAGGTGGCAGCCGATGCAGGCTATGAAGTGACGGAACTGAAGGTGAGCGACATCGACAAGAGGGGCACCTTCTTTGTGAAGGCCAAAATACGCGTAACCGACGCAAAGGTGGCCAAGTCGTTCGACCCCAGACAGATGGATATCAGCTGGTACGAAGCCGACGCCGAGGGCAACGACACCAAGGTTGGTCACGGCATGCAGCGCCTCACCTTCCCCGCCAAGATCGAGGTGGGCAGCGAGGTGGAGACCGGCGGCATACAGATGGGCAACCACGCCAGCAAGAAGTCAGCCCAGGCCTACTACAACTTCGGCAAGATGGTCTTCGGCAAATAAGCCACCACAAAGAACTTTCTTCATCATACAGCGCGGGTCGGTATCGCAACAGCGATGCCGACCCGTCTATTTGCTGCAAAGGAAAAAAACATTTGGCCATGTCGGGAAAAAATCGTATCTTTGCAAAATAATTCGGATACCGACGTGGACTTGGAAGAATATATCATTCAGGGTGAACCTGGACGCAAGGAACGCGCTGAGAACTGGCAAGTGGCCATAGGGCTGCAGGCGGTGGACGGCCTGAAGCCCTCGCGCTACCTGCTGCAGACCGCGCAGGAGCATATCGAGGAGCGCATCAGCATGGACGAGGTGGACCGCCGCATCACCTCCTACTACCAGTCCGAAGCCGGCCGCCGCGAACAGGAAGGCACCGATGAGGCCGACGGCGTGGCGGCGCGCATCGCCCGCCTGCTGGCCGAGGAGACCTTCACCTTCTCGCCCGCCATGTTGGCCTCCATACACCGACGCCTCTTCGAGAATATATTGCCACGTGCCGGCCGCTACCGCCAGACCAACATCACCAAGAAGGAATGGGTGCTCGACGGCGACACGGTGCTCTACAGCCCGTGCGACATGATTGGCGCCACGCTTGACTACGACTTCGCGCAGGAGAAGATGTTCTCCTATCAGGGACTGCCGCTCGGGCAGGTGGTGTGGCATCTCTGCTCGTTTGTGGCAGGCATCTGGCAGATACATCCCTTCGGCGAAGGCAACACGCGCACTACGGCCGTCTTCACTATCAAATACCTGCGGCAAATGGGGTACAAAGTGGACAACGAGCCCTTCAAACGCCATTCGTGGTACTTCCGCAACGCGCTGGTACGTGCCAACTACCAAAATCTGCCCAAGGAGGTGGGACGCACCACCGAATACCTGGAGCTCTTCTTCCGCAACCTGCTCATGGGTGAGGATAACGAGCTGAAGAACCGCTACCTGCACATCCGTTGGCAAGACAATTCCATGGTCGTCTCCGAACCATGCATGGTATATGGTACGGAAGTGGGCTCGGAGAAAAGGACAAAAGGTACGGAGAAACGGCAGAAGAGTTCGGAGAAAATACTGGCTCTCATATCGGAGAACCCGGATATTACCACCGAACTAATGGCGAGGGAGGTCGGCATCAGCACACGTGCTGTGGAGAAGCACCTGTCCAACCTGAAAGCCAAAGGACGCCTCCGCCGCGTGGGCCCCGACAAGGGTGGGCACTGGGAGGCGGTTGGGGAATAATAGAACTTAAATCATAAACTTATACAAAATCTAAAGAAATGGCACTCATTAAATCTTACAAAGGGAAAACGCCCCGCTGGGGCAGGGAATGCTACTTCAGCGAGAATGCCACACTGGTGGGCGATGTGACGCTGGGTGACGAATGTTCGGTGTGGTTCAACGCCGTCGTGCGTGGCGATGTGGCACCAATCACCATCGGCAGCCGCACCAACGTGCAGGACGGCGCCTGCATACATGTTACGCACGAGGTAGGCCCTGTGTATATCGGCGACGACGTCACCATAGGCCACAACGCCATAGTCCACGCCTGCACTGTCCGCGACGGTGCTCTCATCGGCATGGGGGCTACGTTGCTGGACGACTGTGAGGTGGGTGAGGGGGCTGTGGTGGCCGCCGGCGCGCTGGTGCTTCAGGGCACCAAGATACCGCCACGCGAGATATGGGGCGGGGTGCCGGCCAAGTATATCAAGCCCACGCGCCCAGGACAAACCGACAACGCAGCCCATTATGTGGAGTACTCGAAAGAGTATCTGAAGGGGTAGGCTCTTGGCGTTGGTAACCAGGCTGATAGCATGGAAATTAAACATTATTAAGAAAAAAGCTGCTCCCAGTCGGGAAAATGTGCGTATCTTTGCACTCGCATTTGCAGCCGTCAGTACATGGCGCAAGTGACAGAAACAAGGGGTATTAGCTCATTTGGTAGAGCATTTGGTTCGCAATCAAAAGGTAACGGGTTCGACTCCCGTATACTCCACCTCCGCCTGGCAACGTGTTGTCAGGCGTTTCTGTTGTATAAAAATTCCGCCTCCACACAATAAACCATACGGCTCGCCGTTCATAGGGAATGAATATACTTGTTACAGGCGGAGCTGGATTTATCGGCTCCCACACATTGATAGAGCTCTACGCGGCGGGCCACACCGCCGTGGTGGTGGACAACCTCTCCAACTCCAATCCCGAGGCGCTGCGCCGCGTGGCGGAAATCATCGGGGTGCCCGAGATACCGTTCTACAAGGTCGACATCCGCGACCGCGAGGGGCTGGAACGCGTCTTTGCGGAGCACAAGTTCGACGCTAGCATCCACTTTGCCGGCCTCAAGGCCGTCGGCGAGAGTGTCGAGAAGCCTTGGGAATACTATGAGAACAATATCGGCGGCACACTGACGCTCGTCGACGTGATGCGCCGCCACGGCTGCAAGAACATCATCTTCTCCTCCAGCGCCACCGTCTACGGCGACCCTGCCGAGATTCCCATCACCGAGCGTTGCCCCAAGGGCCAGTGCACCAATCCTTACGGCTGGACCAAGAGCATGCTCGAGCAGGTGCTGGTGGACATCCAGAAGGCCGACCCGGAGTGGAACGTCGTCCTGCTGCGCTACTTCAATCCCGTCGGCGCGCACCCCAGCGGACGCATAGGGGAGAACCCCAACGGAATCCCCAACAACCTCATGCCCTACATCACGCAGGTGGCCGTCGGCAAGCGCAAGGAACTGGGTGTCTTCGGCAACGACTATCCCACGCCCGACGGCACCGGCGTGCGCGACTACATCCACGTCTGCGACCTCGCCGCCGCCCACGTCTGCGCCCTGCAGGCCATCAGCCGCCGCTGCGGCATCGGTATATATAATATAGGTACCGGCCACGGCTACTCGGTGCTCGACATGGTGAACGCCTTTGTCCGCACCAACGGCGTCGATGTGCCCTACAGCATCAAGCCCCGCCGCGCCGGCGACGTCGCCACCTGCTACTGCGACCCCGCCAAGGCCAAGGCCGAACTCGGATGGGAAGCCCGCTATGGCATCGACGACATGGTCCGCGACAGTTGGAACTGGCAGCGCCGGAACCCCGAGGGATATTAATGTATAAGAGAATATTTGAGATGAGACATCGTTATATGACAGTGGCCTTCCTGGCCTTGGCGCTGGCTGCCTGCGGCATCGGAAACAACCGTGATATGGAACCCGGGACTGGTGATGCCGTTGCCAGCGTGGCCGACGGCATCAGCCGCTGTGCTGCCGCCGAGGGGCTTACCCTCTATGGCATCACCGACCGCGAGGGAATGCAGGCCACCGACCTCTTCCGCGGCTACGACGACCGCCTGCTGGATTCCATCGCCGCCGACCAAGGGGGCTTCCGCTCGGCTTTCAACGTCTTCGTGGCGCAGAACGAGGGGCGCATCGTCCTTTTCGATGCCGGCCTCGGCCAGCAGGCCGGGGGAACGCTGGTGGCGAAGCTGAAGACAATGGGCTTGACGCCTGACGCCATCGGCGACATCTGCCTCACCCATCTCCATTTCGACCACATCGGGGGCTTGGTGCACGAGGGCAAGGCCGTCTTCCCCAACGCCACCCTCCACCTCGACCGACGCGAGTGTGCGGCGTGGGCCGACGATGCGCGCTGGCAGCAGGTACTGGCGGCCTACGATGGCCGTGTGCAGACCTTCGCCGCCGACACCGCCCTCTTCAATGGCTTGGTGCAGACCCGGCAAGCCTACGGACATACCCCAGGCCACACACTCTACGAGGTAGGCAATTGCCTCATTGTAGGCGACCTGCTCCACGCGCAGGACCTCCAGCTCAGCCATCCCGACTTCTGCTCGCACTATGACGCCGACCACAACCAGGCCCGCGCCGTCCGCAAGCAGACCTACCGGCGTCTTCGCGAAAGCGGACAGTACCTCTGCGGCGCCCACTGCTACGACCACTTCATCGACCTCCAATAGCACGAATAATTCTCCCTCTACTCCACACGACATACAGTTAAATCCAAATAAAAAAAAACAACACAATTATGGGAATCATCATCAGCATCCTCATCGGCGCCCTAGCAGGCTACCTGGCGGGCAAACTCATGAAAGGCGCGGGCTTCGGCTTCTGGGTCAATCTACTTATAGGTATCGTCGGCGGCTTCATCGGCGGCAATGTCCTCGGGTGGCTTGGCATCTATTGGGGCGGAATCGTTGGCCAACTCGTCACCGCAGTCATCGGCGCCGCCATCCTCCTCTGGCTCGTCTCCCTCATCAGGAAGAAATAACCCCTGCCCCCGCCACTTGGCAGTAAGCCAGAGTGAAAACACATCAGCCTGTCGCCTTCGACGAAGAGCCACGCCACAACGCAGGATATTAATGAGCACCAGGTTTTTCAACAACGTTGATGTGGCGCTGATGGACAAGTTTCATGGCAATGTCTGCTACCGAACACTCATTCCATAGGCCGGCACAGGTACGACTTTTTTGTGTGGTGGAGAAAATAAATTTCGCCAATTGAAATAAATGTCGTATTTTTGCAACTGGAATAAAATGACAACACGATGATGAACACGGCGACATACAACGGCTCGATTGCCGACCTCTGGCACTACCTGCAGGGACTCTCCCTCTCGCCCTCGGACAGCCAATGGCTGGCCGACAAACTGGTGCAAAACACCAAGATGGAGGAACCGCCGGCGGCAAAGAAGCTGGTCTTTCCCCATATCGACGACGATTTCAAACCGTCGGAGGCAGTTTTGGCCAGGGTCTTGGGACCTGTTCCCGAAGGTTTTGACATCGACAAGGAACTCGAACTGATGTGGGAGGAGCGCGCGAAATGAAGCTGTTCCTCGATACCAATGTCATCCTTGACTACCTGTGCAAGCGTGAGCCTTTCTGTAAGGATGCAGACATTTTGTTTGAGATGTTTGAGCGCAGAATTCATAAAGGCATGGTCTCAAGTCTGACCATCGTCAATTGCGCATACATTCTGCGGAAGGTTTTCTCTAAACATCAGATTACGGAGACAGTCGACTGGCTGTGCCAGGATTTTGCTGTAACGGCCATCGACAGAAACACTGTCGTGGAAGCCAATAGCAAGAATGCAAAGGATTTCGAGGACGCCGTCCAGTATTTCTCCGCGCTGCCGAGCCTGCCGGACGTGATAATAACACGCGACAAGCAGGGCTTCGAGGGCCTCGGCCCGCTGGTCATGACCCCTGCCGAGTTCGTGGCCGAGAGCCGCAAATAGCATTGAGGGTTTGGCCCACGTTTTCAAGGTTGCCCCTGCCGGGATTTCCGGCGGGGGATTGTTGTTTTTTGCGTGGTGGAGAAAATAAATTCCGCCAATTGAAATAATTGTCGTATTTTTGCAGCCGATTTCGGAAGGAAATCGTCGAAGCGTTATATCTTCGTCTTGCTAGTGGAAACGTGAGAAATTTCTATGAAATGCAAGGATGGTATGACGGTTCGCGTGTATTTGCGTGGACTGTTTCCATATCTTCATTTCAGGGCAATTCTCACGGCCTCCACTAGGAGAAGTGGTATGCAGCGCCACGCTTCTTGTAATAAACTTGTTTGCTCGACGGGCGCGGAAGAGCATTAGAGCCGGGGGACGCAGCGGCATATCTGCGCAACAAAAAAAATGAAGAATATGCTGAAAGCATTTGCGATGCTCTTTTGCGTCGCGGCAATGGGGCTGGCGACTTCCTGCTCCAAAGACAACGAGGACCTCATTGTAGGCAAATGGAAAGAAGCTGGCACGACAGAAATCACAGAGTTCACGAAAGACGGTTATGTTTACTTCGACGGTGCTCGTGTGGCAAAGTACAAGGTTGACGGAGACCGTTTGCTGATGTACTACAAGGACGCTAACGGCAACTTCACCGATGATGAAAATGATTGGTGTGTTCGTACTATTACTCATCTCACCGATTCACACATGACAATCCACGTGGTCGTGAAGAATGAGGGCGATTACGATCCAGTAACAAATACTTACACGGATTTAGTGAGTGACGACGACTACGAGCGAGTGAAGTGAACCAACACTATGATATGATAGCAAGGCGGGCAGCGGTGTCCGCCTTTTTGTTTCCCTTCCGAGGCTTTAGTTAGGAAGAAGCAAGGAAGAAGCAAGGAAGAAGAGGGTGCCTATACGAGGCTGGAAATCAGCCTGTTGCCAACGGGCGGTTTTGGCCCTTTCCAGCGGTTTTCGAGCAAAAAAACGCTGGGTTTGTCAAAAAGGTTGTACGGGGTTGATTGCGAGTGTGTTGCGCGATTTTTCGCATCGGGAGGCGCCGTTTGGGGATTATTTCGTATCTTTGCACTCCATTTTCATACCCAAACGACGATGAGAAAAACATTGATACTTTTGCTGGCCGTGGTGGCCTTCGCGGGTCGCACGGCGGCTTGCACCAACCTGATTGTGGGCAAGAAGGCTTCCGTGGACGGGAGCGTGATGTGCACCTACAACTGCGACGGCTTCGGCTTCGCCGGCTCGCTCTACCACAGCCCCGCCGGGCGCCACACGCCGGGCGAGCCTGTCGCCATCCGCGGCTGGGGACCCGTGCATGAGGGACAGTATGTTGAGCAGGTGGAGTACACCCTGGGCGTGGTCGGCTTCATGAACGAGCGGCAACTGACCATCGTCGAGAGCACCTTCGACGGGCGCCTCGAACTGCAGAACCGCGACGGCCTGCTCGACTACTTCAGCCTCATCCGCCTCGCCCTGCAGCGCACCTCCTCGGCGCGCGAGGCCATCCGCTGCATGGCGGAACTCGTTGAACGCTATGGCTATAACAGCAGCGGCGAGAGTTTCTCCATCTGCGACCCCGACGAGGCCTGGGTCATGGAGATGGTCGGCAAGGGACCCGGGCGCAAAGGGGCCGTCTGGGTCGCCCTGCGCATACCGGACGACTGCATCTCGGCCCACGCCAACCTGAGCCGCATACGGACTTTCCCTATGGAAAAGAGTGGAAAGCGGAAAGTGGAAGGTGGAAAGAGTATCAGCAGCAAGCACCTCGACCGCATCATGCGTCCCGAGGTGGAATGCGTCTATGCCGCCGACGTCATCGCCTTCGCCCGCGAGAAGGGCTTCTTCAGTGGCCGCGACGAGGAGTTCTCCTTCCGCGACGCCTACTGCCCCATCGACTTCGAGAACGTGCGCTACGCCGACGCCCGCGTGTGGAGCTTCTTCAACCACCACCGGGGCGACATGGCGCAGTACCTGCCCTACATCAACGGCGAGTTCGACAAGTGCGACGCCCTCCCCCTATGGGTGAAGCCCGACAAGCCGCTCTCCCTGCGTAACTTGCAGGCCGACATGCGCGACCACTTCGAGGGCACACCGCTCGACATGACCGTCGACATGACCGCCGGCCCGTGGGGGATGCCCGTCCGTCCGCTGCCGATGCACGTCAGGACCTCCGACGGCACCGACCTCTTCCGCGAGCGCCCCATCGCCACCCAGCAGAGCGGCTTCACCATGACCTGCCAGATGCGCCGCTGGCTGCCGGACGACGTGGGTGGCGTCACCTGGTTCAACTGCGACGACGCCGACATGGTGGCCTACGTCCCCCTCTACTGCTGCCTGACCCAGGTGCCCGACCCCTTCCGCCCGGAGAACAACCTCCGCGCCGAGTTCTCTTTCCAGTCCGCCTTCTGGATGAACAACTGGGTGGCCAACATGGTCTACCCGCGCTACTCCATGATGATTGGCGACCTGCGCCGGGCCCAGCGCGAGCTGGAGGACTACTACTTCGCCGACCAGGACAGCGTCCTCGCCGCCATCAAGGACCTCACGCCCGGCGAACGCCATCAGTACCTCAACCGGAAGTCCATCGCCTATGCCGACCGCATGATGCAGCGTTGGGATCGCCTGGCCAGGTACCTCATTGTGAAATACAACGACCAGGTCGTCAAGCGCGAGGACGAGCAGGGCAACTTCCTCCGCTGGGGGCACGACACCCCTGGCTACAGTCAGCCCTTCCTCGACGCCATCCCCGCCGCCACCGGCGACCGCTACCGTCTGAAGGAAGTCATCGAGCGGCGCGAGAGATAAGCCTCCCTTTCGTAGCCCGGCCGGGAAGAGGCCTGCGCAGGGCAGCCTCCCCGTAAAGGCAACGCTGACACCGGGGACTGCCATTTTGGCAGTCCCCATGGCTTTGGTATGCTTTGTGTTAATGGCTGGGCATAAACGTATTGCAAATAATAAAGATACCAAAGAATATGAATCTCAACAATTTCACCATCAAAGCACAGGAGGCCGTGCAGAAGGCGCAGGAGATAGCCCTCGGCCAGCAGCACCCCTCCATCGAGACGGCCCACCTGATGAAAGGTCTCCTCTCCGAGGACGAGAATGTGACGCCCTATCTGCTCAAGAAGATGGAGGTCAATGTGCCCCGCCTCACCCAGCAGGTGGACGACATCCTCGCCACCCTGCCCCGCGTCAGCGGCGGCCAGGTCTACCTCTCCAACGACGCCAACCAGGCCCTTGTCTACGCCTCGCAGCGCGCACAGAAGATGAACGACGAGTTCGTCTCCGTCGAGCACCTCCTCCTCGGTCTCCTCACAGGCCGCGACCGCATCAGCCAGACTCTCAAGGATGCCGGCGTCAGCGAGAAAGCCCTCCTCGCCGCCATCGCCGACCTCCGCAAGGGCAGCAAGGTGACCAGCCAGAACCAGGAGCAGACCATGAACGCCCTCGGCAAGTACGCCAAGAACCTCAACCAGCTGGCCCAGGCCGGCAAGCTCGACCCCGTCATCGG
>JAGAYN010000054.1 GCA_017940465.1 Bacteroidales bacterium | reverse complement strand
GCTGTGCCTCGGTGCGGGGGTTGCGCACCCGGGCCGGCAGCGTGCGCACGCACCACCGGCCCCGCCAGCGGTAGCCCACCGCCGGCCCCAGCTTCCCACGGAAGCCCCCCATGTAGCCTTGATCTATCTTTGCCATAATCGTATCCTTTCTTTTTCCCCTTAACGCACCCCTGGGGGATTTATTGTGCACCATAGGCGATTTTATTTAAGAGAGGGATAAGAGCGCGGAAAGAGGTGAGTAAGACATAACACGCCAACAGACTGGAAACCAGCGCTGACGATGGCGGCGGAAAGCCCGTGCGGCGGCGGCGCGGAAACTTTTCGCACCGCACGACATACTATTTCCGCCGGCGGCGCGTTATGGCTCCGAATCAAAAAACAGACAACCATGGAACTCAAACCTACGCTCAAGGACCTCGTCTTCAACAAAAGCGAGCTCAAGCAGACCGTCTACCAGTCCACCAAGGAAGCCTTCGAAATGTTCCGCACCTGCACGCGCGAGATGATACGCCAGTTCCAGGAAGCCTGCCGGGCCGAGGGGAAGCATGTGGCCTTCGAGTTCACCGACCGCGGCGACTTCGAGTTCGAGGTCAAGTTCGCGGGCGACATCCTCATCTTCATGATGCACACCAATGTCTTCGAATTCTCGCGCGACCACCAGGTGATGAAGACCCCCTACGTGCGGGAGGACCCGCGGCGCTCCTACTGCGGCGTGATCCACATCTACAACTTCCTGGCCGACAGCTTCGCCTACCAGCGCGAGAACGACCTCGGCTACATGATCGGTCGCCTCTTCGTCAACCACGAGCGGCACTACTTCATCGAGGGCAAGCGCGAACTGGGGATGCTGTACACCAACTTCAACTCCTCCGTCGTCACGCCCGAGAGCGTGCAGGGCATCGTGGAATCGGCCATCGAGTACACCACCAATTTCGACCTTCTGACCCCTCCGTATGACGAAGTGAAGATGGTTTCGGTGGGCGAGATGCGGACCAATTTCGACAAAAAATCGATAGTCACCGGCAAGCGTTTAGGCTTTAGGTTTCAGGCAGATAGCGTCTGAGCGGGAGAAGATATGAACCATTGGCGGTGAAAAAAATTTGGCCATGTCGGAAAATGTTCGTAATTTTGCACCCGCTTTTGGGGAGAGAAATGCCCGGAAAACAGCCTGCCGCGTTCGTCTAGTCTGGCCCAGGACGTGAGATTTTCATTCTCAAAATCGCGGGTTCGAATCCCGCACGCGGTACCAACAAGAACAAAAGACAAACAGAACAAGAACAAGTAACAATTTATGGCACACCACAAGTCTGCAAAAAAGAGAATTCGCTCCAGCGAAAAGAGGAGAGTAGAGAACCGTTACTATGCCAAGACCATGCGCAACGCGCTGCGCGACTTCCGCGCCCTCGAGGACAAGAGCGCCGCGACGGAGCGCCTGCCGAAGATGATATCCATCATCGACAAGCTGGCCAAGCGCTCGGTGATCCACAAAAACAAGGCCTCGAACCTGAAATCGAAACTGATGCGCAAGGTCAACGCCATGTAGTTGGACCTGAAAGACAAGCGAGGGCGGCCCTTCCCAAGAGAGGCCGCCCTCGTTCTGTATATATCCCCACAGCCGCCTATTCCGGCAGCTGGACCGTCTTGAAGCGGCGCTGGCGCTGCTGCCACCGCTCGCGGGCGTACTGCTGCATGTCGCTCACCTCGTCGCTCTCGTCGATAATCTCCAGCCCGAAGATGGTCTCGATGACGTCCTCGAGGGTGATGATGCCCTGGAAGGAGCCGTATTCGTCTATGATGCCGGCTATCTGCTCCTTGTGGCGCAGGAGGCTGTCCCAGATGTCGGCCACGGACATCTCCTCGTTGAAGAGGGGAATGGTGCGCTTGATGTCGCCCAGGGTCTTGCTGAAATGGTCCTCGGCGAGCTCCTCCAGCGCCTCGCTGCGGAGCACGTAGCCGGTGATGAAATCCTCCTCCTCGGCGTAGACGGGTATGCGGGAGAAGTGGCTGTACTCCTCGGTGCGGTAGAACTGCTTGAGGGTCATGGCCTCGGGGGCTGTGGCGGCCACCACGCGCGGGGTCATGACGTCGTAGGCCTTGATGTCGCCGAGCTTGATGACGTTCTGGATGATTTTGTTCTCGTCCTCGTCGATGACGCCTTCATCCTCGCCCATGTCGGCCATGGCGGCCACCTCCTCGCGCGAGACGGAGGTCTCCTCGTCGTCGCGCCGTGCGATGAGACGGGTGAGGCCCTCCACGAGGAGCACCACGGGGTAGAGCACGACGATGAGGATGCGGATGGTGTAGGCCGTGAAGCCCATCAGGCGTCGCCACTGGCCGGTGCCGATGGTTTTGGGGATGATTTCCGAGAAGACGAGGATGAGGATGGTGGTGACGGCCGAGACGAGGCCGAACCAGTGGCTGCCGAACACCTCGGTGGCCTGCTTGCCCACGCCGGCGGCGCCCACGGTGTTGGCGATGGTGTTGAGGGCCAGGATGGCGGCGATGGCGCGGGCATTGTCCTGTTTGTAGCGTTTGAACAGGGGGGCCGCGCGGTAGCCTTCGTCCTCACGCATGGTGACGTAGGAGAGCGGCGTGGACATAAGGACCGATTCGAGTATGGAGCACAGGAACGATATGAGCATCGCCCCCAGGAGAAATACTATGAGTAGTGCCATTTCTTCATGTCTAAAAAACGGTGCAAAGATACGAAGGTTTTACGATGTAGCCAAAATTATTTTGAGAAGAGGGCCTTCAGATCGCCCGCCTCGAAGCCCGAGAAGAAGGCCCCCTGCAGGCGCGGATGGCGGAGGATGGCGCGCCAGTGGTCGTCCAGCGAGCCGCCGAGGGGCGTGAGGTCGGCTGGGAGACAGGGCGTTGCGGCCGGCAGCTTGTCGGCCAGCCGCGTGAGGAGCCAGGGCGAGAGGTTGGGGGGCGAGGCGAGGTCGGTGGCGCGCACGTTCCACACCCCCGGGAGCACCACGGGGCGCGTGTTGTCCTTCCCCTTGAGGAAGCGGTAGGCTTCGCGCGCGCAATGCCCGTTGTGGGCGAAGCGGCCCAGGCTCCATACGATGACCGAGGGGTGGTTGCGGTCGCGGCGGTACATGTTGTAGACGCGGTAGAGCACTGGGTTGACCCATTCGAGGCTCTCGGTCAGGGCGCTGTCGGAGGTCTGGATGTTGGCCTCGTCCCAGAGGTAGAGCCCCAGGGAGTCGCAGAGGTCGTACCAGTATTCGTCGGCGGGGTAACAGGGGGTGCGCACCGCATTGACGCCCATGCCCTTCAGCAGGGTGGCCACGCGCCGCATCTCCTCATGCGAGGGGTGCTGTCCGCCCAGGGCCGACCGCTCGGGGCGGTTGATGCCGCGCAGCTCGAGCGGCTTGCCGTTGAGGCAGAGCAAGCCCTGGAGCACCTCGACGCGACGGAAGCCTATGCGTTTGACCAGGCGCTCGGTCTCGCGGCCGGCGGGGTCGAGCAGGCGGAGGGTGAGGGTGTAGAGCGTGGGGGCGGTGTCGCACCAGGGGCGTATGTCGGGCACAGTGGCGGCGAGGCTGGCGTACCAGTCGCCGGAAGCCAAGCGGCGGCGCAGGTGGGCCACGGTGTCGCACCGCCCCTCGCGGCAGGGCGCAGTGAGCCATGCCTCCACGGTGCCACCCTGCACCTCGCGGCTGAGGTCCACCAGGAGGTCCAGCCGCCCCGTGCGGTAGTCGGCAGGGTCGAGGTCGGCGGTCACCTTCACGTCGGAGATATATGTCGTCGGCAAGGAATAGAGCGTGACGCTGCGCGTGATGCCTCCCGGCGGCAGCTCCTCCTCCAGTCGGCTTCCGGCGCAGGAGCGCAGCAGGCGGGCCTCCAGGCGATTGGTGCCGGGGCGCAGCAGGCGTGTGATATCCCACTCGGCCGGGCTTTTGGAATCCACCGTATAGCCCGCCTCGCGGCCGTTCACGCTTACCACAAGGGCCGGACCTGCCGCGGCGAACTTCAGGACGGTGCGCCGCCCATGCCAGTGTCCGGGGAGGGTGAAGGTGCGGGAGAGGACGGTCACGCTGTCGCGCAAGGGCAGCGCATTCGGCACCGGCACTGTGTCGCCATGCCCGTCGATCCACATCCCGTCGAGGCTCCGCTCCCAGTCGCCCTCGGGCACAATGCGGTCGTGCGGCTGCATCTGGTTCAGGCGGTAGCAGGCAGGGTCCCACGGGCGCAGCTGCGCGGCCGCGGCCGTACACCATGCCATGAGCATCCACACCATGAGCTGTTTCTTCGTCATAATCGGGGTGCAAAGATACGAAATCTTTCGCGATTGGGAAAAAAGTCGTATCTTTGCAGCCGAAATGGAGAGCGGATTGGTCATACGATCCACTGGCATCTGGTGCCGTGTGCTGTGCGACGGGGAGAAAGTGGACTGCCGTCTGCGGGGCAACTACCGCCTGCGCGGCAGCCGCCAGACGAACCCTGTGGCGGTGGGCGACCACGTGCGGTTTGAGCGGCTCGACGACGGCACAGGCCTGATCCACGAGGTGGCCGACCGGACCAACTACATCGTGCGCCGCGCCACCAAGCTCAGCAAGCAGACGCATGTCATCGCGGCCAATATCGACCTGCTCTGTGTCGTGGCCACCCTCGGGCTGCCCCGTACCTCCACCGGCTTCATCGACCGCCTGTTGGTGACAGCGGAAGCCTACCATATCCCCGCATGCCTGATTTTCAACAAGGTGGACCTCTACGACGAGGAGCTGTGGGAGTTGCAGCGTGAGATGAGCGACCTCTACCGCCAGGCAGGCTATCCGGTACTGGAGGTGTCGGCGTTGGCGGGCAAGGGTCTCGAAAGCGTGCGCGAAACCATTGCCGGCAAGACGGTACTCTTCAGCGGTCATTCGGGTGTGGGCAAGAGCGCCCTGCTCAATGCGGTGTGCCCCGGGCTCGACCTGCGCGTCGGAGCCCTGTCGGAATGGAGCCTCAAGGGGCGCCACACCACCACCTACGCCGAAATCCACCCCCTCCCTAACGGCACCCACCTCATCGACACCCCGGGCATCAAGGAGTTCGGCATGGTGGATTTCACGCCGCAGGAGCTCTCCCATTTCTTCCCCGAGATGCGTGCGGTGCTGCAGGGATGCCACTTCGCCAACTGCACCCACCGCCACGAACCCCGCTGCGCTGTGCGCGAGGCTGTGGACGAGGGCCGAATCAGCCCCGAGCGCTACCGTAATTATCTGAATATCATCGACGGCATAGAAGCCGACAGCGTCCGTTAGCCGGCCGTCCCGTCAGCCGCCTCGCCTGTCGCCTCGGTGGAGTCGGGCTGGGTGCCGGACAGGTAGTCCTGCGGGATGATGGTGTCCACGCCGCGCTTCGTCCTCGTCTGTTTGAGGTTCGAGATGCCGAGGGAGAGTATCTGGTTGGCGGTGGTAGCGATGCTCTTGCCGCCGGGGAGCAGCTTCTTCTTGCCGGCCTCGAAGGCGCCGAGGGCCTGTTCCAGGTTGCGTCCTATGCCGTCGAACTCACTCAGGAAGGTACCCGTGCGGTTCAGCATCTCCTGCGCCAGCTCGTAGAGCCGCTGGTGGTTGCGCTCCTGGTCGATGTGTGTCCACGTGATGCGTATGATGCGCAGGGCGGCATAGAGCGTCTGTTCGTCGGCGATGAACACCTTCTTCTGCATCGCGTCCTGCCAGAGCGACGGTTCCTCAGCCGTGGCGGCCCAGAGGGCGGGGCTTTGGGGCACGAACATGATGACGAAGTCAAGGTGGGGATTCACCTGATACTGCGTGTAGTTTTTCGCGGAAAGTTCGTCCACATGCTTCTTCAGGCTGGCGATGTGTTCCTTGAGGTGCAAGCGCCGGGCCGCTTCGTCCTCAGCGTTGGCATAGTCAATAAAGGCCGTCATGGAGACCTTGGAGTCGATGATTATGTCGCGCTTCTCGTCCAGGTGCAGCAGCACGTCGGGAATCATGCGGTTGCCCTCCTCGGAGTGTATCGTCCGTCCGTCGGCGTCCTTCAGGGTAGTCTGCACCTCGAAATCCTTGCCCTCGGTGAAGCCCTGCTTCTCCAACAGGTTGCTCAGCACTACTTCGCCCCAGTTACCCTGCGTCTTGCTCTCGTGTTTGAAGGCGCGGGTGAGCTCCTCGGCGCTCTTCTGGGCCTCGATGCTTTGGCGGATCATGTGCTCCATGTTGGTCTTGATTTCGGCGCTCATGTTAGTCTGCACGGTGGAGTTGCGCGCCATTTCTTCTTTCATCTTGGCGATAGTCTCCTTGAGGGGCTTCACGATGCTGTCGATGTTCTGGCTGCTGCTGGCGGCGAACTCCTCCTGCCGCTGCTTGAGCATGGTGTTGGTGGTGTTCTCCACCTGCTCGCGAAGCATGGCGACGGTGTCGGCGAAACGCTTCTCCAGGGCGGCGGTGTCCTCGCGGTGGCGGCGCTCCTGCTCGGCCACGAAAGCATCGTGGTTCTGCCGGATCTCCTCCACCACCGTGTTGTGTCGTTTGAGCACCTCCTCCTTATAGTCGGCCATCCGTCGGTCGGCCTCCGCCTTGGCGGCCTGCAATGTCTGCGCAGCCTCGGTCTTCTGGGTGTCGGCCTGTTTGTGAAGGAGCGCGGTCTCGGCCGCATGGCTTTGAACGATGGCCTCGAGCTTCGCCTCGAGGCTCTGTTTTTCGGCTGTCATCCGGTTCCTGCCACGGCCTCCGGCGAGGTAGCCTGCAAGGGCTCCGACGGCGAGGGCCAGCAGTGTTGTGATGAGTGTCAGGGGCATATTGTTGTCTTTTTGAGCGTTATTGTCTTGTTTATCTTCCCCAACTGTCGCGGTCCAGGGAGCGGTAGGTGATGGCTTCCTGCAGGTGGTAGGGACGGATGTCGGGGCTGCCTTCGAGGTCGGCTATGGTGCGGGAGACTCTTAGTATCCGGTCGTAGGCGCGGGCGCTGAGGCCCAACCGGTTCATGGCTTGCTCCATGATGGTGCGGCACTCGTCGCTCAAGGCGCAGTGTTCGCGCGTCTGCTTGCTGGTCATCTGCGCGTTGCAGTGCACCCCCGGGCTGCCCTGGAAGCGGGTGGTCTGGATGGCACGGGCGGCGAGGACACGTTCGCGGATGGCCGCGCTGCTCTCGGCGCGCCCCTCCCTGTTGAGTTGGCTGACGGGGACGGGCGTCACCTCGATGTGAAGGTCGATGCGATCCATCAGGGGACCGCTGACCTTGTTGAGGTAGCGCTTCACCGCACCGGCGGGGCAGGTGCACTCCACCGTGGGGTGGTTGTAGTAGCCACAGGGGCACGGGTTCATGGCTGCAATGAGCATGAAGGAGGCGGGATAGTCGATAGTCATCCTGGCCCGACTGATAGTGACGCGGCGCTCCTCCATCGGCTGGCGCAACACCTCGAGGACCGTGCGCTTGAATTCCGGAAGTTCGTCGAGGAAAAGCACGCCGTTGTGGGCCAGCGATATCTCTCCCGGCTTGGGATTGGTGCCGCCACCCACGAGGGCCACGTCGCTCACCGTATGGTGCGGTGCACGGAACGGGCGCACGGCAATCAGCGAATCCTCCTTGCGCATCAGGCCGGCCACGCTGTGTATCTGCGTCGTTTCCAGGCTTTCGCCCAGGGTGAGCGGAGGAAGTATGCCCGGCATGCGCTTGGCCAGCATGGTCTTCCCGCTGCCCGGGGGGCCGATCATGATGGCGTTGTGCCCGCCGGCAGCGGCGATTTCCAGGCAGCGCTTCACAGTCTCCTGCCCTTTGACGTCGGCGAAATCATACTCATAGTGGCTCAGCGATCGGGCGAACTCGGCGCGGGTGTCCACGACGGTCTGCGCTATGGTGTCCGTACCGTTGAAGAATCCCGCCACCTGCCGCAGGCTCTCGGCGCCGTACACCTCCAGGTTGTTCACAATGGCCGCCTCGCGTGCGTTGGCGACAGGCACGACGATGCCCTTGCACCCACGCCTGCGCGCCTCTATGGCGATAGGCAGCACCCCCTTGATGGGACGCAGCGTCCCGTCCAGCCCCAGCTCGCCCATGATGACATACCGCTCGAAATCGTCGGCCCGCGCCATACCCATCGCGCCGAGAATGCCGAGGGCTATGGTGAGGTCGTAGGCCGTGCCCTCCTTCTTCAAGTCGGCTGGCGCCATATTGACCACCACACTCTGGTTGATCACACTGAAGCCCGACTCCATAAAGGCCGAGGAAATACGCTGCGCACTCTCGCGCACCGCACTGTCAGGCAGCCCCACTATGGAGAATGACGCCCCGCTGGCGACGGTCACCTCCACAGTCACCGTCACCGCCTCCACCCCGATGATCGCGCTTCCAAAAGTCTTCACTAACATGATCGCTCCTTTAAAAATGAGACTGCAAAGATACTCACAATTCGCGAGACGGCAAAATTATTTTTCGCCACCCACCGCCCACCCCGGCCCTCCCGGAACCCCTACCCTCCCCGTGCCGACGCGACGCGCGCCCCCTCCCGCCGTGCGCGAAAATAAATTTGGCCACATGCGGAATTGTTCGTACCTTTGCAGCCGTTATAGTAACATAAACAGACACACGATTATGAAAGACATCATGCCCGTAAACGGACAGTTCGCCATGATGGCGCTGCCCTACGAAAACCTCGGCACGGCCGTCAGCCGCGACACACTCTCCTTCCACCACGGCAAGCACCTGAAAGCCTACGTGGACAACCTCAACAAGGCACTCCCCGGCAGCGGCCTCGAAGGCATCAGCCTGCAGGAAGTGGTTCGCAAGGCGCAGGGAGGCATCTTCAACAACGCCGGACAAGTGCTCAACCACACCCTCTACTTCGAGCAGCTCTCCCCCTCGCCCCGACCCATGGGAAGCCACCTGGAAAGCCTGCTGGGGCGCGACTTCGGATCCGTCGAAGCCTTCAAGAATGAATTCGTACAAAAGGGCGCCACCCTCTTCGGAAGCGGCTGGGTATGGCTCAGCATGGACAGCGACGGCAAACTCGTCGTCACCCAGCAGCGCAACGCCGAGAACCCCGTCACCGACGGCCTGCGGCCACTGCTCACCTTCGACGTCTGGGAACATGCCTACTACCTCGACTACCAGAACCGCCGCGCCGACTACCTCGCCGCCCTGTGGCAGGTGGTCGACTGGCAGGTGGTCGAAAGCCGCCTCTGACGCAACCCGAAGGGCGCCTGGACAGGCGCCCTTCTTCCTTTTGGCATCCCGGCACCAGCCCCCCACAGCACCTGCCAACCTCCTCCCGCCACCCGCCAAGTACCCTCCAGCCACCCTATAGGTATCCGGTAGGTATCCCCTAAGTATTTACTTCGACTGAGAACCGATATGAACGCTTATGACCCATCGTCCCGGCGCCGCTCCCTTCAGGAGCGG
>JAGAYN010000053.1 GCA_017940465.1 Bacteroidales bacterium | reverse complement strand
GCGGCCTGTGGCGGCGGCGGGGCAGTAGGCGTAGATGTGTATGGTGTCCGTCAGGGAGCCGCCGCCACGCTGCCAGCGGACGGTGCAGAGGGCGCCCTCGAGGCTGTATTCCAGCGAGCGCGGAGCCGCCAGCGGGCCACGGGAGAACTGGAGGGAGGCGTAGAGGATTGTCGGGGTAATCTGATTAATCTGATTAATCGGAATAATCGGATTCGGAGTAATCGGATTATTCTGATTATTCAGATTTTGGAAGCAGTCTTTGTTGATTTTGAGGAAGGCGTTTCCTTCGGTAATCCCCTCGCGGTCAGCCAACTGGCGGAGGCCGATGCGGAGCAGGGGCGTGGCTGGCGAGGCGAACTGGATCATCGCCTTGAAGCGGGAGCGCTGCTCCAGCTGGGCCGCTGATTTGCGGTCGTTGATGTGCGGCTGGTAGGCACGGACAAACCAGGCCCCGTGCCGGTGATAGCCCACCACGGTGCCTACGCGGCCGCTGAAGCCGCCAAGGATACCCTGTTCGATTATTGCCATAAATGTAACAGCATAACGCTGGGATGCCGATTATATTGCATGCAATCACCAACAGGATACGAAGAGGGGCAAAACCTAAAACTTGGATGGTACTGGGGAACAGGGAGTTGTGGGGTTGGAAAAAACTTTAAAAATCTTTTTTCGACGGCACACAATATAGCACCGCTCTCTGCGTTAAAGCGACATATAATAATAAAAAACATTACAATGAAAACCACACCGTATACCGACCTTCACATCAAACTCGGCGCCAAGATGGCCGAGTTTGCGGGCTACAACATGCCTATTCAGTACACCGGCCTCGTCGAGGAGCACAACAACGTCCGCAACAACGTCGGCGTCTTCGACGTGAGCCACATGGGCGAATTCCGCGCCAAAGGCCCCATCGCCAAGCACTTCATGCAGTACGTCACCACCAACAACGTCGAGGACCTCTTCGACGGCAAGGTGCAGTACACCTGTCTGCCCAACGGCCAGGGCGGCGTGGTGGACGATATGCTCGTCTATCGCGTCCACGACGACGAGTACTTCATGGTCCCCAACGCCGCCAACATCGACAAGGACTGGGCCTGGATGAGCCAGATTGCCGACAAGATGGGCATGGAGCTCGGCCGCGACTTCGTCAACGAGAGCGAGCAGTGGGCACAGCTCGCCGTGCAGGGCCCCAACGCGCTGAAGGCCATGCAGAAACTCACCGACGAGAACATCGTCGACATGGAGTACTACACCTTCAAGATCCTCACCTTCGCCGGCATCCCCGACATCATCCTCTCCACCACCGGCTACACCGGCGCCGGCGGCTGCGAGATATACATCCCCAAGGCCAAGGCCATCGAGGTGTGGAACGCCGTCTTCGAGGCCGGCAAGGAGTTCGGCATCATGCCCGCCGGCCTCGGCTGCCGCGACACCCTGCGCCTCGAGAAAGGCTTCGCCCTCTACGGCCACGAGATGGACGACACCGTCTCCCCCCTCGAGGCACCCCTCGCCTTCATCGTCAAACTCAAGGCCGAGAACAACAGCTTCATCAACAAGGAGCTCCTCCTCGCCCAGAAAGCCGCCGGCTTCAAGCGCAAGGTGGCCGGCTTCGAGATGGTGGACCGCGGCATCGCCCGCAACGGCTACGAGGTCTGCGACGCCCAGGGCAACTGTATCGGCGAGGTGCGCAGCGGCTCCCCCAGCCCCAGCACCGGCAAGAACATCGGCACCGCCCTCATCAAGGCCGAATACGCCAAGACCGGCACCGAAATCTACATCAAGATTCGCGAAAAGCTCCTCAAGGCCGTCACCGTCAAGATGCCCTTCTACGAGGGGTAACATTTGTGCTACTATAAAAGAAAGAGGCCTGCATGTTGCAGGCCTCTTTCTTTATGTGCCTTTATTCATAGCTGACGTGCCTTTACGTCAGAATGCCATGTAAAGGCACAGTATATTATTTATAAATTTGTGAAGATTGTAACCTTTGGGGTTGATGGTTGTGGTTTTTCGGCTGGGTCTTTTTCACATGCCGCGAATAACATACCCCCCAATACTGGAATTAATGATATTTTTTTCAGGTTGTATTTTGTTGTGGTCTTCATGATGTGTTTTTTTAATTGTTGAACATTCTGTTGTTTTTTCGGCTGCAAAATCACACACTTTTTCCCATACGGCAAAAAAAGATTTCCCCATGTGAGAAAAAGTGCGTATCTTTGCAGTCGGTTTTAAACAGTATTCGTGTCATGACAGCAGTGGATATCAGGGCAGCAATCAACAATGACCTTAGCAATTTTTCAATGGATATGCTACAGGTTGTGGCCGATTATGTGCGGTCGCTGCGCAAAAAGAAAGACGAGGAGGATATGCCGATAACCCCTTTGGTGGCAAGTCTATTTACTGGCCATTCCGTTAATGTTACGGATGAACAGCTGAATGCTGCACGTGCGGAGTATCTCCAAGAGAAGTATCTATGAAGAAGGTATTTGTCGACACCAACGTATTGCTTGACTTGCTGCTTGAGCGCGACCCATGGGCAAAAGATGCAGCTATACTCTTCAGTATGGCTGACCGCAGGGAGATAGAACTACTCTGCTGTTCGCTGTCTTTTTCCACGGCCATTTATCTGATGCAACGTTTCAAATACACGCGCAAAGAGATAGTGTCGAAACTCTCCATTGTGAAGTCAATCTGCACAATCACTACCATCAATGGGTCTGTCATCGACCGCATACTGCAAAGCGACTTCTGTGACTTGGAGGATGCCATTCAATATTATTCCGCTCTTGCCTATGGTGCGGAAGTAATTGTCACGAGAAACACTGCCGACTTTTCCGAAGTTCGTATTCCTGTTTTTACACCACAAGATTATTTACAAAACAACAAATAAAACAGACAAACATTATGAGCATAATCAAACCTTTCAAGGGCTTTCGCCCGCCTGTCGACATCGTCGAGAAACTGGCTTCGCGTCCCTACGACGTACTGAACAGCGAGGAGGCTCGCGTGGAGTGCGAGGGCAACCCCTACAGCCTGCTGCACGTCACCAAGGCTGAAATCGACCTGCCCAAGGGCACCGACGAGCACTCGCCCGAAGTCTACCTCCAGGTGGTGAAGAACTACAACATGTTCAAAGACCTCGGCTGGCTGGTCAAGGACGAGGAGGAGAAGCTCTACATCTATGCCCAGAGCATGAACCCCACCGCCGCCGACGCCAAGTGGCAGTACGGCATCGTCGCCTGCGCCTACAGCGAGGACTACGTCAACAAGATTATCAAGAAACACGAGCTCACCCGCAAGGACAAGGAAGAGGACCGCATGAAGCACGTCCGCATCACCAACGCCAACGTCGAGCCCGTCTTCTTTGCCTACCCCGCCGTGAAGCGCATCGACGAGATTGTGGCCTCCGTCACCGCGCAGAAGCCCATCTACGACTTCGTCGCCAAGGAAGACGGCTTCGGCCACCGCTTCTGGGTCATTGACGACCGCAAACTCATCGACGAGTTGGTCGAGCTCTTCGACAAGCAGGTGCCCGCCATGTACATCGCCGACGGTCACCACCGCAGCGCCGCCGCCGCCCTCGTGGGACAGGAGAAGAAGGAGCAGAACCCCGCCCACACCGGCAAGGAGGAGTACAACTACTTCATGACCGTCATCTTCCCGGACAACCAACTGAACGTCATCGACTACAACCGCGTCGTCAAGGACCTCAACGGCCTCTCCGGCAAGGAGTTCTTCGCCAAGATTGCCGAAAACTTCGACATCGAGTGCATGTGCGACTGCGTCCGCAACGGCGGCAAGTGCGAGTGCGAGCTGCCCTGCCACTGCGAGTGCAGCCAGGAGTACAAGCCCGCCCGCCTGCACAACTTCGCCATGTATTTCGAAGGCGTGTGGTACAGCCTCACCGCCAAGCCCGGCACCTACAACGACAACGACCCCATCGGCGTGCTCGACGTCACCATCCTCTCCAACCTCGTACTGGACAAAGTACTCGGCATCAAGGATCTCCGCACCGACAAGCGCATCGACTTCGTGGGCGGCATCCGTGGCCTCGGCGAGCTGAAGCGTCGCGTCGACAGCGGCGAGATGAAGGTCGCCTTTGCCCTATATCCCGTCAGCATGAAGCAGATCATCGACATTGCCGACACCGGCAACATCATGCCTCCGAAGACCACCTGGTTCGAGCCCAAGTTGCGCTCCGGCCTCGTGATTCACGAGCTCTGCTAAACACAATCAAACACAAGGGAGTGGTCATCGTCATGGCCGCTCCCTGTCCTTTTATTGAGAATGATACAAACAGCTATCGTATGAGGAAACCAATGCTTTCGCTGCTCCTGCTCAGCCTGGCCGCCTGGGCCACCGCGCAGGACATCACCCTTTCCGTCGCCAACAAGGCCAACAACAAAGGCTACCAGCCCACCATGATTCTGGTGGACAAGGCCGACGCCGAAGGGCGTTTCTACTCAGTGGAGCCTGACGTCAACGCATTCAGCAAGTTAAAGGGCGTGCTGGTGCGCGAGGTAGACAGGGACTACGCGGAGATACGCCGCATTGAGGTGCCCGGCGCCAAGGGAAGCAGCATCTACCATGTGCAGCGCGACGGCAGCACCATGCACATCCTTCTCTGCAACGACGAGAAGCGGCACTACTCCATGCGCCACGTGGCGGTGGACCTCCCCTCGTTCAGCATCGTGGCCGACAGTATGCTTGTCGATGCGGAGACGAGCAAAAAGCAGTATTTCCTCCACTGGAGCAGCCTCTCGCTTTCGGGCGATTACTTCGGCTATGTCTACGCCTTCGTAGACGAGAAGGCCGACCGTGCCGACCTGCAGGCCATGCTCTACGACCGTGGCATGCGCCTCCAGTGGTCGCGTCCGCTTCCGCTGACGGCCCTCTCGCAGGTGCTGGCCACCGACGACGGCCGCCTGGCCACTGCCGGAGCCTTCAATGGCGAGAGCAAGGGCGAAGGGGCCCTGGTGGAATTCTCCATCACGACGGCCTCCGGCACCCAAAGTGGCAGCTACCCTTCGGTGAGCAGACTCGGCGAGGTGACGCTGCTGGGCGTCTTCGGCGACCGTGTGCTGGCCACCGCCCTGGAGACCAAACGCGGCACCGGCTGGGCCGGCAGTTTCACGGCGGGCTCCGTGATTACCATCGGCAACGTCTACACCGGCATCGCATCCTACCTCTTCGATGTGGCCGGTGGCGTCATGGCGGGCACCGACCGCCACGCCTTCTCCAAGGCCGACACCCGCGTCTTCTACAACGCCTCGCTGGTGTCCGAGATTGCCTCGCCCGAGGTCAACTTCCTGCAGGCCCGCGCCAAGCTCGCCACCCCTGGCGGCGGTGCTGTGCTGCTGGGACGCGCATGGCGTGAGAAGGTGATGAACACCAAGACCGCCAACAGTTCCAACGTCTACTACTACAAAGGGATGATGCTCTTCAACATCGACTCCACCGGACGCATCGCCTGGGTGCGCCCCATCATGCACGACAACGGCACCAATGCCGACTTCGGCGAGAATACCGAGACCGACATGGTAAGCAGCGGGGACGACATTATCGTGCTCACCAACGAATCTGCGTCCGACCCCGACACCTACGACCCGGACAACGCCGCGCGGCGGACCCTGCTCAAGGTGCACGGCGCCATATCGGCCTACCGCTTCAGCGCGGACGGCCAGGTGACCAAAAACAAGCTCAAGACCGACGGCACCAACCTCATCTGCACCCCCCTCCGCCGCCAGGCCGACGGCACCTATCTGTTCATCACGCGCTCCACACGTGGACGCATCGCGGAACTGCGCCTGGGCCGCTAATCGCTGATACCGGCGCAGGAAGAGCCTTCTTTGCCTGTTTTTTTTCAAAAAAATTTGCAAATGTAGTGGGCTTTATATATCTTTGTGGTGTGGCAACATTGTTGCACGAAGCAGTAAAGCGATAATCCACAAACACTTACGAAGATGTATAAGATTGAGAAACACCCCATTCTGGACATTCCGCAGAGCGATTGGACAGAATTTCTTTTCGAGGGGCAGACGGTGTCTGCACAGCAGGGCTACACCGTGGCCAAGGCACTGCACGAGGCTGGTTTTCCAGTACATAGCCACAGTCTGAACGGCCGCAACCGCTCCCTGGAGTGTGGCATCGGCAAATGCGGAGCCTGCGAGATGCTGGTGGACGGCAAGGTGCGCCGCATCTGCATCACACCCGTCGACGGGGTGAAAGAGGTGCGGCGTATCGACAGCCAATCCCATCTTGACATCCTCTCCACCAAGCACGAGGGCGGCGACCTAAAGGTGTACAAGACGCAGGTGGCCATCGTGGGCGCGGGGCCGGCGGGACTGGCCTGCCGCGAGCAGCTGAAGGCATTCGGCATAGATTGCCTCGTGGTGGACGCCAACGCCAGCATCGGCGGCCAGTTCAACATGCAGACACACCAGTTCTTCTTCTTCGAGAAGGAGCAGAAATATGGCGGCATGCGCGGTTTCGACATCGCCAGCACCCTGGCCGGCGACGACCACGACAGCATCCTGCTCAGCCACACCGTGTGGGACATCCTGGAGGGCAAGCGGCTGGCGGTGAAGAACATGGACACGGAAGAGATGGCCTATATCGATGCCGACCACCTCGTGGTGGCCACCGGCGCCGTGCCTTTCATGCCGCCGTTTGAGAACGACGACGTGCCGGGCGTCTACACCGCAGCGGTGTTCCAGAAGATGATGAACCAGGAGCATACGCTGCTCGGCAAGCGAGTGCTGACCGTAGGGGCCGGCAATATCGGCTACCTCACCTCTTACCAAGGCATGCAGGCCGGGGCGGAGATACGCGCCATCATAGAGGCCCAGCCGCGCGAGGGTGGCTTCCCTGTGCAGGCCAACCGGGTGCGCCGCCTCGGCATACCCATCATGACGGGCTACATCCTGCTCCGCGCCATACCCAACGAGGCGCACACCGGCATCACCGGCGCCGTCATCGCCCGCTGCGAGAACTTCAAGCCCGTGCCGGGCACCGAGCAGGTGATCGACGGCATCGACATTATCAATATATGCACCGGCCTGGTGCCCGACAACCAACTGCTCACCAAGGGCAAGGAACTGTTCGGGAGCCACGTCTACGGGGCCGGCGACGCAGTGCGCATCGGCGAGGGCACGAGCGCCGTGCTGCGCGGACGCCAGGTGGCCTACGAGATTGCGCAAGAGATGGGCCTGCGGGTGAACTATGACGAATATCTCGACATCTCGCGCCAGTATATCGACTCGCAGCAGCACCCCGTGCGCCTCAAGGAGCGGCCCGACCTGCCCGGCGAGGAGCGCATGAGGGCGAAACCCTTTGTGCAGCTGGACTGCCTCTACGGCTTTGCCTGCAACCCCTGCACCTTCAACTGCCCGCAAGGAGCCATCGCCAAGCCCACCACCGGCAGCACCCCCACGGTGGACTACGACCGCTGCGTGGGCTGCATGGAATGCGTGAACCACTGCCCCGGCCTGGCCATTTTCGGCTACAACGTGCAGAAAGACTGGTGCTTCCTGCCTATCGAATACGAGGTGGCGGAGGGTGCCGAGGTGTGGCTGGTGGACAACGACGGCCGTGCTATCGGCGAGGGACTGCTGGAGAAGGTGCTCCGCAAGGAGAACAAGACCCACGTGGCGCGTGTGAAGTGCCTCTCCCTCAATGCCTCCGGCAGCGAGGTGCGGCTCACCGACGTGAAAGGCTTCATCGCCAAAGAGCGCTACCCCCAGCCCCTTCAGAGTGCCCAGGCCGGCATCCAGCAACCCGCCCCCACCTACATCTGCCATTGCGAGGACATCACCGACCATCAGTTGCTGGAGGCAGTGGGCGGACGCGAATACATTTCCGTCGACGAGCTGAAGCACATCACGCGCATGGGCATGGGTCCCTGCCGCGGCAAACGGTGCATCGCGCGGGCACGCCAGCTGCTGCGGGCGCACGGCATCGAGCTCACCGGCGACGCCACTCCGCGCGCCCCGCTGAGCAACCAGGTAACCCTGGGCGACATCTACAGCGAGGGGCGCAAGGAGGTGTTCGTGTTCCCGAAAGGCAACGAGGTGAGGCGCGAGCAGGTGCGCGTACTCATCGCCGGCGGCGGCATCGCGGGCAGCGCCCTCTTCCGCTACTTCGGCGAGGCTGGCTTCGCGCCCGTCATGGTGAACTGGAGCCACGGCGCCTCGTGGCGCAACATCGGCGGCGGACGCCCGGCATTTTCCAACCCCGACATCGCCGACATCGCGCAGCACAACCACGAGCTCTTCAAACAGATTCAATCGGAATACAACATCAACTACAAGCCCACGCGCTACGTGAACCTGGTGCACGACGACGCCACCTACCGCGCCCTCGACGCCAGCCGCGCCTGGAGCGATGCCTACATGGTGGAGCGCAAGGACTTTACGAAGGAGATATCGCCCCTGTGGGACGACAGCAAGGGCACCTACAGCCATGCCCTCATGACACGCGACTGCTGGCAGGCCACGCCCGGACGCGTCGTCGACTACCTCCGAGCCCTGGGCACCGGCCACGGCGGACGCCTCTACGAGGACTGCGAGCTGCTTCACGTGCAGCGCCACGGCAGCCGCACCCTCGCGCTGGTGCGCACCCACGAGGGTCGCTACGTGGAATACGACTGCGAGCACTTCGTGAACAGCATGGGATGGGGAGCCGAGAAATTCACCGACATGCTCGGCATCGACACCGGCCTCTACCCCGTCAAGCACCAAGCCTTCATCACGCGGCGCCTTCCGCTGATGGGTGTGGACGGCGGCGCACTCGACATGGTGATCGACCGCCGGCACTACCGCGGCTTCAGCGCCGTCTACGGGCAGCAGTTCGCCCACACGGGCCAGATCATTGGCTGCGCCAGCCCCGACACCGACGCCTACGAGACGCGGCAGAACATCAACTACAACAGCCGCGAGTTCCTGGAGATTGTCTCCGAGGTGTTTTCTGAATGGATACCGGGCCTGAAGGAGGTGAGTTTCCTGGCCTGCTGGGCGGGACGCTACACCGAGCCGCGCTACATCGTCGACCCCGACGCCGGCCTCCTCACCGGCCTCCGCGGCCACGGCTTCATGCTGGGGCAATACCTGGCCAAACTCTATGTGGACAAATACCTGGGACGCGACGTGCCGGGCTACATGGCCGACCTCGCCCTCTCCGGCCACGGCCTGAGCGAGAACGCCTTCAAATAGCCGCTATCCCAACAGCCTTGCAAGCTGCTTCTCCGTGGCGTGGGGAAGCAGCTTTTCCAGGTGCTCCCGCAGGCGCGTACCGCTCTCCTCGGGAGTGCGGGGGCAGCGGCATGCCTCGCGCCCGAAGAGCTGCTCCGGCGTGTTCAGCAGCGCCCAGCCCCAGCCGTAGCGGTTGCCGTGCTTGTCGGTGGGGTAGACGAAGTCCTCGGTCACCACACGGCAGGCAGCCTGCAGGCGCGACACATAGGCGTCGAACCTGCTCCGCATCCTGGCCCCGTCGAATCCGCAGGCGGAGCGCAACTCTCTGGTAATCATACTCCCGTTGGTCTGCAGGACGGACAGGATGATGCCCTCGACGCACTCCTCGTCGGGCGCCGGATGCCGGTGGCGGCGCCAGTTGCAGAGGTCCGGCCACCATTCCATGCTCACAAAACCGGCCTTGCCGTCGAAGAACTTGCCATAGGCAAAGTGTCCCTCGGTCACCGCGGGCCCTTTCCAGAACCACAGGGGCCAGTCCCAGCCGCCGTCGTCGCGCACCACATAGCGGCACTCCGGCACCACCAGCTCGTCGGCCGAGAAGCCCGGCACCGTCCCCGCCAGCAGCGGCAGCATCCCCAGCCGCTCCACCGCGTCCATCAGTTCGGCGCAGTCGTGTATCTCGATTTCCATCATGCTTTTTTTCCTCCCTAACGCCTCCCCCACCCCATTTATTGTGTCCCCGCAGTCGCCTGCGGCCGCCCCGGGGCAAGGAGGGGGCAGCAAGGGGTATCCGAGGACGCTCCTGCCAGGCACTTACATGATAGAAAGAGGGGCAAAACCTATAGCATAGTAGACACTGGAAACCAGACAATTAAAAACGGCCCGATGGGGGCCGTTTTACAGTTTCCGCATTGATTTTGTTTCAATCCTTGTACACCTCTTCCAGTATCCGCTCCGCCACATGGGGGCGGTAGTGCGAGGTTTCATAGTAGTTGTGTACATCGGAGGTGAGGGCGTTGATGCCGGAATAGTCGTAGACACAGTCGCCGAACAGCTGGCGGAGCGCTTCCATATCGTCCGGGTGCAGCCGCACCTGGTCGTACAGCGGATTGACGATTACTTTTATGTTGCAGCCCTCCGCCTTCAGCGTCTGTGCCACCTCGCCCAGCAGCCTCCGCTGGCACTCGCCGATGACGGGCTCGGAGGTCCGCTCTGTGGCAGGCCGGTCGTAGAAGAGCTGCATCCGTTCCGCATCGTAGAATTCCGCCTCCGTCATCTGTCCATTGTCTATCGGATGCGAAAATTCGTTGGTGGAGTCCACATAGTGCTGATCTATCGGCGGGGCGATGTTCTTCATCCAGCTGTGGTATCCCGTGAGCCACCAGGCCGTGTATTCCACTAGGAACTGCGGGTCGCAGAAGTCGACTGCATTGCGGAAGTGGAAGAGCAGCGCGTGGCCGTCGGTCACGGGGCTGACGAAGAAGAGGTGATTGTCCGTCCGGGCTTTGCAGCCTTCCAACAGGCTGTGGTCCAGAACCAACAGCGCATGGTGCATGTCCGAATGGGTGGCCGCGTAGAGCACCTTCTTGTGGAGGCCGTAGAGCGATTCGCCGTGGGCATCGAAGTGGAAACACTCAGCAGCGTCGCCTATATGCCTCCGCCACGCCTCCGTCCGGAAGGCGCGGCTCCTGCTGTTTCCGAAGATGAAGGCATCGTAGTGGCGACGGCCGTTATTCTGCCTGAAAAGTCTGGACGACACATGGTCGTGGTTCAAAGTTACCCCTCCCCAACCCCATTCAGGATAGTACGCCTCATGCGGCCACACTACCTTGAACGGGTCGCTGGCCAGGTAGTACAGCCCCAGCGCAAGCGTGGGGACAGCGAAGGCCAGGAGCGAGAAGCGGCGCAGCCCCGGGTAGGCGCGCAAGGAGCCCCGCCTGCACAGCGCAAGCAACGCGCCGGCAAGCAGCGCCGCCACCAGGGCGAGGGTGATTGTCTTGGTCAGCATCGGTATATCAGCATTGTAGTATCCTGTCTATCAGTCATCTGCCATTGGGCAGCGTGCCATCTTTTCCATGCAAAAGTACGAACTTTTTCCCAAACGGCCAAAAAAGCGTGCCCCTCCCCTCTTTGGAGCGCAACGCGCACCGAGGCGGAGGGGGCAGCGGAGGGTATCTGGGGGGTATCCGAGGAGGCTCCTGCCAGACACTTACATCCAACCGGCCTCACCCCCGGCCCCTCTCTCCTTTCAAGAGAGGGGGATTGTTTTGTGCCACCCTGACGGGCTCAATGTCTTTTTTGCAACGTGTCCGTGGGCTTGCGCCCACGGCTATTCAAGGTGTCGCCCTGCGGGCTGGGGGTGAGGCCGGTCGGTGTTGGGAGGTGACGCCGGCCACTGGGTCATATCCGTTCAAAAGGGTTCACAATCGAAGTAAATACCTACAGGATACCTACCAAATACCTATAGGGTCCCTGGCGGGTTGGGGGGATTTCTATTAAATTTGGTTAAGATTTAACTTAAAAATTCAAAAAATGCAGGGATACATTAGGGGGTGTTTGTCAGGCGAGGGCGTCGGCGATGAGGAAGATGCTGCCGGTGACCAGCACCAGGTCGTCGGGGTGGGCCGCGGCGCGTGCGTCGGCGATGGCCTCCCTCACACTGGGGAACGCCTCGCCTTCGATGCCCATCTCCCTGGCGGCCGCCTGCAGTTCGGCCACAGGCAGCCTGCGGGGTACGGAGGGTTGGCTGAAGCGCCAGATTGATTTTGAATTCTGAATCTTGATTTTTGAATCAAGAAGGGCGAGGATTTTACGGAAATCCTTGTCGTTCACGCAGCCGTAGATGATGTGGAGTTGCCTGAAATCCACCTTGGCGAGGCTCTGCATCATGGCCTCGATGCCGTCGGCGTTGTGGGCCGTCTCGCAGATGGTGAGGGGGCGGTCGCCTATCTTCTCCCAGCGGCCGCGCAGGTGGGTGTTGGTGACTACGCGGGCCAGTCCGCGCTGCAATGCTGAATGTTGGATTTTGAATTTTGAATGTTTTCCCAGTATATCGACGGCTTGCAGGACGGTGGCGAGGTTGCGGCGCTGGTAGGCGCCGGTGAGTTCGGTGGTGTAATCCTCCACATTGTCAATGCGATAGTGCTCGTCGGCAAAGGTGATGGGGGCCTGCCTCTCTTCGGCTACGCGTTGGAATACGGGGCGCGTGGCGGCATGGCTCTCCCCTATCACCACCGGGATGCCGGGCTTGATGATACCGGCCTTCTCGAGGGCTATCTTGTCCAGCGTGTCGCCCAGGAACTGAGTGTGGTCGAAGCCGATGTTGGTGATGACGGAGAGCAGGGGGGTAATGACGTTGGTGGAGTCGAGGCGGCCTCCCATCCCCACCTCGATTACGGCGATGTCCACCTGCTGGCGCGAGAAGTAGTCGAAGGCGAGGCCCACGGTCATCTCGAAGAACGAGAGGCCGATACGTTCCATCATCGCGCGGTGCTTTTCCATGAAGTCCACCACCTCGCCTTGGGGTATCATCTGGCCGTCGATGCGAATGCGCTCGCGGAAGTCGACGAGGTGGGGCGAGGTGTAGAGGCCCACCTTGTAGCCTGCCTCCTGGAGGATGGATGCCAGAAAGTGGCTCACCGAGCCTTTGCCGTTGGTTCCGGACACGTGGATGCTGCAGAAGGTGCGTTCCGGGTGGCCGAGGGCCTGCATCATGTCCAGGGTGGGCTGCAGGTCGGCCTTGTAGGCCGCGGCGCCGATGCGGTGGTACATCGGCAGCTGGGCGTACATATAGTCCAGGGTTTCCTGATAGGTCATCGGGTGGGCATGGTATAGGTGAGGCCGAGGATGAAGAGCGCCTTCCGGGAGGGGTAGTTGGCCCAATAGTAGTAGCGCTGGAAGGCCAGGTTGTCCATCTTGAGGAAGAAGGATACCGCGCGTGTGTGGCGGTATTCCACCTCGGCATTCACGCCGTAGCGCATGGGCAGCTCCGTGCCGAGGTCGCCCTGCATCTTGCCCAGCAGGCGTCCCTCGAGGTGGAAGAGCCACTTGTCGTGGTAGTTCAAATCGACCGCCAGCAGGGCATCCCACTTGGGGCGGTAGGGCATGACCTCGTCGGGGGTGTCTACATTGCCGTAGCGGTAGATGTGGCCACCGCCGCGCAGGGTCAGCATTTCGTCATTGACAAAGGCGATGTCGCCCCCGAGGGAGAAGCGGTTGTTGTCCACATACAGGGGGTTGTATACATTACCTAACATGTAATGGGTATCCAGAGCAAAGGTCAGGTCGTCGCGCAGCCACGAGTATATCGCTTCCAGATTGGCTTCGAGTTTCTTGCTGATGCTCCAGCGGACGTGGCCGGAGAGGTCGTAGTGGCGGGTGGTGCGCTGTTCGGCATTGGGGGCGATGTAGGGATTGACCATGCGGAGCGTGTTCCAGTTGTTGGCATCCAGCCCGCCGGTGAAGCCCACGCTCACAGCCACGGCCTCCTTCATCAGCTTCTTGCTCACCACGATGTCGGGGAAGAAACGGAAGGTGGTGGAGAGGCCCTCGGTGAAGGCGTCCCAGGCAAGGGTCATACCGGAGTGGAACTGCAGGTCGTTGAAAATAAAGTCTACGTAGGGGTTCACCTTGACGATGTTGCGGGTGCCGGTCACGGTGTCGTGCAGCGTGTAGGGTGGCGTCAAGCCAGGGATCCGGAAACCCAGGGGCATCTCGCCCTCGGGGCGGAAGCGGTGGCTGTAGCCGTCCCATTCGGCCCGCAGGAAGGCCACACCTTTATACTGGCGCAGGACCTTGAATCCATAGTGGATATCGCCGCTGAAGTTGAGGTTGAACTCATTCTGGTGCCATGAGGCCCAGAGGTCGCTCAGGCGCAGGTTGGCACTGTAGCCCAGTTTATTGACATCCAGCTGCATGTTGCGTATACCGATATTCCAGGTGGCAACGTTGTATTTGGCGCGGTATTCGCTGCGGCTGATGTCGTCGCGTATCAACCCCATGGCGTCATACAGCGTGCTGTCGGTGAAGCCGTAGTAGAGGTTGTGGTCATGCTCATAGTTGAGGTCAGTGAACAGTTGCAGTTTTTCCTTGACGATATACTTGCCGAAGAGGGTGATGCCTGTCACACCGTTGTTGATGCGTCCGTAGTCGGTGATGCTGCCCCACGAGGAGAGGTGGTTCATCCGTATGCCGTAGGTCTTCAGACGGTCGCGGGTGGAGGACCAGTAGAGGTCTGCCAGCGGGGTCCAATAGTTGCCTATGCCGAGGCGGAAGTAGTTGTTGTACAGTTTGGTGGCGGGCTCGCCGATGATGCGGGCGGCCTTGATACGTGCCGGTTCGTAGAGCGACTTGAGGCGCGAGGGGGGGGTGATGTTGTAGTTGAAGACATGCTCCATCGGCGTGATGGTGTCGGTGATGCGGGCGGGGAAGTTGAGTTTCTCCGACTGCATGATGACCGGTCTGTAGGAGCCTCTGACCAGCACACTCTCGTTGTAGGCATTGTCCTCCTGCGCCATGGCTGCGGCGGGGAGAAGCAGGAGGGAGGCGGCGATATATAGGTGGATACGTTTCATCTCTGTGGGTTCTATTGGGTTACTTTTGAATTACAGTTCAATGGTGATGGCTTCAGGTTCCACCGGCTGTCTGGGCTGCTCGGCGGCCTCGATGGCGTCGTACTTCTGACGGGCCACGGCGACGAGGTCCTGGCCGTCGTAATTGTCGATGATGCTCTGGAGGGTCTGCTTGGCCTGGAGGTTGTTGCCGCGGGCGTAGTAGATGTCGGCCCAGAGGATGAAGGAGTAGGCCAGCCAGTAGTCGCTGGTGGCATCGGTCACTATCTTCTCTATCATCTTCTCGGCGGCATCGTACTGCTGCTTGAGCATGGTGATCTCGGCCTGGCGGCAACGGGCCTCGCCGTTGTATTCGCCGTTGGGCGAGCGGGTGAGGTTGCCGTAGAGGGTGTAGGCGCTGTCGCGCAGCTGGTTGTCGAAGCAGGAGCGTGCCATGGCGAGGTAGGCTTCCTCCTTGAGTTCCGGCGTGGCCTTGGGTTCGTCGATGAGGCGGGCACCGGCCTGCATGATGGCCTGGTGGTTGCGGAGTGCGGTGGCGCAGCGGAGGCTTCCCAGCTGGCCCTGGAGGAGGCTGGCGTCGCTTTCGGCGCCGGTGGCGAGGCGGCTGTAGAGGTTGGTGGCCTTGCGGTAGTCGCCCAGGTTGTAGGCTATGTTGGCGCCGTTGTAGAGGGCACGTTCGGTGTACTGGCTCTTGGGTGCGTCGGCCACAGCCTCGTAGTGCGGCAGTGCCTGGGCGTTCTGGCCTTGGCGGAAGTAGCTGTCGGCCAGCAGGTAGTGGGCCTTGAGGGCGAAGAGGCCGTTGGGGAAGCGCGAGAGGTAGCCTTCGAGGCCGGCGGCGGCGTTGGCGTAGTCGGCTTCCTGGTAGCGGCCTTCGACGGCGAGGAAGGTGGTGCTGTCCTGCTCCACTTCGGATATGGTTACCTTGGTGGTGCGCTTGACATAGTTGAAGTATTCATCCACGCGGTTCTGCGCGATGTAGATGTTCTTCACGGTCGAGAGGGCGTCGCGGGCCTCGTCGGTGCCCGGGTACTCGGTCAGCAGGCGGTCGAAGGTTTGGAGGGCCTGTTCGTTACGCTCGGTGTTGTAGTAGATGAGGCCCTGGTTGAGGAGGGCGGTCTTGACGTAGACGCTCTTGGGGTACTGGCGGATGAAGTTGCTGTAGTAGGTCATGGCCATCTCGTTGTTGTCGCTCATCATGTAGGTGTTGGCCACCTCGAGCATGGCTTTGGAGCGCAGGGGGGAGTTGTCGAAGCGCTCGAAGATATAGTTGAGGTAGGTCAGTTTCTCGTTGTTCTTGCCTTGTGCGCCATAGGCGAGGGCTTTCTGGTAGGTGGCGTAGTCGGCGTCCTTGGCGTTGGCGGCTATCACCTTGTCGTACATGTTGATGGATTCGGGGAAGCGGCTCTGGACGTAGAGGCAGTCGCCGAGGCGGTTCCATACGTCGTTGCGCATGGTCACGGCCTTCTGCCCCTTGGCGGAGGCGAGGCGCGAGGCGAGGTCGGTGAAGGTCTCCTGGGCTTCGTCGTAGCGGCGCTTGCGCATGAGGAGGTAGCCGTAGGTGTAGCGGGCGTCGTCGGCGTAGGGGGAGGTCCTGCTGAAGGAGGAGAGGATGAGCTTGTTGAGGTGCTTTTCGGCCTGGTCGTAGTCGCCTTTGCGGTAGTGGCATTCGCCGAGCAGGTAGTTGGCGTCGGCCGTGATGCGGGGCACGGCATTGACCTGGGCGGCCTTGGCGTAGAGCGCTTCGCCCTCGTGCTGCTTGCCGTTGTTGCAGAGTTCGATGCCGTGGTTGAGCAGGGCGCGCTGGTAGGCCTGTTCGAGGGCGGTGTTGCGCTGGGGTATCTGTTCCAGCATGCGGATGGCTTCGCGGTAGTTGTTGGTGTTGCAGTAGAGTTCGGTGAGGATTTCCTGCACCTCGGTCTTGTGTTTGGTGTTGGGGTACTGTTTGAGGTAGTTTTCAAAGGATTTGATGCTTTCGCCGTAGGCGTTCTGGTTGAGTTCGCAGCTGAGTTTGGCATAGTTGAAGAGGGCGTCTTCCTTGATGCGGGGGCTGAATTTCATCTTGGAGGCCTGGAGGAACATGCTGCGGGCCTCCTTCTTGCGGTCCTGACGCATGTAGCAGTCGCCGAGGAGGTAGAGCGAGTGCTGCGCCACGCTGTCGTTGCAGGTGGTCTTCTGCTCGAGGTAGCGAGCGGCTTCGGCGTAGTTGCCGAGCTGGTAGTGGCAGTAGCCGATCTGGTAGTTGTTGTCCTGTGGCGAGCAGTCCTGTGTCTGTTCGCGCTTGGCGGCGAGGTCCACTTCGTGGTACTGCTGCAGGGCCTTGGAGTATTCGCCGCGGTTGAAGTAGATTTCACCCACCATCTGGCGCACCTCGTTCTTGCGGAAGGCGTCCTTGTCGGCCAGGAGGCTGGGGGCGAGCTCGAGCAGGTCGTCCTCGCGGCCGAGGTAGTAGTAGATGCGTGCGATGTAGGAGGGGGCTATGTTGGCGAATTTGCGGTCGTGCTCCAGTTCCTTGAAGTTCTTCAGGGCCAGGTCGTACTGGCCGTTCATGTACTGGATGTGGGCGTAGTAGTAGAGGCTGGAGGAGGCGTATTTCGACTTGCCGCCCACCTGCTGGGCAAAGTAGTCGGAGGCGCGCTGGAGGTTGCCTTTCTGGAAGTAGCAGTAGCCGGTCTTAAAGTTGTATTCGCTCCGGTGGTTGTATTCCACCTCCTTGGGTTCGACGGTGCGGTAGTAGTTGAGAGCCTCGTCGTACTCGCCGCGGGCGTAGTGGAAGTTGCCCAGGTAGAAGCGTGCCATGTTGCAGCGCGAGCTTTGGGGGTAGAGGCGCAGGAATTCCTGCAGGCGGTAGCTGGCGTCGTCGTTGTCCAGCTTTTCCGAGCACACGCCGGCGTAGTAGCACGCGTCGGCGGTGGTGAGGTCGGCGCGTCCGGCGTTGCTTTGCACTATCTGGTCGTAGATTTGCTGTGCGGCGGCGTATTTCTGTTTCTGGTAGAGGTCGGTGGCCTGCCGGTAGCGGTCGTCGCGGCGTTCGCCGGAAGTCTCTTTTTGCGCTGTCGCCCCGGCCATGCAGCCGGCCAGCGCCAGTAGGATCGCCAATTTTTTCATGGTGCGTATGTCTATGCTTGTTGTTTGTGCGTTATTCTAATTGGAGAAATGGGGTTTGGTGTAGTCCGTGGGGTCGCTCGTTTTCATCCAGGGCCCGCGGAGGAGGAATCCCGAGGCCGGCGCCGGCGTGTAGTCGTAGAAGCGGCGTCCTTCGGGGTCGAGCAGGACGAAGGTGGGGTAGCCCGCCACGCCGTAGCGCTCCAGCAGGCGGTAGTCGCCGTCGAAGTGCAGCCAGGTCCACCGGCACTTGGCTCCGCGGCGGTTGCTCTTGAGGAAGTGGTACATTTTCTGGAATTCGCGGTCGCATGAGACGGTGAGAAAGACCACCTCGGGGTGCTGGCCGGCGAGGGTGTCGAGGAAGTGGGCCATGGTCTCCAGTTCCTTGAGCGAGTGGGGGTCGGCCACGCGCACGAAGCCCAGGTAGACCCACTTGCCGCGGAACGAGGCGAGGCTCACGCGGCGGCGGTCCACGTCGGGCAGCTCGAAATCGGGCAGCACGGCTTCGCGTTCGGTCGAGCGGAAGCTGGCGCGCAGGGCTTCGGCGAGGGTACGGTGGTCGGGAAACTTGGTGTTTTGCGCCAGGAGGTCCACCATGCGAGCCACCTCCATGCGGTCGTAGTCCTTGTCATAGTAGGCTTCCCTCAGCGCCTGGAGGGCCGCCAGTTCGCGCACCTGTTCGTTGCGCAGGAGGGGCTCGAGGCCGAGCGAGTCGAGGAAGGTGTCCAGCGCGCCGCGCCGCATCCATTCCGACAGGCGCCACTGCGGCACACGCTTGCTTCCGCGCGAGATGGAACGCTCGTGCAGAGCGAAGAAGAGGCGCATGTACTCGTCGTCGTGGTAGCGGATGGGGTTGTCGGTGATATATTTGTCTATCAGTTTCTTACGCGAGGTGGATCCGGTGGCGAGGCGCATCTCGGCGAGGCGGTACTCCATGTAGCGGGCCAGGAAGTTGCCCGACGTGTCGCCGCGGCGGGCGCCGACGAGGACCTCGAGGGTGTCCATGCAGCGGCGGTCGGGCTTGAAGCGGCGGTCGAGTTGGGTGCGGTGCGCCGTCACGAAGCTGTCCACCGTGGCCTCGAAGCGCATGATGGCGAGGTTCAGTTCCCCCTCGGGCAGGTCCAGGAACTCCAGCGGCAGCGCCACCGGGGCGAGGCAGACGTTCTGCCGCTCGTCGAGCGACCAGTCGAACTCGGGCATGTAGACCTGGTAGCGGCGGCCTGGCTCGATGTAGAACGACTGGCTGTAGCGCTCCACCTGGAGGAACACCAGGCGCGGATAGTTGGCATAGCAGCGCAGGGTGAAGCTGCCGTCGGCAGCGGCCACCGCGCTGTCGAGCAGCACCTCGGTCTGGGTCAGCATGTCGCTGTAGCCCCTCAGTTCCACCCGCTTGCCCGCGCCGTTGGCGAAGGAACACACCAACTCCACATTGGTCTGCCCGAAGGCGGACAATGCCATGAGAGCCAGCAGGTTGAGTAGTGCGATACGCTTCATCCGTTTATCATAAATTAACATTATTAACGCGTGTCGGGCAGTATTATTGTATCATTACATAAAAAAATCACCCTCTCGTCCGCGCTTTCGCCCCCGGCCGCCACGGGGCGGGCTGCCGACCGGCTGCTGGAATCCACCTGCCGGCCGGGGGCCGACGGGAGGGCGTAGGCGGTGCGCGAAGCGGTGCCGTCGGGGCTGGCGGCGAAGGCCCAGAGATGGATTTCCTGGTTAGTAAACTCCTGTGGCAGAAGGAACTGCGCATGTCCGAGGGCGCGTTCCACGCTGGCCACAGGGCGGCCTGTGGCGGCGGCGGGGCAGTAGGCGTAGATGTGTATTGTGTCCGTCAGTGAGCCGCCGCCGCGCTGCCAGCGGACGGTGCAGAGGGCGCCCTCGAGGCTGTATTCCAGCGAGCGCGGAGCCGCCAGCGGGCCGCGGGAGAACTGGAGGGAAGGGTAGAGGATTGTCGGGGTAATCTGATTAATCGGAGTAGTCGGAGTAATCGGATTCGGAGTAATCGGATTATTCTGATTATTCAGATTTTGG
>JAGAYN010000052.1 GCA_017940465.1 Bacteroidales bacterium | reverse complement strand
GCCGACTACATCGACTATTACAACAACAAACGCATCAAACTGAAACTAAAAATGAGCCCGGTGCAATACCGAACTCATTTCTACAGACTAATTAACTGATTTTATTAATCCGTCCAACTTTTTGGGGGCACTTCAGAATCCGCTTTCCTTGCTTATCCCGCATTCTAGGCTCTCGCATACCCAATCAAGTAGAACAAGCAATGCCGAAGCCCACGCCGCTGACACACAATGAGACTACTGTATGCCATTTCACGGACGAGGAACATTGCATATTTGCGACTTGATTGTTGAATTTGCGAGATTCAGAATGCCGCAGATAAACGCCGTTACAACGTCTTTCCTATATGTGCCGTTTCCTGTGGCACAGGGCCATACACCCACATCCCACCCGCCTGGTCCCTCGCTCTCGAGGGACCAGACTGTCCGGAAACGACGCTGCAAAAGTACGAACTTTTTGTGGATTGGCAAAAAATAATTTCGGCCCTGGGCGCGAGGGGATGGAGGATGCTGGGGACCCTATAGGTATCCGGTAGGTATCCTGTAGGTATTTACTTCGACTGTGAACCGTTATGAACGGATATGGACCGCTCATTGGGGAGGCAAACGGGACGAGAAAAGGCAGCGGGCTCGTTTTCAACGATTTGCCCACTGCCTCGTTATGGGGAAAGCAGTGCCTCCGTCCTGCGGCGGACCTCGGTGATCACGCCATCAGCACCAGCAGCTGGGCGGTGAAGATGCGGAGGAACATGGTGAGGGGGTAGACGGTGGCGTAGCCCATGTTGGGCAGCTTGCAGCCCTCGGGCGCCACGTTGTTGGCGAAGGCCAGCGTGGGCGGGTCGGTGTGGCTGCCGCCGATGAAGCCCATGAGGGTGTAGTAGTTCTGTTTCAGCACCAAGCGGCCGAAGAGGGCCACCAGCAGCGGCGGCACCATGGTGATGACGACACCGTAGACCACCCACATGTAGTGGTCGGTGACAGTGGTGGCGAAGTCGGCGCCGGCACTGAGGCCCACGCCCGCCAGAAAGAGGGCGATGCCCACCTCGCGCAGCATGTGGATGCCGTGGCCTTCGGTGAAGTCGGTGGAGAACCAGCCTTTCTTCACCCCCAGCCATCCGGCCACGAGGGACACCACCAGGGGGCCGCCAGCCAGCCCCAGCTTCACCGGGGCCTTCATGCCCACCGGAACGGGGATGGAGCCCAGCAGGATGCCGAGGGCGATGACGACGAAGACGGGGATGAGGAGGACGGGCTTCCGGTTCTTGGGCGATTCCGGAACATTCTGGTTGCCGGCATTATCCTGGACTTCCACCGTGGTGGGCTCCTTCGCCATGTCGATACGGCAGAGCGGGCGGAGGAGGATGCAGCACATGATCATGCCGACCACCGCCAGGGGGTAGGCCACGGCGTAGCCCGCAGCCAGACGGCCCGATGCGCCCTCGATGCCGAGGTCGCCCACGGCCTGCTGGGCGGCCGAGAGGCCGGGGGTGTTGGTGATGGCGCCGGTGTAGACGCCCGCCATGTCGGTCAGCTCCTCGCCGGCCAGCTTGGCTATCAACACCGTGAGGCCCACGCCCAGCGCCACGTTCACCACCGCCATGAGGTTCATCGGCAATCCGCCCGTCTTGAAGGTGCGGAAGAAGCCCGGCCCCACCTGGAGGCCCACGGCGGTGACGAAGAGGATGAGCCCCAATTCCTTGACGATGTGCAGCATGTCGTGGTTGCACGCCACGCCCAGCGCACTGATGAGGATGCCCACGAAGAGCACCCAGGTGATGCCGAGGGAGATGCCCTTGACTTTGAGTTTGCCCAGCAGCAGGCCGGCAAAGATGGAGACGGAGAGCATGAGCACCGTGGTGCCCACGCCGCCGCCGGTAAGCAAGTTAGTAAACCACATAGATTTGATAGTTTGGAGTTTAGAGATTATAGGTTATGAGCCATGGAATGCGTGTCAAAGAATAGAGGTTAGAGAACCTGACGCATTTTTGGGGTGCGGCAGCTTCTATAACCTCTAATCTCTAACCGATAACCGTTTAGTCGCCCAACGTGGCCACCATGACAGCCTTGATGGTGTGCATGCGGTTCTCGGCCTCGTCGAAGACGATGCTGGCATCGCTCTCGAAGACCTCCTCGGTCACCTCGATGCCGTCCAGCTTGAACTGTTTGAACACGTCGCGGCCCACCTGGGTCTCCAGGTTGTGGTAGGCGGGGAGGCAGTGCATGAACTTGCAGTTCTTGTTGCCGGTGGCCTTCATCATGGCGGCGTTCACCTGATAGGGTTTGAGCATCTTGATGCGCTCTTTCCACACCTCGGCGGGCTCGCCCATGGAGACCCACACGTCGGTGTAGAGGAAGTCGCAACCCTTCACGCCGGCCTTCACGTCGTCGGTGACGGTCACCTTGGCGCCGGTCTCTTTGGCGATCTTCTGGCACTCCTTGACGAGCTCCTTGCTGGGCTGCAGCTTCTTGGGGGCCACGATGCGGACATCCATGCCCATCTTGGCGCCACCCACCATGAGGCTGTTGCCCATGTTGAAGCGGGCATCGCCGATGTAGGCGAAGGTCACCTGGTTCAGCGGCTTGTCGCTGTGCTCCTGCATGGTGAGGAAGTCGGCCAGGATCTGGGTGGGATGGCTCTCGTTGGTGAGGCCGTTCCACACGGGCACGCCGGCATATTGGGCCAACTCCTCGACGGTGGCCTGGTCGAAGCCACGGTATTCGATGCCGTCATACATGCGGCCGAGCACGCGGGCGGTGTCCTTCATGCTCTCCTTGACGCCGATCTGGCTGCCCGTGGGGCCGAGGTAGGTCACGTGGGCACCCTGGTCCTTGGCGGCCACCTCGAAGGCGCAACGCGTGCGCGTCGAGGTCTTCTCGAAGATAAGGGCGATGTTCTTGCCCTTCATGCGCGGCTGCTCGCAGCCGGCATACTTGGCGCGCTTCAGGTCGCGGGCCAGGTCAAGCAGGTAGTTGAGCTCCTTCGGCGTGAAGTCGAGGATCTTCAGGAAATTGCGGTTTCTTAGGTTGTAAGCCATGATTGATTGGTTTTTGATTATGAATTTTAAGTTGACTTCATTTCACGATGCGGGTTCCGCAGGAGGGATTGTCGAGCTGGCCGGCCTCGGTGATGATGCACTCGTGGCCGCCGTTCTCGACAAACATGATGGCCGCCCTTACCTTCGGGGCCATGCTGCCTTCGGCAAACTGACCCTCGGCCAGGTACTGCTTGGCCTGGGCCACGGTGATGGTGTCCAGCGCCTGCTCGTTCTCCTTGCGGAAATTGATGTATACCTTCGGCACATCGGTGAGGATGTAGAACTCGTCGGCCCCGATTTCGACAGCGCACAGGGCCGAGGCGAGGTCCTTGTCGATGACGGCCTCCACGCCGCGCACCGTGCCGTTCTCCTCCACCACAGGGATGCCGCCGCCGCCGACAGTGACCACGATGTGGCCCGCCTCGGCCAGCTGCTTGACAATCCCTATATTATTGATACGCGTAGGCTTGGGGCTCGCCACCACCTTGCGCCAGCCGTTGCCCTTGGGGTCCTCCTTGTAGCGGGCGCCCGTCGCGGCGGCCAGCTGGTCGGCCTGCTCCTGCGTGTAGTAGGGGCCGACGGGCTTGGTGGGGTTCTGGAACATGGGGTCGTCCGCCGACACGGCCACTTGGGTGACCAAGGTCACCACATCGCGGCCTATCCCGTTGCGCGACATGACGTTACGCAAGCCCATTTCAATGAGGTATGCAATGGAGCCCTGCGTCTCGGCGACACAGAAATCCATCGGCATGGCCTCCACCTTGGCCTGCCTGCCGGCCTCGTGCTGCAGCATCACATTGCCCACCTGCGGGCCGTTGCCATGGCCGATGACCACATTATAGTTGCGTTTCAGCAGGGCACAGAGGCTCTGGCAGGTGGCTTCCACATTCTGTATCTGCTCTTGATAGGTGCCTTTCTGGCCGCTGCGGAGGAGTGCATTGCCTCCGAAAGCGACGACAGCGAGTTTGCTCATTTCAATCTATTCTATTCGTTTTCAATCTGTTATACCGCCTCATGCAGTGAGGTGGAAAATGCAAATGTACGAAAAAAAACTATATAACAAACACTTTTTATCAACACTCCGTTGAAAAACCCTCTCCACCCCCCTCCCCTGCCCCCAGAGCACCGGAGCAAAAGTAAAATGTTAAAATTAACATTTCGCATCCGACTAATTTTAACATTTCAAGCACCCCTCGGCATCCCACTTCCAAAACAGAAGGAAATCTACATATACAACTGAAATACAACCATATAAGTCAAAATCAACACAAACCGTATCCAGCAGGCTGGCAATCAGCATCTTATAGGCATCCCCTTCTTCTCCTCTTCGTATCAACTTCGTATCCTGTAGGAGTGCTCTTGGCGAATGGGGAAAATTAAGTTAAAATCCGATTCCCAAAAGAGCCGTTTTTAACATTTCATCCTCACGCGCGTCACTTTTATTTTGCCATGTACACCTTTTTTCGTAACTTTGCACCTGGTTTTTAGCAAGCAAAGAATGGGTAACTCCAACATAGACAAACTGATAGTGGTAGGCGACCGGGTGCTGATCGACCCCTCGGCGCCCGCCCGCAAGACCAAAGGGGGCCTGCTGCTGCCGGCAGGCTACCAGGAGAAGGAGGAGGTGCAGAGCGGCTACGTGCTCAAGGTAGGCCCCGGCTACCCCCTCCCCTCCGGCGACGACGGCGAGGCGTGGAACCCCTCCGACAAGGAGCCGCGCTACATTCCCCTCCAAGTCAAGCCCGGCGACCTGGCCATCTTCCTGCTCAAGAACGCCGTCGAAATCAAGTACAACGGCGAGAAATACTTCATCGCCCCCCAAGGCGGCATCCTCATGGTGGAGCGCGACGAGTTCTGACTCCACGGAGTACCAGTATTGAACTATGGGTGCACAGCGGCACCGCTTGCTGCAGGGGCACAACAGCAACTCGCATTTGAATAAACTGCAACACACAAAGGACAGAACGTAATTATAGCAAATATGACAAGCAACGAGATACGCAAAGCATTCCTGGATTACTTCCAAAGCAAGGGGCACCACATCGTGCCCAGCGCGCCGATGGTGGTGAAGGGCGACCCGACGCTGATGTTCACCAACGCGGGCATGAACCAGTTCAAGGACATTTTCCTCGGCAATGCGCCAGCGCAGTGGCCCCGCGCTACCGACACGCAGAAGTGCCTCCGCGTCAGCGGTAAGCACAACGACCTGGAGGAGGTGGGGCACGACACCTACCACCACACCATGTTCGAGATGCTCGGCAACTGGAGCTTCGGCGACTACTTCAAGCAGGAAGCCATCGCCTACGGCTGGGAGTTCCTCACCGAGGTGATGGGCATCAACAAAGACTGGCTCTACGTTACCGTCTTCGGCGGCGACGAGAAGGAGGGCCTCGCCATGGACACCGAGGCCTACGATTTCTGGAAACAGCACATCGCCGAAGAGCGTATCCTGCGCGGCTCGAAAAAGGACAACTTCTGGGAGATGGGCGACCAAGGCCCCTGCGGCCCCTGCTCGGAAATCCACATCGACATACGCCCCGACGAGGAGAAGGCCAAGGTGCCGGGCAAAGACCTGGTGAACAAGGACAACCCCCAGGTGATTGAGATATGGAACCTGGTGTTCATGCAATACAACCGCAAGGCCGACGGCAGCCTGGAACCCCTGGCAGCCAAGCATATAGATACCGGAATGGGCTTCGAGCGCCTCTGCATGGTGATGCAGGGGAAACGCTCGAACTACGACACCGACGTCTTCCAGCCTCTGATACAGGAACTTGCCGCCAAGGCAGGCCGGCAGTATGGGCAGGAAGAGAAGGCCGACATCGCGATGCGCGTCTGCGCCGACCACCTGCGCGCCGTCAGTTTCAGCATCGCCGACGGCCAGCTGCCCTCCAACGTCAAGGCCGGCTATGTCATCCGCCGCATCCTGCGCCGTGCCGTGCGCTACGGATACACTTTCCTCGGCTTCAGCGAGCCTTTCCTCCACTCGCTGGTGCCGACGCTGGTGGACCAAATGGGGCACCAGTTTCCCGAACTGGAGAAGCAGAGAGAACTGATACAACGCATCATACAGGAAGAGGAACAGGCCTTCCTGCGCACCCTGGCCGGAGGCATCAAACGCTTCGAGGACTACGCCGCCAAGTGCACCGGCAAGGTGGTGGAGGGCGACTTTGCCTTTGAACTCTTCGACACCTACGGCTTTCCTGTCGACCTCACCCAACTGCTGGCCTCGGAGAAAGGCCTCTCGGTCGACATGGAGGGCTTCGCCCGCGGCCTGGCCGAGCAGAAAGAGCGTAGCCGTGGTGCCGCCAAAGTGGAGAGCGACGACTGGCAGGTGCTACTGCCTGGCATCGAGCAGGAATTCATCGGCTACGACACCCTCGAAGCCGACATCCGCATCGCCCGCTACCGCCATGTCAAGACCAAGGACAAGGCATTCTACCAGCTCGTCTTCGACCACACCCCCTTCTATGGCGAAAGTGGCGGCCAGGCGGGCGACCGGGGCGCTTTCGTCGACACGGAGAGCGACATGCCCTCGCTCAACCGAGTCCTCGACACCAAGAAAGATAACGGCCTCACTATCCACATCGTCGACGAACTTCCCGACAACCTGCACACCACATTCCACGCCGTGGTCGACCCCTCGTGCCGCCAGGCCACGGCCTGCAACCACACGGCCACCCACCTCATGCACCACGCCCTGCGCCAAGTACTGGGCGAACATGTAGAACAGAAAGGCTCCAGCGTCGACGCCGACCGCCTGCGTTTCGACTTCAGCCACTTCGCCAAACTTACCCCCGAGGAAATCCGCGAGGTGGAGCAACAGGTCAACAAGATGATACGCGCGTGCATCCCCCTCGAGGAACACCGCCAGATGCCCATCGCCGAAGCACAGCAGATGGGCGCCATGGCACTCTTCGGCGAGAAATACGGCGACCACGTGCGCGTGGTGAAGTATGGCCCCAGCGTGGAATTCTGCGGAGGAACCCATGTGCAGAACACCGGACAGATAGGCTCGTTCCGCATCGTGAGCGAAAGCGCCGTGGCTGCCGGTATGCGCCGTATCGAAGCCGTAACCGCCGCCGCTGCCGAGCAACTGGCCTACAGCCAACAGGACCAGCTGGACCAGCTGCGCGACCTGTTCAAGGGCACCAAAGACCTCGCTGCCTCCATCGCCAAACTGCAGGACGACAACACGGCACTGAGATCCACCGTGGAGAGCCTGCAAAAGGAGAAAGCCGCCGGCGTGGTCAAGTCGCTGGCCACCAGGCTGGATGCCTGCCCCACCCTCGTCGAGCGCATGGATTGCGACGTCAATACCCTCAAGGACGCCCTCATCGCCCTACGCGCCGAGCGGCCCGACATGGCCGTGGTGCTGGGCAGCGTAACCGACGGCAAACCCGCCCTGCTCATCGTGCTGGGACAGAACCGCGTCGACGCCGGCCTCAATGCGGGCCAGATGGTCCGCACCCTCGGCAAGGAAATCCAGGGCGGAGGCGGCGGCCAGCCCCACTTCGCCACCGCCGGCGGAAAGAACCCCGACGGGATAGACAAGGCACTCAACACAGCCAAAGAGATGCTCGCCTAATGCCGCTGACATTCGACATCCACACCACCTGTGGCAATGCCCGCGCCGGCACCGTACACACCGACCACGGCGATATACAGACGCCCATCTTCATGCCTGTTGGGACAGCAGGCACCGTCAAAGCCGTGCACCAACACGAACTGCGCGACGAGATTGGCGCGCAGATTATACTCGGCAACACCTACCACCTCTACCTCCGCCCCGGCTGCGACATCCTGCGCCAGGCAGGCGGCCTGCACAAATTCAACGCATGGGAACGCCCCCTGCTGACCGACAGCGGAGGCTTCCAGGTGTTCTCCCTCTCGGCCAACCGCAAACTGAAAGAGGAGGGCTGCACCTTCCGCAGCCACATCGATGGCAGCCGCCACCTCTTCTCCCCAGAGAATGTCATGGACATCCAGCGCGTCATCGGAGCCGACATCATGATGGCCTTTGACGAGTGCTGCCCTGGCGATGCCGACCACCGCTATGCCCGTCAAAGCATGGAACTTACCCACCGATGGCTCGACCGCTGCATGAAGCGCTTTTCCGAGACCACCCCCCTCTATGGCCACCACCAGGCACTGTTCCCCATCGTACAAGGCTGTCAATATGAGGATTTGCGCCGCCAATCGGCCGAATACATAGCCGGCAAGGACCCCGAGGGTTGCGCCATAGGCGGCCTGGCCGTGGGCGAACCCACAGAGGTGATGTACAGAATGATTGAGGTGGTCAACGACATCCTTCCCCAAGATCGCCCGCGCTACCTCATGGGTGTGGGCACCCCGCAGAACCTGCTCGAAGCCATCGAGCGCGGCGTGGATATGTTCGACTGCGTAATGCCCACCCGCAACGGCCGCAACGGCCTGCTCTTCACCGCCGATGGCACCATAAACATCAAAAACAAGAAGTGGGAAACCTGCTTCGAACCCATCTATAAGGATTACACCCTCGCCTACCTCCACCACCTAATCAAGGCCGAGGAGATACTTGGCTTGCAGATATGCTCCCTCGTCAACCTCAAGTTCTACCTGTGGCTGGTCGGCGAAGCACGCCGCCACATCCTGGAGGGCGATTTCACTGCATGGAAACAGAATATTATCAATAAACTAAATGTAAGAATATGATTTTCAATTCTATCCAATTCGCCATCTTCCTGCCGGTAGTATTCCTGCTCTACTGGTTTGTGTTCGACAAATGGATTGCCAAATCCAAGCATCAACTGCGCCTACAGAACGCTTTCGTACTCACGGCCAGCTATGTGTTCTACGGCTGGTGGGACTGGAAATTCCTCATCCTCATCGCTTTCACCTCGCTCTGCTCCTACCTCAGCGGCATCCTCATGCGCGAAGGCGAGAAGAAGCGGAACCTTATCATCATGTGGGTGAACATCGTCATCAACATCGCCATCCTCGGCCTGTTCAAGTACTACGACTTCTTCGCCACCGAGTTTGCCCGCCTCTTCCATCTGGAGAGCGACAAACTGCTGCTGCACCTCATCCTGCCGGTAGGCATCTCGTTCTACACGTTCCAGGCGTTGAGCTACAGCATCGATGTCTACCGCCAGAAACTGAAACCCACGCACGACCCCATCGAGTTTTTCGCCTACATTGCCTTCTTCCCGCAGTTAGTGGCTGGCCCCATCGAGCGGGCCACCAACCTGCTGCCCCAATTCCAGCGCAAGCGCGAATTCGACTATGAAACCGCACTCGACGGCGCGCGCCAGATACTCTGGGGCCTCTTCAAGAAGATGGTGGTGGCCGACACCTGCGCCTCCTATGTCGACATGGCCTTCGGCACGCCGGCATCGGGTAGCGTGAAACTGATGGGTGCCATCTTCTTCACATTCCAGATCTACGGCGACTTCTCCGGTTATTCAGACATCGCCATCGGCACCGCCAAACTCTTCGGCATCAAATTGATGCGCAACTTCGCCAACCCCTACTTCAGCCGCGACATCGCCGAATTCTGGCGCCGCTGGCACATGAGCCTCACCACCTGGTTCCGCGACTACATCTACATCCCCCTCGGCGGCAGCCGCTGCGCCAAGTGGAAGGTGGTGCGCAACACTTTCATCATCTACCTCGTCAGCGGTTTCTGGCACGGTGCCAACTGGACCTTCATCGCCTGGGGCCTGTTCCACGCCTGCCTCTTCGTGCCCCTCATCGCCACGGGCAAGAACCGCAAGTATACCGACGTGGTGGCCGCTGGCCGCTGGCTCCCCTCGGTCAAAGAATTGGGCCAGATGACGCTGACCTTCCTGCTGGCAGTCGTCGGGTGGATATTCTTCCGTGCCACCGGCATCCCCAGCGCCATAGGCTACTTCAAGAGTATGCTCTCGCTCGAGACCCTCACCGGATTCTACAAAATATTCACCGAGTGGACCATGCTGCCCATCGGTATCATGCTGCTGGTCGAGTGGTTCAACCGACAAGGCGAACATGCCCTGCAGGGTGTGGACCGCGTGGTGAAGAGCCGCTGGCTGCGCTACTTCCTCTACGCCCTCGCCTTCGTGGCCGTCATCTTCTTCCGCGGCGACTACGCCGAGTTCATCTACTTCCAATTCTGACCTTGCCCGCATGAAGCTATTCCTGAGGGACTGCATAATGGTTGTTATAGCTATAGGGCTTATGTTCATGCTACTACCAAGAGCACCTGAATATAACAGCAACATAGGCTATAAACACCACTATGTCGTCCATCACGGTGCACAAATCAAAACCCTAATCATGGGGCATTCACACTTCGAGAATGGACTCAACCCACATCAACTCGGCGACAGCGCATTCAATCTATCCTCCGCAGGACGCCCGTTTTACTATGATATAGAAATCCTGCGCCAATACTTGCCGCAGATGCCCAACGTAAAAACAATAATCTACCCCTTGCGTTACCGGCTATCTGACAACGACTTCTTCAAAGAACGTTTCCGGCAGGGACTGTTCGAGGACTACTATCTCAACTGGAACCTACAGCCGCCACCTGAATATGCCGATTGTTTCAAACGCCCCATTCGCTGGATACCTCACTATAGGAAATATCAGTCTGACCATTTCAACGTAGACTCCTTAGGATACGTGATTGACTGGTCTACGCCTCAAACTATGAGCGAGATTGAAACTCATATCCTCACAACCCAGTCTGAAGATACAGCAGTCATCCGCTACTTGGAAGAGGTATCCAAGATATGCGAAAACAATGGCATACGCCTGATAGTACTGGCAGCACCACAAAGTAACCTATTCCTCGATCACGTAACCGAGGCCGGGGTGAACCGCATGGATGCTGTGATTAGCGAAGTATGCAAAAATCATCATATCCTATATCACAACTATATGTATGACCTCGATTTCCGCGATGACACCCTTTACCGCGACTGGACCCACCTTAACCACACTGGCGCAACCTTGTTTGCACAACGGGTAAGAGAAGACTTTAACTTGTAGAATGATTATGATTAAACTGTTTATAAAGGATATACTGACAACGCTACTCATTGGCTCGGCTATTGCGGTGGTCGCGCTTCCATTCGTCAAGCCTTTGGCAACAAATGAATACACCTACAAACGGAACTACGTCGAGAACCACACGGCCGACATCGCAGTGCTGCTGGTTGGGCACTCGCAGTTTGTTTCCGGTGTAAATCCCGCAGTTTTCGACAGCGCTTTCAACATGGCCATCAGCGCTCGCATCAGCCACTACGACGCGCAACTGCTGCAACGGTATGTGCCACAGATGCCCAACCTCAAAGCCGTAATCTTCCCGTTGCTGTGTGAATACGAGGCCGGCGCAATATTTTGCAACGATGAGGCGCGATACGAGAAGATATTCCAGTACAAAAGCTTTCTGGACATTGATCCTCCGCAAGAGCTAAAAGGGCTGCTGCGCAGCATCAAATACATGCACACCTATTTGGAACACATGTTATCCTTCCAAGCGTTACATGCCTACGAGAACTGGGACTCGCTTGGGTTCATCTCGCTGGGCAATGCCTATTCCGAACGAAGAAACGTTACCACCGCCCCTGGCTGCGAGCCGATGGTGAAGGCATCCCTGCTACGCATGGCCAAGGTGTGTGGCGAGCATGGGGTGCGGCTCATCGTGGTTACCTGCCCCTGCAACAGCACCTACCGTGCCGACCACGGCGACTGCGACAGCCGCCTGCAGCGGTTGATGGACGAGGTGGCTGCCGAGTGGCCCACGGTGGAATACCGCTGCTACCTGAATGACGACCGGTTCCCCGACACGCTCTTCTCCGACCAGACCCACCTCAACCGCCCAGGCGCCACTGCATTCGCCCTCCGATTGAAAGAAGATTTCGGGCTGTAGGGGCGGGGCGTAAGGCCGGTTCCTGCGGGGCGGGATGTTGATTTCTTGTTGATATTTTTATAGGTACACGCGTGCGCGAACAGCGGCTTTTGAGTAATTTTGTCTCTCAAAAACGAGTGACAAGATGTTTGATTTTTCTGCATTTCTCACTAATAGTCACACCCTTGCGGCCGCAGTGACCCTGGTGGTGACGATGGCCATTCTATGCCTTTACTACGGGCTTTTCCACTTCCGTGTGGGGCGCTGGAAGCTGAAGGAGAAACCGGGCGAGACGCCGCAGAGCCTGGGGGGCACGCCGCCGGTGTCGGTGGTGCTCACGGCGTGCAACGATGCCAACTGGCTGAGGGAGAACCTGGTGTACCTGCTGGAGCAGGACTATCCAGACTTCGAGGTAGTGGTGGTGGACTACCTGAGCAAGGACGACACGCCGAGCGTGCTGAAGCTCCTCAAGGACTACTATCCCCACCTGAAGGCAGTGCCCTTCGTGGGCAATATCTCGGTGCGCGAGGGGGTGGCCCTCCACGAGGATGTGAACCTCTTCCAGGGGAAGAAGTACCCGCTTTCCATCGGCATCAAGAGTGCCAAGAACGACATTGTGCTGCTGGCCGACCCGGACTGCATGCCGAAGAACATGCAGTGGCTGCGGGGCATGGTGAAGGGCTACATGACGCGCGAGACGCAGATTGTGCTGGGCTACTGCGGGCTGAAGCGTACAAAGACGCTGCTGGGCGCGATGCAGCAGTACGACAACCTGGCCTACAGCTGCCACTACCTGGGCAGCGCCCTGCTGGGGCACCCCTACACCGGTTCGGGCCGCAACCTCAGCTATAGGCGCCAGTTCTTCTTCAAGCGGGGTGCCTTCATCAGCCATTACGACATTGCGACGGGTTCGGACGACCTGTTTGTCTACCACAACGCCGACCGGAAGAACACCGCCGTGTGCATCGGCGAGGACGCGTTGCTGACCACCGAGCCGAAGGGCAGCTTCGCGCAGTGGCACCAGCTGCGGCTGGACCGGGTGGCCACCCGCAACCGCCACAGCGTGGGGAGCCGCCTTGCGGAGCACCTCCTGCCGGTGGGCAACCTGCTGTTCTACGCCGCAGCGGCCTACCTGATGCTACGGGGTCCGTGGGGGCTGGTGCTGCTGCTGGTGCTGCTGAAGTGGGCGTGGCAGATTGTGGCGCTGTGGCAGCCCTCGCGGCGGTTCGACGCCGGGCTGGTCTACCTGGCGGCGCCGCTGCTGGAGATATATTTTATCGTTGCAAATACTATTTTGATACTTACGCCGTTACATAGCAACAGAAAATTCAAGAAATAGGTGGACACGACGATGACGACAGACCGGCGACAGCTTGACTACCAGCTTGTTTGCGACGCCCGCGACCACGGGAGCGGCAGGGCCTATGCCTCTCTCATGGCTTCCTATCGCCGTCCGCTCTACCTGCTTCTGCTGCGCATGACGCGCAACACCACCACGGCCGACGACCTGACGGTGGAGACCTTCAGCAAGGCGTTCCTCCAGCTGCACCGCTATGCCCCGACGGGTTCCTTCTCGGCATGGCTCTACTCCATCGGGGTGAACACCTACCTGGACCACCTGCGCAAGCGGCAGCCCGACACCGTGTCGCTGAACGAGATGCAGCGCAACGGCGAGGGCGACTTCGTCGAGTACCAGATTCCCTCCGGCCAGCCCAACCCCGAGGAGGCCCTGATGCGCATGCAGCGCGACGAGGCGCTGAAGGAGGTGGTGGCGCAGCTCAAGGAGCCCTACCGCCAGATGGTGGAGCTGCGCTACTACGAGGACCTCTCATACGAGGAGATCGCCAAGCGGATGCACCTGCCCATGGGCACGGTGAAGGTGCGCCTGGCGCGCGCCAAGAGCCTGCTGTCGGCCATAGCCAAGCGCAAAAGCATCAACTTTGAAAACAACCATTTCATTCAATAAATGATTACATTCACCCCCCTTGCAGAAAGCGACCATTCGCACTTTGCACAAAACCTGTTTGAAGAGGCGTTTCCCGAGCAGGAGCGCCCCCCCTTCAGTAGTCTCCGGCAGCGCGATGCCGGCCAATTCCGTTTCCTGGTCGCCGAGAACGGCGACGAACCGGTGGGCATACTCACCTACTGGACATTCCCCGACCTCATTTATATCGAGCATTTTGCCATAGCCGAAGAGCTCCGCAACCAGGGCCTCGGCAAGGCCGCCTTCCTCTACTTCCTCTCGCAGCAGCAGGAGCAGGTGGTGCTCGAGGTGGAGACCCCGCACAACGAAGAGTCCGAGCACCGCGTGGAGTTCTACGCCTCGATGGGCCTCTTCCGCAACCCGCAACCCTACACACAGCCCCCCTACCGCCCGGGCGGACAGGAAGTGGAGATGATACTGATGTCCAAATACGAGCTCGACGACGAAGAATTCGCCGAAATACGCGACCTGCTCTACCTCAAAGTGTATGGAAAGACGGCTGTCTGACGCCTGGGAGGCAAAAAATAATCCAGCCTAAGAATTTGTCAATCAGCATTTAGCAACCATAGCGGGCCACTTTTTGAAAAAAAAATTTGGCCAGTATCTGAAAAGTTAGTACTTTTGCACCCGAATTCGAGAGGCTCCGTAGCTCAACTGAATAGAGCATCTGACTACGGATCAGAAGGTTGCAGGTTTGAATCCTGCCGGAGTCACCACCCAGAGAAGGTCCCAGGCCTTCTCTTTTTTCTTGCCCATTCCCCCTATTTTTCAACCTGCTGGAAACCAACCCGATACCGACGGGCGGTTAAAGAACAGTTATAGAACAGTTATAGAACAGTTAAAGAACAGACCTCGAAAGTACCTGCCGGATACCCCGGGGATACCTGCTGGAACGTCGCCGGACAGGCGCCGCAGGGTAGCCCTCCGCAGACGGGAGGGCATTTTTTCCCAGCCGATTCAAAAAAAGTTTGTATCTTTGCACCGCCAATCATATACCAAAAACAGATGCAGAACCGGATATATAAACGCATGGCCCTCGTGCTGCTCCTCGTGCTTACGCTCGCCGACGCGCAGGCGCGACGCGAGCGCGACACGCTGGGCACGGGGCCGAGGGTCTCCTTTGTGGAGAACGCAGGCCATTGGGACAGCCGCGTGCGCTACGAGGCGCAGCTCCACAATGCCGCGGTGTTCCTCGAAAGCGACGGCATCACCGTTGCCCTGCGCACCCCCATCCCCCACCCTGGCCCACAGACCGCCCCCGTGCGGCACCACGCCTACCGCATGCACTTCCCCGGCGCCTCGGCCGCCAACCCCTCCGGCCTGCAGCCCCAGGAGGGCTACAGCAACTACTACCTCGGCAGCGACCCCTCGCGGTGGCGCTCGCGCGTGCGTTCCTATTCCGTGGTGCACTATGCCGGCCTCTGGCCGGGAATCGACCTGGACCTCTTCAGTTCCTCCAACGCGTTGAAATACAACTTTATCGTCGCCCCCGGAGCCGACCCCTCGCCCATCTGCATGGCCTATGAAGGCACCGAGGGGATCGCCCTCGACCGCGACGGCAACCTGCTGGTGAAGACCACGGTGCGCGACATCGTGGAGCTCAAGCCCTACGTCTACCAGCTTGACGGAGGCCGCGAGGTGCCCGTCGCGGCGCGCTGGGAAATCGGGAAGGATGGCGTCCGCATCGCCCTGGGGCCCTACGACCACGGGAAGGAGCTCGTCGTCGACCCCCTCCTCATCTTCTCCACCTACACCGGCTCCACGGCCGACAACTGGGGCACCACCGCCGCCTACGACTCGGAGAAGAACTCCTACACCGCCGGACTGGTCTTCTCCATCGGCTACCCCACCTCCATCGGCGCCTACCAGCCTGCCGCGGGCGGCGGTGTGGATATCGGCATCTTCAAGTTCGACACCCTCGGGAGCCAGCGCCTCTTCGCCACCTACCTCGGCGGAAGTTCCTCCGACATGCCCCACAGCATGTTCGTCAATTCCTTCGACGAACTTCTTATCTTCGGCACCACCGGCTCGGGCGACTTCCCCGTCACCGCCGACGCCTACTGCACACAGTTCAACGGCGGGCAGCAGATCGACTACGAATCCAGCACCATACGCTACCCCAACGGCAGCGACATCTTCGTCAGCCGCCTCAGCGCCGACGGCACACAGATGCTGGCCTCCACCTATATTGGCGGCTCGGGCAACGACGGGCTCAATTACCGGAACTACTATAACAACAACATCCTCGTCACCATGCAGGGCAACGACTCGCTCTACTACAACTACGGCGACGGTGCGCGTGGCGAGATCATCACCGACAACCTCAACAACATCTATGTCGGTACCACCACCATGTCGGCCAACTTCCCTGTCACCGCCGGCTGTGTGCAGCCCCAGCGTGGCGGCGGGCAGGACGGGGTGGTCTTCAAGCTGGACCACAACCTGCGTAACCTCCTCTGGAGCACCTATCTGGGCGGCGCGGGCGACGACGCGGTGTACTCCATCGATGTCGATTCGGAATACAACCTCCTCGTCTGCGGAGGTACCAACAGCCGCAACTTCCCCACCACCGAGCATGCCTGGCAACCCCTCTATGGCGGCGGCGGTGCCGACGGCTTCGTCAGCAAAATATCCTACAACGGCGACCGGCTTATGGCCTCCACCTATGTGGGGATGAATCTCTACGACCAGCTCTACTTCGTCCGCACCGGAAGACACGACGAGGTGTTCCTTTTCGGGCAGACTAAGCCTACCGGAGGGGCCGCCTTCATCTACAATGCCGGCTACAGCGTGCCCAACTCCGGCATGCTCCTCATGCGCATGCATCCCCTGCTGGACAGCCTGGTGTGGAGCACCACCTTCGGCACCCCGGGGCGCGTCAATCTCTCCCCCACCGCCTTTGCGGCCGATATCTGCAACCGTGTCTATGCCGCCGGATGGGGGCGCGACTTCGTGGGCTACGGCAGCAACCGCTGGTACACCGCCGGCACCGCCGGCATGGAGACCACCCCCGGCGCCTGGAGCGACTCCACCGACGGGCAGGACTTCTACATCCTGTCCCTCGACGAGAATGCCAACCAACTGGAGTATGCCACCTTCTTCGGCGAGTTGCACGACGGGCCGGACAACAACTATCGCGGCGGAGGCGACCATGTGGACGGCGGCACGTCGCGATTCGACCGCCTGGCCACCCTCTACCAGTCCGTCTGCGCCTCCTGCGGCGGCTACAACGGCTTCCCCATCTCTGCCGGCGCATGGCGCGACTCCAACTATGCCGCCAACTGCAACAACGCCCTCTTCCGCTTCAACGTCACCGACAACTTCCCTGTGGCCGAGTTTGTGCCTCCCACTGCAGGCTGCGCGCCCTACAATGTGCACTTCAGCAACACCGGCCGCGGCACCTCGTTCCTTTGGAACTTCGGCGACGGGGGCTACTCCACCAGCCGAAACCCCTCGCACACCTATATGCACGGCGGCATCTACACCGTCACCCTCATCGCCTACCTCCCCGGCGGCTGCGCCGAAGCCGACACCCAGCGGCACACGCTGCACGTCATAGGCAAAGGCCAGTCGTTCACCCCCTCCATCTCTTGCCAGGGCACCTCCATCCAGATCGGCATGCAACCGCAAATCGGCGCCACCTACCAGTGGATGACCGAGGGGGTCAGTGACCCCACCATCGCCAATCCCTACGTCACCCAGGCAGGCACCTACCTGATGCGCATCTCCGTTCCGGGCTGTTCGGAGGTGGACACCTTCGAGGTGCATACCTACGACCTGCTGGACACCCTGATTGTCACTCCGCCCTCGTGCCACGACTACAGCGACGCGGCCATAGAGCTGGTGCTGGGCCAGGGCATACACCCCGACTCCGTCCAGGCCACCTTCACCGGCGGCTACAGCGCCATGCCCGCCCCCACGCGCCACGGCGACACGCTGCGCTACGCACCCCTGCCGGCAGGCATCGCCGCCCTCTATACCCTCACCGGCTATGGATGCTCGGTCAACGGCATCGTCCGGGTGCCCAACCCGCCCATGCCGCAGTACACCAAGAGCCAGTCCCCGGCCCTCTGCCACGACAGCTGCACCGCCTGGATACGCATCCTCCAGGAGGGCTACAGCGACACCCTTGTCTCCAACCTCTGCGAGGGGACCTACGTCCTCAGCCTGACCGACCGCCACGGGTGCCCCTTCAGCGACACCAGCGTCGTGCAACGTAACCGCGCCCTGGACCACTTCCACGCCTGGGCCGACGCCACTGACATCTACCATGGGAACAGCGTCACCCTCCACTCCACCCCCATCCCGGGCGCCCGCTACCGCTGGGAACCCGACACCGACCTGGAATCCCCCAACGACTCCGCCACCCGCGCCACGCCTGCCGACACCTTCAACGTCTACACCGTGAACGTCTCGCACAACGGATGCAAGTCCAGCGACACGGTCCACATCAGGGCCAAGATGATCTCCTGCGGCGCACCCGAATTCGTCATCCCCAACGCCTTCACCCCCAACGGCGACGGCGTGAACGACGAGATAGACCTCTCCAACAGCATCCTGGCCGAATTGCACATCGCCATCTTCAACCGCTGGGGCCAGTGTGTGTTCGAGTGCAACAACCCCTCCGACTGCCGCTGGGACGGCACCTTCCGCAACACCCCCTGCCTGCCGGGCGTCTACACCTACACCTGCCGCATCCGCTGCAACAACGGGGAGGAGAACGAATTCAAGGGCGACATCACACTCATCCGATGAAAGACCAGTTCGTAGTAGCCTGCATCGACCGCCCGGCCGACGCGCCATCCGTTCTCGCCTGGGCCAGGCACTTCGCCGAACGGCTCAACCACAAGGGAATCATCGCGCTGCATGTGGGCAAGGAGCGCGGGGACGACGGCTGGCTCGAGGCATTGGGAGTGCCCTTCGCCAGCCTGGTGGGCGACTGGAGCACCGCCATCGGCGGGCTGCCCACCGCCTTCAAAGGCATCCTCGCCGTGGCCCCTCACGACCCCACGGCACCTCGCACCGCGCTGGCTCATCCCGCCACCCTCCTGCGCCACTTCCGCCAATGCCGCATCGCCTATCTATGTGTTCCCACGGGGGCGCCGCCGGTTGTGGACACAAGCCGCGCCTGCCTCACCCTCACCCACCAGCGCGAGGGCAAGGAGAAACTCGTCTGGGCCTCCTACCTCTTCCGTCTGCTCGGCAGCCGCATCACCATCGCCACCCCCGACTACCGCGACCAGGGACTCCGTTCGCGCCTGCAGAACAACCTGCGCTTCGCCGACAAAGTACTGCCGGAACGCGAGGGGGGCAGGACAAAGTACGAGGTGGCTGCGTTGAGGGCCACCACGCGGGTCGACCTCGCCGCCGCCGGCGAGCAGGGCGGCCTGCTCATCGCCATGACCACCGACCCCCGCGAACAGGACCTGATCGACCACCTCCTCCCTCGCCAGGAGCGCCTGCTCCTGAAGCGGTTCCCACGGTTGCCGGTGCTCTTCCTGAACCCGAGAGACGACCTGTATATTTTGTGCGACTGAACCCCACCTTCCGGACTCATGGTCCATAAGCGGTCATATCGGTTCTCAGTCGAAGTAAATACCTACCGGATACCTACCGGATACCTATAGGGTCCCTGCAGGCTGCGGTCAGGGTGTGGCCAGGACGGTAGTCATCCTATCGGGATTCAACCACTTCACAGCCAGTTCCATAACCTGCTTCGGCGTGGTTTCAGCGACGATGGAGGCGAAATAGGGCTTCCACAGGTCGACAGTTCCCGTCTCGAACTGCTCGCAGAAGCGGTCGGAACGCTCAAAGACGCCGTCCAGCATCCGCATCGCGTCGCCGCAGAGCGTGTTGCGCACCGTGTCGAGTTCCTCCCTGGACGGTGGCTGCTCCGTCAGAAGCCTCAATTCCTTCATCACCTCCGCCTCGGCCTCCTCGATGCAGTCGTCCGCCACATCGGCGTCGATATAGAAGGTGCGGCAGGGGCGGTACTGGCGGATATGCGAAGCGATGCCGTAGGTGTAGCCCTTGTCCTCCCGCAGGTTGCTCATCAGGCGCGAGCCGAAATAGCCGCCGAGGAGGTTGGAGCAGAGGGCCAGGCGCACCGACTCCTCGGCCGACATGCCCTCGGGCGACGGCAGCACACAGCCGATGCGCAGCGAAGCCTGCTGCGCGCCCTCCACTGGCAATCGCTGGCGCGAGGGAGCGAGGGGTTCCAGGTCCGGCATCCGGGCCTCGGAGGCAGGCTCGGGTTCCGCTGCGGAAAGGGGGAAATAACGGTCCAGGAGGGCCTCGGTCGCCCCGTCGATCGCCCCCGATAGGACAATCGAGCAAGAGGAGGGCCCGTAGTGCCGGCCTATGAATGCGCGCACCGTGTCGGCCTGCAGGCGGTCGGCATCCTCGGGCGTGGCGAACCGCCCCAGCAGATGCCCGCTCCCGAACACGGCCTGGTTCCACGCGATACGCGCCACCGACGAGGTGCGCCTCCCATGCTCCGCTATCTCCTGCCGCTTGGCGGCACGCCACACCTGGAAATCGTCCTCGGTGAAAGCCGGGGCGGAGAGCATGTCGTGCAGCAGGGGGATCAGGTCGGGAAGGTAGCGGCGGTGGGTGTAGACGGTGAGACTGGAGGTGAAGTGGTAGGCGTTGGCCTCGATGGATACGCCCCGGGCATCGAGGTATTCGGCAAGGCGCTGGGCGGACATGCCGGGGGTGGCCACGGTGACAAGCCTGGCGGCCGCCGAGGCGCACAGCAGCCGGGGCTGGTGGAGGTAGCCAGCGTCGGTCATGAAGTCCAGCTTCACCAGTTCGGTGCTGGCGGAAGGAAAGGTGTGGATCCGCCTGCCGCTGGCACAGAGGTGCGTCTGCGGTGCGAGGAGACTGCTGACATCGGGGTATCTGATCATCAGAAAAGGACGGTTAGTTTGAGATTGAGTTGCCTGGAGGTGAGGTAGTTGGGTACAGGATAGAACCTATTCTCATAGTCCGATACCCAAAGGTAGGACACCACATTGCGGAAGTTGAACAGGTTGAATATCTCGAGGCTCACCTGGATGTCCTCCACGTAATGGAAGATACGCTTGTCCTGGAGGCGGCTGAATTGCGAGAGGCGTATGGTGTTGCCCCAGTCGACGCGGTAGTAGGAGGGCAGGCGGAAGCTCTCCTCTGTGCGGCCGGCCATGGGGATGGACACGGGCATTCCGGTGGCGTATATGAGGTTGAGGCTCATACGCCACCACGGCATATCGGGAATATTGTCCTGCAGGAAGAGCTTGAAGCTGAGGCGTTGGTCGGTAGGACGGTCCAGCCATCCCAGGCCGTCGCCTTCGATATCCTCCTGTGTACGCATGATGCCGAGGGAGGCCCACGACTCCAACCCCTTGACGAGTTCCCCGTTGAGGCGGATGCTCAGGCCCGTGGCGTAGCCGACGGCGGACTGGTCGGGCTGGTAGCGCAGGCGTAGGTTGTCCACGGTGTAGGGGATGAGGTGGGAGAGGTATTTGTAGTAGAGGTCGGCAGTCAGCGTGAAAGGCTTGTTCCACAGGCGGAAGTTCCAGTCGAGCGAGCCGGTGGCCTGGTAGGATTCCTGAGGGGGGAGGTTGGCGAAGAGGGTGCCGTCCGGGGTGCGGTACTCGCGATAGAAGGGGGGCTGCTGGTAGATGCCGGCGGCGATCCGGAAGAGCATGTCATGGCGGAGCTTGGGCTTGTAGTTGACGCTGGCGCGCGGGGAGAGGAAGAAGCGCGTGGTCTGGGCAACAGAATTGGCATAGATCTGCCCCCGGATGCCGGCGAGGACCTTGATGTCCGATTGCCGTCGCGTGTAGAGGTTCAGCTCGCGCTGCACATATCCCGAGGTGCGCCAGGTGCTCATGGTGTGGTTGGAGTTGGCATACTGCTGGAGGATAGGGCTGGCGGGGCCGTTGGAGGCATTGCCGTAGGGGAAGGATTGCGTGGGGAGGGCGTAGCCGGCCGAGTCCACCCAGCGCCATTCGCGCAGGTGGTCGTCGATGTTTTCCAGTTGCAGCTTCAGGCCGAAGTTCCAATTGCCCAGACGGGCATAGCGGCTGGCTTTGAGGTTGAGGGCGGCGAGGTCGGTGGCGAGGCGGTTGCGGGCATGTTCCAGGAAGGTGCCTACGCCGCGGTCGAATTCTTCGTTTTCGTTTCCGGTGCCTGAAGTGGTTACCTCGTAGAGCCAGTATTGGCTTTGCACATCGTAGCGTTCGCTCTCGTTGATGTGCTGGAGGGAGAGGCTGGAGGTGATGTGCCAGTCGTCGGTGGGGCGCCAGTCGGCGGTGAAGGCCCCGAGGAGGGTGTTGTAGCGGTCCTGCTCCTGTCCGTCGAAATAGATGCGCAGCACGAGGGGCATGAAGTAGCTTCCAAAAGTGGTGGTCTGGCTTTCGGGCACGAGGCCGTAGATGTTGTGGGTCCAGATGGCGAGGGCGCCGAGGTCGAGGCGCTCGTTCACCTTGAAGCCCAGCAGGGCCTGCAGGTCGGTGTAGGCGGTGGTGTAGCTGCCCTTGGTGTCCAGGCTGCCGAGGATGTACTGGTTGCTGTGGCGCCGCAGGCCGGCGGCATAGCTCCATCGCTCCCCTGCCCTGCCCTGGACGGTGGCTGTGGCACCGAGGAGGCTGGCCGAGGCTTTGCCGTGGAAGTGGCGGGGGCGGCTGTAGGTGATGTCGAGCACGGAGGAGAGTTTGTCGCCATAGGAGGCGTCGAAGCCGCCGGGCGAGAAGAGGATATAGTCTACCAGGTCGGGGTTGATGATGGACATACCCTCCTGCTGTCCGCTGCGGATGAGCATGGGGCGGAAGACTTCCACGTCGTTGATGTAGACGAGGTTCTCGTCGAAGGAGCCGCCGCGTACCGAGTATTGCGAGGAGAGCTCGTTGTTGGAGTGCACGTCGGGCAGCAGTTTGAGCAGGTTTTCCACGCCTCCTGTGGGGCCGGTGGTGTTTTCCAGCTTCTGGATGTCTATCTGTGTGAAGGAGCTTTGTCGGTTCTGTTCCTCGCTGATTTCCACCTCGCCCAGCACGGTGGCCAGCGGCGAGAGGAGCACGTTCATCTTCAGTATGCGGCCTCCGCGCAGGGCGATGCGGCGTTCTTCGTGTCGGAAGCCTGTGAAGGAGTAGCGGAGGGTGACGCTGTCTGCCGAGGGGATCTCGAGGCGATAGTGGCCACGGGCGTCGGTGACGGTGCCTCCGCTGCGGCCGATGATGCCGATATTGACATATTCCAGCGTGCCGTTGCCCGAGGCGTCGCGCACCACACCTTCCACAACACCCTGCCCCCAGGCGGCCAGGGGCAGGGTGAGTGTGAGGTAGAGCAGCAGACGTTTCGGGGTCATGCGCGTCCGTTTGTCGTGTGTAATGTGTCAGGGCTTACTGCACCAGGCTCTCGAAGCGGGTGCGTGCAGCCTTGGACTCCTCGGGTTTGTCGATGCGGGCGTAGGCGTTGGCCAGTGCCTGGAGGGCGTTGGCCAGGTTGGCACGCTGGGCGTCCTTGGCCTCCTGGGTGGGCAGGTTGTCGATATAGGTGACGGCCTTGGCGAGGTAGGTGATGGACTGGCCGAAGAGGTCCTTGGATTCGGCGGTGTACTTGTCGATGAGGCCGCTCTCGTCGGTGAAGGGGTCGATGGCGTTGGCGGCATTGTTCTTGTCCACAGCGCGGTTGTAGAACATCTTTCCCATGCCGAAGTTGGCGGCGAACTGGTCGGGCAGGAGGGCGAGGGATTCCTTGTATTTGGCCTCGGCGCCCTCGTAGTCGGCGGCTTCGTCGAGCACTCCGCCGGCCAGGCTGAGCACGGTCGGATAGAGGTTGACGGAGTCCTTGGTGAGTTCGAGGGCCTTGCCGATCATTTCCTTGCCTTTGTCGATGTTCTTGTCGAGCAGGTAGCCGTCGGCGAGGAGGAGGTAGGCCTTGTAGTCGTTTTTGCAGTTGCGGGTGTAGTTGGTGGCCACCTTCATGGCGTCGGCGTTGCTGCCTTCGGCTTTGGCGATGCCGAAGAGGGTGGTGTAGACGAAGTTCTTGTCGGTGCGGCGGCGGACGAGTTGGTTGAAGTACTTCTTGACGCTGGCGGTGTCGTGCTGTGCGTAGGCGCCGAGGCCGGCGATGTAGAGTGCGTCGGCGGAGAACTGTCCCTGGCCGGCGTTGGAGAACATCTCGGTGCTCTTCTCGGCCAGTTGCGTGGCGAGGGCGTAGTTCTTGGCGTTGTAGGCTTCGCTGGCGCGGACGTAGAAGTCCTGCCCCACGAAGGAGAAGACCTCGTTGATTTCCTTGGCGTACTCGTTCCGTGTGTCGAGGCGCTTGCACTCGAGCGCGGCGGCGTAGGCCTGTTCGGCCCAGTCGGGTGCGAGGTCCTTGAATTTGGACTTCTTGTTGGAGGCCTCGCCGCCGATGCGGGCGTAGATGAGGGCCTTATAGCACCAGGTCTTGGCGTCGTCCTTGGTGGCGTCGTGGAGGCAGGCGGCGTCGATTTCAGCCTTGGCCTTGTTGAGGTAACCCTTGCGCATGTTGCCGAAAGCGCTGGAGACGTTCAGCGACTGTGCGCTGGCGGCTAGGGTCAGGGCGGCCAGGGCGGCGGTCATCAGGAGCTTTTTCATTTTCATGATGTATCTGTTTTTGGGTGTTGCTATTCGGTTGCTGTTTCGCCGGAGGGCGTGCCGTCCGTTTGGTTATTGGTATCGTCTGGGGCGGGATTATTGCTCTCGGGGTCGATATTTTCGCCGTCCTCGGCGGTGTCGGCCTCGTTGTCGGTGGGCACCTTGGTGATGGAGGCTATGTAGTCTTTGCCGCGGAGGTCGATGAGTTTCACGCCCTGTGTGGCGCGGCCCAGCACGCGGAGCTGGCTCACCTTGAGGCGGATGGTGATGCCGGAGCGGTTGATGATCATGAGGTCGTGCTCGTCGGTGACGTTGGTGACGGCGGCCAGGGGGCCGGTCTTGTCGGTGATCTGCATGGCCTTGACGCCCTTGCCGCCGCGGTGGAGCGTGGCGCGGTAGTCGGCGAGCGAGGAGCGTTTGCCGTAGCCGTGCTCGGAGACGACGAGGAGGTTCTCGTCGGGGCTGGGGAGGCAGAGCATGTCGATGACGCCGTCGCCCTCGGGTTCGAGGTCCATGCCCTTCACGCCGCTGGCGCCGCGGCCCATGGCGCGGAACTCTTTCTCGGGGCATATCATCACCTTGCCCTTCTTGGAGGCGATGAGCATGTAGCTCTCGCCGTCGGTGAGGCGGGCGGTGACCAGTTCGTCGCCTTCGCGGATGCCGACGGCGATGATGCCGTTGGTGCGGGGGCGCGAGTAGGCTTCGAGGGTGGTTTTCTTGACGATGCCGTTCTTGGTGCACATGACGATGTAGTGGTTGCCGACGTATTCGCTGTCGGAGAGGGACTCCACATTGACGTATGCCTTCACCTTGTCGTCGGGTTCGATGTTGATGCAGTTGAGGATGGGGCGGCCCTTGGTGTTTTTCTCGCCCTCGGGCACCTCAAAGGCGCGCATCCAGTAGCAGCGGCCTTTCTCGGTGAAGAAGAGGAGGTAGTTGTGGTTGGTGCAGGTGAAGATGTGCTCGACGAAGTCTTCGCTGCGCACGGAGCTGCCCTTGCTGCCGACGCCGCCGCGGCTCTGGGCGCGGTATTCGGTGAGGGGGGTGCGTTTGATGTAGCCCTTGTGGCTGATGGTGATGACCACCTGCTCGTCGGGGATGGTGTCTTCGATGCGGAAGTTGGCGGCGTCGTATTTGATGACGGTGCGGCGGTCGTCGCCGTATTTGTCGCGCAGTTCCTGGAGTTCGCCTTTGATGACCTGCATCAGCACGTTGTGGTCGCCGAGGATTTCCTTGCAGCGGTCTATGAAGCGCAGCTTGTCGTCGTATTCGTCCTGCAGGCGCTGGTGCTGGAGGCCGGTGAGCTGTGCGAGGCGCATGTCGACGATGGCGCGCGACTGGAGGTCGCTGAACTGGTAGCGTTCCATGAGTCCCTGGCGGGCCTCTTCGGGTGTCTTGCTGGCGCGGATGAGGGCCACTATCTCGTCGATGAGGTCGATGGCCTTGAGGAGGCCTTCGAGGATGTGGGCGCGGCGCATGGCCTCGTCCATCTCGAACTGTGTGCGGCGGGTGACCACCTCCTCGCGGTGGAGGACGAAGTTGGAGATGAGGTCCTTGAGGTTGAGTAGCTGCGGGCGGCCGTGGACGAGGGCGATGTTGTTCACCGGGAAGGAGGACTGCAGCTCGGTGAGCTGGAAGAGCTTGTTGAGGATGACGTTGGGCACCACGTCGTTGCGCAGCACGTAGACCACGCGTATGCCTTCGCGGTTGCTCTCGTCGCGGATGTCGGTGATGCCTTCTATCTTGCCTTCCTTGACGAGGTTGGCGGTTTTCTTGATCATCTCGCTCTTGTTCACGCCGTAGGGGACGGTGGAGGCGATGATGATGTTGCGGCCGTGGCTGTCCTCCTCGATGGTGGTGACGGCGCGGAGTATGATGCTTCCGCGGCCGGTGTGGTAGGCTTCGCGGACGCCGTTGTAGCCGTAGATGATGCCTCCGAGGGGGAAGTCGGGGGCTTTGACGTGTTCCATGAGGCCCTCGATGGAGATGTCGCGGTCGTCGATGTAGGCCATGCAGCCGTCGAGCACCTCGCGGAGGTTGTGGGTGGGCATGTTGGTGGCCATGCCGACGGCGATGCCGTTGGAGCCGTTGATGAGCAGGTTGGGCAGCTTGGCTGGGAGGACGGAGGGTTCCTGGCCCTCGTTGTCGTAGGTGGGCACCATGTCGACGGTGTTCTTCTCGATGTCGGCCACCAGTTCGTTGCTGATTTGCTGGAGGCGGGCCTCGGTGTAGCGCATGGCGGCCGGCGCGTCGCCGTCGACGGAGCCGAAGTTGCCCTGCCCCTCGACGAGCATGTAGCGCATCGACCACGGCTGCGCCAGGCGGACCAGGGCGCCGTAGATGGAGAAGTCGCCGTGGGGGTGGTACTTACCCATGACGTCGCCCACGATGCGGGCGCACTTCTTGGTGGGGGTGTTGTAGAGGATGCCGTTCTCGTTCATCGAGTAGAGGATGCGGCGGTGCACCGGCTTGAAGCCGTCGCGCACATCGGGCAGCGCTCGCGCCACGATGACGGACATGGCGTAGTCGATATAGGCCGTCTTCATCGTCTGCTCGATGTCGACGCGAATGATTTTTTCGTTCTCGGAAGCCATCGGTTGCTTTTCGTTTATCTTATTGTGTTACAAATCATTACAACCGCACCACTATTCTGTGCGGAATTACAAAGGTAGCAAGATTTCCCGACATGGCCAAAGTTTTTTTTCAACAGCCTATTCACACCGCACACAACACATTGACACACAGCATACAAACACCCGTTCCGCCCCTGCAGCGCACCGGTGTCGGAGTCGACTCGGAGTTGACTCGGAGTTGACACGGAGTTGTCTCGGAGTTGGTCCATGCCCCCCCGTCAGGCCGCGCCGCGGAGGCGGTGTATTTTTTCCTGCGGGCACACAATAAAGCGGCTGCAAGGGCGTTCTCCCTTCAAAAACAAAGGCATGATGAAACGACTGGTCTTCGCCACCAACAACCGACACAAACTCCACGAGGTGCGCGCCGCCCTGGGCGGGAGCGTCCAGCTGCTCGCGCTCGCCGATGTGGGCCTGGCCGCCGACATCCCCGAGACCGCCCCCACCCTCGAGGGCAACGCACAGCAGAAGGCCGAATGGGTCTACCGGAGGCTCGACCTCCGGGCCCTGGCCCTCGACGGCGTCTTCGCCGACGACACCGGCCTCGAAGTCGCCGCCCTCGGCGGCGCCCCAGGTGTCTACTCCGCCCGCTACGCCGGCGAGCACTGCTCCTTCGACGACAATATCGACAAGCTCCTCCGGGCCCTGCACGGCATTGACGACCGCCGCGCCTGCTTCCGCACCGTGATATGCCTCCTCTCCCCCGCCCCCGGCGGCACGGAGAGGCACCTCTTCGAGGGGCGCATCGACGGCACCATCCTCACCCGGTGCCTCGGCGACGGCGGCTTCGGCTACGACCCCGTGTTCATGCCCGACCGCTTCGCCGTCTCCTTCGCCGAGATGCCCCTCGAGGTGAAGAACAGCATCAGCCACCGCGGCCTCGCCGTGGAGGCCCTCAAACAGCACCTCGTCCCATGAAACGCCTCTACCCTCTCACCCTCCAGAGCGGCCTCTCGCAGAGCAACAGCTACATCCTGATGCTCGGCGAATCCGGCACCGGCACCCAGATCCCCCTCTTCATCGGCGCCGCCGAGGCGCAGAGCATCCTGCTGGCGCAGGAAGGCACCCCCACCCGCAGGCCCCTCACCCACCGCCTCATGACCACCCTCATGCAGCAGTTCGCCCTCACGCTGACGCAGGTGACCATCGACCGCGTCAGCGAAGGCATCTTCTACGCCACGCTCCACGTGAGCGACGGCTTCAACACACAGCAGATCGACAGCCGCGCCTCCGACGCCATCGCCCTGGCCCTGATGGCCGGATGCCCCATCTATGCCGACGAGCAGGTGATCGAAGAGACCGGCGTGCAGGCCGACCCGCCCGCCGCCGACGCCCCCCTGGAGAGCCGCAGCCTCGACGAGCTGGAGGAGCAGCTGCGCCGATGCGAAGAGCAGGAAGCCTACGAACAGGCCGCCGTCATCCAGCAGGAGATCGAGCGGCGCAGGAGACAACAGTGACCCAACAACCCCAATAATATGTATAAAGACACCGCAGACTATATCCAATCGCGCATCGCCGCCGCCGGGCTGGCCCTGCCGCAAGCCGCCGTGGTGCTCGGCAGCGGCCTCGGGGCCCTGGCCGACCACATAGAGAACCCCCTCGCCATCCCCTACGCCGACATCCCCAACTTCAAGCACTCCACCGCCGTGGGCCACAAAGGCAACCTCATCACAGGCACCCTCGGCGGACGGCCCGTGCTGGCCATGCAGGGCAGGTTCCACTACTACGAGGGCTACACCATGCAGGAGGTCACCCTCCCCGTGCGCGTCTTCGCCCGCATGGGCATCAAGACCCTCCTGGTGAGCAACGCCGCCGGCGCCGTGAACCCCGACTACCGCGTGGGCGACCTCATGGTCATCACCGACCACATCTCCTTCATGCCCAACCCCCTCATAGGCCCCAACCGCGACGACTTCGGCCCGCGCTTCCCGGACATGACCGACGTCTACAGCCCGCGCCTGCGCCGCCTGGCCGACGAGGCCGCCGAAGGGCTGGGGCTGGCGCTGCGCCACGGCGTCTATGTGGCCGGCACAGGCCCCGCCTACGAGACCCCCGCCGAGTACCGCATGTACCGCACCATCGGAGGCGACGCCTGCGGCATGTCCACCGTGCCCGAAGTCATCGTGGCCCGCCACGCCGGCATGGAAGTCTTCGGCATGAGCGTCATCACCAACCAGTCCGCCGACCTCGGCAACGGCACCGTGAACGACGGCGACGACGTGGTGCGCGCCGCCGATGCCGCCGCCCGCCAGATGACCGGCCTCTTCTCCACCCTAATCGCCCGCATGTGAAAGAACGCCTACGCCCCTACGTGCTTCCGGCCGCCATCGTCCTGGGACTGCTGCTCCACAAATGGTGCGCCTACTTCTCGTTCCTCGTGCCTGTCATCATCTTCTGCATCCTGCTGCTCACCTTCACGGCCGTCGACCTCAGGCGGCTGCGCCTGTCGATGCTCGACCTGTGGCTCATCCTCTTCCAGCTCGTGGTCAGCACCGGCTCCTACGCCGCAGTGACCCTCCTCGGCGGAAGCCACATCGTGGCCGAAGGCGTCCTCATCGGAGTGCTCTGCCCCGTGGCGTCGGCGGTGGCTGTCGTGGCCACCATGCTGGGCGCCAACCGCGAGACAGTCACCACCTACACCATCGTCGGCAACCTCATGGTAGCCGTGGCCGCCCCCTTCATCTTCACCCTCGTCGGCGACCATCCCGAGATGAGCTTCACCGACAGCCTCCTCCTGATGTTCGGCAAGATAGGCTCCACCCTCGCCCTGCCTTTCTTCCTGGCCGTCCTGCTGCAGTTCATGCTCCCTACGGCCAACGCCTTCATCGCACGCTACAAAGGTGCCGGATTCTACCTCTGGGCGCTCGCCCTCCTCTTCACCCTCGGACAGACCATCGACTACATCTTCCGCCACGGCGAAGGCAACTGGGGTTCCATCGCGTGGCTCGGCGCACTGGCGCTGGCCTACTGCGCCCTCCAGTTCGGCTTCGGCCGCTGGCTGGGACGCCGGCACGGCGACGTCGTCAGCGGCGGACAGCTCCTCGGACAGAAAAATTCCGCCATAGGCATCTGGATGGCCAACACCTTCCTCACCCCCCTCTCCTCCGTCTTCCTCGCCTTCTACAGCATCTATCAGAATCTTTTCAACGCCTGGCAGCTGGCCCGCACCAAGCGTAGGAATCCATAAAACACAAAACCATTGTCACCCATGTACGAAATCATCAGCAAGAGGCTCCTCAACAGCCACGAAATCTACCGCATGGAAATCCATGCCCCCTGGATTTCGCTCAGTGGCCAGCCCGGCCAGTTCGTCATCGTCATCCCGCAGGAGAAAGGCGAGCGCATCCCGCTCACCATCAGCGACATCGTCTACCAGCGCCAGTCCATCGTCATCGTCTTCCAGGTCGTGGGCGAGACTACGCGCCAGCTGGCAGCCATGCAGGAGGGCGACGACCTCTACACCATCGTGGGCCCCCTGGGCAACCCCAGCGAGCTGATCGGCCTCTCCCCTGCCCCCTCGCGCCTCCTCTTCGTGGCCGGCGGCGTAGGCATCGCGCCCGTGTTCCCCCAGGTCAAGTGGGCGTTCCGCAAGGGCATCCCGACCGATGTCATCATCGGCGCCCGCTCGAAAGGCCTCCTCTTCTATGAGGACGAGTTGCGGGCCGTGTGCCACAACCTGCACATCATGACCGACGACGGTTCCTACGGCCAGCAGGGCCTCGTCACGGCCAAGGTGGACGAGCTGTGCTCCAAGGGCATGGACTATTCCCATTGCGTCGCCATCGGCCCCCTGCCCATGATGAAATTCGTAAGCCTCACCACCAAGAAGCACAACCTCCCCACCATCGTCAGCCTCAACTGCATGATGGTGGACGGGACGGGCATGTGCGGCGCCTGCCGTGTGCGCGTGGGCGACGAGGTGAAGTTCTGCTGTGTGGACGGACCGGAGTTCGACGGCCACCTGGTGGATTTCGACGAAGCCGCCCGCAAACTCAAGACCCCCGACGCGCGGCGCTACCGCATAGCCACCGCCGAGAGCGGCCACCAATGCCACCTCGCGCCCGCCGCCGACGCCGCCATCGCCGAGGCCAGACAGCGCCAGAAGCCCCAGGAGCAGGACCCCAAGGCACGTGCCTGCAACTTCGACGAGGTCTCCTTCGGCCTCACCGAGCGGCAGGCCCTCGCCGAAGCATCCCGTTGCCTCCAGTGCAAGAAGCCCCGCTGTGTGGAAGCATGCCCCGTGGGCATCAACATACCGCTGTTCATCCAGAACATCAAGGAGGAGAATTTCAACCAAGCCTACATCACCATCAGCGCCGACTCGGCCCTCCCGGCCGTCTGCGGGCGCGTCTGTCCGCAGGAGACCCAGTGCGAAGGCAGCTGCGTGATGGGCGCCAAAGGCGAACCCATCGCCATCGGGGCCCTGGAACGCTTCGTGGCCGACAACCACCGCGCACAGTCCAAACCGCAAAGCCAATGCTACCCGGCAGGGCGCAAAGTGGCCGTCATCGGCAGCGGCCCCAGCGGCCTCACCTGCGCGGGCGACCTGGCCAAGCACGGCTACCAGGTCACCGTCTTCGAGGCCCTGCACCACGCTGGCGGCGTACTCGTCTACGGCATACCCGAATTCCGCCTCCCGAAGCAGCGCGTCGTGGAGCCGGAAATCGACAACCTGCGCCGCCTCGGCGTGGAGATACGCACCAACGTCATCATCGGCAAGAGCATCACCATCGACCAGCTCTTCTCCGAGATGGAATACGACGCCGTCTACATAGCCTCCGGTGCCGGGCTGCCCAAGTTCATGGGCGTGAAGGGCGAGACGCTGATCGGCGTCATCAGTGCCAACGAGCTGCTCACACGCACCAACCTCATGCACGGCTACGACGAGCACTACGACACACCTATCTATCTGGGCCGCAAGGTAATAGTGGTCGGTGGCGGCAACGTGGCCATGGATGCCGCCCGCACCGCCCTGCGCCTCGGCAGCGAGGTCACCGTCGTCTACCGCCGGGGAGAACAGGACATGCCCGCCCGGCGCGAAGAGGTACACCACGCCATGGAGGAGGGCGTTCAGTTCCTCTTCCAGACCGCCCCCGTCGAAATCCTCGGCCACGACGACGGCACCGTCCGCGCCCTGCGCTGTGTGAAGATGGAGATGGGCGAACCCGACGCCCGAGGCCGCCGCAGTTTTGCACCCATCGAAGGCAGCGAGACCGACCTCGAAGCCGACACCATCGTGGCCGCCCTCGGCACCAGCCCCAACCCCCTCATCCGCACCTCCACGCCCGGCCTCGAATGCGAACCCTGGGGCGGCATCAAGGCCGACGAGAACGGACAGACCAGCCGCCGCCTTATCTTTGCCGGCGGCGACGCCGTCAGCGGCGCCGCCACCGTCATCCTCGCCATGGGCGCCGGACGCAAGGCCGCCAAAGCCATCCGGAAGGCACTGGAAACCAATTAACTTTTTTTCACTATTCACTTCAAAAGAAACTTTGTACCTTTGCACCGACAATAAACATATAGGTTAAACAAATAAACATTTGATTATGAAACGTATCGGTATCATTCTCATGTGCCTCGCGGCACTCACCGTCACCGCCTGCAGCGCCCTCCAGGGAGCTGGCAACAACGCCGTCGCCATGGCCTCCGGCCAGAGTTGCGGCAGCGCCGTGCAGGGACTCTACAAGTCCTACAAATCCACCGGCAACCTCAACATCACCTCCGGCACCAACCTCACCAACGCCCTCGCGCTCGCCACCTGCTACTCCCAACTCAAAGAAAACAAAAACGACAAGCAATTCCGCAAGTCCTTCATCAACGGCATGGTAGCCTCCTCCGCCGGCCTCTTCACCACCGCCAGCGCAGGCCAGTTTGTGGACCAGATGCTCTCCAGCAACGGACTGGCCAACGTCAACTCCTCCAACATAGCCCAGACGGCCACCACCGCCACCACCATCCTTTCGCTGCTCAACACGCTGAAATAATGCCACCTGGCATCACCCGACCGGGGCGCGGCCTTCCAGGCCGCGCCCCGGTTTCTTTTAACCAAACGGTCCATAAGCGTTCATATCGGTTCTCAGTCGAAGTAAATACCTACAGGATACCTACCAAATACCTACCGAGTTCGGAGGGCCTCACCCCCCAGCCCCCTCTCCTTTCAAGAGAGGGGGCGTGGAATGAGGAGTAGAGAAGGGGTGGGATTTTGAAATTTTAAATGTGAATTTTTAAGTTTTTCGGGTCGGAGGGGTTCGGTTGTATGGTCTGTATGGCCTCTGATTCCCAGTGGTTTAATAAAATACTTACAACTGATAGCAACTTTTTTATTCTAGAATCGAAAAGTTTTGTATATTTGCAACAGGATTTCAATCCACTTATACTATACAAGTATATAGATAATGAGCGAATTACCCTCAATACGACACCGCCCGAAGGCCTTAAAACCACCTCGCCCGATGTGGTCCGGCTCCCTATATGCATCTAATTACATTTACCAAAAATTTTTTAACTTATAAAAAAACTACAATTATGAAGAAACAAACACTCTTCCGAAAGTTAGCCATGAGCATCGCTCTGGCAACATGTCTAAGTGCCTCGGCACAGTATTATTGTTCTGCGGAGCTGGATGCCTCTGCGTTGCATACTCCCTATCCAAGCAAGACAATTACTCGGCCATGGAACTTTCAGTATGCCATAACGCTTCATCACGACCAGAATGGTAGTCGCATAAGTATGGTAAGTCTCGATTCGTTTACGAATACTTTTTCCTCCCAGCAGCCGCCATCAACCCCTGTAATATATACAGACATTTTTTGGAGGATGCACGTTCAGGATATCCAGGTCCTGAATAATACGCTCTATATTTGCGGCTACTATATAGACTCCAGTAAGACGGCGCCCTATAAAGGATTTGTCAGTATGCTTTCTCTACCGTTGAGAATAAGAAATCTCATGATGCCAACCATGCCAATACGTAAATTCCAACTGGTGCGAAGCATTAACAAGATGGTTTTACGGCAAGTTTCCCCAAACCGGGTTGATATAGTGGGTTTATGCAATATCAATGGTTCTCCATACGATGTACAAAGCGATGGTATTGTGAGAATTACAAATGTAAATGGATCAGGTATGTCAGTAAACTATGCCAACCTCCCCAGCTATGAGAAAGCAGGCGACATTCACTTGTTTGGAGACTCTACTATTATTATCACAGGGAGTGATGTTTCGTCCGGTTTCTCCAGAATCAGCATCCGCAAGTATAATCCATCCCAGCTGGCATCATCATCATCTCCTCATCCCAAAAGTTGTTTCATGTCGGGAGCTAATGATATAAATGGCTTCACATATTCATGCAAGGTTAACGACCAAACCCTGGCTGTATCATACGTTCACGTTGACGATACCAGTGCGAATTGGGCGAGGGTCCGCCTATTCGACGTGGCCACGCTGAACAATACGAAATCCATAGAGTTCCCGATTTGCTCAAAGCAAGAACCTCTGACGATGGCTCCGGGTACAAGTCTTCAACCTTCATTTACACTGCTGCATTCTGATATGGCGAAAGAGGAATGTGGTTTTATATCGGAAGTATTTACTATAAAGTCCAACCTGTCAAGCGTTTGGTGTAGCCGTTTCGACTCCATAAACTATACCTCCGCTGCCAATGTTTTGACAATTGACACCATTGGGCTTAAGCAGGATATAACTATGTATAATGGGGGCGACAGGTATTACTTGAGAAATGACAGGTATACGCTTCCCACTGTGTGGAATAAGGGCCCTGTATTCTGTTACGATGAATATTTTCTGGGCCGCAAGGCTATAAGCAATCTTTCCAAACAGACATTAAATACCCCTCACATTTGGTTCTCTATCTACCCAATGGCTCCGGTTCTCTCTGGATATTACAGTATGCAAAAATTCCTATCAGCCTCATGCTATTCCTATCCCCAACCCATAAAACCTGTGCCGTTCCCCTAAACAACAGCACCAGTCAGAAAATAAAAAAACAATAAACAATTAGGAGAAAATACTTATGAAAAAACAAGCATTCTTTATTTTTGCGTTTCTTGTTGCCGTATGTGCCAATGCCCAGGACACGCTCTATTACGGCAATCCGTATTATATGTTCAACCCAGGCTATCCCAACAATTATTCTGTCTATCACGATGAATATGCGGGGGGAGCTATTCCCGGGGTTTCTGATTATATTCACGGTCAAGTGATAATGCAATCCTATGTGGCCCCTCCAAGCATGGGTAATGGCCAGGAAGACCTCGCTATATATGGCGTGGCATTGACAACGGTTATGCCAATCCCAACAGACACACCCACCTATTCTGTGGGAGTATATGAAAGACTGAGTACCTATATACCAGACACATTCCACCAACATTTAGTGTATGGCGATTTCCGCGAAGTTACATCAGTGTGGAAGGATGCCCACCTCAGGCATTGCAGATTCGGCTACATTCTGGACTCCACCGGTGCCATGTCGCACTGCTATGAGTACTATTTCGACCATCCCTTCCAGGTGCATGACACATTCTACATCGGTGCCATCGATAAAAGGGACACTCTGGTAAATAACGATGATTCGTCATTTTTGATTGTCTATGGAAGAGATCTCAGTATGCAGCAGAATAATTGGTGGAACGGAGGAGTAAAAGAAAGGGATTCCTTGAAAGGTCTGCTCCATGATGATTGGCCCGCTGCGTACGAGAAACGCTGGTGGGGTGGATTCTTCCCCATCATCGGCTTGCGCTGCACGGCACCGAAGGAGGGCGAGGTGATACGGGTCGAGGGGGATTCGGTGGTGATACAGTTCGTGGACGACGGGGAGGAGCACCAGTATGAGGTGGTCTATGCCCGCGACGGTTTCGGGGTGGACACCACGGCGGGCGAGCGCACGGCCGCGCCGGACAGCCTCTTCACGTTCCGTGGCCTGGAGGCCGGCATGCGCTACTGGTACCGCGTGCGCCGCAGCTGCACCATCGGCAACATGACCGTCTGGAGCCCCTGGAGCCCCGGATACCGCCTGCCGGCCACCGTCGGCATCCGTCCCGACATGGAGCCCGTGGCGCTGGAGGT
>JAGAYN010000051.1 GCA_017940465.1 Bacteroidales bacterium | reverse complement strand
GCAATAAATCACTGGGACACCAAGCCCGTTTGCATATAAAACGCGAATCAGGCGGCTTTTCTTTTGCCTGATTCTGACTGCGTAGCAAAATATTTTTATGCGTCTGTGTGTAAATCAAAAATTTTTATGTAAATTTGCATCCGCAAACCCACCGATATGAACACTACAGTCATCCTCGTCGGCACCCTTCTTCCGCTGGTCGGCACCATGCTCGGCTCGGCTTTCGTCTTCTTTATGAAGCGCGACATGCCCGAGCGGCTGCAGAAGGCCCTCCTGGGGTTCGCCAGCGGGGTGATGGTGGCGGCGTCGGTGTGGTCGCTGCTCCTGCCTGCGATGGAGATGGAGTCCGGTCGCGGGGCCGCCTCGGTGGTGCCGTCGGCGGTGGGATTTCTGCTCGGTGTGGGCTTCCTGCTGCTTGTCGACGAGCTGACCCCCCACCTCCACCTGGGTGCTTCGCGTGCCGAGGGTCCGCGCTCGAAGCTCTCGCGCACGGCCATGCTGGCCCTGGCCGTCACCATCCACAACCTGCCTGAGGGCATGGCTGTCGGTGTGGTCTTCGCGGGCAGCGGTCACGGGCTCTCCCTCAGCGCCGCCCTGGCGGTCTCGATAGGCATTGCCATACAGAATGTGCCGGAGGGTGCCATCATCTCCATGCCGATGCATGCCGCCGGCAATTCGCGCCTCCGCTCCTTCGCCATCGGCACGCTCAGCGGCGTGGTCGAGCCTCTCGGCGCCGTGGCCATCCTGCTGCTGGCCTCGTGGTTTGTGCCGGTGCTGCCCTATATGCTGGCTTTTGCGGCGGGCGCCATGATGTATGTGGTGGTCGAGGAACTCATCCCCGAGGCATCGCAGGGCACGCACTCCAACCTCTCCACCCTGGGTTTCGCCGCGGGATTCGTGCTGATGATGGTGATGGATGTGGTGCTGGGGTGAGCGGGGGTCCTGTGCCCTCGGCCCGGATGCGGGATCTGCGTCCGCGGTGCATCGGCGCTTTTTTTATTTTCCCGGTTGGGAAAGTTTTTGTATATTTGCAAATGGAAATGTGAGTGGGAGTGTGTGTAGCGTTTTGAAACAAAACAAGTTATGCGGTATGTCGGAAGCGGCATGCCGCGGTAAAGGAGAACATGGACAAGTACAACCAGCGTGGCGTGTCGGCATCGAAGGAGGATGTGCACAACGCCATCAAGAACATCGACAAGGGGCTCTATCCCAGGGCTTTCTGCAAAATCATACCGGATCTGCTGGGCGGCGACCCGCAGTTTTGCAACATCATGCACGCCGACGGAGCGGGTACGAAGAGCAGCCTGGCCTACATGTACTGGCGCGAGACGGGCGACCTCTCGGTGTGGAAGGGCATCGCCGTGGACGCCATCGTGATGAACACGGACGACCTCCTCTGCGTGGGTGCACTGGACCGCATCCTGCTCTCTTCCACCATCGGACGCAACAAGCAGCTGGTGCCCGGCGAGGTCATTTCGGCCATCATCGGCGGCACGGAGGAGTTCTGCCAGACGATGCGTGACATGGGGTTCGACCTTGTGCTCACCGGCGGCGAGACTGCCGACGTGGGCGACCTGGTGCGCACCGTCATTGTGGACAGCACGGTGACGGCCCGCATGCGGCGCAGCGATGTCATCGACAATGCGCGCATCAAGGCCGGCAATGTCATCGTGGGCCTGGCCTCCTACGGGCAGGCCACCTACGAGCAGGCCTACAACGGCGGCATGGGCAGCAACGGGTTGACTTCGGCGCGGCACGATGTGTTCTCGCACGAGTATGCCGAGCGCTACCCGATGTGCTACGATGCCAGCCTTCCGCAGGAGGTGGTCTTCTGCGGCAGCAAGCGGCTGACCGACCCCACCGAGGTGCCCGGTGTGGATGCCGGCCACCTGGTCCTCTCGCCCACCAGGACCTACGCCCCCATCATACGCAAGGTGCTGGACGAGTACCGCCCCAGGATCGACGGCATGGTGCACTGCAGCGGCGGTGCGCAGACCAAGGTGCTGCATTTCATCGACCAGCTGCATGTGGTGAAGGACAACCTCTTCCCCGTGCCGCCGCTGTTCCGCATGATTCAGCAGGAGAGCGGCACCGACTGGCAGGAGATGTACAAGGTGTTCAACATGGGGCACCGCATGGAGATCTACACCGACGAGGCCACGGCCCGCGGCGTCATCGACATCAGCCGTTCGTTCGGCGTCGAGGCGCAGGTGGTGGGGCGCGTGGAGGCGGCGGAGAGCAAGCAGGTCACCATTATCAGTGAAAACGGAAAATTTGAATACTATGGCTGAAGCAACAATTAGCGAGACCCTCTCGGGCCGCAAGCAACTGCGGCTGAGGTCCGGCGAGGCCGACCGCATGTCGACCCGCGCCTACAACCTGACCCTGACCGGCCTGCTGGCCTACGGCCTGCTGCTGAACGCGGTCATCGTCTACTACTTTTCCTATCCGCTGTTGGAGGCCCTGCAAGGGGTGAATACCTGGCTGCTGCTGGTGGGCTACATGGCGCCCACGCTCCTGGGCATCTTCTTGGCCGCCAAGTCGCAGAACCCGAAGGTGAGCTTCCTCGGCTACAACCTGGTGGTGCTCCCCCTCGGTGTGGTGTTGTCGCTGATTGCCTCCGCGGTGTCGGTGGACGTGATGGTGAAGGCCATAGCGCTGACGGGCATGGTGACCCTCACGATGATGCTTCTGGCGCTGCTCCGGCCGCAGGTGTTCCTCGGCCTGGGGCGCACACTGTTCATCGCGCTGGCGGTGGGCATCGTGGCCGAGCTGGTGGCGACGTTCCTGATGGGCTACGACGGCGGGCTGTTCGACTGGTTCTTCGTGCTGCTCTTCTCGGGCTATATCGGCTACGACGTGGCCAAGTCGCAGGCCTACCCGAAGACGCTGGACAATGCGGTGGACAGCGCGCTGGATATTTATTTGGACATCATCGTGCTGTTTATCAGACTTTTGAATGTCCTCGGGCGCAAGGATTGAAAAAAAATTTGCCCTCGGTACAATAAAGCGCCGCGGTGCGGCGTTATGGTGAGGTTCAAGATGCGATAGTAGCTCAGTTGGCAGAGCGGCGGCTTCCCAAGCCGCAGGTCGCGGGTTCGACCCCCGTCTATCGCTCCTCTCAATGCGGGTATCCTCCTCAGGGATACCCGTTTACGCTTTCCGGCGCCTCCGTCCGGAAGGCCCCTCCCGGTTATAGAACAGTTATAGAACAGTTAAAGAACAGTTATAGAACAGACCTATGGGATACCTACCGCTTACGGGGTGTCTCCCTGGGAGGTAGGGATGCGGTGCCTCGCGTGTGCGAATTATTTCCGCGCGGTTGCAATAATATTTGTATCTTTGCAGAATAATGTAACCTGTAAAAAACACACTAAAAGTAAAACACACAACCAATTATGACTGAAACCAACACCCGCAAGACGTTCAAAAACGAGCTCCTCGCCTACCTGCTGCTCACCGTCGGCAGCGCCCTGTTCGCCATCGGCGACGTGATGTTCGTCAATCCCTACCTCATGGCTCCCGGCGGCACCTACGGCCTTTCCAACGTCTTCAACACCCTCTGGCCGTGGAAGATATCCTTCTATGCCATCTGTATGGACATCCCGCTGCTCATCATCGGCACCTGGATCCTCGGCCCGAAATTCGGCATCAAAACCATCATTTCCACCATCCTCATCTTCGGGTTCACCTACCTGCTCGAAAGCCTTTGGGGCTACAACCCTGTGATCCACGACGGAGCCATCGCTGCAGCCCCCGTGGAGGGGCTCTCCATGGTGCAGATTCCCCATGGGGGCGGTTGGTTCGCTCCCGACTACTTCCTCAACACCGTCGTGGCGGGCCTCATCTATGGCGTCGCCATCGGCCTGATATTCAGGTCGGGCGCCACCTCGGGAGGCTCCGATATCATCTCCATGATACTCCACAAGTACACCAAAATCTCCCTCGGCACCCTCGTGATGATCGTGGACGGCATCATCACCCTCTCCACGCTGGTGGCCTTCGGCGACATACGCCTGCCCATCTATTCGGTCATCATCATCTACATCGAAGGAAAAGTCATCGACCTGGTGGTGGAGGGCATGAAGAGCTACAAGACCATGTTCATCGTCACAGACAACACCGAGGCGGTGCGCGACTACGTCATCAACGACCTGCAGCGCGGCGGCACCTGTCTGACGGGTACCGGCCTCTACCAGGGCAACGAGCGCAAGATGCTCTACGTCACCCTGGACCGTGCCGACATGGTGAAGCTCAAATCCAACCTGCACCGCATCGATCCCAAAGCCTTTGTCAATATCATGGACAGCGCGGAGATACTCGGAACCGGCTTCCGTGCCCTGCCAAAGGAATAAATCACGCGCACAATAAATAAAAACATCCGGCGTTATACTCCATTATGAAGGTACTCCAACTGTGCAACAAGCCTCCCTATCCGCCTGTCGACGGCGGCACGATGGCCATGAACAGCATCACGCAGGGCCTGCTGGCCCGCGGCTGCCAGGTCAAGGTGCTCACCGTGGCCACCGACAAGCACCCCGTGAGGGAGAACCAGATACCCCCCGGATACCGGGAACAGACCGGCTTTGAGGCCGTGTATATCGACCTCGGCATCAAGGTGCTGCCCGCCATGGGGGCCATGCTGGGCGGCGAGAGCTACCACGTGAAGCGCTACGTCAGCAACGACTTCGCCCAGAAGCTCAAACAGATACTGGAGCAGGAGCAGTTCGACATCGTGCATGTCGAGAGCATCTTCCTCACCCCCTACGTGCCGATTATCCGCAAACACTCGCAGGCCAAGGTCATCCTCCGCGCCCACAACGTGGAGCACCTCATTTGGAAACGCATCGCACATAGTTGCCGCAACCCCTTCAAACGCTGGTATCTCAAGCATCTCTCGCTCACGCTTCGCGCCTATGAGCTGGAGCATCTGGCCGACTATGACGGCGTGGTCTGCATCACACGCAACGATGCCGACCGCTTCGTGGGAGCCGGATGCCGGCGGCCTGTGGTGAGCATCCCCTTCGGGGTGACACCCCCCGCGCTGCCGCAGGTGGAGGAAGAGCCCGACTCGCTCTTCCATATCGGCGCCATGGACTGGATGCCCAACCGCGAGAGCATCAAGTGGCTCCTCGACGAGGTGTGGCCGCTGGTGCACGCCCAGGTGCCGCAGGCCAAGCTCTACCTGGCGGGACGCAAGATGCCCGAGCAGTGGATGCAGTCGCATATCGAAGGCGTCACCGTGGTGGGCGAGGTGGATGACGCCATGCAGTTCATCGGGAGCAAGAAGATCAACGTGGTGCCCCTGCTGAGCGGCAGCGGCATTCGCGTGAAAATCATCGAGGCCATGTCGGCCGGCAAGGCAGTGGTTACCACCACGGTCGGCGCGCAGGGCATAGACTATACCGACGGGGTCAATATCCTCATCGCCGACACCCCCCAGGAATTCGCCGACCGAATCAAGCGCTGCCTGCAGGACGACGCCTTCTGCCGCCAGGTGGGCCAGGCCGCGGCCCGGCTCATAGCCGAGCAGTACGACATCGACACCCTCACCGGACAGTTGCTGGAGTTTTATAACGAACGAATCGAGAAATGACCAAGAACCGACTGAAACGACTGGTGCTGCTGACGGCTTTCCTGCTGTCGGGCTTGGTGTTGTCGGCACAGCTGCAGATACCGGGCACCAATGTCAGCTACCGTCTCAATGGCGACGACTGGCGCTACCTGCGCACATTCGAACATCCCGCCGGCGGGGATATCTATCTGTACTGCTATGTGGGCCACGTGGTGACAGACATGGAGGGCGACACCGTGCTGCCGTTCCTCCGCATCTATGTGACCAGGGACTATGAGGGCGACCTCTATGAGTTGGCCTACGAGCGCTATATGGAGCAGCCGTACCAGTCGCTCAACGAGTATTCCAAGGGTCCCGGGCTTCCTCCTTCGGGCGGGTTGGGCTACATCGGCGCCTATACCAACCCTGCCGACCAGAAAGACTACCAGTTCTATATGACCTACTTCTACGACAAGCGCACCTCCGTGGAGTTCCGCCTGGAGACCACCAAGGACACATTCGAGGAGATGGATTTTGAATTTAAAGACATATTGAACTCGATCAAATGAAGAAGTTACTATTTGCTGCTGTTGTGGCCGCTGTCTTTACGGCCGCAGGGGCCCAGGAGCGGACCTCCGACTATGAGGCGCGGTTCACCAAACTCAACAAGGCATACGCCAAGCAGCCCGACGATGTGGCTACGCTCTTCAGCCTGGCTCAGTTCTATTTCGACAACTCGCACCCCATGCGCAACCTGCCGATGGCGATGAAGTATATCCAGAGCGCCGAGACATGCCATGTGAAGCTCATCAATGAGGACAAGGACGGCGAGTTGGCGAGGCTGGTGCGCAGCGGCATCACGCTGGGCTCCATCCGCCAGCTGAAGCAGGGAATCATCGACGCGGCCTACAACACCATCGAGACGCGCACCGACATGACGGCTGTGGAGCTGGATACCTATATGGACGCCTTCGGCATCGACATGAGCCTTGTGCGTCTGTTGCGCCAGCGGCGCATCAGCCAGGTGTATGACGAGGACCTCAGGAAGGGCACGGCGGAGAGCTACTACCACTTCATAGACATCTACCCGGGCACGAAGGAGGCCGAGCAGATGGAGGCCCGGCTGGCGAAGCTGGCCCCGTCGCTCTACGAGGGGATGACGGACGAGACGGCCATCGATGCGGTGGCGGCGCGCTACCCGCTGAGTCCCTCGGTGCTGCGGGCGGCGGAGCGGCAGAAAAGCCGCCAAGCATACGCCATGGCCAGCAAGCGCAACGACGTGGAGGCCTACAGCGCCTTCCTCAAGCGCTTTCCCACCAGCGACGAGAGCGAGCAGGCCCGGGACCGGCTGGACAAGCTTCTGGAGGTGACATACGCCAAGTGCAAGACGGCGATGGACTACGCCCAGTTCGCCTACACCTATCCCGACATACCGCTGGCCGACAAGGCCCTGGACCGCATGAACAGCCTGCTGGCGCAGCAGCGCGATGTGGCGTCGGCCAAGTTCTACCTACAGCATTTCAAGTTCGACACCCGATACAGCGACATCTTCCGCCGCTACTACTCCTGGCATTCCTATGAGGGCAACGGGGGGGCCATCCGCCGTTTCGGCCAGGAGCATCCCGACTTCCCCTATGAGCGTGCCGTGGAGCTCGACCTCGACATGGCAGACAAGGTGGACCGCATCAACTTCATGTCCGACTTCATGGAGGTGGAGCTGCCTCGCTATTCCAACTATGTGCGCCAGCTGATGGGCAAGGGCATCGCCTTTGTGCCGCTGCAGCGCATGATTCAGCTGCAGGTGGCTTCGCGCAACTATCAGGCCGCGCTGGAGCGCATCCGCAAGTTCGATATCTGCTTCGACAATGCCTCGAACAAGGAGTACAAGGAACTGCAGCGTCTGCTGGCGTCGCCGGCCACGGGCAAGCGCGTGTCCAAGGAGTTTTCGGCCACGTACCACATCCTCAACCCCTGCGTCAATGAGGTGGACGGCCGCCTGTATTTCACCCGTGCGTCGGGTTCGGGCCGCCGCATTTGCTACGCCGTGAAGGAGGGTGGCAAGTGGGTGCCGGGCGGCGAGGCCCTGTTCACCAGCCCCACCGAGAACGACGGGCTTTCGATTTTCGGCTTCTATGCCGGCGGCACACGCATGTTGCTGGGCAGCGAGGGCAATGTGATGATGGCCGAGCGCGACGGTTCCGCCTGGCGCGTGACCGACATCCCGCCCTATCCGGTCAATACCGACTACGTGGAGACCGACGCTTACATGCTCCCCGACGGCAGCGGCCTGCTGCTGGCCTCCGACCGTCCCAACGGCTTCAACGTCAATGTCTCGGGCTCCTATTATCATGGCGATACGGCGCTGGCCACGGACCTGTACTACATCCCGTATGTCAACGGCAGCTGGGGTGCGGCCATCAATCTGGGCCCGGTGCTGAACACGCCATACAGCGAGCGCACACCCATCCTCAGCCGCAACCTGAAGACCCTCTATTTCGTCTCCGACGGGCGCGGCGGCCTCGGCTATGGGGATATATATATGTCCACGCGCACGAGCGCGACGGACTGGACGGCGTGGTCCGAGCCGCAGAATGTGGGCAAGGACATCAACACCGGCTTCTCTGAATTGGGCGTCACCTTCAGCCCCGACGAGAAGAGTCTCTTCTTCGCCTCCAACCAGGACATGGGGCGCTACTCGGCCTACAGCGTTCCCACGTCGCACGACGCGTCGAACTCCTATGAGGCCTACACGCTCGATGTGCTGGGTATGGAGACGGCGCTGCTGCGCGTGAGTGTGGCCGACATGATGCAGCAGGTGGTCACACAGGTGGTCGACTGCTCGGGCGAGAGCAATTCGGTGATATTCAACGTGCAGAAAGACAGGAACTACGCTGTCATGGGCGACGCCGGCACCTATTTCGTCCCGGCGGTCGTGGTGGACCCCAAGTCGAACAACCGGCAGCGCCTGAAGGGCTACACCTTCCCCGTGCTGGTGGCGATGGACAAGCCTGTGCCGCTCTACGCCGTTGATTTCGATCCCTCCACCTCGGCCCTGACGCCTGTCGCCGAGCTGCAGTTGCGCCAGTTGGCGCGCTTCCTCGACCTCAATCCCGAGGCCATCGTGGAATTCAGCATCGACGTGGCGGGTGCCGACCAGGCCCTGTGCTACAACCTCTCGCTCGAGCGCGGGGGGCTCATCCGCAACTTCTTGAACTACTGTGGGGTGGACAGCTCGAAAATCATCATCTCGGCCTACGGGAACGTCAATGTCGGCCGCACCGGCCGCTCCAGTGTGTCGGTGCGTTTCAGAGAGTAAACACCATAATCGCGATACCCATGGAGCAACATCGTACCCTCATCCTCGACGGCCACACCGTCCACTACCGCGACGAAGGCCGCGGCAACAGCAAGACCCTCGTGCTGCTGCACGGGTTCCTGCAGAACCTCGATGTGTGGACCTCCTATGTGCTCACCTACATGCGCGACATGCGGGTGCTGACCATCGACCTGCCCGGTCACGGGCAGACTGAAAGCTTCGCCGAGGTGCACACGATGGAGCTCATGGCCGACGTGGTCAAGAAAGTGATGGAACACGCCGGGGTGGACCAGTGCGTCATGGCGGGCCACTCCATGGGGGGCTACGTGGCCCTGGCCTTCGCCATGAAGTATCCCTACAACCTGCGCGGCCTGGGGCTCATCAACTCGCACGCCCTGCCCGACGGCGAGGTGCAGCGGGCGCAGCGCGAGGCCGTCTGCCGCCAGGTGCAGGACAACCGCGCCTCCTACATCGTGGGCTTCATCCCCACGCTCTTCCACGAAGCCAACCGCAACCCCTTCTCGCAGGAAATTGAGGACCTGCAGAACCAATGCCTCGAAACCCGCACCGACGCCATCGTCGCCGCCCAGCGCGGCATGATGCAGCGCGCGTCGGGCATCGGCGTGCTGGAACGCCTCGAGGTGCCCACCCTCTTCGTCTACGGCAAGGGCGACGGGCGCATCCCCCTCGAAATAGCCCTCTCGCAGGCCATGATTCCCCGCCACGCCGAAATCCTCCTCCTCGAGAACGCCGGCCACATGGTCTTCATCGAGGAGCGCGAGTATGTCAAGCCCCGCATCCGTAACTTCGTGGAAACGTGCTACTACTGAAAATCCCGGCCGGACAAGTGGGCCATAAGCGTTCATATCGGTTCTCAGTCGAAGTAAATACCTACCGGATACCTACCGGATACCGACAGGGTCCCCTCCGGAAGCGGGTCGGAAATGAAGCTTTTTTATAAAAATAATAAAAAAATTTTTCCTATTTCAGAAAAAGGTGTACATTTGCCTCGTTGAAATAAATTTATTGTTTAACACAAATCATTAAATATCATGAACGTACAAAACATTATGACCAACCTGGAGGCCAAACATCCGGGTGAAAACGAATACTTGCAGGCCGTCCGCGAGGTACTGGAGAGCATCGAAGAGGTGTACAACCAGCACCCCGAGTTCGAGAAAGCCAAGATTGTCGAGCGCCTTGTGGAGCCCGACCGTATCTTCACTTTCCGCGTGACCTGGGTGGACCGCAACGGCGAAGTCCAGACCAACCTCGGCTACCGCGTGCAGTACAACGCCGCCCTCGGCGCCTACAAAGGCGGTCTCCGCTTCCACCCCAAGGTGAACGTCTCCATGCTGAAATTCCTCGGCTTCGAGCAGATCTTCAAGAACAGCCTCACCAACCTGCCCCTCGGTGGCGGTAAGGGTGGCGCCGACTTCGACCCCGTTGGAAAGACCGACGAGGAGATCATGCGCTTCTGCCAGGCCTTCATGTACGAGCTGTGGCGCAACATCGGTCCCGACCAGGACAGCCCTGCCGGCGACGTGGGCGTGGGCGGCCGCGAAATCGGCTACCTCTATGGTGCCTACAAGAAACTCGCCCGCGAGCACTCCACCGGTGCCCTCACCGGCAAGAGCTACGGCTGGGGTGGTAGCCTCATCCGTCCCGAGGCCACCGGCTTCGGCGCCATCTACTATGTGGAGCGCATGGTGAAGCAGCAGGGTGACAAGATGGAAGGCAAGCGCATCGCCCTCTCCGGCTTCGGCAACGTGGCCTGGGGCGCCGCCATCAAGGCCACCGAACTCGGTGCCAAGGTCGTCGCCATCAGCGGTCCTGACGGTGTGTGCGAGATCGAGAACGGCATCACCAAGGAGATGATCGACTACATGCTCGACATGCGCGCCTCCAACCGCAACAAGGTTGAGGACATGGCTACCAAGTTCCCCGGCCAGGCCAAGTTCACCGCCGGCAAGAAAGCCTGGAGCGTGAAGTGCGACATCGCCTGCCCCTGCGCCTTCCAGAACGAGATGGCTGAAGAGGATGCCAAAGAGCTCATCGCCAACGGCGTGAAGTATGTCGCCGAGGTCTCCAACATGGGCTGCCAGCCCGGCGCTATCGCTGCCATCCAGGGTGCCAAGATACCCTTCGGTCCCGGCAAGGCTGTCAATGCCGGTGGTGTTGCCACCAGCGGTCTGGAAATCTGCCAGAACGCCGGCCACATCAACTGGACTGCCCCCGAGGTCGACCAGAAACTCCACAAGATCATGAACGACATCTACGACATGTGCGTCCAGTACGGCAAGCAGGCCGACGGCACCATCAACTATGTCAAGGGTGCCAACATCGCTGGCTTCATGCGCGTCGCCAACGCCATGCTCGCCCAGGGTATCATCTAATGATTGACTTGTAGAGTACTATATTAGTTGGAATCAAGAAGGGGTAGGCCAGCACCATGTTGGCCTGCCCCTTTGGCTTATAATCGATGGGACATGAAACCAGGAATGAAAGCAGCCCATAACTCGCCGCTTGGCGTAGCGGCACTGACGGCAGTGGCGGCATTGCTGTTCGCTGTGGCGGTGGTGCTGTGTGGCAAAGCGTTGCAGACTGAAGGCATCTACCGCAAGGTAAGTTCTGTAGTGAGGACCTACGAGAAGGTAACCAAAGACGATGGGTCATGGTATACGAAGAAAGTGAAGAAGCCTTTCACTCGACCAGCCGACGGTGATATGCTCTCGTGGGATGCCGCCATCTACGACTTAATCAGGCAGCATGGGTATGATTCTGACCATGTATGGGGGGGGTATTTTGCTTTCTTCCCGCTGTTTCCGCTCGTGTGGCGTCTGACGAGGCTGGGACCTATCGGAGTGTCGGTCTTCAATTGGTTCCTATTCTCTTTGGGATTGCTCCTCCTGGCGTTGCTCTTTGCCGACCGGCGTCCGCGGTGGGCGCCACTGTTGCCCTTGTGCGCCCCGTATGCGGTCATCTTCATGATACCCTATTCCGAGGCACTGTTCTTCATCAGTATTGCCTTGGGCATGTATGGCCTTGTCAAGGAACGCTATTGGCTTTATTTCGTGGGTTTCCTGCTGGGCAGCATGACCCGGGCAGCCGGCAACATCATGATTGTGGCATGGCTGGTTGTTGACGTGGTGGCCCTCATCTCATCGCGTGGAGGTTGGAAGCAGTTTGTCCTCGATGTTGCAAGGCATCTGGCCCCGATAGTGCTTGGAGTCTTCGCGGTGATGGTGGTGCAGCGGTTCTATGGCGCCGAGCATTGGTTCGAGTATGCCGCATCGCAGCGTTATTGGGGCAAGTATTTGTCGTTGCCGGAATGGCCACTGACGGACTGGACCGAGATGGGACGCAGTGTTACGTGGCCCCTGCTGCTAATACTCACTGTGCCATCGCTTGTGTGGCTTGCACTCTCGCCGTGGCGAGGTATCGGGAAAGGTCCGATGGCGCAGTTGCGGATGCTTTCGGTGCTCTTCTTCGTGGGCAATGTGCTGCTTGCCTTCATTACCCAGCACGGCTGCCTTTATTCGCAGGCCAGGCTTCTTACATGCACACCGTTCTTCGTCTTCCTGCTCTATGATATGGCTACGGTGGAGAGGGGCAGGGCTTGGCAGTGGGGAATGGCCGTGGCGATGATTGTGACCGCTGTACTCTGCATTGACCTGTTCTCCTATCCGCGTACTCGTGGTTGTTGGCTGGTCTTCACATTGGCCTTGCTTACGTTCTTCGGCCGGCAGATGAAGACGTGGGTGGCCGTCACGCTGTTGAGCATCGCCATACTTTTCAATGTCTACTGGACAACATACCTATATAACGACTTCCTTTTAGGCGCATGGGTCTACACTTGAATGAGTCTTAAGGTGCAACAAAAGTGTTGTTAATACGTTATCGTAACATGAACCATATAGAAATCATCAACGGCCCCAATCTCAACCTTACGGGGCTACGTGAGCCGGAGGTCTATGGCGCTGTGACCATGGAGCAGTACCTTGACCAGTTGCGCCTGAAATACCCCGGTGTGCGCATCGGCTACTTCCAGAGCAATGTCGAGGGTGAACTTATCGACCGCATACAGCGGGTAGGCTATCAGGTCGAGGGCCTTATAGTGAACCTCGGCGGCTACAGCCACACCTCTGTCGCCCTGCGCGACGCGCTGCTGGCCGTGCCTGCCCCCAAGGTGGAGGTGCACCTGAGCAACATCTTCGCCCGCGAGGAGTACCGCCACCATTCGCTTGTCACCTCCGCCTGCCGTGGCATGATATGTGGCCTCGGGCTGCTGGGCTATGAGTTGGCGCTGCAAAGTCTTCTGGGATAAATAGGAGCCCTATGGCCCCTTAGGATTCCTATGTATCCTATGGGCCTTGGGATTTTTTTTCTCTTCCCGTGTAAGATTTCTGCCTCACGCCCGACTACTATGTATGAAGCACGAAGCAGAACAGTTCAAGCACCGCTACCTGCCTTTGCAGCCCGCCATGCAGCGCATGGCCGAAAGCATCCTCGGCAACGAGGATGAGGCGGCCGATGTGGTGCAGGACTGCTTCGTAACCCTTTGGCAGGAGCGCGAGCGGCTCAACCGTGTGGTCAACTGCGAGGCTTGGTGCATCACCCTTGTCAAGCGCCGCTGTATAGACGTGCTACGCAAGCGTCGCCCCACGCTCCCCGTCGATGAACGTCTGGTGCTTGAATATGAAGTTCCGCAGGAAGACGACCGGCTGGAACTGGCTATGCACTTGATAGCACGCCTGCCCGAGCGACAGGCACAAGCGGTAAGGCTGAAACACTTTGACAATGCCGACACTGCCGCCATCGCCACCGCCATGGGCATCAGCGAGGGCAATGTCTACACCCTCCTCTCGCGCGCCTATTCCTCTTTGAAACAAATGATTGCCGAACATGAAAAAGCAAGATAACACCCCCCTGGACCTCGAGCAGATGCTCGCCACCGTGGAGCACGCCGGGCGCGACCAGCGCCGGCAGGAGCGGCTCGCCGCGATGATCGACGAGCTGGCCGACGCTGAAGGCATCCGACAGCCGGCGGCCGGCAACGGTCGGCGCCCCCTGCGCTGGTGGCTGCCGCGCGTGGCCGCCGCGGCCTGCCTCCTCTTCTTCATCCTCAAGGCGGTGCGCATCTGGTACCTTCCCACAGGCCGCACTGCCGAGGGGCCGCTCGTGGCCGAGGCCATGGCCCTGCAGCCTACCCAGCCCGAGGTGGCACCCGACGCCGTGCCCGCCGCACCGCAGCCGCAGACCGTGGCCGCTACCCGACGCCACGCCTCGAGGCCCGTCGCCACACCGCAGGAGGCTCCGGCCGAGACCTACTTGGCCGAGGAGACAACCGATCCCGCCGTCGAAACCGACCCTCTGGTCATCCCCCTCGCCGAGGAGCCCGACACCCTGGCTGCCATCCTGCCCGAGCCCGCCCCCCTGGCTGAAGCGCAACCTGAGCCCGCCGCCGAGCCCATTCCGCAGCCCCGCCCCGAGCAGCCCCAGACACAGGAGGCGCCCCGCCGCCAAAGTTTCTGGCGCAGCCTGTTCCGCCCGGCCGAGCCCGACCTCATGGACGGCACCACACTGGCATTCAACATACTGTAGTAACCGACAAAACACCATAGTCATGAAACGCACATTGATTCTCCTGGCCGCCCTCGGCCTTGCCCTCGGCGGCCGCGCCCAGGCCGACAGCACGGCCACCTGCGCCAGCGCCGACTACCCCAAGTGGGGCCTCAGCCTGGGCATCAGCGCCAGCGCCACCCTATTCGCCAACGGCAACGACATGTCGCCCTACTACTCGAAATACGGCTTCGCGCTGCACATCCCGCTGATGATCAACTACCGTCACTCGCCGCACTGGACCTTCTCGGCCGGGCTGCAGTACGACTTCCAATGGGCGCCCCTCCGCTACCGCGTGGAGGAGGTGGGCTTCGGCGAGGGCCTCGACTTCCCCTCGGGCCCCGTGCAGGGCACACAGCACGCCCACGCCTTCCACGGCTACCTGGGCTTCCCCCTGCAGGCCACCTGGTACCCCTTCCGCAGCTACGGCCGGAGGCTGTATTTCGGGTTCGACATCCACCCCGCCTACGCCGTAACGCGCCACATCAGCATCACCGACCGCGTCCTCTCCCGCACGGGCGGCAGCACAGAGGCTGGCGATGTCAGCGGCGACTTCATGCGGCCGTGGAAACTCGAGGTGGGCGTTACCCTCGGCACCACCGCCATCGGCCTGCTGCACGGCGTGCGCTTCTACGCCAACCTCCTGCCCACCTACCACGACGCCGTCTCCGACGAAGACATCTACACCGCCGGCATCCAATTCTTTTTATAAAATACCCAATCCCTAATACCCTAATCTTATGAAAAAATCCAACCGCCCCCTGCTGGCCGCCATGCTCGTCATGAGCCTATTCGCCCTCCTCGGCGCCGCCACCGCCCACGCGCAAGACGAGAACCCCCTCGTCGCCACCACCGGTCCCAACGTGCTGGGACAAGGAAAGATACAGTGGAACAGCCAGCTTGAGTACATGCACTATGAATGGACCAGCTTCGGCCCACTCGCCAACGACCTGACCAACAACAGTCTCGGCGTCGGCACCAGCCTGCGCTTCGGCGTCGGCAGTCGCGCCGAGCTCACCCTCGACCTCGCCGGCAACTACAGCAACCTCACCGGCGACAGTCTCCGCAACACATGCTGGCTCACCCCCTCCGTCGGTGCCAGGCTGCTGCTCTTCGACGGTCGCGGATGGCTGCCGCAGGTGGCCTTCTTCACCCATGTGGCCGTGCCCGTGGGTCAAAACGCCTACAGCGACAAGTGGGACTCCTATGTGCAGCCCGAGATAGGGTTGCAGTTCCGCAACCGCCTCGGACAGCGGTGGTTGCTCGACTACTCGCTGGGCTACTCCTGAAACCGCCACTCCTCCGGCAGCAGCATAAACCCCGTCGACCAGCTGCAGTACTCGTTCGCCGGCCACTGGCTGGCCACCGACCGCCTCATGCTGGGGATCGGCATCGGCAACCGCAACATCCTCCGCCACACGGCAGCCGACATCGAACTGCGCTACCAGGCCAGTCGCGACCTCCAGCTGTCGCTGTCGCTGTCGGCCCAGCTCGGCGCCTCCGAAGTCGGACCCAGATCCTCCAACCAATACCATGCCCTTGCCGGCGTCAGCTGGATGCTGAGGTAGGGTTTCCCCCGTATAGAATTTTTTTCAGGGATGCAATAAAAGAGGATTGCTTCCGTTTTGAGGCGAGTAGAGATGCACCGCTTGAGCACATATCTTGTCTCGCTGGCAGCCGCATTCATGTGGCTGCTTTGCGGCGTGCCATCGGCCTCGGCGGCCTTGCAGGGGCAGGAGCGGCCTGCGACGGAGAGCCTGCAGCCTATGGATCAGGACGTCCCGCAATGGGAGGATCTCGGTCTGGAGAACCTTCTGATCACTGCCAGCCAACCCTCTGTATCTGCCCCCTCATCGTTTCGAGGTGCTCATCAGCATGCGCCTTTCGAGGTGGATGGACGGATGTGGAAATTCCGGCACGAGCAAAGTCCTGTCTGGCGCTATGTCTTTTTGCGCAGGTCTGTGACGGGCTATCTCTACCTCCTGCTCTGTCTGAGGCTCTGATTCCCTGTTTATAGACACTTTCTTTCCCGCCTGCGGCCGCAAGACCGTTGGCGAGTGTAGTTGTATTTATAAACAGACATTTATGGAATATATCAAGAAATCAATCTATTCCCTGCCAGAGATACGCCGCGGGCTGAAGCCGCTCTGGTCGGTATGGGCACTGGTGGCAGCCGGTGCTGTTTGCGGCGCGCTATACTGGTTTTTGCCCGGTCTGTCGCAGGGGCTGGCCTCCATGCTGGGCGCGATGGCGGTTCTCGGTGTCATGACACTGGTGCTGCTACTCGGCTTCTATCTCTTCGGCGACAGCAGGTTCCCGTATCATCGCGGACGGCACTCGCTGCTGGAGCCCACCGTTGCCTACTACGCTGCCGCTGCACAAGGCCAGTTGGTTAGCGCTTTGCAGGCGGGCGACGAGCAGGCACTGGAGGCCGTCAAGCGTCAGCCCCGGCCCGACCTTGTCCTTGTGCGCTACAGCGACGACGAGGACAGCCTCTTTTACTCCCAGCTGCTCCGTGTGGAAGGCAGCCGGTGGGAGCCCATTACCGACATATTTATCAACGACTTAAAACAGAAATGACATGGAAAAGTATCCAACAATAGACCAATACATCTCCACCGAGATGAGTGAAAAAATCGTCCGACGCGCCCAATCGCCCACAGCGGGGTTGCTCGTATTTGCTATCGGCATCGTGCTCCTGGCACTGATGCACAACATCGCGATGCCGGATAACCTCCAGGCGCTTGTTCTGACGCTGGGCATTGCCGCTACCGGCGTCGGCCTGGTGCTGGCGGCGATGTGTGTGACCCAGACACTGTGGCACTGGCACTTCCAGCCGACCAACAGCCGGATGAGACGCAGGAAACTCTATCTGGATTCCGCCGACCACAACCGATGCCTCGAGGCATTGTCCTCCGGCAATGTCGAGAGCCTCGTCCAGCTGCGCCCCATCGGTACCTCCAATGTCCAGCTGCAGGTGCTCTACACTCGCGACTGCGCTGTGGCCCTCCTGCAGGTGGGAGGTCTCGACACGGGCCATTTCGTGCCCGAGAGCCCTGTTGTCCAGGTGTCGGGCGATACGGTTGCGGCACTGGAAATTTCCCTCTCCCTCGGAAGACTGCGTCCGGACCCGAAGGGGGGTAGGAGAGGGGAAGAAGAGGGCGCCTCTTAGGTGCTGGAAACCAGCGGCTTGGAAATCTGCAAAAATGGGTGTTTTTCTGGATTTTTGCCGAAAATGGAGTGGGAATCCACAGCAGAAAAACAGAGGCCAGGTAGCCCTTGCCCACGGCAAGGGCTATGTGGCTGGATTATACTTATTTGATAAGATGGTAGATGTTGATATTGGAGAGTTCTTCATAAGTCAATGTGGAATCTTCTTCGTGATAGGTAAAAGGTAGGGGATATATAGATCCATCCGATTCTTTATATCCGTACAATATACCAGTCATCGTCATTGTGTCAAAGGTATAGGTCATAGGGAATAGCTGTCCTCCATAGGGATCATCGTTATTATAGATGCGATGCTGATAAATAGTGCCTGTACTTTCGGTGTCAAAACTCCAGATAGTGGTGTCAATCACGTGCATCTGTGCCGTCCACCACTCGTCGTGAGTGCAGAGCCATGCCGTGCCAGAAAGAGTAAACGGCTCTTGCACGGGTTGTTCCGGGTTTTGCGGAGTTCCCCCTGTTGGATTCTCTTTATCCTTTTCACAAGAGATAATGGCCGTTGCTGCCAACATCAACAGTAAGGCTGCAAATGGTCTGTGGGAAAATTTGTGTTTCATCTTATTATAGTTATTTGTTATTATTGTTCAAAGCAACTACACGGAAGCCTATTATGTGGACATAATCATCGCCTTCTGGATAATTGTTATAGCGGTATGTTACGCGACAGCGCCATGCGTAATTGTTCCAGCATCCTCCTCGCAATACGCGATATTGTCCAGTTGCAGGTCCTGCAGGGTCAGTTGCTGAGTCTGCATTATAGAAGTCAGACCAATCAAGACACCACTCCCAAACATTACCACTCATGTCATATAGGCCGAGTGAATTAGGTTGTTTCATGGCTACTGGATAGGTGCTTCCGCTATCGGGAATGTGTTGTGAATTGTCCCAGTACCAGGCAACAGATTCTATATCGTTGGAACCCGCATAGAGGGTGGGTTCGGGAGGTGATTTATGCCCCCCACGCGCAGCGTATTCCCATTGTGCCTCGGTCGGGAGAGAGAATGTCATGTCTGTCAGTTCGGACAATTTGTTGCAGAAAGACAGAGCTTTGCTATATGTGACACCATCCACGGGTAGCGTTGCACCTTTGAAATGGCTCGGGTTCTCTCCCATGACAGCTTCATACAATTCTTGTGTCACTTCTGTGGTGCCAATATAGAAATCTTGTGTCAGTGTCACCTGATGTGCCGGCATTTCGGTATTGACAGCCATAGTATCCCCCTCCATGGCTCCCATGGTGAAAGAACCTGCTTTCACCAAGACCATTTCGTGGTTTACGCCGGAGATCTCAATGTTTATTTTATCACCGTCAGAAATGGGGGTGTCATTAGGTTTCTCTTTTGTACAGGAGATAAGACTTAATCCGAGAATTGCCATTGAACCGAGTAAGGAAAAATAAGGTTTCATTGCGCCAAAGATTAGTTGTTGTTAATGAGTTGCAGCGTATTCAAACATCATCAGAACCTGCTGTATTTTCAGAAGGTTTCTTTCCATTGTACAATCTAAGTAACACCATTGCTCACGATCATGATTTCGGGGTTGTAAGTTTGTGCACCATTTAATACAGGGATCAATTGGCGGAAGCATATATACAACCGTATCAAAATAGTCTGGAGCGTATTCCTTAATCTTGTCGGATACGCTATGAATATCAGCGATACGATACCATATTTCTATGAGAGATGGTTGTTGACATTTGCTACAAGTATCTCCATTTCCAGTAAAATCATAATCCGGGTTGTCTTCTATAAATTCAGAATAAGAGACGTTCGCCAACCCAATTAATTCATCAAAGAAATCTTGCGAAAGTTTTGTGACTTCATAGAAAAGATTGTGATCTTCTTTTTCGCAAGTACCTTTTAGAAGTGTGGGAGAGTTGACATAGGCATAATCACAGTGTCGCCAAAATACGTTTAGCATTGACGATAGTTGGCGCTTCGCCATATAGCTGAGACTTGAACTAATACGGGCGGCCATGATATGTGGATTATCGCAACGACAAGCATATATGATACTGTTAAGATGGTCTCGATTAATTTCGACAGCACTTTCGGGGATGAGAGCAGATAGATGCCCATTAGTTTGTGATGCAAGTTTACCAAGGCGAGGGAGTGGGTACTCTTGACAACTGAATCGCTGAATGACTTCCTTTATTAAATTTGGATGTTTGTTGATGTAATCCTCGTTTTCAGACAAGGCCAATGTTTGATAATCTGTTATTGCTTCAGAAGTTAATCCAGTAATTGTTAAGAAATTCGTCATATCGCTGTTGGCACAGACTGAAAGAAAAGTTGTTGAGTCATCCTGATAGGCTCTGTCGCAAGCGGCATAGTATGCGACCATGGCATTACGAAGCTGTTCCAGAGTCATGCCTCCTTTGGCTGACACATACGACGGATTGACAATCTGATTGGTATCGTTGTCCTTGTTGCAGGCAATAAAAGTAATTGTTCCTGCCACTACAATTGCGGCTGCAATAGCCAATATATGTTTTTTCATTTTCGTATTTATTTTTTTTGTTACGTTCTACTGTCGCGAAAGTTGCTGCGGTTGCAACGGTGCTGTGTGGCTCTTTGCGACTTTTCTACTGCCACACAATAAAGTCGGTCGATGCACGTTTTTCCATTGTGCAGAGCAACTGCTCTATGTCTTGGGTGCGGGATTGCAGGGAAGAGTGAATTGTAAGCTTCAACGTCAATCACACTCTCCCTGCTTTGGCACCCTCATTTTTTTTGCCCCGGCACAGCGACGCACCTCCTGTGCGGGGCCTTGTCAGGTGAAATACATACGTTTTCAGGGTTTGTGCAAACAGCATTATTATCTGTTTGCAGTTATTTCATCTAACGGGTTGCGATGCAGGTGTATTCGCGGGTGGTTTGATTGTAGACCACCGTTACCCGGTAACCTCCAAGCACTTTCTCCTGTGTCCATGTCGAAGCATTGGACTCATTTGTGGAGGTGTACACTTGCGTTTCTTTGGTAAGGAATCCGTTGGCAGGACGGTTCTCATCCATAAGATTGATCTTGGATCCTTCGCGGGAGAGGGCAAAGATGGTCAGCATAAAAGCATCCCACTCGCTATCATTACTGATAGTGATTGAGTGCAGTACACCGTCGACGGCGTACTGCATCGTGTACACGGTGCCCACCTCGGAAGCGGTCGTCTCTGGCACAAAGTCCATTACATTTTCTTTCTGGCAGCTGACTGCCATTGTTGCCAGCACTGCAAAGAGTGCCATGGGAATGATGTGTTTTCTCATTGTTTAATTGTTTTTGGGGTTTTTTAAATCATGTGTTTCTTTATTCATTATCGCAATTGCCTGATGTTTGTTTTTGATATGACATATACAAATTGCCTGCATTTGTCGTGACATGACAATAAGGTTGTTGTGGCTTATGATGGTGTCCGTGCAGTCTTTGGGGTTGTCTTTGGAGGCAAGCCAAAAGTCGACGGAGTTGGAACTGGCGACAAGTTCGCGGTATTCCTCTGGTATAACCGGTACATTGAAATCAGACAGTATAACAGTCCATGCGGAATCGGCTTTGGCCTCAAGCAATGTTGCGCTAACCGCTATGGTGTCATTGACTTTGTAGTCCTTTATAAAGGTGGCATCAATACCATCCATGTCTGCGTAGCGTTTGTACACGTTGCTGCACTGGTCGAAGGGGACGACTTGCGGGAGGAGCAGTACCGTCCCCCCTCCGGCGAGAAGGAGGAGGCAGACGAGGATTGTTATGCGCCAGGAGCGTTTCATATCTGTGCAATCATTGAGTCGACATGTTCGATGGCGGCGGCGCGCGCGGCGGGGTCGGCCGTGGACATGGCGTGGCCGTCGCCGACGGGGGTGCAGGATATGGCGGTGAGGACGATGAGTGCGGCGGCGCTGACGGCGGCGACCTGTGGGTAATTGAAAATTGAAAATGGAGAATTGAGATTTTGTACGGCGGGTGCGGCATCATTTACGCTATGCCCTCTGGGCTTCCTGTGCTTGTCGGGACGCGGTGCATAGTGGGGTTCCATGTGCATGCGGCGGATGAAGCGCGACATGCGTGCGACGGGGACCCGTGCGGGATGGTGGCGGCGGATGGCGAACCAGGACCAGAGGCTGTGGGCGGCGAGGAGGGCGGTGGTGGCGGCGAGGATGATGCCGGAGATGCGGATGAGGATGTAGGGGTCGGGCAGGAGGGCGAGGAGGGAGTAGGTGGCGGCGGCGCTGTTGAGGAGGGCGAGGATGAGGTATTCGGCCATGACGCGGCGGCGCCAGGGGCGGCGGTGGTGGGGGTTGAGGCGGATGGGCAGGGCCTCGGGGTGGGTGGCGAGGAGGTGGTCGATGCGGCGGGTCTGCTCGTCCCAGAGGGCCTGGAGGTCGGCGAAGACGGGGTCCTCCTGCTGCGGTGCGCTTGCAGGGGGCTGTGAATCCGGTAGGTTTTCGCTTTGCGGATGGTTGTTCCTGTTTGTTTTTTTATTCATAATCAGTATCTTGGTTCTTTAATTCTATCAGTTGTTGGCGGATGCGGTAGAGGCGTTGCTTGACGGCGGCTTCGGAGGAGCCAGTGATGGCGGCGATTTCGCGGAGTGGGTGGTGGTCGAGGTAGAGGAAGAGGAGCTTGCGGTCGTAATCGTCCTGGAGGTTGTCGATGAGGCGGTAGAGGGGCTGGTAGCGGAGGTCGGTGGCTTCGTCGGCGAGGAGGTCGTGGATGTGCTCGTTGTATTCCACGAAGAGTGGCATTCGTTTGCGCTTGCGGACTTCCTGGCCGGCGACGTTGAGGGCGATGCGTGTGACCCAGGTGGCGGGGGCGCTTTCGGCGCGGTATGCGGGCCATGCTTCCCAGAGGGTGCAGACGATTTCCTGGTAGAGGTCGCGGAAGTCGCGTGGCCGGCGGCGGGTGAAGTAGCGGCATACCTTTATCAGGATGCCTTCGCACTGGCTGAGCATCAGGAGGAATTCGGTCTGTTGGCGCTCGTCGGGTTTCATGGATGTCTCTGTCCTTGGCTTTTGAGTGCCTTCTATTATAATTAGTTGCAAAGATAGGAAAAAAGTAACAAGCAAAATGAAATTTTTTGAAAATAGTTTTGAAATGGCTGGTTTCCAGTGGTGTAAGGGAGGTGGTCTCAATTTCCCCACCGCCGGAAGTGCTGCCGGGCGGCTGGAGGATGCCTGCCAGACCCGAAGGGGGGTAGGAGAGGGGAAGAAGAGGGTGTCTCCTAATCGCTGGAAATCAGTGGCTTGGAATTCCGCCAAAAAGGCTGTTTTTTCGGATTTTCTGCGGTTTTTTGACGAAAAACGGGGGTGCGGCTATATGGCTGAATGTCTGTGGGTTGCGTGAAAATGTGCCGCAGGGGGCAATAAATCCGCCCCGAGGACGTTAAATGTGTGTTATGCAGATAGAATTCTACCTACTCATATTGTCTATCCTCTTTTTTGCCAGTATCCTGGCGGGCAAGGCAGGCTCGCGCTTCGGCGTGCCTGCCTTGTTGCTTTTCCTGGGGGTGGGGATGCTCTTCGGGAGCGACGGCCTGGGCATCCATTTCGACAACATCAAGGTGGCGCAGATGGTTGGTACCGTGGCGCTTAGCGCCATCCTCTTCTCCGGCGGCCTCGACACCAAGATTGGGGACATTCGCCCTGTCCTCGGGCCCGGCATCAGCCTGGCCACCGTGGGCGTGCTGCTCACCGCCGTCACCACCGGAGTGATCCTCTACTTCATCCTGCCGCACGACATCGGCGTCTCGCTGCTGGGCTGCCTGCTGCTGGCCTCCACCATGAGCAGCACCGACTCGGCCTCGGTCTTCTCCATCCTGCGTGGCAAGGGGCTGAATCTCAGGCACCGCCTGCGTCCCACCCTGGAGCTGGAGAGCGGCGCCAACGACCCGATGGCCTACGTGCTGGTGCTCACCTTCATCTCCCTCACACTGCAAGGCGGCGACCCGCACTACGGAAGCGCCATCCTGCTGCTTTTCATGCAGTTGGCCATCGGGGCCGTGACGGGTTGGCTCATGGGGCGCGCCATTGTGTGGTTCATCAACAAGGTGGGGCTCGACAATGTGGCCCTCTATCCCATCCTGGTGCTGGCCAGTTCCTTCTTCGTCTTCGCCGCCACCTACTACCTGCAGGGCAACAGCTTCCTGGCGGTCTACATCGCGGGGCTGGTGGTGGGCAACAACAAGTTTGTCCACAAACGCTCCACGCGCAACTTCTTCGATGCCATCACCTGGCTGGCGCAGCTCTCGATGTTCCTCACGCTGGGTCTGCTGGTCAATCCGTCCGAGTTGAAGACGGTGCTGGTTCCGGGCCTGGTTATCAGCTTCGTGATGATATTTGTCACGCGGCCGTTGTCTGTCTTCGCCTCGCTGGCGCCCTTCCGCCACTACACCGTGCGCGACCGCATCTTCGTCTCGTGGGTCGGGTTGCGTGGGGCGGTGCCGATTATCTTCGCCATCCTCTGCCGCGCCAGCGGCGTGCCCCACAGCGAGGAAATGTTCAACATCGTGTTTCTCTGCACGTTGGTGAGCCTGGTTGTGCAGGGGACCACCCTGCCGTTGGTGGCGCGGTGGCTGCGCGTCTCCAAGCCGCCCCGGGAGCAGTCGCGGGCCCTTTCGGCCGACTTCGACATCGACTTCCCCGAGGAAATCAAGTCGGCCACCATGGAAATCGAGATCACCCCCACGATGCTTGAGCGCGGGGCTCGCCTGATGGACCTCGGCATGCCCGAGAAGACGCTCGTCATCATGGTCAAGCGCGGCGACCACTACTTCGTCCCCACCGGCATGACCACACTCCATGCCGACGACCGCCTGATGGTCATCTCCGACAACCAGCGCGAGCTCGACGCCACGCTCCACGCCCTCGGCATCGCCCCCCTCCAGGAACACCCCCCACGCCCCAAGCGCAACTGGAAGTCCGCCTTCTTCGACGGCAGCGCCGACGCCTGACGATAGCCCTCAAATTACACTTTTCAGTCGCAGTTTTGCGCACAGAGTCGCAAAAAAGAAGCCGCTACGTGCACGTAGCGGCTTCTGTATGAGGTTGTTATTCGGATTGGAAAGATGTCTTTACGTCAGGGGCTACCTTTTGACGGCGACCACTTTGCGGGCCGGGCGGTCGCCGACGCGGACGAAGTAGACGCCCGCCGAGGGGAGTTCGACGCGTGTGGGCTCCGCGGCGCAGGCGCTGTAGAGGCAGCGGCCCGTGAGGTCGGAGACGGTTACCGGCTCGCCCGTGGCGCCGTGGATAGTCAGCGTGCTGCCCTGCAGGGCGAGCCCGATGTCCTCCCAGGCTACGTCGCCGATGCCCACCTCTTCGCATTGGATAGGGTAGAAAGAGATACCCCAGTCGCTGTCCCGATAGGCTTGTTCCGTCCCGCATGGCACGGTAAGCGATGGGTGGCAATCGCCAAATGCTCCCCAACCCAAAGAGGACGGAGCCGTTGCCAGGCAGGTTACCTCTGCCAAATTGCTGCACGATTCGAAGGCCCTTTCGCCGATGCTGGTGACCGAGTTGCCGATGGTGACAGAGGTGAGGCCCTCGCAGAATCGGAAGGCATAGTCGCCGATGCTGTCGACCGAGTTGGGGATGGTGATGGAGGTCAGTCCGCTGCAGCCATAGAAGGCAGCATAGCCGATGCTGGTGACCGAGTTGGGGATGACAGTGTTTTGACATCCCGCGATGAGGGTATTGTTAGCAGTTTCGATTATTGCGTTGCAGTTGTTGCGGCTGTCGTAGGTGGGGTTGCCGCTGGCAACGGTTATGGCGGTGAGTCCGCTACAGTAAGAGAAGGTATACTCACCGATGCGGGTGACCGAGTTGGGGATGGTGACAGAGGTCAGTCCGCTGCAGCCCTCGAAGGCCCCAGTCTTGATGCTGGCGACCGAGTTAGGGATGACAGTGTTTTGGCATCCCGCGATGAGGGTACTGGTAGCAGTTTCGATTATTGCGTTGCAATTGTTGCGGCTGTCGTAGGTGGGGTTGCCGCTGGCAACGGTTATGGCGGTGAGGCCACTGCAGCCGATGAAGGCAGCGTAGCCGATGCTGGTGACCGAGTTGGGGATGGTGACGGAGGTTAATCCGCTGCAGCCAGAGAAGGCATAGTCGCCGATGCTGGTGACCGAGTTGGGGATGACAGTGTTTTGGCATCCCACAATGAGGGTATTGGTAGCAGTTTCGATTATTGTGTTGCAATTGTTGCGGCTGTCGTAGGTGGGGTTGCCACTGGCAACGGTTATGGCGGTGAGGCCGCTACAGAAAGAGAAGGCATTGTTGCCAATGCTGGTGACCGAGTTGGGGATGGTGAGGGAGGTGAGGCCACTGCAGACAATGAAAGCATCTCGGCCGATGCTGGTGACCGAGTTGGGGATAGTGAGGGAGGTCAGGCCACTGCAGCCATAGAAAGCACCGTCGCCGATGCTGGTGACCGAGCTGGGGATGGTGAGGGAGGTCAGGCCGCTGCAGCCAAAGAAAGCACCGCCGCCGATGCTGGTGACCGAGTTGGGGATGGTGACGGAGCTCAGGCCGCTGCAGCCAAAGAAAGCATCGTCGCCGATGCTGGTGACCGAGTTGGGGATGACAGTGTTTTGGCATCCCACGATGAGGGTATTGTCAGCAGTCTTGATTATTGCGTTGCAATTGTTGCGGCTGTCGTAGGTGGGGTTGCCGCTGGCAACGGTTATGGCGGTGAGGCCGCTACAGTCAGAGAAGGCCCCAGTCACGATGCTGGTGACAGAGTTGCCGATGGTGAGGGAGGTCAGGCCGCTGCAGTCAGAGAAGGCACATTGGCCTATGCTGGAGACAGAGTTGCCGATGGTGACGGAGGTCAGTCCGCTGCAGCCAATGAAGGCCCAACTGCCGATGCTGGTGACCGAGTAGGTGGTGCCGTTGTAGGCTACGCTCGAGGGAATGGTCAAATCGCCCGTTGGAAAGGTTGTATACGTTGGGTCATTTGCGTTTTGATAGGTCACCTGTGCCTCGCCGTTTACGATGTTATAATAGAGCGTCTGCCCGCTGGGCGCCACCGCAGAGAAGTCGTATGCCCACGCCTGCGGCGCGAAGGCACAAAGCAGCATCATGGCTGCCAAAATCGATAGTGTTTTTTTCATTATTGATGATTTTAAAGGTTTTTTATGTCGGTTTTTGTCGCCGCTATGAGTTCCCATTTTGCGGCCAATAAAAAAAAGCATAGAACTCGCGTTGTTAGTTCCATGACTTTTAGGTATCGCCAAACACCTTTCCAAAATAAAACCAACTTTGAACCTTATCCTATGCTCCGATATGCAGCGGCGCAAAGCCGATACATAGGCAGAAGCAAAAGGCATCAGTACCGTAGTCCTTTGGTTAAAATTTTGGCGAACTTTAAAAGTCGGACCCATACAAATGCTTTCTTCGCATTTCGACGAAGCTCGCGTCGATTTTCGGGTGCAAAGGTACGCATTTTTTTCGATACCGATGCCTCAAAGATAAGGTTCGTCCATAAATATACATAAATCAACGGTTTATGGACGAGTTTTTTTTGCCTTGCGGCAAAAAACGGTTCCATAGCGACCGGCCTTTTGGGGGAAAAACAGGTCCGGGGACAACCATTGGCACAAGAGGGGTTTGACGCTACTTTACGAAGGAAGAAGAGGGGAAGAAGATGATGCAGTTAATCCGCTGGAAATCAATACTTCGACATCGAGCGATTTGGGGGCTTTTTACAGGTTTTGGGGCAAAAAACGAGGGGCCCGCCGCAGGCGGCCCCCAACAAGATGCACTCTATTGACAAGCAGTGCTTTAGCCAAGGAACTGTTTGATATCCTCTTCGACCGTGGTGATGCCGCCGAGGCCGAACTGCTCGACGAGGAGTTTCGCCACATTCTCCGACAGGAAGGCGGGCAGCGTGGGGCCGATGTGGATGTTCTTCACGTCGAGGTGCAGCAGGGCCAGCAGGACGATGACGGCCTTCTGCTCGTACCAGGCGATGTTGAACGAGATGGGCAGGTCGTTGATGTCCTCGCAGCCGAAGATTTCTTTCAGCTTGAGAGCGACGAGGGCCCAGCTGTAGCTGTCGTTGCACTGGCCGGCGTCGAGCACGCGGGGGATGCCGCCGATGTCGCCGAGGTTGAGTTTGTTGTATTTGTACTTGGCGCAGCCGGAGGTGAGGATGACGCAGTCCTGCGGCAGGGCCTTGGCGAAATCCTCGTAGTAGGAGCGGTTCTTCATGCGGCCGTCGCATCCGCTCATGACGAAGAAGCGGCGGATGGCACCGCTCTTGACGGCGTCGACAATCTTGTCGGCCAGGGCGAAGACCTGGGCGTGGGCGAAGCCGCCCACTATCTCGCCCTGCTCGATGGCGGTGGGGGGCTGGCAGGTCTTGGCCAGGGCGATGACCTCGGAGAAGTCCTTGACACCCTGCTCGTCGGCGACGATGTGCTTCCAGCCGGGGAATCCGGTGCTGTTGGTGGTGAAGACGCGGTCCTTGTAGTTGGCGTCGGGCGCCGGGGGGACGATGCAGTTGGTGGTGAAGACGATGGGGCCGTTGAAGGAGGCGAACTCCTCCTTCTGGCGCCACCAGGCGTTGCCGTAGTTGCCGACAAGGTGGGGGTATTTCTTCAGCTCGGGGTAGTAGTTGGCGGGGAGCATCTCGCTGTGGGTGTAGATGTCTATGCCCTGGCCCTCGGACTGTTTGAGGAGCTGCTCGAGGTCGCGCAGGTCGTGGCCGGAGACGAGGATGCCGGGGCGGCCGTGGGCGCCGATGCTGACGCGCGAGATTTCGGGGTTGCCGTAGGCGGTGGTGTTGGCCTTGTCGAGCAGGGCCATCACGTCGACGCCCCATTTGCCGGTCTCGAGGACGATGGGCAGCAGGCTGTCCACGCTCGCGGCGGGGTTGGTGATGTGGTAGAGGGCCTTGGAGAGGTAGGCGAGGATGGTGTCGTCGGTCTGGCCGAGGCGGGCGGCGTGCTCGTAGTAGGCGCACATGCCCTTGAGGCCGAGGGTGGTGAGTTCGCGGAGCGAGCGCACGTCGGGGTCCTCGGTGCGGAGGATGCCGAAGGTGAGGGCGTCGGCGAAGAAAGAGTCGCGGGTGCCGGTATAGGTGATTTCGGGCCAGGCGGGGAGCTCGATGCCGTTCTCGCGGCACTTGTTGGTGCGGCGGGCCTTCAGCTCGAGGCCGCGCTCGATTTTCTTGACGATGGCCTCGTCGTCGAAGTTGGCGCAGCTGATGGTGGCGAAGAGGGCGTCGACCATGAAGTCGCTCACGCAGGTGCACTGGCACACCACGCCGCGCTCACGCATCAGATGGTCGATGCTGCCGAGGCCGCGCACGACGGCTATCAGGAGGTCCTGCAGGCCTGCGGTCCGTGGCATCTTGCCGCACACGCCGCGCAGGGTGCAGCCTTCGTTCTTGACGGTTTCCTGGCACTGGAAACAAAACATTTCGTTACTCATTTCTGTCTGTGTTTTTAGGTTTATATTTGTTGCTGTTTTCGGCTGCAAAAGTACACACGCCGCCGGGGTTGCATTGTTGCAATTATCACACCCGCCGCTTTTTTTCACCATTTATGGCTATATATACTATATTCTTTATTTTTTTCGTATCTTTGCACTCTGAAATTGACAGAAACCATGATGTACATCGACGAGTTGAAACGAGTGCCCCTCTTTGCCACGTGCAGCATGGCCGACCTCAAGCAGCTGCTCGACTGCCCGCACAAACGCCAGTCCTACGGCGCCGGCAGTCTGGTGATGCGCCTGGGCGACCCCTGCCTCTCGCTGATGGTGCTCACCGAGGGCGCCGTCGAGACCCGCATGGGCAGCGACGAGGGGCGCGAGGTGGTGGTGGAGCGCATCGAGGCGCCCAGCCTGCTCGCCCCGGTGTTCCTCTTCTCCGACAACAACCACATGCCCGTCGAGGTGGTCGCCGCCACCAGGGCCGTCATCTGGTTCATCAACCGCGAGGGCTTCGCCCGCTTCATGGGCGAGCACCCACCGGTCATGGCAGCCTTCATGCAGACCATCGCCGAGAAAGGCACCTTCCTGGCCGGCAAGGTGCGCTCCTTCGCCACCAAGGGCATGCAGGGGCGCGTGCTGGAGCACCTCGACACCCACGGCGCCATCACCAACGTGACCGCCGCCGCCGGGATGCTCGGCGTCTCCCGATCGGCACTCTCGCGCGTGCTGTCCGACATGCAGGCCGCCGGCCTCATCGTACGCACCGGGGAGGGACTCGTGAAGAAAGGCTGAACCGCACTCCGGCGACATTTCGCCAGCCGATAAACATGCAGCGACCCTATGAACCATTTTCCTGCGCGGAGGGGAAAATTTTCTCCTATGCGTAACATTTGATACCCAAAGCTACGCTTTCTTTTCGTACTTTTGCTGGTAGATATGGAAGCATCCGAGTTGAAGAAACTGCCTCTGTTTGAGCAATGTAACCACGACGACCTCGTGCATCTGCTCAACAAGCCGCACAAACGCCAGGAGTATGCCGCCGAGAGCCTGGTGATGCGGTTGGGCGACCCCTGTCTATCGCTGATGGCCATTACCGAAGGCACCGTCGAGGTGCGCATGGGAAGCGACGAGGGCCGCGAGATTGTCGTCGAGCACGTCTCCGCCCCGCGCCTGCTTGCCCCCATGTTCCTCTACGCCGAGGACAACACGCTGCTTGTCGAAATGCACACCACCGCCGACACCGTCATCTGGTTCATCAACCGCGAAGCCTTCTTCGACTTCATGCACCAGCATCCGCACATCATGTCGGCCTTCATCCTTGCCGTCTCCGAGCAGGCGCGCTTCCTGGCCGGCAAGGTGCGCTCATTCGCCACCAAAAGCCTGCAGGGACGCGTGCTGGAGCATCTCGATGCCCACGACACCATCACCAACATCGCCCTCGTGGCCGAGATGCTCGGCGTGGCCCGCCCCTCGCTCAGCCGTGTGCTGGCCGAGATGCAGGCCGACGGGCACATCATCCGCACCAAGGACGGCATCGTCCGCCGGTGAGGCCGGCCCGGCTGCCGACGGCTCGCCGTCGGCCAGCGGCACGTAGGCGCTGGCACTGGCACGGCCCTCTTGGTCTATTACAAATCCCCATACCTTGACATTCAGCGAGTTCCACCCGTCGGGCAGTTGCACCGCCACGTGGCCCAGCCGCCGCGGAGCGGCGGCTGGCAGCAGACCCTCGCGCGTCTCTGTATTATATATGTACAGGAATACGCGGTCGCCGCCCCTGGCGCGCGTCATGCCGCTATTCTTCCAGAAATCAACGGAAAGGATGCCGTCCCCGTCCACCCTGGCCGCGGAAAAGCGGACCGGCGCGGCGCTGCCGGAGGCAATCCTGATGCCCTCATAGGCAACCGTTTCCTCCACTCGCCCGAAGCATCCCTTGTTCATCTTCACAAACACATTCCCCTCCGTCATCTGCTCCTGCGCGGCCTTCTCCCTCAGCCCCAGCAACAAAGCCCTGCGCGCCGTCGCCGCGAAGCGCACCATGCCGACGAACCAGTCGCGCTCAAGGCGCTGGTTCTCAGTGTTCGGATAATTGATTTCCTTGCGGTAGCCACGCACCACGTGGCGCCCCCGCCAGAGGTACCCCACCACGGTACCCACCTTTCCCCGGAAAGGCCCGAGGATGCCCTGTTCCAATTTTGCCATATATACCCCTTAACGCCCGCATTCCGGATTTATTGCGCCCAGTCTCCTCCCGGAGAAGGAGAGGGGAAGAAGAGGATTGCTGCAAGGCGCTGAAAACCAGCGGGCCCGAACCTTGCGATTCGGGCCCGTTTTTCGGATTTTTTTCTAAAAAAAGTGCTCCCCGAGGGCGGGTGGCGGGTTAGAACTTCACGATGTCGATCAGCCGCACCCCGTCGAGCCACACGGCGATGCAGCCCACGGCGCCGAGGTCGCCCGCCTCGTTCCAGTCGGCAATGGGCTGGAGGGTGCGTGCGTCGACTATCTCGAAGTACTCCGGCTCAAAGCGCAGTCCGTTGGGTTGTGGGTTCACCTCGTGGAATGAGGCCAGCGTGTCGAGCACCCACTCCTTCACGTCGTCCACCTCCTCATACTCGGCCATCTCGGCGGCCTGCTCCAGCGTGGCGTTGATGGTGGGTGCGATGGCGCGTGCTTCGGGCGAGAGGCGCATGTTGCGGCTCGAGAGGGCCAGCCCGTCGTCGGCCCGCACGATGGGGCAGGGCACCAGCTCGATGGGGTATTTTATCTGCTCCAGCAGGGCCCGGATGACGGCAATCTGCTGGTAGTCCTTCTCGCCGAAGTAGGCGCGGGTGGGCTGGCTGAGGTCGAACAGGCGTCGCACCACCACGGCCACGCCGCTGAAGTGGCCCGGCCGCCGCGGCCCCTCCATCACCTCCTCCACGGGGCCGAAGCGGTAGGTCTCCTTCGGTTCGCCGTCGGGGTACATCTCCTCCACCGTGGGGGCGAAGGCGGTCACCTTCTCGCTCCCCGGCAGGGAGGCGATGAGGGCGAGGTCGGCCTCCAGGGTGCGGGGGTATTTTTCGAGGTCTTCCTTGTTGTTGAACTGGATGGGGTTCACGAAGAGGCTCACCACCACCAGGTCGTTTTCCTTGATGGCGCGCTCGATGAGCGAGATGTGTCCCTCGTGGAGGGCGCCCATGGTGGGCACGAGTCCGATGGAATGTCCTTGGTTGTGTGCTTCTTTCACTGCCGCCATCAGGTCGGCGGCCTGGGTTGTCTGCTTCATATTGTGGTTTAATCTTTGATTTCTTCGTAGGGGGTGAAGCCCTCGTCGTCGGTGTCGCTCTCGGGGCCTTGCCGCTTTTCGGTGAAGTCGCTGCGGTTGATATAGCGGTTGGGCCACTCCAGGAGGTAGTTCACCGCCGTCAGCACGAGGCTGAAGAGCAGCGCCGACCAGAAGGTGTCCACGTGGAATCCGCTCACCAGTCCCGAAGCGAGCAGGATGATGACGGCGTTGATAACGAAAAGGAAGAGGCCCAGAGTGACGGCAGTCACGGGCAGTGTGATGACAATGAGGAGGGGACGCAACAGGTTGTTCAGCAGGGAGATGACCACAGCGGTGAGGAATACGGCCCAGACGGACTCCACCTCGATGCCCGGCAGCAGCCAGGCACCCACGATGACGGCTATGGAGAGCAGCAGGATGCGCATCAGGCAGCCGCTGCGGCGGGTGTAGAAGCTGTCGCTCATAGCGCGGCGGGCCCCTTTCCCTGCCTGACGAGGACGATGCCGTCGGTGCAGTCTATGACGGTGGAGGGCTCGGCGTCGGCCATGCCGCCGTCCACCACGATGTCCACCCGTCCGCCGAAGCGGTCGTGGATGAGGTCCGGGTCGGTGTAGTTCTCCGGTTCGTCCTCTTCTCCCAGCGGGCGCACCGAGGTGCACACGAGCGGCACTCCTACTTCCTCGACGATGGTGCGTGTGATGTCGTTCTCCGGCACGCGGATGCCGATGGTGCGGTTGGCGTTCAGCAGGTGGCGCGGCACGTTGCCGCTGGCTTCCATGATGAAGGTGTAGGGGCCGGGGAGGCACTGCTTGAGCAGGGCGAAGGTGTCGCGGTCCATCGGCCGCACATATTCGGAGGCTTGGCTGAGCGAGGCGCAGAGCATCGAGTACTTGGCCTGCTTCAGTTTGAACCCTTTCAGCTGCGCGATACCCTCCATGGCGTGCTTGTGCTGCATCGAGCAGGCGAAACAATAGAGGGTGTCGGTGGGCAGGATGGCCACGCCGCCTTCCTTCAGCAGGTCGGCCACCCGTCTGACTTCGCGCACGTTAGGGTTCCCGTTGTAGAGTTTTGTGATCATACGAATCGCGGTTCTTTCGAGGGTGCAAAATTACAAAAGAAGCGCGACATGGCAAAATAATTATTTCCTTCCTGTCAGAGCCCCCTTCCCGACAGGGTGGGGCAGGGTGGAGGAGGGGGTGGGTGCAACTGGCTGTGGTACATGGCGATAGGGATGGGTTGCGCAATTTTATGGGCGGCGGCACGCAATATTTGTGGCTGCAGGCCGTTATTAGGGCCTGGAAACAGAAACAACAGGCAATGAAGACGAACCGGATACTCACCATGGCGCTGGCGCTGATGCTTGTGCTGCCGGCGGCGGCGCAGGATGTGCGCTTCTCGAAATACTTCACCGACGGCACCCTCCGCTTCGACTGCCTACGCGAGGGCGACGCCCGTCACGACACGGTGTGGGTGGAGCGGTGGCTCGACCGTTCGGCCGGCTGGCATGGGTCGCGCACGCGGTTGGTGGACCCTATCGACAATGGCGACTACCGCGTGGAGATGCGCGACGCCAAAAGCGGCCGTGTGCTCTACAGTCGTTGTTACAGCAACCTTTTCCGTGAATACAAGGACACTCCCGAGGGCCGCCGCGAGGTGCGCCGCTTCGAGGAGACCCACCTGCTGCCTATGCCCAAGCGGGCTGTAAGCATCGCCTTCCAGCGCCGCAACGAGCAGCTGGCCTTCGTGGACCAGACCGTGGTGCCCTTCGATCCGCGCCAGCAGGAGCTGGACTTCAACTACCGCATCGGCGAGCGTACCGACCTTGAGGTGCATGGCGCCCCTTCGGAGAAGGTCGACGTGGTCATTGTGGCGCAGGGCTACACCGCTGCCGACGACCCGCGCCTGCGTATCGACTACTACCGCATGAAGGAGATCCTTTTTTCGCAGGAGCCGTTCCGCAGCCATCGCGAGGACTTCAACGTCTATGGCGTCTGTGCCGATGTAGAGGCCCGGTTCCATACCTTCGGAATCGACCGTTACCTCATGACATTCAGTCTTTTCCGCCTGCACGACATGCTGGGCACCACCCCTGCCGACCATATCGTCATCATGGTCAATGACTCGACCTACGGCGGTGGGGCCATCTATAACTTCTACGCCGTCAGTTCGCTGCATGTGATGGCGGAGAAGGTGCTTCCGCACGAGTTCGGGCATTCCTTCGGCGGCCTGGCCGACGAGTATGTGGACGAGGACCTCAGCTACGGATCCCTCCACCGCACGAAGTATGAGCCCCTTGAGCCGAACATCACCAACCGCGTGGACTTCTCGCGCAAGTGGGGCGACCTCATCGCCAGCGGCACCCCGGTGCCCACGCCGCCCAATCCCGCCGTCCCGCGCGACCAGTGCGGCCCCGTGGGCCTGTACGAAGGGGCGGGCTACAGCGCCACCGGCGTGTTCCGTCCCGCGATGCGTTGCATGATGCGCGACTATGCGCCGTTCTGCCCCGTCTGTGCGAGGCGCATAGAGGAAGTCTTCTCATTGTATACCAAGTAGATACCCTATGCGACGTGTCCTTTCCATAGCCTTGCCGCTCCTGCTTATAGCCTTGTCGGTGCCCTCCTGCACCAAGGATGCCTTCGAGGTGGATGCCGCGGGTGTGCAACTGCGATTCTCGCAGGACACGCTCTCGTTCGACACGGTCTTCACCACCCTCGGCACCGCCACCCGGCGCCTGACGGTCTACAACCCCACCGCCACCCCGCTGCGCCTCACCTCGGTCACCCTCGCCCAGGGGCGGACGAGCCGCTTCCGCCTCAACGTGGACGGAGACACGGCGCTGGTGGCACGCGATGTGGAGGTCGATGCCGGCGACAGCATCTTCATCTTCGCCCAGGCATGTATCGACCCCAACGACAGCACCTCGCCTTTCCTTGTCGAGGACGCCATCCTCTTCGGCAACGGCCAGCGGCTGCCCCTGACGGCCTGGGGGCGCAACGCTGTCTATCACATTCAGCCTCAGGATACCTCGTGGTCGGTCATCGACTGCGACCGCTGGGACGCCACCCTTCCCCATGTCATCATCGGCAACGCCCTCGTGCCTGAGGACAAGACGCTGGCCCTGGGACCTGGGGCGGAGATCTTCTTCGGGCCGAACGGGATGCTCATCGTCGACTCCGCGGCGCGCCTGGTGGCGCAGGGCACGGCCGACGCGCCGGTGCGCTTCTCCTCGCTGCGGCAGGACGGATGGTACCGCTTCCTCCCCGGGCAGTGGCAGACGGTGTGGTTCTACAACTACAGCACCGGCAACGTCATCGACCACGCCATACTGGAGAACGGCACGGGCGGCCTGCGCTGCTATCCGGGGGCACAGCTCGCTGTCAGCAACACGGTGGTGCGCAACATGAGCGACTGCGCCATCATCGGACAGAACGCCACCGTCACGGGGCGCAACCTGCTGGTCTACGACTGCTACGCCTCCTTCACCGCCCTGCTGGGCGGCTCCTACAGCTTCAGCCGCTGCACCTTTGCCAACTACTGGAACTACACCTCCCGCAAGGTGGAGACCATCGTCCTTTCCAACGCCATGAACACCCCCGGCGGCGTGGTGGGTGCCGACCTGCTGCGGGCCGACTTCCAGGACTGCATCGTCTGGGGCTCATACTACAGCGGCGAGCTCTACCTCAGCTCCGTCGAGGGCTACGCCTTCAACCACCGCTTCACCCGCTCCATCCTGCGCGGCGGCGAATGGAGCGACGACCCCCTCTTCGCCGACCCCTCCTCCGACGACTACACCCTCCAGGACGGCAGCCCTGCCGAGGGCATAGGATATCCTTTTTAGACAAGGTTATGAGTTACGTCCAGTCGCTTTACCATATCGTCTTCCGTACCTACCGCAGTGAACGGGTAATAAGGGAAGAGTGCGAGCGGGACCTTTATGCTTACCTGTACGGTGTGGCTCTCAACCTACGAGTGAAGGTTTGGCGCATTGGTGGAATGCCAGACCATGTGCACATGCTGGTGGAACTCCCTCCGTCGCTGTCGGTGGCCTCCTTCATGCAGAATCTCAAAGTGGCCTCCAGCAAGTGGATGAAGTCGCAGGCTGGGTTCCCCGACTTCCGAGGCTGGGCAAAGGAATATGCGGCACTGAGCTATAGTCTGAGGGATAAAGATATGATAGTGAACTATATAAAACGACAGAAGGAACACCATAAGAAGACCACCTTCGCAGAGGAGTATGCGCTGTTTCTAAAAGAGTATGGGGTGGAAGTGGACGAGAGATATTTTTTACGAGATGAGGAGCGGGAGGGGTAGAATAGTTGTCGCCTTCTTTCAGAAGGCAGTGACAGGGCGGTCTGTGCCCCAGGCGTTGCCTGGGGTTACGCACGCTGGCGCGTGGTTGAGCGCCTTCGGCGCAGCCGGGGGTGCTCGCGATATAGAGGGCTGTAGGCTGGGTAGCGCCTTTGTCGCCTTCTTTCAGAAGGCAGTGACAGGGCGGTCTGTGCCCCAGGCGGTGCCTGGGGTTATGCACGCTGGCGCGTGGTTGAGCGCCTTCGGCGCAGCCTGGGGTGCTCGCGATTGTGTGGGCTGTAGGCTGGGTGCTGCCCTTGTCGCCTTCTTTCAGAAGGATATGACAGGGCAGTCTGTGCCCCAGGCGGTGCCTGGGGTTATGCACGCTGGCGCGTGGTTGAGCGCCTTCGGCGCAGCCTGGGGTGCTCGCGATTGTGTGGGCTGTAGGCTGGGTGCTGCCCTTGTCGCCTTCTTTCAGAAGGCTATGACAGGGCAGTCTGTGCCCCAGGCGGTGCCTGGGGTTATGCACGCTGGCGCGTGGTTGAGCGCCTTCGGCGCAGCCGGGGGTGCTCGCGATTGTGTGGGCTGTAGGCTGGGTAGCGCCTTTGTCGCCTTCTTTCAGAAGGCAGTGACAGGGCGGTCTGTGCCCCAGGCGTTGCCTGGGGTTATGCACGCTGGCGCGTGGTTGGGCGCCTTCAGCGCAGGCCAAGTGCTACCCCGACTATCCCGAGGCCGAAGGCCACACACCGCACGAATGTGTGCTGACGCGTGGCTGAGCATCTCCGGCACAGGCAGGGCGCCACTACGAGGCCATAGGCCTCACACCGCACGATTGCGCGCTGGCGCGTGGTTGAGCGCTTTCAGCGCAGTCTGAGGGCTACCTTGAGGCCGAAGGCCTCGCACCGCACGAAGTGCGCGAAACCCCAGGCACCGCCTGGGGGATATGACGATAACAAACACAAGCCTTCTGAAAGAAGGCGACAAAAGATAGACGAAAATGTACGAATATTTCCATGGCCGGATGGCCAGTTTGGAGCCCACACAGGCCGTCATCGACTGTGGCGGCGTGGGCTATCTGCTTGAGATTACGCTCAATACCTACGAAGCCCTTCAGCGCGAGGCGGGCGAGACGGTGAGGCTCTACGCCCACCACGTGGTGCGCGAGGATGCGCAGCAGCTCTTCGGCTTCTATGACCTGGCCGAGCGCGAGATGTTCCGCATCCTGATCGGCGTCAGCGGCGTGGGCAACCAGACGGCCCGCATCATGCTCTCCTCCCTCACGGTGGAGCAGCTCCGCACTGCCATACAGACGCAGGACGTGAAGGCCATCCAGCGCGTGAAGGGCATCGGAGCCAAGACGGCGCAGCGCATCGCGCTGGAGCTGGCCGACAAGGTGGGGCTGGTCGGCGGCACGACGGCTGCGGTGGCCTCCGGCGCGGCCTGCCAGGCCCGCGACGAGGCCATGACGGCCCTCACCATGCTCGGCTTCGCCAAGCCCGCCGTGGAGAAGCTGCTCCTCTCCAGCGACTGGCGGCGTGACGACGGCATGGCCATGACAGTGGAAGAGATTATAAAAGAGGGACTTAAGCGACTTTGAGTTTTTCGACTGGTTCATAAGCGGTCATATCGGTTCTCAGTCGAAGTAAATACCTATAGGATACCTGGGGGATACCTATGGGGCCCCTCCTGGGTGCGGAGTCCGGAGCGAGGGGTTCCGGGCTGGGGTAGCCGGGTCGATGCGGGAGGACCGGGGCATTTTTTTATTTATTTATACAATATAGGGGGCAGCTTTGCGTTAATAGGGGGTTAATTTGCGCAAATTGAAGCACCGCCATATACTCATAACGCTGCTCCTGATGCTGCTGCACGCCGTGGCGTGGGGCCAGGACGACTCGTTGGTCTACTCGCCGATGGGCAGCGGCTACACCCCGTCGGCCATCCAGACCACGGTGGAATACAATGCCGCGACGAAGAGTTATGTGAAAATCACCAGGGTGGGCGACGTGGAGCTGGGGCGCGAGTACATGACCTTCCAGGACTATCAGGACTGGCAGATGGAGCAGGTGATGCGCAGCTACTGGAACGACAAGGCATCCACCGCCGAGGGTGGCTCCGCCGACGCGGGCCTGCTCAGCCGTATCCCGGGCTTCAACCAGATCAGCCAGAAGCTCGACATACTGAACGGCAAGCCACCGCTCTCCTTTGATTGGAACGGAAGCATCGACCTCACCTTCAAGTTGGTCAACAACTGGCGCGACGACCCCCAGCGCGATGCCTCGGAGCGGAGCGTCACCACCTTTGACTTCGACGAGAACATCCAGGTGAACATCGGCGCCAAGATAGGCGACCTCATCGACTTCAACATCAACCACAACACCAAGGCCACCTTCGACTTCGAGAACACGAAGAAACTCAAATACGAAGGCAAGGAGGACGACATCCTGCAGCTGTTCGAGGCGGCCGACATCTCGTTCCCCCTCCCGACCACCCTCATCCGCGGCAGCCAGCAGCTGCTGGGCTTCCACACCAAGCTGAAGTTCGGCAAGCTGAGCCTCGACGCCGTGGTGAGCCAAAAGGAGACCTCCACGGAGAACCTCCAGGTGAAGGGAGGCGCCAGCAGCCACGAATTCGAGATACGCGCCGACGAATACGAGGAGAACCGCCACTACTTCATCGCGCAGTACTTCTACGACAACTACAACCGCGCCATGAGCACTCTGCCGGTGGTGAACAGCAACGTGCGCATATTGCGCCTGGAGGTGTGGCGCACCAATGTGGGCGCCGCCGTCACCCAGAACCGGAACATACTGGCCCTCACCGACCTGGGCGAGGGGGTCCCCTCCAGTCCCCGCGTGGGTCATTGGGGTGCACGCATGCCGGACAACGGGGCCAACGACCTGCTGCAGCTCATCCAGCCCTCGTCGGTGCGCAGCATCAACTCGGTCACCTCCTACATGCAGGGCCTGGGCATGACCGCCGGCACCGACTATGAAAAGGTGGAGAGTGCGCGGCTGCTGAACGACAACGAGTATACCTTCAACCGGCAGCTGGGATTCATCACCCTGAACCAGCCGCTCACCGGCGACCAGGTGCTGGCCGTGGCCTACCAGTATCAGGTGGTGGGCGACACCAACGTCTACCAGGTGGGCGAGCTGACCACCGACGGTGTGAACGACCCCAACACGCTTATCGTCAAACTCATCAAAGGCACCGCGGTCAATACCCACGGCCCGTTGTGGAAACTGATGATGAAGAACGTCTACTTCCTCAAGAGCAGCCAGTTGAGCCCCGAGGGGTTCCGGCTGAACATCCTGTACGAGAATCCCGACGGCGGGGTGGGGGTGGGCTTCTTCACCGAAGGGCCGCAGCAGGGTGTGCCGCTGATCGAGGTCTTCGGGCTGGACCGTATGGACGCCAGCCAGAGCTATTACTATGCCGACGGCGTCTTCGACTGGTTCGACTCCGCCGCCTTCAAGGGCGGCACCATCCAGGCCTCCACCGGACGCATCTTCTTCCCCACGGTGGAACCCTTCGGAAGGGACCTGCGCGACAAGCTCGGAAACGATGAACTGGCCAACCGGTACTGCTTCGATTCGCTCTACACCATGACACAGTCGCTGGCACGCCAGTATGCCGACCGCAACCGGTTCTACCTCGAGGGCTACTACACGTCGAGTGTCAGTGGCGAGATATCGCTGGGCTACAGCGTCACGCAGGGGTCTGTGGTGGTCACCGCGGGCGGCATGCCGCTGATAGAGAACGTGGACTATACGGTGGACTACACCATGGGCACGGTGCGCATCATCAACGAAAGTATCCTCGCTTCCGGCACCCCCATCAGCGTCAGCAGTGAGAACAACTCCTTCGGCATGACCACCAAGACCATGCTCGGCCTGCACCTGAACTATGAGTTCGACCGCGATTTCAACCTGGGTGCCACCTGGATGAATCTCCATGAAAAGCCCCTCATGCAGAAGAACAACCTTGGCGACGAGCCGACGAGCAACATGATATGGGGCCTCGACCTCAACTACCGCCACGAGGTGCCGTTCATCACCAAGCTGATAGACAAGCTGCCGGGCATCGATACCAAAGCTCCGTCCAACCTGAGCCTTCAGGCCGAGTTTGCCCATTTCATCCCCGGCATGTCCAACACCGGGGCCGCCGAGGGCAGCGTGTCCTATGTGGACGACTTCGAGGGCGCCGAAAGCAGCATCAGCCTGACGGCCGCTACCTCGTGGTTCCTGGCCAGTACACCTCAGGACTGGCATCAGCCGCTGGCCATGTTCCCCGAGACGGCCCCGGGGAGTGGCCTCGCATACGGATTCAACCGTGCCCGGCTTGCCTGGTACCGCATCAGCAATGACTTCTACAATACCGGCAGCCGCCCGTCGAACATCACCGTGGACGACCTCTCCAAGCCCTACGCCCGCCGTATATACGAGCAGGAGGTGTTCCCCAACAAGGACCGTGTGGCGGGCCAGCCCACCCATGTCTACGAGCTCAACCTGGCCTATTATCCCAAGGAAAAGGGCCCATACAACTACGATGTGAACCCCACAGCCTACAGTGCCGGTATAACCGACTCGGGTATGTTGCTCGACCCTGCCTCGCGATGGGGAGGTATTATGCGCAAACTGGACTACACGGACTTTGAGACACAGAACATCGAGACCATCGAATTCTGGCTCATGGACCCCTTCATAGAGAATCCCAACCACACGGGAGGCAAACTGTATATCAACCTGGGCGATATCAGCGAGGATATATTGCGCGACGGTCGCAAGAGTTTTGAGAATGGATTGCCAACCTCGGCCGAGGTGTCAAACGTCGACACCACCATCTGGGGGCGGGTGCCTACCACGCAGCCGATAGTCAATGCCTTCGATAATGACGAGAATGCCCGCATGTATCAGGATGTAGGCTACGATGGGTTGGGGTCTACACACGGCCTGCAGGATGAGCAGTCGTTCTTTTCGGATTATCTGGATCAGATAGCTGCCCGCTTTGGCATCGCCTCCGAAGCCTACCAGCAGGCACTGGTCGACCCCTCAAACGACGACTTCCGCTACTTCCGGTCCTCCTACTATGACAACAATGACGTCAAGGTGACCGACCGATACAAGTACTTCAACAACCCCGAGGGAAACTCCCCTGTGGATAGCGACAGTGATGAGGACTATATGACATCGGCCTCGGCCTACCCCAATGTGGAAGACATAAACCGCGACAACACCTTGAGCGAGGCTGAAAACTATTATCAGTATGAGATAGACCTCAGTCCGGATCGCATGGTGATAGGGCAGAACTATATCGTGGATATACAGGAAGCCCACAATGTGCAATTGCTCAATAAAGAGACAACCAGCTGCCGTTGGTACCAGTTCCGCATCCCCATCCGTGAGCCAAACCAGAAGGTGGGCAATATCAATGGCTTCCAATCCATCCGGTTTATGAGGATGTTCCTCAATCAATTCGAGGAGCCTATCATCCTCAGGTTCGCCACGCTGGACCTGGTTTACTCCACATGGCGTAAATATTCGGAAGACCTACTCCAGCCGGGAGACTATGTAACAGGTACATCGGAGAACACCAGCTTTAATATTTCCACGGTAAGTATTGAGGAGAATGGGTCGCGACAGCCGGTACCCTATGTGTTGCCTCCGGGAATAGAACGAGAGGAGTGGTACTCTTCCAGTAACAGTTACACCATGTTGAACGAACAGTCGATAGCGCTGGATGTGGATGGATTGTCCAGTGGAGATGCAAGGGCCATCTACCGTTCTACCAGTTATGACCTGCGTCAATATGGTCACATGAAGATGTTTGTCCATGCCGAGCAGAAATATGCAGCCGACAGGATGGACGATGGCGATATGGTTCTGTTCGTGCGCCTGGGGAGTGACTATACCAATAACTACTATGAATATGAACTCCCGCTGCGGTTCACTCCATGGTATACCCCTTCGGACGACCCCTATTCCATCTGGCCTGCAGAGAACAACGTAGATATCGACCTACAGAAGCTGATAGAAATCAAGACCAGTCGCAACACAAGAATCAGAGCAGGGGAGGCCGGCTACTCGCCGACGCTGCTGTATTCGGAGATGGTGGAGGGCAGGAAGTATACCGTCTTGGGTACCCCCAACCTGGGGAAGGTAAAGGTAATCATGATAGGTGTACGGAACCCGAAGAAGGAGAGCCTGACGGATGGGAACAATATGCTTCCCAAGTCGGCCATTGTATGGGTGAATGAGCTCCGCCTGTCAGACTATATCAACAAGGGAGGCTGGGCGGCAATGGCATTGGCCCGTACCAATCTGGCTGACATAGGCAATCTGTCGCTATATGGCTCCTATACCACGGCTAACTTCGGCAATCTGGAGGATCCCTTGATAAAGGAAGAATTGATGAATACATTCAACTTCCAGGGCACTCTGGATTTGGAGTTAGGCAAGTTCCTGCCGGAGACTTGGGGAATGCGAATCCCCCTATATCTGGACTATAACCGCGAGATAGGCAGCCCGGAATACAACCCCTATAATCCCGATGTGCTTTTAAGTGACGACCTGGCCACCTACGCAACTTCTGCTGAACGCGACAGTGTACGTCGTATGACGCAGCGCAGGAAGTCGGCCACCAACCTCACATTGGCCAATGTAAAGAAGGAGAGGACGGGCAAAGGTGTGCTTAAGCCTCATTTCTATGACATAGAGAACTTCGCATTTTCATACGCTTACAGCGGGGAACGTTCCAGCGACGAGGAGATAGAGACCTATAGCAAGGACCAGCATCGCGGTGGCTTCACCTACAGCTATTCCCCCAAGGCCGAGCCTGTGAAACCTTTTGACAAGGTAAAACTATTCAGGCATAAGAACTGGAGGATATTGAAGGACTTCAACTTCTTCTATCTGCCACGCAACCTGAACTTCAGTACTGAGGTGTACCGTGACTTCGAGGAGACTATGATGCGGAACAAGAGCGCGGCGCAGATCATCATCAGGCCGACCTATTTCAAACAGTTCTCGTGGCAACGCACCTACGGACTTCAGTATGACCTGATGAGGACCCTGAAGTTCCAGTATTCCGCCAACGCCAATGCCCGCATAGAAGAACCTATAGGCAGAATCGAGACCTCCTCGGCCACCGACTCGATATGGCGCTCCATTTTGGCGGGAGGCAGAATGCAGAACTTCCAGCAGACGCTGACGGCCAACTATGACTTGCCGGTGAACAAACTGCCCTACCTGGAGTTCCTGCGGGTTCCGTTGACCTACCGAACCAATTATGTCTATCAAGGCACCACCGAGGCATTGCAGTCTATGGGGGCGGTCCTGCAGGGCTCCTCTACGTTCCAGGCCAATGCCACCGCCTCGATGCAGACTTTCTACAACCAGTTCAAGATACTGAAGGAGGCCAATGCGCAGAAGAACAGCCGCCCGAGGGCAGCTGCCACTCCCGCCAGAGGCAGGCAGAACAAACTCAGTGCCAAGGACTCTGTTGCCATGGCCGACAGCCTACGGCATGAGAGGGTGAAGGAGATGCTTAAGAACGCGAGGAATGCCGTGCTGCGGTTGGTGACATGTGTCAAGGACTTCAACCTGCAGTACAGCTATACCTCCGGCTCGCGCCTGCCGGGCTATATGGGTGAACCCATGTTTGTGGGTCTCGACAGCCGTAACCATTGGACCCCGGGCGTGGGCTATATACTGGGCTATGACTACGATGTGGTGGACGACCTTTTGCGCTTCGACCTCCTCTCGCGCGACACCCTTTTCAATATGCCACACGAGATGACCTCCAACGAGATGATATCCATGCAGGCCAATGTGGAGCCGATACGCGACTTCAAGATATCCATCAATGCCACGCAGAACTACACCTCCAACGAGGAATACTACTACAAGTATACCAATGCCGCCGGACGGGTGGACGGTCCCCTGTCGTACACCAGGACGGGCACCTACACCACCACCACGTGGAGCATGGCTACCGCATTCACCGATGCCGATGTGCTCTTTGCGCGCTTTCTGGACAACCGTACCGTGGTGGCGGAACGGCTGGCGGCGGCCAACCCGGATCCCTATAGTGGACAGATGGTGCTCGACACCATGAACGGGCGGTACTATCCCGCCGGCTACAGCGCCAACTCCCAGACCGTGCTGCTCACCTCTTTCCTTGCCACCTACCTCGGCAAGGATGCCGCCACCTGCTCCTTCTCGCCGTTCCAGAAACTGCCGCTCCCCAACTGGAGCATCAACTACAACGGTCTGAACAAGGTGCAGTTCCTGAAGAAGTGGTTCTCCAACATTTCGCTCTCCCATCGCTACTCCTCCACCTACGCCATCGGCAATTTCTATACCGACGCCGCCCTGTCTGGCGACAGCGGGTACGACTATGGGGCCGAGTACCTGATCAACAACACCGGCGACTACATCCCCCCCGTCAGCATGGAGGGCGTGCAGCTGACCGAGCAGTTCAACCCCCTCATCCGCGTGTCGGTCAATATGGTGAACAGCCTGCAGTTCAATTTCTCTGTCCAGAAGAACCGTTCGCTGATGCTTTCGTTCTCCAACAACCAGCTGACCGAGACCACCCGCGACGGCATCACCTTCGGTGCCGGCTACCGCATCAAGGACATCGCCTTCGATGTGAAGTTCGCCGACCGCACCCACCACCTCAAGAGCGACATCATACTGCAGCTCAACATCACCTATAACGACAACAAGACCAATATCCGCAAGATCAACCAGAACCTGAGCCAGGTGTCCACCGGTAGCGCAGTCTGGATGGCTGAACTCAGCGGCGAATATGCCCTCACACAGAAAATGACCCTCCGCGCTTTCTTCCAGACCAATATAAACACCCCCTATATCTCCAACGCCTATCCCAACTCCACCACACAAGGCGGCTTCACCCTCAGATTTTCGTTTTAGACACGCATGAAAAAAGACAGATTCAAGGATTATGACAAGGAGGTGCGCGACCTCGTACTCGACTTTGAACGGACGGTCCTCAAAGGCCAGCAGCAGTTCTTCGACGTCGACGAACTGGAGATTATCATCGACTACTACCTCGAGGTGAACGACCAACAGCCGCTCGACAGGGCGGTAGGCTATGCCGAATATCTCTACCCCGACAGCACCGAGGTGCGCATCCGCCGGGCACACCAGATGATAGCCCACCAGCAGTTCGACCCCGCCGTCGACATGCTGCTCAAGCTCCGCAAGGAGGAACCCGACAACACCGACATCGCCTACACCCTCGGCGTGGCCTACGGCGCCAAGGGCGACTCGCAGAAGGCCATCGCCTACTACGAGGAGGCCCTCACCGACGGCTGGATGCCCGGACGGATATACGGCAACATCGCAGAGGAATACTACAAGCTCGGCGACCTCCCCAAGGCCATCGCCTACTACGAAGCCGCCCTCTCCGAAGAACCCGCCGACGAGGTGACTCTCTTCAATTATTACGACACCTGCTTCCAGGCCCACTGCACCGACCAGGCCATGAAGACCCTCCAGGACATCACCCAGCGCGACCCCTACAACAAGTATGCCTGGTATACCCTCGCATGCGTCCTCCTCGCCCTAGGGCAGGACGACAAGGCCATCGACGCCCTCCAGTTCGCCATCGCCATAGACAACGGCTTCGTCGATGCCTACGTCAGGCTCTCACAGATCTACCACAACCGCGGCGACCTCGGCCAGGCCGTGGGGACCATGCTCCGTGTGCTCGAACACACCGACCGCCGCGACGATGTATACCGCACCGTCGGCAGCATCTACGCCCATGCCGGCAACTTCCTCTCCGCCCTGGCCTACCTCCGCAAGGCCATCGACTCCAACCCCACCGACGCCGAATCCTTCGCATCCATGGCCGTCTGCTACATGAACACCAACGACATGCCGGCGGCACTGGCAGCGGCCCGCAAGGCACTCAACCTGGAGGACGCCCTCTCCGCACAGCACGAAGACGAGGGCAATTCCGAGGTCTTCCACGGCGTGGCGCTGGTGTACGATGTGGCCGGCTACTTCGACAAGGCGTCCGAGTGCTATGAACGCATGCTCATCGCAGGCAACTGCACCGAGCCGCAGTGCCAGGACTATACCCTCTTCCTCTACCACCACCAGGTGTACGACATCCTGATTGAATTCGGCGAGGAGTCGCTGGCGCTCTACCCCCACGACAACTTCTACAGCACCTACCTCGCCGCCGCCTACTTCTACACCAACCGCTACAACAAGGCCCGCAAGATGCTGCCCGACGTCCAGCCGGAACTCCTGGACAGCATCTGCCCACAGCTCGGGCAACACCCCCTCCTCGGCCCGCTGATCCCCCGGCCGGACCCCCCGCTCGACCTCTGATCCCAGGGGCACCCACTAGGTATCCTCTATGTATCCCCTAGGTATTTACTTCGACTGAGAACCGATATGAATGGATATGGACCAATGAATAGAAACTTATGTTAAATTAACAATATGAAGACACTCAAAATGCTCCCCTTGCTGCTCTTGGCAGCCCTCGCCGCAAGCCGCCCTGTGGCGGCCCAGGAACCTGTGAACATCGCCGAGGCGGTGCGCGGCGACTCCGCCGGCACCGGCTTCGTGGCCGACCTGCTCCACTGGTACGACGCCCACATGAACTACTGGGCCGTGGCCGGACTGATGACCGTCGAGAGTTCCTTCATCCCCTTCCCCTCCGAGGTGGTCATCCCGCCGGCCGTCTACGTGGCCTGCAACCCCGAAAGCAAAGGGGGGATGAACGTGTGGATGGTGGTCCTCTTCGGCACCGCCGGAGCACTGCTCGGCGCCCTCATCAACTACTTCCTCTCCATGTGGCTCGGCCGCCCCATCGTCTACGCCTTCGCGCGCTCCAAGGTGGGCCGCATGCTGCAACTCTCCGAGGAGAAAATGCAACGCGCCGAGACCTACTTCAACGACCACGGCAAGGTCTCCACCCTCGTCGGCCGCTTCATCCCCGTCATCCGCCAGCTCATCTCCATTCCCGCCGGCCTTTCCAGGATGCACCTCGGCTCCTTCTGCTTCTTCACCACCCTGGGCGCCCTGGCCTGGAACCTCATCCTGGCCCTCTTCGGCTGGCTGGCCTACAAAGCCGCCGACCCCACCGTCATCGAGAAATACAGCCGCCAGCTGAGCATCGTCATCATCGTCCTCCTCGCCGCCGCCATAGCCTTCCTCGTCGCGCGGCACTATATAAAGAAAGGCAGGGATGGAAGGAAGCCCGCGAAGCGGGCGTAGGACTACAGGCAGGGGTGAAGCGCAGCGAAACCCCTGCAACAACGGAAACAAACCCAATGAACCCCAACGGGGTGAATGGAAAAAACAAAACTTACAATGCCTAACTCGTATGTGAAAATCGACGTACACATGGTATTCCACATCAAAAGCGGAACCCAACCCATCGCCGCTGCCGACACCGCCCGCCTCTTCTCCTACATCGGCGGCATCGTCCGCAGCGAGGGTGGCATGCCTGTGGAAATTGGCGGCACGGGTACCCATGTCCACGCGCTGTTTTCACTCCCCCCGACTAAATCCATGTCCGATTTTGCCAGGGTGCTCAAGTCCAAGTCGAGCCGTTGGCTGAAGGATTTGGGCTACACCCACTTTTCCTGGCAGGAGGGATATGGGGCATTCTCGGTCAGTCCCAGTACTATGCCCAAGGTGGTCAACTACATACGCAACCAGGAGGAACACCACCGCAGACACACCTTCAAGGAAGAGTGTATGATGTTTTTTGATGCTTACCGCATCCCCTATGACGAGAAGTACCTCTCTCCAGCCACCCCCTCCGGGGGTTCCGCCGGATAGTTTCGCGCTGGTGCAGGGGTTGCGCTGCGCTCCACCCCTGCCTGTAGTCCTGCGCCCGCTCCGCGGGCTGCAGTTTCCGGAGCCAGAAACCAAGAAAACAAACCGATGAACCACTCAATACACCAACCTGTCAGCATACCGACGCATCAACATCTCAACGTATTATGGAGATAGAACATATCCGGAACCAATTCCCCATCTTGGACGAGAAGGTCCACGGGCGGCCGCTCGTCTACCTCGACAACGCAGCCACCACGCAGAAGCCCCTGCGCGTCATCGAGGCGGTCAGCGGCTACTATAAGACCTTGAACGCCAATATCCACCGCGGAGCCCACCACCTGGCCGCCGTGGCCACCGAGCGCTACGAGGCCGTCCGCCGGCAGGTGCAGCAGCTCATCGGCGCGCGCCACAGCCACGAAATCGTCTTCACCCGCGGCACCACCGAGGGCATCAACCTGGTGGCCAGCTCGTTTGCCCGGCGCTACTTCTCGGGCGACGGCGACGAGGTGATAGTCTCCGGCATGGAGCACCATTCCAACATCGTCCCCTGGCAGCTGGCCGGCGCGCGGCTGCGCCCCATACCCTTCAGCGACAGCGGCGTGCTGGACCTGGAGGCTTACGGGCACCTCTTCTCTGATAAAACCCGACTGGTGGCGGTGAACCATGTGTCGAACACCCTCGGCACGGTGAACCCCGTGCGGCAGATGGTGGACATCGCCCACGCCCACGGCGTGCCCGTGCTGGTGGACGGGGCCCAGGCCATCTCCCACCTCGCGGTCGACGTGCAGGCCCTCGGTTGCGACTTCTACTGCTTCTCGGGCCACAAGATGTACGCCCCGATGGGCGTCGGCGTCATGTACGGCCGCGAGGAACTGCTGGACCAGATGCCCCCCTATCAGGGTGGGGGGGAGATGATCAGCGAGGTCACCTTCGAGCGCACCACCTACAACCAGCTCCCCTTCAAGTTCGAGGCCGGCACCCCCTCGGTGGGCGACGTGATAGGGCTTGGCGAAGCCATCGCCTTCATGCAGGAGGTGGGCCTCGATGCCATCGCCGCCCACGAGGAGGCCCTCCTGCGCCACGCCACCGACGCCCTCCTCCAGTTGCCCGGCATACGCCTCTTCGGCACCGCCCCGCAGAAGACCTCCGTCCTCTCCTTCCTCATCGGCGACGCGCACCCCTACGATGTCGGTACCCTGTTGGACCAGCTCGGCATCGCCGTCCGCACCGGCCACCACTGCACCCAGCCCGTCATGGACCGCTACGGCATCCCCGGCACCGTCCGCGCCAGCTTCGCCCTCTACAACACCCCCGCCGAAGTGGACACCTTCGCCACTGCCCTTGAAAAAGTCTCTGCAATGTTGATGTGACAGGCCGGGCAAAGCGCCCCGTAGGGGCCCAAGTCCATAGGCAGGGGCACCGCCCCTGAGAAGAGAGAGAAGAACCAATCACGCCCCGTAGGGGCCCAAGCCCATAGGCAGGGGCACCGCCCCTGTAAAAGAATAACAAACCCACACCGCCCCGTAGGGGCACAAGAATGAAACACCATGTCGAATAGTTTTGTACAAATATACGTGCATATAACTTTCCATGTGAAATCGTCCGGCATAACCATCGCCCGCGACCATCTTCCCCGTGTTTTCGACTACATGGCCGGCGAGGTGCGTATACTGGGCGGTGTCCCGATAATTGTGGGCGGCATGCCGGACCACATCCACATGCTGGTCGCCTTGCCTCGCACCATGTCGATTGCCGACTTTATGATGAATGTCAAGAAAGGCAGCAGCAAGTGGATAAAGGGTATTGACGGGCGGTATCGCAGTTTTGCGTGGCAGGAAGGCTATGGAGCCTTCTCGGTGAGCCACTCGATGAAGGAGAAGACGATAAACTATATATCCACACAAGAAGTGCATCACAGGAAGAAGAGTTTCATGGAAGAGTATAGAAGTTTTCTGGAGGCCAACGGGATAGAATATGATGAACGGTATTTGTAGACTTATGCCCCTACGGGGCGCAAAAGAACAACGCCATGTTCCGTGGGCGTTGCCCACGGCTAAGGACTCAAGCCCCTACGGGGCAAACAAACACAGGCACTTATGCTGACACACCTACACATAGAGAACTACGCCCTCATACGCGAGAGCGACATCGCCTTCGGGCCGGGCTTTGTGGCCATTACCGGCGAGACCGGGGCGGGAAAGAGCATCCTCCTGGGGGCGCTGGGACTGCTGCTCGGCCAGCGGGCCGACGCCGCAGTGCTGGCCGACAAGGGGAAGAAATGCGTCGTGGAGGCGCGGTTCGACATTGCCGGCCTCGCCCTGCAACCCCTCTTCGACGAGGCCGACGTGGACTACGACGACACCCTCATCCTCCGCCGCGAGATACTCCCCTCGGCCAAGAGCCGCGCCTTCGCCAACGACACCCCCGTCCAGCTCCCCTTCCTCAAGGCCCTCGGCGCGAGGATTATAGACATCCACTCGCAGCACCAGACCCTCACCCTGGCCGACAGCCACTTCCGCCTCTCGCTGCTCGACACCATCGGCGGCGGCAAGGAACGCGACCGCTATGCCGACGCCTACCGCCACTACTCGCGCCTCAAGCGCGAACTGGAGGAACTCACCGCCGCCGAGGCGCAGAACCGCAAGGAGCAGGACTACCTGCAGTTCCAGTTCAACGAGCTGCAGGAGGCGCAGCTCCACGCCGACGAGCAGGAGTCGCTGGAGCAGGAGTCGCAACTGCTCTCCCATGCCGAGGCAGTGCGCGAGGGCCTGGCCACGGCGGCCCGCGCGGTGGACGACGAGACCGAGCAGTCGGTGCTGGCACGGTTGCGCGGCGCCAAGTCGGCCCTCGCTCACGTGGCCCCCTACCACCCCCAGGCAGAGGAACTGCTCAAACGGCTGGAATCGAGCCTGATAGAGCTGGACGACATCGGCAACGAGCTGCGGTCGGCGGCCGACGGCGTCACCTACAGCCCCGAACGCCAGCAGGCGGTGGACGAGCGTCTGGCGCTGCTCTACCGCCTGCAGAAGAAGCACGGCGTGGACACCGTGGCCGACCTCGTCGCCCTGCGGGAGGAACTGGACGCCAGGCTGCAGGGTATCAGCACCCTGGACGAACGCATACAGGCCTTGATGGAGCAGGTGGACCAAGCCTTCTCCGCCCTGCAGAAGGAGGCCGACCGGCTGACCACGGCCCGCACGAAGGCCGCCCGTCTGCTGGAGAAGAACATACTGCCCACGCTGCACGAGCTGGGCATGCCCGAGGCCCGCTTCGAGGTGCGCCTGGAGCCCACCCCCACCTACGGCCCCACAGGACACGACGCGGCAGCCTTCCTCTTCAACGCCAACCGCGGCGGCGACCTGCGCGACCTGGCCAAGGTGGCCAGCGGCGGCGAACTCTCGCGCCTCATGCTGGCGGTGAAGAGCATGCTTACGAGCCATTCCCTCCTGCCCACCATCATCTTCGACGAGATAGACACCGGCGTCAGCGGCGACATCTCGGTGGCCGTGGGGCGCATCATGTGCCGCATGGCGGAGCGGATGCAGGTGGTGGCCATCACCCACCTGCCGCAGATCGCCGCCAAGGCGGGCCAGCACCTGAAGGTGTACAAACAGTTGGAAGACAGCGGGCAGCGTACCGTCTCGCGCATACGTGGACTCACTGGCAAGGAGCGCCTCACCGAGGTGGCCGTCATGCTCAGCAGCGACCCCCCGACCCCCGCCGCCCTCCAGACGGCAAAAGAACTGATGCAGCCATGAAATACTACCTGGTAGGCTACATGTACAGCGGCAAGAGCACCTTCGGCCCACGGCTGGCCGAGGCGCGCGGCATGGACTTCCTGGACCTGGACCAAGCCTTCGAGGAACGCTACCACTACACCGTGCCGCGCTTCTTCGAGGTGTTCGGCGAGGAGGCCTTCCGCATGCTGGAGACGCAGATGCTGCATTCGACGGCGGAACTGGAGAACGTCGTCGTCTCCACCGGCGGCGGCACCCCCTGCCACAGCGGCAACATGGACTTCATCCTGCAGCACGGCACCGCCGTCTATCTGCAGATGACGGTCGACGCCCTGGTGGAGCGGGCCCTGCGCAGCCGCCATGTGCGGCCGAAGCTCCACGGCCTGCCCGAGCCCGAGATGCGGGCGGCCATAGGGGCACAACTGAAGGAGCGCGAAGGTGTCTACCTCCGCGCCCCCATTGTCCTGGACGGGACAGCCCCCGACGTGGAGGCGGTCCCGTAGCGGTTCTCCGCCGGTCTCAATAGTCGAACGCACTGCCCCCCAGAAACTCGCGCATAATCGAGTTGTAGGGGATGAACTTGTCGTCTATGGGAGTAATCAGCTCCGAGAAGTCAAGCAATTGCTTGGCCATCGAGAACTGCTCGCAGTTTTCGGGCACTTGCTTGAGCAGTGGCTCGGCATAGCGCTTGAGCACCCCGAGTTCGTAGAGCAGGGCCGAGTTGAACATCACGTTGGCATTCTCCTGGTAGGGGAAGATATGCTTGCGCTCGCCGCGCACCACCTCAGGCCACCGCTTGAGGGTCTCCAGGGCGCCCCAGCCGCGGAAGTTGTTGTCGCGCACGATGCGGCGCACCAGACGGTTGTCGGTGCCGTGGATGATGTTCTGTCCGTCGATGGCCAGCTGGGTGAGGGCGGAGACGTAGACGCGGAACTTCAGCCCCTCGTCGATGTCGGCCGTCAGCTTGGGGTTGAGGCCGTGGATGCCTTCCACCACCAGGATGCTGCGGGGGCCGAGCTGCAGCGTTTTGCCGCTGTAGTAGGGCTCGCCCTTCTTGAAGTCGTAGGTGGGTATCTTCACCTCCTCGCCGCGGAATAGGGCGTTGAGGTGTTCGTTGAGGAGCGGGATGTCGAGGGCCTCGAGGCATTCAAAGTCATACTCGCCGTTGGGCAGCTTGGGAGTGCGGGTGCGGCCGAGGAAGTAGTCGTCCAGCGAGAGCTGGTTCACGTCGTAGCCCAGCACCGAGAGTTGCACGCTCAGGCGGCGGCACGAGGTGGTCTTGCCGCTGCTCGACGGGCCGGCCAGCAGCACCATCCGGGCACCGCTCTGCGACACCTGCTCCGCTATCTCGGCATACTTCTTCTCGTGCAGCGCCTCGGCCAGCAGGATGAGGTGCTGCCCGCCCTTGTCGTGCACGATGCGGTTGTAGTCGCTCACCGTGGGGGTCTGCAGCAGGTCCACCCAATGGTGGTGCTCGCGGAAGATGGAGAAGAGCTTGGGGGTCTCGGCGAAGAGCGACAGCTTGTCCGGATGCTCGGGGTCGGCGCACTGCAGGATGAAGCCCTCCTCGTAGAGGCGGAAGTCCCACGTGGTGATGCAGCCTGTGCTGGGGGCCAGCTTGCCGTTGATTTTGTGCACCGTGTCGCCGAGGAAGTTCATCTCGATGTAGAGCTGGTTGAGGCTCTCGAGCAGGTCGAGTGTCTTGGGCATGTGGCGCGGGCGGACCAGTTCCACGGCGTCGGAGAGGAGCATGGTCTTGCTGACGAAGGGGATGTCCTGCTCCTGCAGGGCGATCATGCGGTCGCGCACCGTCTGGCACACCTCCATTTGCGAGGGGAGGGTGAAGTCTTCCACGGCGCTCTCGATGCGGCAGTAGAAACCGTTCTGGAGCGAGTGGTCGATGGAGAGCACGGCTTTGGGGTAGCAGTCGTGCACGGCGGTATAGAGCATCATGCACAGCGAGTTGCGGTACATGCGGAAGCCCTGCCGGTCAGTGATGTCGATGAGGCGTATCACCTTGGGATTGTAGACGCGGTATTGCAGCGGCTCGACCTTGTTGTTGACCAGTGCGCCCAGTATGGGCCACACTTTTTTTCCGTCGCTCTCTTGCTGGCGCTGGTGCATGTATTCTTCCGCGAGGGCGGCCACCTGTGTGCCCTGCGGCACCTGCTTGCGATCGCCGGTGTTGGCGAGGACGATTTCCACCTGTGTCATTGCGCCATCACCTCCTCTATCTCCGCCACTGTCTTGGGGATGGGCTTGCCGAGGACGCGGCAGCCGTCGGCGGTGACGAGGATGTCGTCCTCGATGCGGATGCCTCCGAAGTGGCGCCATTTCTCGAGTTCGTCGTAGTTGATGAAGTCCTTGTGCAGGCCTTCGCCGCGCCATTTGTCGATGAGGGCGGGGATGAAGTAGCATCCGGGTTCGTCGGTGATGACGAAGCCTTCCTGGAGGCGGCGGCCGCAGCGCAGCGAGCCGAGGCCGAACTGCTCGGAGGGGCGGGTCTCGTCGTCGTAGCCGACGTTGATCTGGCCGTAGCTCTCCATGTCGTGCACGTCGAGGCCCATCATGTGACCCAGCCCGTGGGGCATCAGCAGGCTGTGGGCGCCGGCGGCGACGATGTCGTCGGTGTTGCCCTTGAGGATGCCGAGGCCCTTGTAGCCTTCGGCGAGGATGCGGCTGGCGGCCTGGTGCACCTCTTGGTAGGTGATGCCGGGGCGCGTGACGCGGATGGCCTCGAGGTTGGCGGCCAGCACGATTTCGTAGATGGCGCGCTGGCGGTCGTCGAAGCGTCCGCCGACGGGGACGGAGCGTGTGATGTCGGAGCAGTAGTTCATGGGGGTCTCGCAGCCGGCGTCCATGACCAGCATGCGGCCGAGTTCGAGGCGGTTGTTGTGGCCGTGGTTGTGGAGGGTCTCGCCGTGGACGGTCATGATGACGGGGAAGGAGACGGGGCCGTTGCCCTTCCAGGCTTCGCCTTCCATGAAGCCGGCGAGCTCGTATTCGTAGCGGCCGGGCATGGCCAGTTTCATGGCGCCGACGTGCATGTTGTAGGCGGTGGCGATGGCTTTCTCGATTTCGGCCACCTCCTCGGCGCTCTTGACGGAGCGTTGCTTGACGCAGGCCAGCGTGAGGTCGAGCGAGGCGTGGCGGTTGAGGGTGGAGTAGGTGAGGCCGAGCCATTCCGAGAGGTCGGCCCGTATGTCGGCCCGGTAGGGGGGCAGGTAGTGGGGCAGGGCGGAGGTGGGGCGCTTCCCGTCGAGGTACTTGCGCAGGTCGGCGATGGAGCCGCTGTTCTCCACTCCCACGCTGGCCGCCAGCTCGCTCACCGACGGCAGCGGGCCGGTCCAGATGATGTCGTCGATGTCGTAGTCGTTGGCGAAGAGGTAGTCCTTACCCGTCTCGCAGTCGAGCACCCCCACCATGTCCTCGCGCTGGAGGCCGAAGAAGTAGAGGAACGTGCTGTCCTGGCGGAACCAGTAGGTGTTGTCCTTGTAGTTGCAGGGCGCCTCGTGGTTGCCCGGCAGGATGATGATGCCGCGGCCGACCTCCTTGCGGAGTTGTTCGCGGCGCGCGATGTAGGTTTCTTTCTTGAACATATTGCCTGTTTTTGATTATTCAATGGTGAACGGGAGTATAACGCGCCGCGGCCCGGTTTAGTATGCCGCCAGTGGAAAAAGGGTGCAAGTGTCTGATAGCCAGCGTATGCAATGGGGTGGGTCCGATATAAGTCCGAGACAACTCCGAGACAACTCCGAGACAAGTCCGACCTGGCAGCGAGACTGCCAAAATGGCAGTCGGCGTGGCAGCCCGGGCGTATGTATTAAAAATATAAAAAAAAGTTGGCCATTGAGAAAAAAAGTGTACTTTTGCAGATGCAATTAAACACGTGAAACGACGCGAAATTTTGTATAAAGATTTTATAATTAATTAATTAAACATCATTATTATGTTCAAAAAACTACGTTCTTTGGCGCTGGCGGCGGCCATGTTGCTGCCCTTCGCCTCGCAGGCACAGACAGTCACCTGTGCCGGCGCCCCACCCGACACGGCGTACAACGCCGAAACCTATAGCGGCACAACCAGCGATTTCCCGGGCTCATCGTACTACAACTACAGCTACAGCGAGGTGATTATCCCCGCGGAGGTGCTGGATGGTATGGGCGAAATCCAGGGATTCTCGTTCTGGCCGATAGCCGCCACCTACGGCAGCTACTACAACGACTGCGACATCTACATGGCCCACACCACGCGGACCGACCTCAGCAGCGGCTTCATCCAGGACCCGGTCTCCTTTGAACTGGTCTACTCCGGCTCGATCAACTTCAGCGCTGCCGGCTGGCGCGATGTGGTGTTCGACACCCCGTTCGCCTACGACGGCGAGAGCAACGTCGTGCTGGCCGTCAACCGCAAGCACGGCAGCTACGGCTCCGGCAGCAACAACTTCCGCTCCATCAACGCCTCGGCGGCCCTGGCCCGCTATGTCCGCAATGACGGCTCGGCCTACACGATCGGCACCATCAGCGGCGGCACCGCCGTGTCCAACGGCGTGCCCTACTACCGCCTCTTCGGCTGCCCCGCCGTGCAGAGCTCCTGCGCCCGCGTGACGGACCTCGCCTACAGCAACCTCACCTCCAACGGCGTCACCCTCACCTGGAGCGACACCAACGCCAGCGCCACCTACACCATCCTGCGCAACGGCGACACCGTGGCACGCAATGTCACCGGCACCAGCTACACCTTCAACGACCTCGCCCCCATCACCGGCTACGCCTTCGGCGTCATAGCCGACTGCGGCGGCGGCGAAGTGTCGCGCGCGGTCTCCATCACCCTCCGCACCCCCTGCGGCCTCGTCGGCCTGCCCTACACCATGGGCTTCGAGCCGATCGAGATCGACAACCAGAACACCTCCTACAACATGCCCTACTGCTGGGCCCGCTACAACAACTCCAACGGCAGCAGCAACTACTACCCCTATGCCAACACCGGCTCCTACGCCCGCACCGGCACCGGCTACCTCCAAGTCTACTCATACACCACCTCGGCCTACGGCGACACGGTGATGGCCATCATGCCGCAGATCGACGTGACCAACTTCCCCATGAACAACAACCAGCTCAACTTCTTCGCCCGCACAGGCTCTTCCACGCAGAACATACTGGTCGAGGTGGGCACCATGACCGACCCCGACGACCCCAACACCTTCGTGGTGGACCAGGTGGTCACCGTCAGCGGAGACGAATATGCCGAATATGAGGCCCTCCTGGGTGTCAACGGCAACGGCGCCTACCCCGCCATCCGCATGTTCAAGCAGGCCACCACCACCACCTTCTATGGCGACGACTTCACCATCGACGTGCGCCCCACCTGCCTGAGACCCAGCAACCTCACCACGGAGCGCACCAGCAGCACCCTCTCCTTCAGCTGGAGCGACGCCGCCAACACCGGCGCCACCTACAGCCTCACTCTCATCCAGGGAACCGACACCACCTACGTCACCACTCCCGACACTTTCTACACCTTCAACAACCTCCCCGCCAACACGGCCTACAGCCTCGAGCTCCGCGCCCTCTGCTCGGCCACCGACAGCTCGCGCGAACTGACCACCATGGTCTACACCCGCCACGACGGCCATGAGATAACCGCCTTCAACCTCACCGGCACCGCCCGCCGCGACGCCGTCGTCTTCGACACCGTCCCGCGCAACATCATCGCCCCGGTCTGGTACACCGACAACCTCGCCGCTGCGGCCACCATCACCTGGACCGTCAGCAGCGGCGCCAGCGTCTTCATCGACACCACCGGCGACGGCTCCTTCACCTGCCAGGTCACTGCCACCAGCATCCGCCAGTACCTCCAGATGAACGTCCCCATCACCCTCCGCGTCAAGGCCGACGACACCCTCCTCTTCAGCGACTACACCCTCACGCTCCAGACCGAGAGCTGCGTCGTCGCCCGCAACCTGACCCTCTTCGCCGAGCGCATCCGCTACACCGCCACCTGGGAGTGCCCCGACACCACCGTGACCGACTTCCTCTTCATCAACAGCGACACCCGTCTCGACAAGGACAACATCACTGCCACCCCCATCACCGTGCAGGGCCGCAGCTACACCGTCGAGGACCTCACGCGCGAAACTAAATACTATGTCTACCTGAAGACCCCCTGCGACACCGTATGGATCGAGGACAGCATCGTCACCAAGGCCCTCGGCAACTGCGACGAAGTGACAATCGCCGACGGAACGAACACCAGCGGCTATGTGCCCCTCTACGGTAACTACGCGGAGCGCCCCCAGCGCATCCAGAGTGTCTACCCCGCCAGCATGCTGACCGACATGCTGGGCATGACGATCGACTCGCTGCACTATTTCGTGAGCAGCGGCAGCAGCTCCAGCTGGGGCAGCCAGACCTGGGAGGTGAGCCTCGGCGTCACTTCGCTGGCGAACCTGAGCAGCGGCTGGGTCGACACGGCCGAACTGACCCGCGTCTACACGGGCACGCTGAACGCCAGCGTCGCGGCCGGCATGAGCATCCGCCTCGACCAGCCGTTCACCTACACGGGCGGCAACCTGGTGGTGCAGTTCGTGCAGCGCGTGCCGAACAACTACACCTCGTGCTACTTCTACGGAATGAACAGCAGCTCGAACATGTCGGTGTCGACCAGCGCAAGCCGCTATGCCTATCCGTCCAGCAGCAGCAGCCTGTGGACGGACGGCGGCACCACCACGGCCTTCCTGCCGAAGTTCAGCTTCATGTACTGCCAGGCTCCCAATGCCTGCCCCGAGGTGACCTCCATCGCAGCCGACAGCATCACCAACACCAGCGCCACCATCAACTGGACGGCCGCCGATGCCGACTACTGCGTGGGCTATGAGTACGTCCTCTCCACCACCGCCCTCGACACCTCCGACATGACCGGTGTCGCAACCTCCACCCTGCCCACCAGCACCGTCAGCTACAACGCCACCGGCCTCACCCCCGAGCAGGACTACTTCTTCTACATCAAGACCCTCTGCAACGGCAGCGCCCACGACGAAGGCACCTCCGGCTGGGCCACCGTGGACTTCCACACCTTCCCCACCTGCCGCACACCTGAAATCCTCAACGTGGAGCCCACCGGCAAGCACACCGCCCAGATGGTGGTCAGCAACACCGGCACAGCCATCGGCCAGGCCAACAACTATGGCTACTACGTCAGCACCTCCCTGCTGACCGACACCGAGCTGGAAAACCTCACCGCCACCGTCACCGGCCTCACCAGCGACACCATCGTGCTGGACAACCTGGCCAGTGAAACCACCTATTATATATATGTACAGAACGCCTGCCCGGCCGAGAACTGCCTCTCGCCCTGGAGCCAGCCCGACAGCGTCACCATGCCTGCCGCCATGCCCGCACCTATTAACTTCATGGTGGGCGACGTGGCCCACAACGCCATGACCAGCGTCTGGGAGCGCGACACACTCAACTTCGCTGACGAGACCGCATGGCGCGTCGCCATCGCCCTCCACGGCCAGCAGCCCACCGAGTGGCAGACCGTCAGCACCACCGCCGGCAGCCCCAACACGGGCTACAACATCTTCATCGGCCTGACGGTTGACACCGCCTATGACATCTACCTCTGCGCCTTCGACGTGGCCACCGGCGCCACCAGCGACACCGTCGTCCTCGACAGCATCCGCACCGCCCACTTCCCGGGCAACTGCGGCGATCCGCAGGGCAACGGCATCTCGACCAACTACTACTTCCTGCCCGGCTACTACGGCTTCCAGTACAGCGCAGGCCTCTATGACATCGACCAGGACGGCTCCCTGACCTCCCTCTCGGTTGATGTAAAGAACAACATCACCTCCACCGGCAGCCAGATGTCCATTTGGGTGAAGGCCGTTGATGCCGCCTTTGCACTCGACGCCACCACCCCGTTCGATACCCTGAAGAAAGAAGCCCTGGAAATCTACAACGGCTCCGCCGACGGCTTCTCCATAGGCTGGACGGAATTCGTCTTCCCCACCGCCCTCAGCGTGCAGCAGGGCCAGCAGCTCCTGGTGCTCACCTCCGGCGTGGGTTGCACCACCAGCGGTGGTTGCAGCCATAACGTCAATGGCACCGCCGTCACAGGCAAGTTCCGCTACTATGCTACGGACGGCACGGCCCCCACGGGCGAAGTCAAGCTGACCACCACCGACAACCGTCCCAACATGATGCTCTGCTACGAGCGCACCGACAGCTGCCTCAGCGTGGAGAACCTCTACCTGGTCAACCTTGACGCCAACAGCGCCGACATCGTCTGGCAGCCTGGCAACGAAGAGACCGAGTGGCAGTACATCCTCACCTGCGACACCGCCTCCGTCCTCGACGAGACCCTGGCCCAGAACATCACCTCCACGAACCTCGCCGCCACCGACCTGCTGCGCGACACGACCTACCACTTCTACATCCGCCCCGTCTGCTCCGACACCCTCTCCGGCAGCTGGACAGGCATGACCTTCACCACCCCCTATGTGGACTACTACTATGACGTGACCGTCACCGTGAACGACACCGCCATGGGCAGCGTCGAGAGCCTGATGCAGGTCATCGAGGGCACCGACACCGTGCTCGTCGCCGAGCCCGCCACCGGCTTCCACCTCGAGAACTGGGCCCTTGCCGACGGCACCATCCTCGGCACTGACGACAGCCTCGCCATCACTGTGGACAGCAACATGAGCATCGTGGCCACCTTCGCGCCCAACATGTACGCCGTCGAGGCTGTGGTCAACCCCGCCAACAGCGGCAACAACATCAGCGGCATGCCCACTGACTCGGTCGTGTACAACACCGTCGTCACCCTCACCGCCGAGCCCGCCGATGGCTACCACTTCGTCGACTGGAGCAATGGCGAGACCACCGAGACCATCAGCGTGACCGTGGTGAGCGACACCACCCTCACCGCCAACTTCGCCATCAACACCTACACCGTGACCGCCACCGTCACGCCTGCCGGTAGCGGCAGCGTCTCCGGCGTCCCCAACGCAGCTGTTGAGCATGGCACCACCGTCACCCTCACCGCCACCGCCACCGCCGGCAACAGATTCCTCAACTGGACCGACGGCAACGGAAACCTCGTGAGCACTGACGCAGTCTACACCTTCAACGTGACCGAAGACGTCGACCTTACCGCCAACTTTGAGGTTACCACCGTCACCGTCACCGGCCTCGTGGAAGGCATGGGCCAGGTGTATGGTTCCGGCACCTACGAGAAGGGCGCCACCGTGACCCTCATCGCCCAGGCTAACGAATACTGGCGCTTCGTCCGCTGGAGCACTGGCGAGACCACCCCGACCCTCATCCTCAACAACGTCACCTCTGACATCACCGTCACCGCCATCTTCGAGGAAGGCACCATCGGCATCGATGACATCGACCTCGACAACGTGGACATCTTCGCCCTCGACAGCAAAGTGGTGGTCCGCGGTGCTGAAGGTCAGCACATCTACCTCTTCGACGTCAATGGCCGCTGCCTGACCCAGAGGGCCAGCGCCAACGAGACCGAGGAAATCACCGTCAGCAACACCGGTGTCTACCTCGTCAAAGTGGGCAATGCACCCGCCAAGCGCGTCGTCGTAGTACGCTAACCAAGCAGCAATGCTTCCCTTCCGAAGGGGCCCCGGCCGGGGCCTCTTCTTTTTTTGCAGGCAGGCATACTAAACAGCCCGGCCTGCCGTTATGCAAAAACCTAATTATTAAAACCAACACATATATCATGACACAGGAACAACTCAAGTTCACCCCCAACCCTCTGGTCTCCTTCCTGCAGAAGCCGATGAAGGAGTTCACCAAGGCTGATATCCTCAAGGTCATCGAGGAGTACAACATAGAGATGATCAACTTCCGCTACATGGCTGACGACGGGCGCCTGAAGACGCTCAACTTCGTCATCCAGAGCATGGAACATGCCGACGAGGTGCTCACCAGCGGCGAGCGCGTGGACGGAAGCTCCCTCTTCCCCTACCTGGAGGCTGGCAACAGCGACCTCTACGTCATGCCCCGCTTCCGCACCGCCTTCCTCAACCCCTTCACCGAGGTGCCCACACTGGACATTCTCTGCTCCTACTACACCAAGGACGGCGACCCCTTCGAGATGGCTCCCGAGTACACCCTGGCCAAGGCCGGCCGCGCCTTCCGCGAGGCTACCGGCGGCATGGAGTTCGAGGTGATGGGCGAACTGGAGTACTACGTCATCGCCCCCAAGGAGGAAGACTACCTCCCCGCCGACCAGCGCGGCTACCACGCCTCCTCGCCCTTCTGCAAGTTCGAGGACTACCGCACCGAGGCCATGCGCCTCATCGCCTCGGCCGGCGGCATGATCAAGTACGGCCACAGCGAGGTGGGCAACTTCACCGTGGGCGACACCATGTATGAGCAGAACGAGATAGAGTTCCTCCCCACCACCCTCGAGGACGCCGCCGACCAGCTCGTCATCGCCAAGTGGATGATGCGCACCCTCGGCTACAAGTACGGCATCACCGTCACCTTCGCTCCGAAGATTACTGTAGGCAAGGCCGGCAGCGGCATGCACGTCCACACCCGCGTCACCAAGGACGGCAGGAATATGTACGTCGGAGCCGACGGCCTCAGCGAGGTGGCTCATAAGACCATGGCCGGTATCCTCTCGCTGGCCGGCTCGCTCACCGCCTTCGGCAACACCAACCCCACCTCCTACTTCCGCCTCGTGCCCCACCAGGAGGCTCCCACCAACATCTGCTGGGGCGACCGCAACCGCTCCGCCATGGTGCGTGTGCCGCTGGGCTGGAGCAAGGGCTGCGGCAACATGATGGCCCACTGCAACCCGCTGGAGAAGAACGAGGAAGTGGACTTCACCTACAAGCAGACCATCGAACTGCGCACCCCAGACGGCAGTGCCAATGTCTACCTGCTGCTGGCTGGCATGACCGTCGCCGCCCGCCGCGGCTTCGAGATGGAGAACGCCGTTCAGTACGCCAAGGACCGCTACGTGAGCGTCAATATCTTCGAGCATGAGGATGTGCTCAGCCGCCTGGATGTGCTGCCCGACAGTTGCGCCGCCAGCGCCGACCTGCTGGAGCGCGACCGCGCCCTGTATGAGCAAGACGGTATCTTCGCCCCCGCCCTCATCGACGGCATCATAGGAAAACTCCGCGCCTTCAACGACCGCACCCTCCGTGCCGACATCGGCAAGGATGCCCAGAAGACGCTTGAACTGGTTGAGAGCTTCATACACTGCGGCTGATGCACAAGGCGGTTCTTCTCCTCGGTGGCAACCAGGGCGACCGCCACAGCCTGCTGCAACGGGCGACAGAACTGATACGCCAACGTGTCGGCGCTGTCGCCCTTTCCTCTTCTGTCTACGAGACAGAGCCTTGGGGAGACTTTGATAGGAAGGTGGCGAACTTCCTCAACCAGGCTTTGAAGGTAGAAACCACTCTCTCTTCCCAGGAGTTACTTCAACAAGCGCTGGACATAGAGAAAGAACTCGGCCGTATCAGAAATGCCGACCGCCCGGAGGCGGACTGCGGGAAGAGGGTCTACCATTCCCGCCCCATAGACATAGACATCATCTTCTACGACGATGAGTGCATAGATACCCCTGCCCTTGTCGTCCCCCATCCCCGTATGCACCAGCGCCGCTTCGTGCTGGACCCCCTGTGTGAAATCATTCCCCATTATAGACACCCCCTGTTGGGAAAAACGGTTGCAGAACTCCTGTCTGAATTATGAAAAAGAGACTCATATCGCTCCTGTCGCTCCTGCTGCCCCTGCTCCTGGTAGCCCAGAATGCCACTGTCAGCGGGACGGTGGTCGATACCAAGACCGGCGAGACCCTCATCGGCGCCACCGTAGTGGATACCCGCAGCGGAAAAGGCACCGTTACCAACCTCTACGGTCGCTACTCGCTCACTCTCAAGCAGGACTCCGTCAGCCTCAAGGTCTCCTTTGTGGGCTATGAACCGCAGGCTTTCCAGATGAAGTTGGAACGGAACAGGGAACTGAACGTGAAACTCACGCCCAGCGTCATGCTGGAGGAGGTGGTCATCATAGCCGAGAGGGCAGGGGATACCCGCTCGTCGCAGATGAGCGCCACCGAGATGACCATGGAGAAAATCAAGTCGGTGCCTGTCATGTTCGGCGAGGCCGACCTCATCAAAGCCCTGCAATTGATGCCCGGCGTGCAGAGCGGCAGCGAGGGCAACAGCGGCATGTATGTGCGCGGCGGTGGCCCTGACGAAAACCTTTTCCTGCTGGACGGTGTACCTCTCTACAACGTCAGCCACATGGGCGGCTTCTTCTCCGCCTTCAATACCGACGCCATCAAGAACGTCACCCTCTATAAGGGCTCCTTCCCCGCCCGCTTCGGCGGAAGGCTGTCGGCCGTGCTCGATGTGACACAGAACAACGGCAACGACAAAGAACTGCACGGAAATCTGTCCATAGGCTTGATATCTGCCAAGTTCAACATAGAGGGTCCCATAGTGAAAGAAAAGACCACCTTCAGCATCTCGGCGCGACGCACCTACGCCGAGCTGTTCCTCATTCCCCTCATTATGAAGCTGACCAATACCGGCAGCGACGACCCCTCGCCCGATGTGGTAGGCAATGCCGACTACGAAGCGGGCTACTGGTTCTATGACCTCAACGCAAAGATAACCCACAAATTCAGCGACCGCAGCCGCCTCTACGCCTCGTGGTATATGGGCGACGACAAAATCCACGGCAAGGTGCAGAGCACCACCTCGCTCAACGAGGACGTAAACCTCGGATTCTCCAACCTATGGGGCAACATGGTGGGTGCCCTGCGGTGGAACTATGCCCTCACTCCGCGGCTGTTCATGAACGTCTCCGGGGCATATACGCAGTATAGCAACAACATAGAGGGCAGCGTGGAGAAGGTGGCCATGCCGGGTGACCCCAACGCCTCCACCATCACTGGCAACTACAAGTCGGGCATCCGCGAAGGCACCCTCCGTACAGATTTCGACTTTACCCCCAACCCCGACCATGATGTGAAGTTTGGAACCTATTTCACACGCCACTGGTTCCAGCCTGAAGTGGCTAATGCCAGCGTGAGTTATTATGACTCTATCCAGATGAATGACCGCTACGAAATAGACTCTTCCATCTTCAGCGGCATCATACCTGCCAACGAGATAGTGGCCTTCATCGAGGACGACTGGTCGATTACCGATGCCGTCAAACTCAATGCCGGGCTGCATTTCAGCGGCTTCAGGGTGAAGGATGTCTTCTATCCCTCGCTGGAGCCGCGCATATCCGGGCGCGTGATGCTCACCCCCGACCTCTCCGTCAAGGCCGGCTATGCCGAGATGTCGCAATATGTGCACCTGCTTTCCACCACCTCCGTCACCCTCCCCACAGACCTCTGGGTGCCTGTCACCGACCGCATCAAGCCCATGCGTTCCAGACAAGTGGCGGCAGGCGTGTTCTATTCCTTCAGCGGCATCGCCGACTTCTCGCTGGAGGCTTACTATAAGCAGATGGACAACATCATCGAATACAAGGACGGTGCCACCTTCTTCGGAGCCACAGAGAGTTGGGAGAACCTGGTCTACACTGGCGAAGGGAAAAGCTATGGGGTGGAGTTCCTTGTGCAACGCGACATTGGCAGGCTTACCGGCTGGCTGGGATACACTTGGAGCCGCACCACACACCTCTTCGACCGCCCTGGCCAGGTGCTCAACAACGGCAAGGAGTTCCCGGCGAAATACGACCGGAGGCATGACATTTCGATAGTCCTCTCCTACAAGGTAAGCCCCACTATCGATGTCAGCGCCACATGGGTCTTCTCCTCCGGCTCGGCGGCCTCGTTGGCCACGCAGAGCTATCCCCTGGCCCAAGAGGACCCGGAAGACTACGACAACGAGGGCGTCGGAGTCGGACGCAACTCGCTCAATGTCATATCCGGACGCAACAATTACCGCCTTCCCGACTACCACCGCCTCGACCTCGGGGCCAACTTCCACCGCAAGTTCAAACGTTGCCACCGCACCATCAGCGTCAGCATCTATAACGTCTACAACCGGCAGAACCCCTATATGCTCTACCGCTCGCGCCGTGACACATATAGAGACTACCCCACCGCCCTGGTGCAGCTCTCGCTTTTCCCCATACTCCCCTCGGTAGGATATACGCTCTACTTCTAAACCTGTTATTATATATAATACTATTATTATGCAAACAAAAGCACACTTCCTGCTCCTCCTGCTGGCCGTGGCGGCTGTGTTCCAGTCGTGCGAGAGGGTGGTGGAGATAGACGACGACCCCTCCACAGCGCAACTGGTGCTCAACGCAGTGCCGGTGCCGGGCAACACGGCATTCGTATATTTCGCACGTACACGCTTTTTCCTCGACCCCTCCAACGACCAGCCTGTCGCATGCGACGAGATGCACTTCCGCGCCAACGGCACAGAGCTGCAGCTCGACTCGACCTACCGTTGCCGTTATTACTTCAACCACACGATATCCGAGGGCGACAGCCTCGACATCGCTGTCCGCTCCGGCGAGCGCATGGTGCGGGCCTCCACGTGGGTGCCCTACGTGCCCACTATATCCGACGTGAGCCTCGAAGACCAGACGGGCCTCGGCACCTTCCGTTTCTACCGCGCCCAGTTCAGCTTCCAGGACCACCCCGGCATACGCGAATACTACAACCTCAACGTAACCGTGCGCGACAGCGGTGAGAAATTCAACCCCTGGAAGGACAAGATAGACACCATAGACACCGTGCATTCCACCTATTTCATGCTGCCATTCTCCCCCTCGATCACCTCCTCGGAAGTTTCCTACTCCATCCCCCTGCTGGACCGCCTATACACGCGCAACCTGTTCTTCGACAGTTTGATAGATGGTCAGCACTGCCCCGTGGACCTATACATCCTCAACCTGCGGGACACCAACGAGAGGGAGGGCTTCAAACACGAGTATACCGTCACGGTGGAGTCCCTCACGCGCGACCGCCTGCGCTACATTATCGACGCCTCGCGCCAGTCGTCTACCTCCAGTTTCTTCGCCGAACAGGGGGCGGTGCGTGGCAATGTGGAGGGTGCCGTGGGCCTCTTCGCCGGGGCGGCGCGGTCGACTTTCACCTTCTGCCCGGACACCCTTCCGGCAGCCGGCCAGAGTGCCCCAACGCCTCCGGAACCGGTCCTGCGGGCTTTGTCGCCGAAAATGCCCTCTGAGCGCTGATAATCAGATAGAAACATACTTGTGAATTTTTTGCCTCCATTTTGAGTTTCAGGCCTCAAATGGAGGTTTTTTAATTGGCTGGTTGTCAGCGTGTAAGAGGCACCCTCTTCTTCCCCTCTCCTACCCCTCTTGGAGTACACCAGGAGGGTGGTGGGAAAATGGGAAGGCGGGAATGAGAAGAATGAAAGAAAACGGCTTGGCTCGTGATAAAAACATCAAGGTCGACTGGGGGCAACTTTCTGTAGGATGACAGGGATGCCGGGAAGGGGGCGTTTCGGGGTGTTCATGTTGTCATTAAACAGAATTTTTTTTGAGGATATGGAAAAAGGTGTATATTTGTACTGCATATACTCTCCATTGGTATATTGCAAATAGTTGGTAAATAGTTAAATAAACAAACACTATTATGAAGAAACTTTACATTTTTGCATTTTTGGCGGCCCTGTTGCTGCCGATGAGTGCGCAGGCGGATGAGTTGACCGTTGCCGACGGGACGGCGACCAACACCTACATCCCGTTCAACGGCTGGTATGCCGACTACAGCCAGCGCCAGCAGATACTCTATCCTGCCGACAGCCTGACAGAAATGCTGGGCGCGGAAATCTCGTCGATGACGTTCTATACGCAGGAATCGACCTCCTGGCTGTCGAGTGGCACGTTTGTGGTGAGCATCATGGAAATGAGCAACTTGCAGGTCTACAGCACGTCGTCATTCCATAGTGGCACCTTCACCACGGTGTTCAGCGGCACCCTCTCGATGTCGGCCGGCAACAAGGTGGAGATCGAGTTCGACACGCCCTACCTCTACAATGGCGACCACCTGTTGGTCAACATCGCCTACACCAGTACGAGCAATGCATACGGCTACATGTACTTCTATGGCAAAAGCACGGGCAGTACTTACCTGTCCATCTATGCCACCAGCGGCACCACGGCGACTTCCGGCACACGCCAGAGTTTCCTGCCGAAGACCACTTTCGGCTATGAGCAGTTGGGCGACGACCTCTGCCGCAAGCCGACAGCATTGGCAATCAGCAATGTGGGTCCCTACAGCGCCGAGCTGGATTTCGCCGGTCGCGACGAGCATACGGGTTGGACGCTGAAATATGCCGACCATCCGTTCGACCCCACCGATGCCACGGCCGACGCCACGACCATCACGCTGAGCGACACGAACTATGTCTTCAGCGGCCTCTCCTCCAGCACCACCTATTATGTCTACCTGAGCGGCGACTGCGCGACCAATTCCAGCACATGGGCCAGCACCTCGTTCACCACGGACATAGTCTGCTACCCGGTGGTGAACGTCAATGTGCAGACCACCTACACCACGGTAGCCGTCACATGGGACTATCAGCACGGCCTCGGCCTTGACCACGGCGACGTGACCGTCACCCTCCTCGACCCCACCGACAACAGTTTCAGCGAGACCGTCGTGACCGACGGCACCGAAGCCTTCTTCTCCAACCTCGCGATGGGGCACGGCTATCAGCTGCTCCTCCAAAACGAATGCGGCGGCGACCTCTCCTCTACGGTGACCCGCAGTTTCGTCACCCCGTCGGGCCAGGGCGGCGGCAACAACCCGTCGAACAGCGGCAGCATGAGTTCCTCGCCGCTGAACAACAACACCACCTATTCCTACAGCCAGGCCCTCTTCCCCGCCAGCGAGGTGGGCAACGCGGGCCAGATTGTGGGCGTTACATGGTACAACCAGTCGGGCAACGGCGAATGGGATGTGGACCTCTATATGGCCAACACCAGCCTCGACGCCCTCACGCCCTCCAGCAACGTGCCTTTCAGCGACTTTGTGCAGGTGGCCTCGCAGGTGCATATCATCCAGGGCCCCAACAGCACGTCGGTGCCCTTCGACACGGTCTTTGTGAGCGACGGTCGCAACCTGGCCCTCATCGCCGTAGGCCACAAGACGAGCGGTTCGTCCGGCTACTGGTTGGGCTTCAGCGACAACACCCGCGTGCTCACCACCTCCGGCTCCAGCCCCATCAACCCCGCCACCGTCACCGGCCTCAGCAACGGCATCTACACCTACAGTTACAGCCTCATTGTCAACGTGGACCTCGAAAGCTGCATGGCTCCCAACGTGATCGGCCGTGCCATGGGTAGCGACAGTGCCCATGTGGCCTGGGTGGCCGGCAACGGCGAGACCAACTTCAGGGTGGAATACCAGGCCGAGGGCGACACCTCGTGGACCGAGGTGGCCGGCAACACCACCGTTACGGAATACGACCTCGGCGACCTCAACGCCAACACCAACTACACCGTCCGCGTCACTGCCCTCTGCACCGACGAGGAACCCTCCAGCACCGTATCCTTCCGCACCGAATGCGGCACCGTCTCCAACTTCCCCTTCATCGAGCAGTTCTCCGCCGCCAGCAGCTTCGACTGCTGGACTATCGTCAGCCCGTTGAACCACACGGGAACCTACATCTGGCACTACTATACCTACAGCAACGAGCAGGTCAGCCCTCCCGGTGCGGCAGGCATCTACAATTCCTCCACCACCGACGACTGGCTCATCAGCCCCGCCCTCGAACTCCCCTCCGACGGGTCTGACTTCATCCTCCAGTTCTACCACTTCGGCGAAGGCTCCGGCAACGGCACCCCGAAATACCAGGTGCTCGTCTCTACCACCACCGCCGACCTTGCCTCGTTCACCGACACGGTGTTCCAGGAATCCCACGCGGGATGGTTCGAGTTGCGCACCGTATCCCTCGCGGCCTACAGCGGCGAGACCATCTACATCGCCTTCCGCAACATCTCCAATGGCGGCACAGGCATGATTATCGACGACGTAACCGTCCGCAGCGCCTTCGCCCCCATGCTGAGCGTGGATGCCCCGTCGCTGGTGGACGCCAACGAGAATGTCGACTACACGGCCCACCTCATCATCGGCAACACCTCCGGACTCACCTTCACATGGTCCTCCACCATGGAGAGCCACGGCGACGCCACCATCAGCGCCAACGACAGCGTGGCCACCTTCAACTACACCGCAGGCGGTGTGGACACCGTGACCTGTGTGGCCACCAACAGCTACGGCAGCGACACGGTGGTCTTCTATGTCACCGTGCGCAACTGCGTCGTCATCACCCATAGCGACCTGCCCTTCGTGGAGAACTTCGACAGCTATGGCGGCGGTGTGGACCTCAACCCCTGCTGGACACGCATCAGCCTCTACTCCAACTATCCCAACGCCCCCTCGCTCTCCACTGCCACCGTCCGCACCGGCAACAGCCTTCGCTTCGATGTCGGCAACAACTCGCAGTACGAACTGGCCGTCACCCCGCGCTTCGACGACCTGAGCGACCTCTATGTCAACTTCTGGGTCTACCGCCCCTACTCCTATGCCCGCCTCGAGGTGGGTGTCATGACCGACCCCAGCGACACCTCGACCTTCACCCACATCGAAGACTGCAACCCCACCGTCAGCCAGTGGCAGGAGTTCAACGTCAACCTCTCCAGTTACACCGGCACGGGTAAATACGTAGCCTTCCGCGCTTACGGCACCTACTCCGGCTACACCCTCTATATCGACGACATCACCATCCAGCCCCTCACCATCTGCACGGACACCATCACCAACATACGCCTCGGCAACACCTCCAGCGAGGGCTTCTCCGTTGCCTGGGAGTATGGCTTCGGACTGGTGGACGACGCCACCCTCACCCTCCTGGATGAGAACGGCACCGTGCTGCAGACCGTCACCGATGCCTCCAGCCCCTACGCCTTCACCGGCCTCGATGCCGAAACGGTGTATCAGGTGCGCATCGACGCCAACTGCAGCGGCAGCGTCTCGGCTTCCGCCACCGTCATCACCACCACCCTCTGCACCAACGGCTCCTCGCTGGAGATCAGTGCCGCCACCACCCCCTATTCCGCCAACACCACCAACTACTCCCCCATCAACCACTACTACAACAACAGCTACACCCAGCAGGTATACACCGCCCACGAACTCGGCAACATGGCGATGAGCCTCACCAGCGTCTCGTTCAACTACACCTACAGCAGCCCCAGCAACAGCTACACCGCCAACATCTACCTGCGCCACAGCACCGACAGCACCGACAGCACCCTCACCCTTGTCGGCAGCAGCGACCGGCTGGTCTATCAGGGACCCATCAACTTCGTCACCGGATGGAACACGGTGGTCTTCAGCAACCCCTTTATGTACGACGGCACCAGCCACGTGGTCCTCACTGTTGAGGTATCGGGCGCCTACGAGAACTCCTCCACCTACTACGCCTCCCACAGCGCCTGGAACGGCGCCGTGCGCTACTATTCCAGCGACAGCAATCCCTACAGCGGCAGCAGCAGCTCCGGCAGCACCAACCGTGCTGACGTGCGCTTCGGCGTATGCGGTGCCGACAGCACCGTGGTGCCCCAGCCCACCACCTACACCGTCTCCGCCACCTCGGCCGATGCCACCATGGGCAGCGCCACCGTGTCGCCCAGCGGCACCGTGAACGCTGGCACCAGCGTGACCTTCACCGCCACGCCTGCCACAGGCTACACCTTCGTGGCCTGGATGGACGGCACGACGCAGGTCTCCACCGCCAACCCCTACACCGCCACCGTCACCGCCGACCTCGCCCTGACCGCCACCTTCCAAGCGAGCAGCACCCCGCAGCCCACCACCTACACTGTCTCCGCCACCTCGGCCGATGCCACCATGGGAAGCGCCACCGTGTCGCCCAGCGGCACCGTGAACGCCGGCACCAGCGTGACCTTCACCGCCACGCCTAACACGGGCTACCACTTCGTGGCTTGGACCGCCAACGGCCAGCAGGTCTCCACCGCCAACCCCTACACCACCGCCGTCACCGCCGACCTGGCCCTGACCGCCACCTTCGAGGCCGACAACGTGCCGCAGCCCACCACCTACACCGTCACCGTGAACTACGACGAAACCATGGGCACCGTCCTCGGCGCCGGCACCTATGGGGAGGGCGCCACCGTCACCCTCACCGCGCAGGGCCTCCCGGGCTACCACTTCGTGCAGTGGAGCGACCAGGTGACCGATTCGGTCCGCACCATGATTGTCACCGCCGACATCACGCTCACCGCCACCTTCGCCGGCAACGTCGGCATCGACGAGGTGGCCTACAGCGACGTCACCCTCTACCCCAACCCCGCCACCACCAGCGTGACCATCGGCGGCCTGGAGGGCAACGCCACGGTGAGCCTCGTCGACCTCAACGGCCGCACCAGCGGCCAGTGGACGGTCGCCGGAGGCCGGATCACCCTCGACCTCACGGGCTACGCCCAGGGCACCTACTTCGTCCGCATCGTCGGCGAGCAGGGCATGGCCGTGAAGAAACTGGTCATCAAGTAGCCGTCGGCCCCATCCCCCGCCCCCCTCAAGGGGGAGGAAAACCGCGCCGGCACCCCGAACTCGGGGTGCTGGCATTTTTTTTACACGCTGCATACTAAAATGTCCCCCGGGTCCGTTGATGATAATGACTGCCCCCCCCCGCGCCCCATCCGCCCGCTTCTTCAAACATCGCCCCCGATCCACAGCGTTGATTTCCAGCACCAAGTCCATACCAACCCCATACCAAGTCTATACCAACTCTATGGCAAGTCCGAGAATACTCCGTGACAGCTCCGAGAATACTCCGAGTCTGCACGGGCGGGGAGCGGACAAGGAGAGGGCGAAGGGGGTGAACGGCTGGAATCGCGGTGCGGGGGAGCGGGCAGCGAGGGAAAAACGGGGACGATTTTAAAAAAAAATTTTGCCAGTATGAAAAAAGGTCGTATCTTTGCAATCCGAAATATGGGGCAAGATGTCCCTCGGAATGACTGAAAGTAATTAAAAAACAAACAATTAGAAATGTACGCAATCGTAGAAATCGCAGGCAAGCAATTCAAGGTCGCCCAAGATCAGAAGATTTTCGTCAACCGTCTCCACCAGGACGAGGGCAGCGAGGTTTCTTTTGACACCGTGATGCTTAAGGACAATGATGGCAAGGTCGAAATCGGCAAGCCCTACATCAACGGATCTTCCGTGAAGGCTACCGTCCTCCGCCATCTCAAGGGCGATAAGGTTTTGGTGTTCAAGAAGATCCGTCGCAAGGGCTATCAGAAGATGAACGGCCACCGCGACTATCTGACCCAGATCAAGATCGATAGCATCAAATAGTGTTTAACCTTTTAAAAAAGTATATTATGGCTCACAAAAAAGGTGTAGGTAGTTCCAACAACGGTCGCGAATCCGAAAGCAAACGACTTGGCGTCAAGATATTCGGCGGTCAGAAGTGCATCGCCGGCAACATCATCGTGCGTCAGCGCGGCACGGCTCACAACCCTGGCAAGAATGTCGGCATGGGTCGCGACCACACGCTCTTTGCTCTCACCGACGGCATTGTGAAGTTCCACAAGGGCCGCGAGGACCGCAGCTACGTTTCCGTGGTGCCCGCTGAATAGGGGCAACGGAACACAGGGAAAGAAGAAGGCTCGCCCGAGGGGGTGAGCCTTTCTTGTCGTGTCCGGCGGCGGGTCATGCCTCTTGCGCGCGGTCTTCCATCTGCACCCTGACGCTCTCGGCGTGTATTTTCTCAAGGAGTTCCTTGGTGAAGCCGGCGTCGAGCCCGGCCTCGGCGGCATACTTCAGGCGGTCGCTCACCACGTCGTCCCAGCGGTCGCGCTGGTAGACGCTCATCTTGAACTGGCGTTTCAGTGCGGCCATGCTGCGCGACACGGCCATGCGCTGCCCCAGGAGGCGCACGAGCTCGTGGTCGATGCTGTCGATCTGGTGCCGGAGCTGCTCCAGCCCGGGGTTGCCAGCGGCGGCGTTGCCGGAAGGGGAGGGGAGGGCTGCGAGGAGGCTGGCCAACTGGTCGGGCGAGAGTTGCTGCTGCCCGTCGGTCCAGGCGTCGTCGGGGTGGGGGTGGGATTCGATCATCAGGCCGTCATAGTCCAGCAGCATGGCGGTCTGTGCCAGCGGTGCCACCAGTTCGCGCCGGCCGCCGATGTGGCTGGGGTCGCAGAGGATGGGGATGTCGGGCCGCTCGCGCCGCAGTTCCATGGCCACTTCCCAGAGGGGTGCGTTGCGGTAGCCCTGGTTGTCGTACATGCTGAAGCCGCGGTGGATGGCCATGATGTCGGCAATGCCTGCCTGCTGCAGCCGCTCGATGGCGCCCAGCCAGAGGCGCACGTCGGGGCACACGGGGTTCTTCACCAGCACCGCCATGCCGCTTCCGCCGAGGGCGTAGCAGAGTTCCTCCACCATGAAGGGGTTGGCCGTGGTGCGCGCGCCAATCCATACGGTGGCGATGCCGTACTGGCGGCAGAGGTCCACATGCTCCGGTATCGCCACCTCGCAGCAGTAGCTGACGCCCAGTTCGCGCCCCACCTCCTGCATCCATTGCAGCGCCGGTTCGCCCAGGCCCTCGAATCCGCCGGGCCGTGTGCGCGGTTTCCACACGCCGGCGCGTATCATGCGCACGCCGTGTATGGCGGAGAGCTGCAGGCTGGCCTCGCGAAGCTGCTGGCGGCTCTCCACGCTGCAGGGGCCGGCAATCACATAGGGTTTCGCGTTCTTTTCCATAGATTTCAAATTGCAAAGGTACAAAATATTTTCCACATAGCCGCGTTATGGCAGGTATGAAGGTGAAATTTCTGAAATGGAAGAACTGGCTGCTGGTCACCGTGATGGGTGCCCTTGGGTTCTCTTCCTGCCACAGCGCCAAGCAGTTGCCCGCCACGGAGGAGGAGCCTGCCCCGATGCCGCGCGAGCGCGAGGAGATGCGCCTCATGTACGGCGTGCCCACCATGAACTTCCGCGTGAGCGGACGGGTGAGCGACGCCAAGGGGCGGCCGGTGCGCAATGTGAGGGTCAATGTGCTGGAACACGGCATCGAGGCCACGCCGGATACCGTCTATGGCGACCCAGAGCGCGTGCGCGAATACCTTGAGAGCACCTCGGCGACGACCGACCGGGAGGGGCGCTTCGAGGTGAAAGGCAGCGGTCGCCCGGTGGACGAGGTCAAGGTGCTGGTGCGCGACGTGGACGGCACGGCGAACGGCTCCTTCCGCAACCAGCTGCTGGAGGTCAAGGTGACGGCGGACGACATAGACCGCTCCGAGGCCGAAGGCTGGTACCACGGCGAGCTCAACAAGAAACTTGACATCAAGCTCGAACGCCGGTGAACCTCTCCCTCCGCCAGCGTGCGGGCCTCGAACTGCAACGCTCCCTGCGCCACACACAGGCCCGCCTGCACCCCCTCCGCACACTCTTCTGGGAGTGCACGCTGCGGTGCAACATGAGTTGCCTCCACTGCGGCAGCGACTGCAAGGTGCAACCCGGCGTGCCCGACATGCCGGCCGGGGACTTCCTGCGCGTCATCGACTCCCTCACCCCACACGTCAATCCCCACGAAGTGTTCGTCATCCTCACCGGCGGCGAGGCCCTGCTGCGACCCGACCTTGAGGAGGTGGGTCTCGAACTCTACCGCCGCGAGTACCCCTGGGGACTGGTCACCAACGGCTACCTGCTGGACGCCGCCCGCCTGCAGCGCCTGCTGGAGAGCGGGTTGCACTCCGTCACCGTCAGCCTCGACGGCCTTGAGGAGGAGCACAACTGGCTGCGGCACCATCCGCAGTCGTTTGTCCGGGCCGTCGGCGCCATCCGCCTGCTGGCGCAGCAGCGCGACATCCTGTGGGATGTGGTCACATGCGTCAACCCCCGCAACTACGCGCGCCTGCCGCAGCTGCGCGACTTCCTCCTTTCCCTCGGCGTCCCGGCGTGGCGCCTCTTCAGCATCTTCCCTATGGGCCGCGCCGCAGGCAATCCCGAACTGCAGTTCTCCGACGAGCAGTTCCGCGGCCTGCTGGACTTTATCAAGGAGTGCCGCGAAACCAGCTCGCCGCTCGAAGTGAGCTACGCCTGCGAGGGCTACCTCGGCCCCTACGAAGGGCAGGTGCGCGACCGCTTCTTCCACTGCCGCAGCGGCATCGATGTGGCCTCCATCCGCTGCGACGGCAGCATCAGCGGCTGCACCTCCGTGCGCAGCCACATGGACCAGGGCAACATCTACCGCGACGACTTCTGGGACGTCTGGCAGAACCGCTTCCATGTCATGCGCGACCGCGCGTGGGCCAGGAAGGGGCAATGCAGGGACTGCCGCGTGTGGCGCTACTGCGAAGGCTCCGGCCTCCACCTCTACGACGACGGCCGCCTGCTCACCTGCCACTACCGCCGCCTCAACGCCGACTGACGCTCGAGGCTCCGCTTGTGTTTATCCGTAAGTGTGGGTCGCAGCCGCCGCCCACCGTTCCGTAGGTCAGGTGGCTGGTGCCGCTGGCGTCGGCCTTGATGCTCTCGCAGCAGAGCACCTCGGCACTCGAGGCGCCGCTGAGGTCGCTCTCCACATGCGTGGCGTCGAGGTCGCCGGCCGTCAGGTGGCTGGTGCCGGACAGGTCGGCCTCCAGCCGGTACACGCTGCCACTCAGCGTGACCGACGAGGCGCCGGAGAGGTCAATCTCCAGCGTGCCCACCTCCTGGATGCTCCCTTCGCAGTGCGAGGTGCCAGAGGTCTCGATCTCCACATGCTTGGAGCTCCGGATGTCGCCCGAGAACGAAGAGGCGCCGGAAAGGTCGATGCTGACGCGGTCTGCCGTGAGGGGCAGGGCGGAGGTGAAGTGCGAGGTGTCGCCGAGTTCCACCTCCCGCAGCCGCCCGTTGTGCGGCAACAGCACCGTGGCGCGCCCTGTCTGGACGGAATGGCTGCCCTTGAGGCCGATTCTCAGCCGCTTCCCCTCGATGCGGAACACGAGGCGGCTGTGCATGGCGCTGTCCAGTGTGACCGTGGGCTCGCCGACCGTGTCGCTCATCGCCACATGGAAATGCTGGCCCACCGCCAGTTCGCTGTAGTCGCCGCCGAGGGCATAGGTCCGCGTCAGCGGCACACCGCTCTCGTCGCCGGACAGCGTGCCGTCATTGATATTCACGTATACACATCCTGCCAGCAAGGCACCGGCAGCCAAGGCAAGAAGGAGTTTCCTCATCGTTCGCGTTGTATTGGTTTCACACTGCAAAAGTACGAAAAAGAATCGGACTGGCAAAATTGCTGCAGAAAAAAAAGTGTCCGCCATGCTGATATTTACACACTGTTGCACGGCGATGCAAAGTTTTTTTTGCGGGATGGATTTTATTTTGTATCTTTGCATCTTGAAATGTGGACGGATTTGTAATGATTGCAACCACTTGAAAAAATGCTAAAGCGTTAATTCATGGCAATTTCAGTACAACTCTTTTCACTGTTAAAACAAAGTATTAACAGTTTAAAGTAATGTAAAAATGAGCTATTACTTCACAAGCGAAAGCGTAAGCGAGGGCCATCCCGACAAGGTGGCCGACCAGATCAGTGACGCCCTGTTGGACGAGTTCCTGCGGCACGACCCCGAGAGCCATGTGGCCTGCGAGACACTGGTTACCACGGGATTGGTGGTGGTGAGCGGCGAGGTGACCTGCGACGGCTATGCCGACGTGCAGTCCACCGTGCGCGAGGTTATCCGCGAAATCGGCTACACCAAGGGCGAGTACATGTTCGAGGCCGAGAGTTGCGGCATCCTCTCCGCCATCCATGAGCAGAGCCAGGACATCAACCAAGGTGTCAGCCGCCGCACCAAGCGCGAGCAGGGCGCCGGCGACCAGGGCATGATGTTCGGCTACGCCTGCCGCGAGACCGATGAGTTGATGCCCCTGCCTATCACACTGGCACACATTATTTTGCAGGAACTGGGCAAGATACGCCGCGAGGGGCGCCAGATGCGCTACCTGAGGCCCGATGCCAAGAGCCAGGTGACGGTGCAGTATTCCGACGATGGCAGGCCCGAGCGTATCGACACCATCGTGGTCAGTACCCAGCATGACCCCGACGCCACACAGGGGCAGATCCGCGCCGATGTGGAGAAGATCCTCCTGCCGCGCGTAGTCAAGCGCCTCCCGAAGGCCACGCAGAAGTTGTTCGAGAAGAAGGCGCCAGCCAAGGCGGCCGATTCTCAACGCTCAATCTTCAATTTCCAGTTACATGTCAACCCCACGGGCAAGTTCGTCATCGGCGGCCCCCACGGCGACACGGGCCTCACAGGGCGCAAAATCATCGTGGACACCTACGGCGGCCGCGGCGCCCACGGCGGCGGCGCTTTCAGTGGCAAGGATGCCTCCAAGGTGGACCGCTCGGCGGCCTACGCCACGCGCCATATCGCCAAGAACCTCGTGGCGGCCGGCGTGTGCGACGAGTGTCTGGTGCAGGTGGCCTACGCCATCGGCGTGGCCGATCCGGTGGGCCTCTACGTCAATACCTACGGCACCGCCCACGTCTCCCTCACCGACGGCGAGATAGCCTCCAGGGTGCGCCGCCTGTTCGACCTCCGCCCCTACGCCATCGTCGAGCGCTTCGGCCTGAAGAACCCCATCTTCCGCCCCACCGCCGCCTATGGACATCTGGGCCGCGACCCCTACGAGGCCGAGGTGACCCTCTACCGCAACGGAAAACCTTACCGGAAAACCGTCCAGTTCTTCGCCTGGGAGAAACTCGACATGGTGGATAAAATCAAGAAGGAGTTCAGGTTATGACAATGCTGAGTGTCAATATCAACAAGGTGGCCACCATACGCAATGCGCGCGGGGGCAACACGCCTGATGTGCTGCGGTTTGCGCAGGACTGCGAGCGCTTCGGGGCGCAGGGTATCACGGTGCATCCGCGTCCGGACGAGCGCCATATCCGCTATGCCGACGCGCTGGCTATCAAGCCTTTGATTGGCGTGGAATACAACATCGAGGGCAATCCCAAGGGGGTCTCCAAAAGCCGTCCCTACGGGTTTATCGACCTGGTGAAGGAGATCCGTCCGGCGCAGGTGACGCTGGTGCCCGACGCCGAGGGAGTGCTGACCAGCAACGCCGGCTGGGACACCATGCGGAACCGGGACTACCTGTGCGATGTGGTCAAGGAGTTCAAACAGTGCGGCATACGCGTGAGCATCTTCATCGATGCCGACCCGACGATGATTGAGAACGCCGCCCGCACCGGCACCGACCGCGTGGAGCTCTACACCGAGAGCTACGCCAGCCGCTACGCCTCCGGGCGCGAAGAGGCCATCCACCCCTTCGTGGTCGCGGCCGAGACGGTTCGTCAGTGCGGCCTCGGCCTCAACGCAGGCCACGACCTCTCGCTGGAGAACCTCGCCTACTTCCGTCAGCAAATCCCCTGGTGCGACGAGGTCTCCATCGGCCACGCCCTCATCTCCGACGCCCTCTACCTCGGCATCGAGGAGACGATCCGCCGCTACCTCGCCTGCCTGAATTAGCCTTGCGGGACATCCCGTAGAGACGCTGTCGCCCCCTGCTCCGCAGGGGGCGACAGCTTGAATAACCGTTGGCTTATGCCCGCGGACGTTGCAACATTGTGGGAATGAGTATGTTATGGCGACACCGGCATTCTCCCTCCATCTCCTGGGGGAGAGGGGGCATGTGGTGAGGCCTGGAGGGGGAATTTTGTAATATGGTTCATATCCGTCCATAAGGGTTCACAGTCGAAGTAAATACCTAGGGGATACCTTGGGGATACCTAGAAGGTCCCCGTGGAGTGCGGGGTGCGGGGTTGTGGAGAGGGGGCGGGTGTGTTTGTGTGTAATGTACTGTTTTATAG
>JAGAYN010000050.1 GCA_017940465.1 Bacteroidales bacterium | reverse complement strand
GGCAATAAATCACTGGGACACCAAGCCCGTTTGCATATAAAACGCGAATCAGGCGGCTTTTCTTTTGCCTGATTCTGACTGCGTAGCAAAATATTTTTATGCGTCTGTGTGTAAATCAAAAATTTTTATGTAAATTTGCAGATTGATTTCGCCTCAAGCCATGGAGCAGAAGCCCGACATACTGCAAGCGCTCGACGCTTTCATCCGCAAGTACTACAAGAGCTTGCTGGTGAGGGGCGTGCTGTATGCCGTCGGCATCGTCGGCGCGCTCTTCCTGGCCGCCGTGCTGCTGGAGCATTTCGGCTGGCTCTCCACCCTCGGCCGTGCCCTGCTGTTCTGGGGCGGGATGGCTGCGGTGGCCACGGTAACAGGCTGGTTCATGGTGCGTCCGCTGCTCAAGATGCAGGGCCTGGGCAAGCGCCTCTCGCATGCCGACGCGGCCAAAATAATAGGAAAACACTTCCCCGAGGTCAGCGACAAACTGCTCAACCTGCTGCAGCTGATGTCCGACCAGTCTGGCCAGTCAGACCAGTCCGACCTCATGCTGGCCGCCATCGAGCAGAAGACCGCCCAGCTTCGCCCTGTACCGTTCCTCAATGCCGTTGATTTAAAGGCCAATAGGCGCTACCTGAAGTATGCCCTGCCGCCGCTGTTGGTGCTGCTGGTGCTGCTGGTGGCCGCGCCGTCGGTGGTTACGGAGCCCTCGCGCCGCATCGCCAACTACGGCACCGTCTACGAGCGCCCGGCCCCCTTCCGCTTTGTGGTCCAGAACGAGAGCCTCACCGCCATGCAAGGCGACGACTATACGCTCTCTGTCGGCACCGAGGGCGACGCCCGTCCGGCCGAGGTGTATATCCTCCTCGATGGCCGTCGGCACCGCATGCAAACGGCTTCGGGTTCATTCACTTACGCTTTCAAGCAGCTTCGGCGCACGCAGGTGTTCTCGCTGGAGGGTGGCGGCGTCGGCTCGGCGGACTACCGGCTGGAGGTGCTGCCCAACCCCTCGGTGCTTTCGTTCCGCATGCTCCTCGCCTACCCTGCCTACACTGGTCGCCAGAGCGAGGCCATCGAGAACCTGGGCGATGCCTCGGTGCCCGAGGGTACTGTGGTGCGGTGGCTCTTCCAGACCCAGGACGCGGACAGCCTGGTGTTCGAGGTGGAAGGATCGAAGTCGGGGCTGGGCGCCGGGCGCGACGGCAAGGCGGAGGTGTCGCGCCGCGTGATGCGCACGGTGGACTACGCCTTCTGCGCCGTCGGCAGCCACAGCGTTTCCGACACCCTCCGCTACACGCTTTCCGCCATCGCTGACGCGGTGCCCATGATCATGGCCGAGGAGATGATGGACAGCCTGCACCCCGACCGCCGCCTCTTCCGCGGCCGCGTCAAGGACGATTACGGCTTCTCTCGCCTCGTTTTCGTCCACAAGGTGGCCAATCCTGCCCACGCAGGTCAGGAGGCCGTCAGCGAGGCCGAAATGGCCCTTGGCGAGGGTGCCTCGCAGGAGTTCTACTTCTCTTTCAACACCGCCGAACTCACCCTCGCCCCCGGCGACGAGCTTTCCTACTGGTTCGAGGTCTATGACAATGACGCCATCCATGGCCCCAAGAAGGCCACTTCGCAGGTGTTTGAGATAAAAGTACCCACCGCCGAGGAGCTCGACCAGATGCTTGACCGCAGCAGCCAGGAGGTGCGCCAAAGCGCCGAGGCGCAGATGTCCGAGTTGCAGCGTCTGCAGCAGGAAATCAACGACATGATGCGCCGCCTGGTGGACAAGAAAGAACTGGGCTGGCAGGACAAGAAGGACCTCCAGCAGATTGCCGAGAAGCAGAAGCAGTTGCGTCAGATGATGCAGCAGATGCAGCAACAGATACAGGAAAACAACCGTCTGGAGCAGAAATATCGCGAGCAGAGCGAGCAGCTCATGGAGAAGCAGCGCGAACTGGACCGCCTGATGAACGAGGTGATGGACGAGAAGATGAAGGAGGCCATGGCCGAGATAGAGCGCATGATGCAGCAGCTCGACAAGAAGAAGGTGCAGCAGGAGCTGGAGCAGCTCAAGATGAGCAACGAGGAACTGGAGAAGCAGCTCGACCAGAACCTCGAGCTCATGAAGCGCCTCGAGGTGGAGAAGAAGGTGGAACAGACCATACAGAAGCTCGACCGCCTGGCCGAAGAACAGCGCAATGTTTCACGTGAAACAGAGCAGACCCGCGGCAAGGAAAACGAAGCCCTGCAGGAGAAGCAGCAGCGCCTCAACGAGCAGTTCCAGCAGTTGAAAGAAGACATACAGCAAATCAAGCAGGACTACAAGGACCTCGACCCCTCCACCGACTTCAAGGTGCCGCAGGAGTTGCAGCAGCAGGTGGAGCAGCACCAGCAGGGCGCCCAGCAGAGCCTGCAAAAGGGCAAGAACAAGGAGGCCAGCCAGCAGCAGAAAGAGGCCGCCGACGACATGGAGCGCCTCTCCGAGGCCATGGCCGAAGCGCAGCTCGACGCCGAGCAGCAGGACCTCGCCGAGGATGCCGAGCAGGTGCGCCAGTTGCTCAAGAACCTTGTCCGCCTCTCGTTCAACCAGGAGGAACTCATCGCCGACCTCAACGGCATCTACATCCAGGACCCCCGCTACCAGACCATCATCGCCCGCCAGAACCGCATCAAGGACGACTTCCGCAATGTCGAGGACTCGCTCCGCGCCATGGCCAAGCGGCAATTACAGGTGGCCTCGGCCATCGGCAAGGAGGTGGGTGAGGTGAACGCCAACGTCGGCCGCTCGCTTGCCGGCCTGCTCGACATGAACCAGTCGTTCTACGGCAGTTACAAGAACACCAGCGTTGCCCGCTCGATGCAGTACAGTATGACCTCGCTCAACAACCTGGCCCTCGTCCTCGCCGAAAGTCTCGACCAGATGCAGAACCAGATGCGCCAGAACAGCCAGCGCAAACAGAGCGGGCAGTGCAAGAACAAGAGCGGGCAGCAGTGCAGCAAGCCCGGCGGCGGGAAGCCTTCGCCCAAGTCGATGCGCGAGATGCAGCAGGAGCTCAACCGCCAGTTGGAGGCCCTCAAGAAGCAGCTCGACAAGCAGGGCAAGCAGCCCGGCGGCCGCCACCAGGTGGGCCAGCAGCAAGGGATGAGCGAGGAGTTCGCCCGCGCCGCCGCGCAGCAGGAGATGATACGCCGCATGATGCAGGAGTACGGCCAGGAGATGAAATCGGCCTCCGGCGGCGACCCCAAGCTGGCGCGCGAGATTGACCAGATGATGCGCCAGATGGAGCAGACCGAGGCCGACCTCGTCAACCGCACCATCACCCAGCAGACCCTGCAGCGGCAGCAGCAGATCATGACACGCCTGCTGGAGCACGAGCGCGCCGAGATGCAGCGCGAACGCGAGGAACGCCGCGAGAGCCACGAGGCCGGCGACCTCTACAGCCAACCCTCCCCCGCCGAGCTAGAGAAGTACAACCGCACCCTCCAGCCCGCCACCGACCCCCTCCGCACCCTCCCCCCCACCCTCTCCCCCTACTACCGCCAGAAAGTCAACGACTACTTCTACCGGTAGGCATCCATCAAAAACTTGAGATAGCATATCCCCTTATCTCAAGTTTTTGAGATAAGGGGATATAAAGGTTGCCGTTATGTTACTTTATTGCGCTAATGTAAAATAACATTGTATGTAATCCAATGGTGGCCTTGGTGTTGTTGTGGTCGCAAGTGTAAAAGAAAAAGAGGGGCTTCGGCCCCTCTCTTGATGCAAGGAAGCGGTGCCGTCTATTCGACATACCTACGTATGGCGTTCCTTAATTGTGGCTCGTAGTTGTATAGTTCATCCACAGTTGCCAGGGGGTATTTCTCCCCCTTCCCCTCTTCGTTGAAAATCTCGACCCGCAGGTTGCTCAAATTGTTAAAATGCAGACGGCAGATGGGTTTCCGGTTGTTGTCGTCGAACAGGATTGCGCAGTAGGAAAGCGCGTCACGCATGGTGATTTTCTCCACGGCCACCTCTTTCCTCAACATAGCCCGGATGATGTTGAATGCGTCGATTTCTTCCTGTGTGGTGACAATTTTGGACGTTTCTTCTGTGACCGGTTCTTCGGAGGCGGGTGCCTCCATAGCGTCGCCCTCGTTCTGTTTAAGTGCGGCATTCAGTCTACTGGACACTTGTTCAGATATATACGATGATATGGCCCGTTTGAAAAGATCGTGGAACTGTTCGGCTATTTTGGGTGTGAATACTCCGTCGTACACCTGTTTGCCAAAGTATTTGATTAGTTCGGGCGTGGGTTCTTCGAACTCTTTGGCGAAGACATCCTTCAGTTGCCCCATGTATTTCAGTTCAGAGGCGGACGACAGGATGTTGTCGATGTCAAAGTTGGATTTGTGAAACTTCTTAAGCTCTTCAATCTGAACGTCCTTTATCTTTCTTAGGTCGATCTCCAGGAATGGTTTCTCGTCCATTATGTTGGGCTTGAGGAGGTCGGTGTAGAACCTGTACTGAAGCCCGTTGGTCAGAATGCCGAACTTGGCTTGGGAGACCGTGAAATAGCGCAGCAGTTGGTTGTCGTGTAGGTTCAGATTCTGCTCCCATTGCTTGCACTCAATCAGAATCACAGGCTTGCCGTTCTGCATGATGGCATAGTCAATGCGCTCGCCTTTCTTTGTACCGATGTCGCATGTCATTTCGGGAAGAACCTCGTTGGGGTTGAAGATATCGTATCCGAGCGCCATGATAAACGGCATAATCAAGGCATTCTTGGTGGCCTCTTCTGTCGCCAGGGAATCTTTGGTTTTCTCCCATCGGGAGACAATCTGGTAGATATGGTCTTTTAAATCCATGGTATAAGCATTTTAAACTGCCTGCAAAAGTACAAACTTTCCGCGACATGGCAAAATAAAATTGGCAATGAGCAATTCTTTCCCATTTCCAGATCGTAAAAAAGCAGCGCGAAAGACGCTTATGCGAACTTTACAATACAGTCGATACAAGTTGCCTGTTCACTTACTTCGTCAATGAAAACATTCGCCGGATGCATGTCCTCCAGTAGGATTCGCTCCGATTTGTAATTTACGCCCTCTCCCTGATTGTTGCTGTGGAATCCCTTTGAGGATGCCAACGTGTCAATTTCTGCCTTTGTGGCCAGCCGCAGGCAGCGTACATAGGGCTGGGTGAGGATGATGCGGAAAAGGCCGTCGGAATCCCGCGTGAATCCTATCACGTGCATCATTGTGTCGGGAAAGAGGTAGTTATGCAGCGCAATCGCCTCCAGAGCCTTCAGTGTTGTGGAATAGATTGATGCCCGTTCTTTGACTACCGATGTATCGCCCTCCTTGTAGTATACCCTCGCTTCAGCCCCTTGCGCTATTTTAGGGCCGAAATGTTCCACAAGGATTTGTTCCGAATTTTCCACCCAGAGGAGGGCTCTTTTGGCCCATTCCTCAATGAATTGTTCTTGCAGTTCGTCTATTTGCCAGTTGGCAACGTCTGCTTCGCCTCTTTGGCCTGCTGAAGCATAGCTATTTGCGCCAAGGCTTGCTGACGCGTAGTCCGCGACGACGGACGCCCCGATGAGAGCCGTACCTGCCGTGCAGAGGCCTGCATGCTCTGGTATAGTGTAGCGAGGAAGGTTTGTGTGTCCATTCTGTATATCTTTTGCCAGGTTGTCAATCATGTGCAATGTGCTCCCTGAAAAACCTTCCGAGGCAATGGCCTCGTGTATTCTATAGAGTTCACACATCGTTTTGTTTCGCTTTGGTTGACTTTGCAAAAGTACAAACTTTCCGCGACATGGCAAAATAAAATTTCCCCGCTCCCCTACCCTTCCCTGGTCGGCCTCCTGGGAGGCACGAAGTAGAGAAGAAGAGGGGAAGAAGATGATACCTATAAGATGCTGACAATCAGCCTGTCGGAAACGGACCATTTTGCCCCTTTTTCCGGGTTTTTTCTCATTTTTGAACGGGTTTTGTACGGCATACTTATCGGATTGATATTCAGTGGCATGCACTATATTTTAACATTTCTCGCGCCTGATGCCAACTTTTTTGTATCTTTGTACCGCATATATACCCATGAAGTTATGACGGAATCGTTTGTAATACAGTCTGATACGGCAAATTTGAACCAGGTGGAGAATCGTCTCTTCCACTTCTGCCGCCTGTGCAATGTCGGCAGGTACTACTCCACCCTCCAGGTGGCCACCCTCCAGGCCGTGGAGAATGCCATTGTGCACGGCAACCATTCCGATGCCGACAAGCAGGTGAGCCTCACCTTCGGCACCTGCCGGGGCGGCCTCTTTGTCGAGGTGTCCGACCAGGGTTCCGGTTTCGACTTCGGGCAATACGGTAACCTTCCCACCGGTGAGTCGACCCAAGGCGAGGGGATTTTCATCATGCGTTCGCTCGCCGACCGGATAACCTTCTCCGAAGGGGGTAGGGTGGTGCGACTGGAGTTCGACGTTGCCGGCATCGACCCCGCCGACGCCCTCGAGCGCATCTCCGTCCTTCAAGGGCACTTCCACCCCGTGGCGGCATGATGCATTCCTCGATTTCCGTCGTTTGTGGTGTACAACTGTCCTGTTAGGGTCCAAATACGGCAGCCATTTTGAGGAATAAATCCCCTGAATAATTGCGTATAATTCTGGATTTCAGTCTATTATATTAACACGTATGTCCATCCGTTTTTCGGCACAAAATATAGATTTTGACCTCCAGGAACCCCAAAAGGTCCGGAAGTGGGTGGCAGAGGTAGTCGGTCGACGTCAGAAGTGTGTCGGCAACATCTCCTATCTGTTTTGCGACGATGAGCATATCCTTCAGGTCAATCGTCAGTTCCTTGATCATGACACCTACACCGACATCATTACCTTCGACTATGTGGCTGCCGACCTCATCTCGGGCGATATCCTCATCAGCATCGATAGGGTAGGGGAGAATGCCCAGACGTATGGCGTGCCGTTCGAGCAGGAGCTGCATCGGGTTATCATACATGGTGTGCTGCACCTCCTTGGGCAAGGCGACAAGTCCCCTGAGGAGGCCGCCGAAATGCGCCGCCAGGAGGGCGAGGCATTGGCCCTTTGGGAGCAGATGTTTCACGGGGAACACAATGCGTAACTATCATGGTCTATGACGTTTGAGCCATACGATATAGTGGTGGTCGGTGGCGGCCATGCCGGGGCCGAGGCATCGGCTGCGGCCGTGCGGCTGGGCTGTCGGGTGCTGCTCATCACGCAGATGCTGGATACTATCTGCCAGATGTCCTGCAACCCCGCGATGGGTGGCGTGGCGAAGGGGCAGATTGTGCGTGAGGTGGACGCTTTGGGCGGCTGGAGTGGTATCGTTACCGACCGCTCGGCCCTCCAGTTCCGCATGCTCAACCTCTCCAAAGGTCCCGCCATGTGGAGCCCCCGTGCGCAGTGCGACCGCATGCTGTTCTCGCAGAATTGGCGCCAGGTGCTGGAAAACACCCCGGGACTTTCCCTGTGGCAGGATGAGGTGATCTCGCTCATCGTGGAGGGGAACCGCGTGGCGGGAGTGCATACGCGCATGGGACATACCATCCCGTCGCGGGCGGTGGTGCTCACCAGCGGCACGTTCCTCAACGGCACTATCTATATCGGCGAGGAGTCGTGGCAAGGGGGCAGGGTAGGGGAGGCCCCAGCCGTGGGGTTTTCCGACCAGTTACGCACCCTCGGTTTCGAGGTGCAGCGCCTCAAGACAGGCACCCCTGTGCGTGTCGATGGCCGCACGATAGACTTCGAAAAGTTGCAGATCCAGCCTGGCGACGAGCATCCGTCCAAGTTCTCTTTCGCTGATACCATGGCTCTTGCCGAGCAGCGCCCCTGCTACATAGCCAATACCAACCTGCGCACCCACGACATACTCCGTACTGGTTTCTCGCGTTCCCCTATGTTCAACGGCCGCATCCAGGGGCGCGGTCCACGCTATTGCCCCTCGATTGAGGATAAGATTGACCGCTTTGCCGACAAGGACCACCACCAGCTCTTCGTGGAGCCGGAGGGGTGGCACTCGCAGAGCTACTACCTCAACGGCTTCTCCTCCTCGCTTCCGCTGGAGGTGCAGCTGGAGGCGTTGCGCTCGATTGAGGGTTTTTCCGGTGCCCGTATCTTCAAGCCCGGCTATGCCATCGAGTATGACTACTTCCCGCCTACGCAACTGAGCTACACCCTGGAGACCAAGGGGGTGGAAAATCTCTACTTCGCTGGGCAGGTGAATGGTACAACGGGCTATGAGGAAGCCGCCTGCCAGGGGCTGATGGCGGGCGTGAATGCCGCCTTGAAGTTGCAGGGGAAGGCTCCTTTCGTGCTCTCGCGCTCGCAGGCGTATATAGGTGTGCTGATAGATGACCTGGTAACCAAAGGGGTGGACGAGCCCTACCGCATGTTCACCTCGCGTGCCGAGTACCGCATCCTGCTGCGGCAGGACAATGCCGACCAGCGGCTCACTCCGCTGGGACATGCCATCGGATTGGCGGACGACAGCCGTATGCGCAGGGTGGAGGAGAAGTTGCAGAAAGCAAAGGTGCTGCGGCAACTGGTGGAAGACACCCCTGTGGTGCCCTCGGAAGCCAATGGGTGGCTGCGGGAGAGAGGGTCTGCGGAGTTGAATCAGAAGGTAAGGCTCTCCAATCTGCTGCTGCGTCCTGAACTGTTGCTCCGCGAATTGGCCGAGGTGGCTCCGGCGGTGGCCGAGGCTATGAGTGCGCTTCCTCTCGAGGTGGTGCAGGAGGTGGAAACCTCCATCAAGTACCAGCGCTACATAGAGAAGGAACAGGAGGTGGCCAATCGCATACTCAAGTTTGAGGACATACCGCTGCCGGCGGGGTGCGACTACTTCCAGATGGAGGCTTTATCGTATGAGGCTCGGGAGAAGTTGTCGAGGTATCGCCCCGTGACCATCGGGCAGGCTTCGCGAATCAGCGGCGTCTCCCCTGCCGATGTGTCGGTGCTGCTCATGGCTTTCGCCCGGTGAGAGGTGCCTCTGTTTCACGTGGAACAGGTGACTTATCTGCCATGTTCTATGGTATTTACCGCATTCGATTCGTCTCCGAAACCACTTTTTTCCGTGTATAGTCACTTTTTTTCGTATCTTTGCACCCACTTTTGTAACTAAATCTTCATTATGAAAGAGATACATGATTTCACCATTCTGGAATGCCGTCAGGCCGGCGAGCACTATGTGGTGCTGACCTTGCAGCATGGCGGGACGATGCTCCCCGTGGTGCCGGGCCAGTTTGTAGAGGTGCAGGTGGAGGGTTGCCGCGAGGTGATGCTGCGCCGCCCCATATCCATCCACGATGCCGATCCGCAGCGAGGCACGCTCACGTTGCTGGTGCAGATAGTGGGCCACGGCACGCGGCGGCTGGCCGAGATGAGGGTGGGGGAGAGGCTGAACCTGGTCTATCCGCTCGGCAAGGGATTCACCACTGAGATGCCCCCTGCGAGCCGCGCGCTCCTGGTGGGGGGCGGAGCGGGCATTGCCCCGCTGCTTTACCTCTCCAAAGCGCTTGGAACAAAGGGGTTGCGCCCCAGGGTACTGCTGGGAGGGCGCACGGCGGAACTGATTCCCGTGCGTGAAGCCTTTGAACCCTATGCCGAGGTGTGCGTGGCGACCGACGACGGCTCCCTGGGCCACAAGGGGCTGGTGGTGGAACACCCCGCCTTTGGCGAACCCTACGACATGATCTACACCTGCGGCCCCACGCCGATGATGAAGGCCGTGGCGCGTTCGGCGGCGCAGAGGGGCATACGCTGCGAGGTGAGTCTGGAGAATCTTATGGCCTGTGGCATAGGGGCTTGCCTGTGTTGCGTCACCGACACCGACCAGGGCCACCGCTGCGTCTGCAAGGACGGGCCCGTGTTTGATATATCCACAATGCAAAAATGGTACCAATGTTAAGCGTCAAGATACACAATCTCAGCCTGAAGAACCCCGTCATGACGGCGAGTGGAACCTTTGGCTACGGCGAGGAATTTGCCGATTTCATCGACCTCAACCGCCTGGGTGGCTTCATCGTGAAGGGCACCACCGGCACCCCCCGCGAGGGGAATCCTTATCCCCGCATGGTGGAGACCCCCTCGGGAATGCTCAACAGCGTGGGGCTGCAGAACGGAGGCGTGGAGAAATTCTGCACCGATGTATACCATAGAATCAAGCACTTGGACACCAATATCGTGGTCAATGTCAGCGGCTCCAGCATCGAGGAATACTGCTCGGTGGCGGAGCAGATCGCCGCCTTGGAGCGAGTGCCCGCCATCGAGCTGAATATCAGCTGCCCCAATGTCAAGTGCGGCGGCATGTCGTTCGGCACCGATCCCCAGATGGCGGCGCAGGTGGTGTCGGCAGTGCGCAGGGTATACCCTAAGACGCTGATAGTAAAGCTTTCACCCAACGTCACTAACATTGCGGAGATAGCCAAGGCCGTCGAGGACGTAGGTGCGGACAGTGTGAGTCTCATTAACACGCTGCTTGGCATGGCTGTCGATGTGGAGCGGAGGCGTCCGCGGATGCACAATGTAACCGGCGGCCTGAGTGGTCCGGCGGTGAAGCCCGTGGCCGTGCGCATGGTGTGGCAAGTGGCTCATGCTGTGAGCATTCCGGTGATAGGTCTGGGCGGCATCAGCAGCGCGGAGGATGCGCTGGAGTTCCTGATGGTAGGCGCGACAGCGGTGCAGATAGGCACGGCCAACTTCGTGGACCCGGCGGTGACGATGAAGGTGGTCGACGGCCTCGAGGCGTACTGCAAGCGTCATGGAATCAGTGATATCAACGAAATAATAGGCATTATATGACCCTTATCGCCGACAGCGGCAGCACCAAGACCCTTTGGCGGACGCTAAATGCTGGGTCTATGGTGGTTACGGAGGGCCTCAATCCCCGCTTTTCTACCGAGGAGGATTTCGCGAAAGCCTGCGCCGAAGTGCGCCGCGGGGTGCCCTCTTTGGGGGAAAGCGACGCCCTCCACTTCTACGGTGCCGGCTGCGGTAGCGCGGTGCAGCGCGAGAGGGTAGGGGAGATGCTGCGCAAATATCTTGGAATCAGCAGCGTGACTGTCGAAACCGACCTGCTGGGCGCCTGCCGGGCCGTCTGTGGCGCGAAAGAGGGCCTTGTGGGCATCCTGGGGACAGGCAGCAACGCCTGTTACTACGATGGTAACATCGTTTGCTATCAGACAGTTAGCATGGGCTATATCCTCGGCGACCACGGCTCGGCCAACCATGTGGGCCGGTGCCTGCTTCGGGACTACCTCTCCGGGCAGATGCCAGAGGACTTAAGGAGCATGTTCCATGACAGTTACGCCATGACGCAGGAGCAAATCATGGACGCCGTCTACGGCGGACGCTATCCGAACCGCTTTTTGGCCTCGCTGGCGCCGTTTGCGCTGGCACATGTGGAGGAGCCCTATTGCAGCGGTTTGCTCGGAGCGTGCCTCGATGAGTGGTATCGCTATCAGGTTCAGCATGTTGTGGCGCGCAGCGGCTGTCGCGAATTGTCGCTGGTCGGAGGCTTTGCAGCGCGGCTTGGAGGGGTGTTGGAGTGCTTTGCGGCGCGACACGGCCTGCTGCTACGGGAGGTGGCTGCCAGCCCCATGGAGGGCCTTTGCCGCTTTCATGAAGGGCTGTAGTACAGCGCGTTGCCTTGATTGCTCCGACAGGGGTGCATAGCAACTCCGAGTCAACTCCGTATCAACTCCGAGTCAACTCCGAGTCGACACCGAGCCGTTTGTACGGATGGGTTTAACATTTTTTAACAGCCAAGGGAAAATAATAAATGCCGTTGGCCGTTTTGAATGGTTGAACTATAAATCAGAAAGCAACAGAAATGGACTTTACAAGCATTCTTGTGATTGCCGGGAAACCGGATTTGAGCGAATTGGTGTCGCAGACCAAAGGCGGCGCGGTGGTGAAGAACTTGGTGACGGGTCAGAAGTACCCCGTGTTCAAGAACGACCGCATCAGCTCGCTGGGCGAGATACGCCTCTTCACCGAGACCGAGGAGAAGCCCCTGGAAGAGGTGATGGGAGCGCTGCGCGACCACCTTCAGCACCAACCCACCGCGTTCGACCCCAAGAAGGCCGAGGGCAAGGAGATGTTCGACCTGCTGGCCCAGGCTGTGCCCGACTATGACAAGGAGCGTGTCCACACGTCGGATGTGAAGAAGCTCTTCTCGTGGTACAACGTGCTGCTGGCGGCCGGGAAGCTGGAGCCGGAGGCCGGGGAGGAGGGCAAGCCCGAGGAGGAAACCAACCAACAATAATCCATAAAGCCATGAAAAAGACACTGTTGGCGCTCTGCGCCGTGGCCATGCTCGGCATGGCGTCCTGTGACCGTGAGGACAACCCCGTCAATCCCCAGCCCACACCCGATCCCATCGACCCGCCGGCGGGGATGACGGACGGTATCTACCAGCCGAAGATGAAGATTGTGAAGGTGCTTGAAAACGGCGAGATGCTGGAGATGTGGACCTGGAGCGACAGCCTGCTGGCCAGCGTGAAAGAGTACGACGAGGGTCGCGAAAGCGGCACCATGACCTTCACCTACCAAGGCAACCGCCTGACGCGCATGAGCGGCGGCGAAGGTCGCGAGGTGACGTTCGCCTACAGCGGCGATGCCATGACGTCGATGACGATGCAGTTCGACGGGGCCTCGCTGCAGCTGAATGTGAGCCATTCCGGCAACAAGGTGAGCCAGGTGGCTGCCGAGGTGCCGGAGGCGTTGCTCGCCGGTCTGATGGGCGACGACGACGACGAGATGCCTGACTTCTTGAAGAACGGCGGTGCCGACATGAAGATTGACCTCACGTGGAACGGCGAGAACGTGTCGCGCACCGTCTCGACCATCACGCTGAAGCGTGAACTCAGCGGTTCCGAGCTGCAGGACATGGCCGGAAACCTGGGCATTGAACAGCTGCAGCAATTGACGAGCAACTATCCCATGCTGGGAGTCCTGATCGCGAATGCCACCTTCCAGCTGCAAGTCGACATAGTGGCGACCTCCACGGCCACCTACGACAGCCGGAAGAACCCGCTGAAGGGCTACATAGGCGGACTGGATCCCGAAGACCTGTTCCCCCTCTTCTCGGCCAACAACGTGGTGGAGCAGACCATGGAGAGCACGATGAGCTACTCGGTGTCGATCCCTGACGAGCTGATGACCACGGCAAGCGCTTTCAACGTCGACCTCTCCGCCTATGGCATCACCAACCCGATGACGGGTTCCATTCCCATGGACGAGCCGGAGACGGACCGGTACGACTACCAATACAACGACAACGGCTTCCCCACAAGGGTGATCTGCAGCTGGGGCAGCAAGGAATATATCTACGCAGAATAGCATCGAATATGGTCTATACCGAAAAGGACAAACGCTACAAACGCTACACCGTCACCTCGGCGTTGCCCTATGCCAACGGACCTGTGCACATCGGCCACCTGGCCGGTGTGTACGTTCCTGCCGACGTCTACGCGCGCTACCTGCGCTCGCAGGGCGAGGAGGTTGTCTTCATCGGCGGCAGCGACGAGCACGGCGTGCCCATCACCATCAAGGCCCGCAAGGAGGGCGTCACGCCGCAGGACATCGTCGACCGCTACCACGGCATCATCAAAGAGAGCTTCCGGCGCCTCGGCATCTCGTTCGACATCTACAGCCGCACCTCCAGCCCGATGCACCATGAGACGGCCGCCGCCTTCTTCAAGAAACTCCACGACGAGGGCAAGTTCGTAGAGAAGGTGTCGCAGCAGTACTATGACGAGGAGGCGGGCCAGTTCCTGGCCGACCGCTACATCACCGGCACCTGCCCCCGCTGCGGCAACGAGCACGCCTACGGCGACCAATGCGAAGCCTGCGGCACCTCCCTCAACGCCACCGACCTCGTCAACCCCAAGAGCGCCCTCAGCGGCGCCAAGCCTGTCCTCAAGGAGACCAGGCACTGGTTCCTCCCCCTGGACAAGGACGAGCCGTGGCTGCGCCAGTGGATACTGGAAGCGCACAAGGGCGACTGGAAGGTGAACGTCTACGGCCAGTGCAAGTCGTGGATCGACGCCGGCCTGCAGCCCCGCGCCGTCACGCGCGACCTCGAGTGGGGCGTCCACGTGCCGCTTCCCGACGCCGACGGCAAGGTGCTCTACGTATGGTTCGACGCACCCATCGGCTACATCTCCTTCACCCGCGAACTCTTCGGCGACGACTGGGAGAAATGGTGGAAGAGCGACGACAGCAAGCTGGTGCACTTTATCGGCAAGGACAACATCGTCTTCCACTGCATCATCTTCCCCTCCATGCTCCACGCCGATGGCTCCTACATCCTGCCCGCCAACGTGCCCGCCAACGAGTTCCTCAACCTCGAGGGAGACAAGATAAGCACCTCGCGCAACTGGGCCGTCTGGCTCCACGAATACCTCGACGAATTCCCCGGCAAGCAGGACGTGCTCCGCTACACCCTCTGCTCCAACGCCCCCGAGACCAAGGACAACGACTTCACCTGGAAAGACTTCCAGCTCAAGAACAACTCCGAGCTGGTGGCCATCCTGGGCAACTTTGTCAACCGCACCCTCGTGCTCACGCACAAGTTCTACGGCGGCCAGGTGCCTGCCTGCGGCCCGCTGACGGCGGTGGAGGAAGAGGTGGTCAAGGAACTGGCCTCCTTCCCCGAGCGCATCGGACGCAGCATCGAGACCTACCGCCTGCGCGAAGCCCTCGCCGAACTGATGAACCTGGCCCGCCTCGGCAACAAGTACCTCACCGACACCGAGCCCTGGAAACTGGCCAAGAGCGACCCCGCCCGCACCGCCACCGTCATGAACCTCTCGCTCCAGATATGCGCCAACCTCGCCATCCTCTGCGAACCCTTCCTGCCCTTCACGGCCGAGAAACTGAGCCGCATGCTGGGCATGGAGCCGCAAGGCTGGGCATGCGCCGGCACCCACACCCTCCTGCCCGAGGGGCACACCATCCATCAGCCCGAGCTTCTCTTCGAGCAAATCAGCGACGAGACCATACAGGCACAGGTGGACAAACTGCTGAAGACCAAGGAACAGAACGCCCTCGACGCATGGCAGCCCGCCGCCGTCAAGGAGAACGTCACCATAGACGACTTCGGCCGCATGGACATCCGCGTGGGTACCATACTGGAATGCACCAAGGTCCCCAAGGCCGACAAGCTGCTCCAGTTCAGGCTCGACGACGGCATGGGCGGTCGCACCATCGTGAGCGGCATAGCCAAGTACTATCCTGAACCCGAAAAACTGGTGGGACGGCAGGTGTGTTTCATCGCCAACTTCCCCCCGCGGAAGCTGAAAGGCGTCGAAAGCCAGGGCATGATACTCAGCGCTGAAGACAAGGACGGCCACCTCATCCTGCTTACACCCAGCGACTTGGCCGCGCCTGGGTGCAGCATTGGGTAGCCCGCCAAGGGAAAAATATGCGCGGCAAAGGGAAATTTCCTCGCGGAAAGGTTGTACTTTTGCAGCAGAAAACAACCCCAAAAGAAAGGAGTAACCAAGATGAAAACCTCTAAATTCGCAACCCTCGTGATGGTGGCTCTCACGCTGAGCCTCACCCCCGCCCTCGCCCAGCGTGGCGGCGGCAGTGGCCGTAGCGGCGGCAGCCACAGTTCCTCGTCGGTGAGCCGCAGCAGCAGCCCCTCGGGCAGCAGCCGTGGCAGCTCGTTCAGCAGCCCGAGCCGCAGCAGCAGTTCCAGCGCCCCGAGCCGCTCCCACAGCGCCCCCAGCCGCAGCAGCAGCCCGAGTGCCCCGAGCCGTTCCTACAGCTCTCCCAGCCGCAGCGCCGGCACCAGCGCCACCCCGAGCCGCAGCAACAGTGCCGTCAGCGCGCCTTCGCGCAGCGGTGCCACCCGCAGCTCCGCGGTACGCGCACAGGGCAGTTCCGACAACTTCCGCGGCTCCGCTGTGCGTCCCGGCAGT
>JAGAYN010000049.1 GCA_017940465.1 Bacteroidales bacterium | reverse complement strand
CAATGTGAGCAAGAATTCCTAAATTTATAATATTCATTTGGATTAAGCAATAATATACTACAGTAGATGCATTGTCGAAACGCACCTTTTAATACCTCCTCGTAGCATATGAGAACTACAGGATTACTAACTCGTATTAAGGTGAGGTTTGTGTTATTCTTCAATGCTACGGTAGCATCTGATTGTACCCAATCATGGGAATAGTTCGAAAGTGTAATATCGCTTGGGCTTGGGGAAATGGCCTTTTCTCCTGCATTTGAGGTAGCCGGCTTGGAATGTATGGGTTGCGGTACTGCCATCTCCCGTGGAACGGATTCTCTTTGTTTTGTCGTTGTTGAATTAGGGTTATTACGTTTCAGTTGCTCCACCTCCATGCGTAGTTGCTTCACCTCTTTTTTAAGTTCCAACCATTCTCGATTTGAAATCGAGAAATTAGAGTCTGGAGATGTTTCGTCATTGGCGACAACATACTCCTCCCCATTGCTGGATGAGTCTTCCCAGCGAACAAGACCTGTTGCCCAAAGCAAGGCAATTACGGCAACGATAAGCAAAATCACAACAATGATGGTTTTCATGCTGCCTTTCCTTTCATTCATTTCATCTTGCATGATATAATTTTTTGTTCCAATGATTTATGTAATCTGATGGTCTTTTTATGGTAAAAAAATCAAATTGCCAAAATACACAATTGTTTTAGTTACAATCATTCGATAGCTCTACTATGTAGTTACTTACCTGTTCTTTCAGGAACGGCAGGTCTTTGGTATAGGTTTCCCATACGAAAAGTGGACTCGTGTTGTAGTAGCCGTGTACCAGCACATTACGCATATCTATTATCTGTCTCCAGGGAATTTCTGTGTGGCTCTCGCGGAATTCCTTGGTCGGCATGTTGGCGGCCTCGCCGATAATCATAATGTTGTATACAACGGCGTGGTAACACATTATGTTGTTCTTCAGATGCTCGATGGTTCGGTCGCGAAGGAAGTCCTCGATATGGGCAATGCTGTCGACAATGTGCCGTAGCCGTTCGATGTCTCTACTTTGCTCTCTCATATATCAGTTGTTTATCGCGGTTTGCCGATTCCACGGCGAAAGGCATCAGTGTTCCTTCCTCGACCAAATCGACTTTGCGTCCGACAAGCTCCTCTATCTCGCGCCACATTCCTGCATAACGAAGTAGCCCAATGGGCCGTCCGTGATCGAACTCCACAAGTATGTCCACATCACTGGTCGGTGTCTCCTCGCCGCGGGCGAAGGAGCCGAAAAGCCATGCTCTCAGGACGGGTTGCGTCCTGAAATAGTCGGCTATTATCTTCGTCATTGCTTGCGTGCTCATCGTCTTTTTTGTATTGATTTCGATTTGCAAAAGTACACAATTATTTCCATATGGCAAAAAGAAAATGCCTCCGGCAGGGAAAAACTGCGGAGGCACATGGCTTGTTTTCTGCGATAATCAATAGTTTTCGGGCTTGAGCTGGAAGTAGGCCTGCTCGTGGTTGCAGACGGGGCAGACCTGCGGGGCTTTCTTGCCGACGACGATGTGGCCGCAGTTGGAGCACTGCCAGATCATGTCGCCTTCGCGGCTGAAGACGAGGCCGTCCTCGATGTTCTTCAGCAGGCGGCGGTAGCGCTCTTCGTGCTCGCGCTCGATGGCGCCGACCATCTCGAACTTGGCGGCAATCTCGGTGAAGCCCTCTTCGCGGGCCTCGCGGGCCATGCGGGCGTACATGTCGGTCCACTCCTGGTTCTCGCCGTCGGCGGCGTCCTTGAGGTTGTCGGTGGTGGTGGGCACGCTGCCGCCGTGGAGGTATTTGAACCACAGCTCGGCATGCTCTTTCTCGTTCTTGGCGGTCTCCTCGAAGATGTTGGAAATCTGCACGTAGCCGTCCTTCTTGGCCTTGGAGGCATAGTAGGTGTACTTGTTGCGCGCCATGCTCTCGCCGGCAAACGCCTCTATCAGGTTCTTCTCGGTCTTGGTGCCTTTCAGTTCTTTCATTGTATTTCTATGTTTTAGGGTTAATATTTCTGTTAAATCTCTTTTGTTCTCCTGCTCGCGCTTTGCGCTCGCGAAATCTTGTATATCTTGTAGATTATCATTTTTTATGCCTTAACGCGAAAAGTGTCTGTTTATTGTGTCGGTTTGTAATCCTGATGCCGGTGGATTCAACAGCGAAGTACAGCACCGAGGATGCAAAGATACGACAATCTTCTGAATTGGAGAAAGCCGGTTGTCATTTCCGGCGAGACTGTGCCCAGATAAATGCACCTGCTTGTTTTTCCGGTCGATGTTATGATGCAGTTGTGCCCTTGTTGCCCCCATGTTAGGCGGAAGTTACCCTGAAGTATCCCTATATTTACCCTAGAATTACCCTATGGTTTCCCTACAATTAACCTAGCTTGTCGGCATCGGTGTAAAGCTTCGGCTATTATTATCTCGTAGAGATAATAATATTCACGATCGCTGAAGCCAGGCGATGGCGTAGGAGCAGGTGGCGCGGACGGTGCCGCCCTGGGCCTTGATGTGCTCCACGGCGCGCCGCACCAGCTCGCCTGCGATGCCCTGTCCACGCAGCCGGTCGTCGACATAGGTGTGGTCGATGACGCCCCCCCCCGGCTCCCTCTCGGGAAATGTTATCTCCGCCAGCTCCTCGCCCTCATGCTCGAGGTATATACGGTTCGGTGTGGTGATGTATTGCATAGTTTGTGTAATATTTGTTCGGTTATGCTTGCTTCACTTGTAGTGTTCATGTATTTTTTGCAGCAGTAATAATATTAAAAACTTTTGTGCATGAGGGTCTAGTAGTTGCTAGACTTTTTTCAATGCAAAGATACGACTTTTCTTTGGATTGAGAAAAAGATTTTTTCAAATGGAAAAGAATGTGTATCTTTGCAGCCGTAAATGAAGATGGATATAGTAACGAAAATATAATAGAATCGAAGAAATAAAAATAGTATTAACATTAGCATTGACTACCATTTCGCGTTCAAAATAAGCCTAGGAAACTGATTTTGACAAATCGGAAAAGATAGTTCAAGGTAAGCCTTCGGGTTGGCCGAGTTATAGTGCTGGTAGCCTACGCCATATGGCGTGAGCAGCATTATAACGAGGGTTCTTTCCTAGGCTTCCCTTGAACGCGAAGAAGGCTCACGCCTTTTCTGTTGCCGATTTAGTGATTGATAGCAATGCGCAGTATCAATCACAAATGGCAAATTCTGTAAAACATCATGGCAGAGTATATACGCCGGACTGGCTTGTTCGGACGATACTTGATTTTGGAGGCTATCTCGGAAGAGGAATAGTCGGCAGACATGTTATTGATAACAGTTGTGGCGACGGAGCGTTCCTTCGGGAAATAGTCAAACGGTATTGTTCTCAATACAATGGAGATGATGTGGCATACCATCTGCAGTCTTTCATTCACGGAATTGAATTGGATCGGGAAGAACGGGATAAATGCGTGGCCAACCTTGATGAAGTGGCTGACAGATATGGTGTGAAAGGTGTAAGTTGGGACATTGTCTGTGCTGACGCGCTCTCGGTTGAAATCTATAACGGAAAGATGGATTATGTTTTTGGAAATCCACCATACGTCAGGGTTCACAACCTCGAGGCAAACTATGACGCCGTGAAGAAATTCAGCTTTGCTCAGCAAGGAATGACGGATTTGTTTATCGTCTTCTTTGAACTTGGATTTAGGATGATGAAAACAGATGGAAAAATGTGTATTATCACTCCAAGTTCATGGTTGAGTAGTAAAGCGGGTAGTGTGTTGCGACAGTACATAGTGCAACACAGTAATCTCTCTGGAATAATTGATTTGGGACATCTGCAACCGTTCGAAGCGACTACATACACAGCTGTCTCTCGTTTTGAAAATAATGCGAGGACTGTTGAATTGTGCAGATTGTCGGAAATAGGTGCTATACCAGAGCTAATAGGAAATCTTTCGTTAGTCGATGTGTATATCACTGGCAACTTTTATATTTCGGACAAAAGGAATCTGTCGGAATTGCGATCGATTCGAACAGGGAAGGCCTATAAATATGTTGAAGTCAAAAATGGTTTTGCAACATTGGCAGATAAGACCTTTATTGGAGATTTTCTATTCGAAGAAGGAACAATAGATGTTTTGAAGGCCTCTACTGGTAAATGGTCAAAATGTATTTTCCCGTATGATGGAAAAGGTAAGCCTTTGCCTCCTGCAATGATGCAGAAAAACAAACCTTTGTATGACTATCTTTTGGCACATAAAGAAGAACTTGCAAAAGAACGTGATGTTGGAAACAACGAACTATGGTATTTGTTTGGGCGTTCTCAAGCAATCAAAGATGTAACTAAAGACAAGTATGCCTTAAATACAATAATCAAGGATAAAAACAGCATTCGATTCGAAAAGGTCGCGTCGGGGAAAGGTCTATATAGTGGACTATACATCTTGACCGACATTCCCGAGAATGAAATAAGAAGACTGATAGTATCCGATGATTTTGTAGAATACATTCGTATGCTGGCAAACTATAAAAGTGGAGGCTATTATACTTTTGCTTCAAAGGATCTTGAACAATATTTGAATTACAAATTATCTCAAAATATGGACAATCAAGAATTTCTAAAGGTAATCTCGAACTCTTTTAAAACCTTTCTCGGCACGGGTTCTCGTAGCAATGAGAATTTGAAGATCCTGCATGGTGCGATTGCATCCGACATGGAAATGAGGTTGGGAAAAGGTCTTGGGTTTGAGGTGCAGTTGCTTGGAATAGGTGGCGGCAGAGAATGTAATATTGAAGGTCGTTATATCGACAAGAAAGTGGATATTACAATTCTACGGAAAGGAATTGTTACGGCGGGGATAGGTGTAAAGTCCGTCATGCAGAATTATTCCCAAAATTCTAATAACTATTTTGAGAATATGTTAGGAGAAACGGCTAATATTCGATGTGCCAGTGTGCCGTATTTCCAAGTATTCATTATCCCAGAGAAATTGCCGTATTACAAAGATTCTGGTAAGTTTAGTAAATGGGAACAATTTACACAACATAATGTACAGAAGTATTTGCGTTTATCGGAAGACAATGTTGAAATGTCAATACATACTCCAACAAAAACATTGCTGTATGTTATCAATCTGCCCGAACTGCCAGAAGACCCCATAGATAGAAATGCATATGTGCAATTTTATCAATCTATGCCTAAGATAAGAGTCTCAACTTCAAGGACACAATTTGGATTATTCCATCCTGCTGTTGTTTTTAATGACTATGATGTGTTTGCAGATAAGGTTGCTCATTACATCAAGTCAATATGAAGTTGGGTAATCTGTAGGTACAGTAGAGGGGACGTAGAGAGGAGATAGAACCCATGTGGAAGTTAGGGCGGCAAAAAAAACAGACGGGAATATTATCGCTGGTAGTTGCCGACGATGGTCTTGATGCGGGATTTGATGTCGGGCCAGGTGTCGGGGATAAACATACGGGGCATGGCCTGCGAGTCGGCATCGTCGAAGTAGGTGAGGTTCAGCAGGGCACGGAAGACGGAGTGATTGGGGTATTTCCGGAAGTAGAAGGCCAAGATTTCTTCGAGAGTGTATTGCTGGAGCAATAGGAAAATGTCGATGAAATCCTTCTTGGAACCTCGGCCTTCGATGGCGTTTATCTTCAAGGCGGCAATATCCTAGGGAGAGGCAAAGGTGATGCCTTCCTCGACAATGGGGGCGTCTATCCACTCATATCGGCCATAGTCGATAATGTCTACTTTGATGCCTCGGACCACCATCTGAAGTATCAGAGAGGTCTGGCTGAGGATGGTATACTTGCCCATGCAGTCAATCATCGTGATGATATCCTCCTGTGGCACTGTTAGTTTCCCGAAGAAATCAAGGTCGACGGATTGGCGATGGCCATACTGCAATGCCAATGAGGTACCTCCGACAAGTCGCAGACCCTGCAGTTCGGGCTGTGCGGACAACTGTCTCAAGAGTTCCAGGGTGTCGGGAAGGATCGTCTGAAGGTGTAGCATCGGTAGTCCTCTTTGTGGGTTCCGGTGACGAGGCAGACGAACGAGAGGGCCTCGGGACGAAGGGTGCGCAAGGTCTTGCAGTCGCTGGCGATACGGTCGAGGCCATAATAGTCGCGCACCTTGCGCCAGTCGTTCAACTCGCCGTATTCCAGCACACGCTGTATCAGCTGCGCCGAGTTTTTGTCGGCGTTGAAGTCGCGCTTGTCGATATCCCAGAAGAGATAGGGCGACAGCTGTTCGGTCAGCGGTTGCTGGGTGTTCATTATTTTTGTTTTATAGAGGGAGGCATCCTGGTCAAGGGGTGCCTCCCTTTTTCTCGCAGGCAGGATGCCTGCGTACCAATTAGCGCTGCATGGTGGCGAGGCGCTCGGTGAGCATGGGGACAATCTTGTGGAGGTCGCCCACGATGCCGAGGTCGGCGACGCTGAAGATGGGGGCGAACTTGTCTTTGTTGATGGCGATGATGAGTTCGCTCTCCTCCATGCCTGCGAGGTGCTGGATGGCGCCGCTGATGCCGCAGGCCATGTAGAGGGCCGGGCGGACGGTCTTGCCGGTCTGGCCGACCTGGCGGCTGGCGTCCATGACGCCGGCGTCGACCATGGCGCGGCTGCTGGAGACTTCGCCGCCGAGCTGCTTGGCGAGGGCGCCGAGCTTGCTGAAGCCGTCCTTGGTGCCAACGCCGCGGCCGCCGCTGACGAGGATCTTGGCCTCGCTGATGTCGGTGACGGTCTTCTCTTCCTTGACGGTCTTGACGAGCTTCACGCGGTTGATTTTCTCGATGTTGAAGTTGACGTTGAAGTCGGTGACGACGCCCTTGCGGCTGGCGTCGGCGGCCATCTTCTGCATGACGCCGGGGCGGACGGTGGACATCTGCGGGCGGTGGTTCTTGCAGAGGATGGTGGCCATGAGGTTGCCTCCGAAGGCGGGACGGGTCATGCGGAACTCGTGGGCCTCGTCGTCGCTGATTTCGAGCTTGGTGGCGTCGGCGGTGAGGCCGGTGCGGTTGCGTGCGCTGACGCGGGGGCCGAGGTCGCGGCCGATGGTGGTGGCGCCGATGAGCATGATGCTGGGTTTGCGCTCGGCGATGATGGCGGTGATGGCCTGGGTATAGGGCTCGGTGAGGTAGTCCTTCAGCAGGTCGTTGTCGACCATGAGGACCTCGTCGGCGCCGTGCTCGATGAGGGTGGGGGCGAGGGCCTTGATGTCCTTGCCGAGGAGCATGGCGACGACCTTCTCCTGGTTGGCGTCGGCCAGTTCGCGGGCCTTGCCCAGCAGCTCGAGGGCCACATTCTGCAGTTTGCCGTCGCGTTGCTCGGCAAACACGTAAACGTCTTTATATTCTGCTAAGTTCATGGCAATCAAATAATGTGTTTCTCTTTCAGTTTGTTGACGATGAGCTCCACGGCCTCTTCGGGGCTGACCTCGAAGGTCTGGCCGGCGGGCTTGAGCTGCTTGGGGAACGACTTGAAGACGCTCGTGGGCGAGCCGGCCTTGCCGATTTCCTCGTCGGGCACGTTGATGCGGTCGGCGCCCCACACCTCGACTTCCTTGTCGAAGGCGGTGACGATGCCGCTGACGCTCATGTAGCGGGGCTGCACGGCGCTGGCCAGGGCGGTGACGACGCAGGGGGCCTGCATCTGCAGCACCTGGTAGCCGTCCTCGAGCTGCTTGCGGATGGTGAAGGTCTTGGTGGCCTCGTCGTACTGGAGGTCTTCCATGTAGGAGACCTGCGGCAGGTCGAGGTGCTCGGCGATCTGGGGACCCACCTGGGCGGTGTCGCCGTCGATGGCCTGGCGGCCGGTGATGATGAGGTCGAACTGCATGGTGCGCAGGGCGCCGGCGATGGCGCTGGAGGTGGCCAGGGTGTCGGCGCCGCCGAGCTTGCGGTCGGTGAGCAGGATGGCGCGGTCGACGCCCATGGCGAGGGCCTCGCGCAGGATGGCCTCGGCCTGGGGCAGACCCATGGTGATGACGGTGACGTGGGCGCCGTATTTGTCCTTCAGCTGGAGGGCGAATTCGAGGCCGCCTTTGTCGTCGGGGTTCATGATGGAGGGAACGCCCTCGCGGATGAGCGTGCCGGTCTGGGGGTTGATCTTCACCTCGGTGGTGTCCGGCACTTGTTTTATGCAAACTACGATATTCATTCTTTCTGAGTATTCTGAGTACTCTGAGTATTCTGATTTCTCTGAGTATTCTGATTAATTACTTAAACAACTTACCGGCAATGACCATGCGCTGGACCTCGCTGGTGCCCTCGTATATCTCGGTGATCTTGGCGTCGCGCATCATGCGCTCCACCGGGTACTCGCGGGTGTAGCCGTAGCCGCCGTGGAACTGGACGGCCTTGGTCGTAACCTCCATAGCGGTCTCGGCGGCGAAGAGCTTGGCCATGGCGGCATCGGCGGAGTAGGGGATGCCGTGGTCTTTCTTGTAGTGGGCCGAGCGGCAGAGCAGGCGGGCGGCCTGCACCTTGGTCTCGAGGTCGGCCATCTGGAACTGCGTGTTCTGGAACTGGCTGATTGAGCGGCCGAACTGCTTGCGCTCCTTGGTGTACTTGACGGTCTCGTCCATGGCGCCCTGGGCGATGCCGAGGGCCTGGCAGGCGATGCCGATGCGGCCGCCGTCGAGGGTCTTCATGGCCAGGCCGAAGCCTTTGCCGAGCTGACCCAGCTGGCGGTCCTTCGGGATGCGGCAGTCCTCGAAAATGAGCTCGGTGGTGGCGCTGCCGCGGATACCCATCTTCTTCTCCTTCTTGCCGATGGAGAAGCCGGGGTCGGTCTTCTCGACGATGAAGGCGCTGATGCCCTTGGTGCCGAGGCTCTTGTCGGTCATGGCGATGACGATGAAGACGTGGGCGTAGGAGCCGTTGGTGATGAAGATCTTGCTGCCGTTGAGCACCCACTCGTCGCCGTCGAGGACGGCGGTGGTCTGCTGGCCGGCTGCGTCGGTGCCGGCGTTGGGCTCGGTCAGGCCGAAGGCGCCGATCCACTCGCCGCTGGCGAGCTTGGGCAGGTACTTCTGTTTCTGCTCCTCGGTGCCGTTCTCCATGATGGGGGCCACGCAGAGGCTGGTGTGGGCCGAGAGGATGACGCCGGTGGTGGCGCACATGCGGCTCAGTTCCTCGACGGCCATGCCGTACATCAGGTTGGTGCCGCCGGCACCGCCGTACTGCGTCGGCACGGGGATGCCCATCAGGCCCAGTTTGGCCATTTTCTTCACGGTCTCTTCGGGGAAGACTTCCTCCTCGTCGACCCATGCGGCGAGGGGTTTCACCTCGTTCTCCGCAAACTCTCTGATCATTTGCAGGAATAGTTCTTCCTGCTTGCTGAAACTAAAATCCATGTTTATCTGTATAGTTTTTTATTTCACTGCAATTGTCTCAATCTCAACCAATACGCCCATCGGCAGGCCCTTCACGGCAAAGGCCGCGCGGGCGGGGCAGTCGGTGTTGTAGTACTTGGCGTACACCTCGTTCATCGGCTTGAAATACTCCATGTCGGCCAGCAGGCAGGTGCTCTTCACCACGTCCTGGAACGTGTAGCCGGCCTCGTCGAGGATGGCCTTGATGTTCTGCATCACCTGCTCGGTCTGCGCCGTGATGCCTTCGGGCACCTCTTTGGTGGCAGGGTTGATGGGGATTTGTCCCGAAATGTAAAGCGTGTTTCCGGCCTGCACCGCCTGGCTGTAGGGGCCGATGGCGGCAGGGGCGTTGGGGGTGTTGATGATTTTTTTCATTACGTGTCTATGTTTCTCGTTCTTTATGATTTTTGAACTGCAAAGTTACACACATTTTTCCAATCGCGCACATATTTTTTTCAATTATTTATCACCATGCTGAATATCACCCGTTTGTGCACCTCCTGCCACCACTCGTTGCCACCCTCCTCCGCCACCGCCCACGACCCCGTCCGCCAAACTTCCCGTACCGCACTCGGAGTTGACTCGGAGTTGATACGGAGTTGACTCGGAGTTGTCTCGGAGTTGGTCTGTGCTCCGGTGTGGGGTGGCTCGGAGTCTCCTTGGAGCATCTATCCACCCTGTGCAGAAAAATGTGTATCTTTGCACCCTGGAAGAACTGTGTTTCTGTGTTTAAAACACCGTAAACTGAACTGATATGCAGATAGTTGGACTTATGTCAGGCACCTCGCTCGACGGCATTGACCTCGCCCTTTGCGACGTTTCCGACGCCTCCTGCACCATCCTCGCCGCCACCACGCGCCCCTACTCCCCGCAGTGGCAGCGGCGGCTGGCCTCGCTGGAGTCCGCCAGTGCCCTCGACTATGCTAAAGCAAACGTTGAGTTGGGGCATCTCTTTGGTATGGAAATCAGAGACTTCTTGCGCGATCAAAACCTCTCTGCCGAGGCCGTGGCCTCGCACGGGCACACCGTCTTCCACCAGCCCTCTCTCGGCCTCACTGCCCAGATAGGCGACCTCGACGCCATCGCTGCCGAATGCGGCCTGCCGGTGGTGGGCAATTTCCGCACCCTCGACGTGGCCCTTGGCGGCCAGGGTGCCCCGCTGGTACCGATAGGTGATGAGCTGTTGTTCAGTCAGTTCGATGCCTGTCTCAACCTCGGGGGCATCGCCAATATCTCCTTCCGTGAGCCTGCCGCCCAGCCGCCCTCCTCCGCGCCCAGCCGCATCGCTTTCGACATCTGCCCCTGCAACATGGCCCTCAACCGCCTGGCCGAGCGGCTCGGCCTGCCCTATGACGACGAGGGGTGCAACGCACGCCGCGGCATCCTTAATCAAAACTTGAATGAAACGCTGAATAGTCTTGATTACTATTCACTTCCTGCGCCTAAATCACTCGGGAAAGAATGGTTCCTGGAGCGCTTTTGGCCGCTGGTGGAGGGCTCGTCGCTCCCTGTGGAGGACCTGTTGCGCACCGTGACGGAACACATTGCATTCCAGATTGCTACGGTCGTCTCGCGCCGTGGTATCCGCTCCCTGCTGGTGACGGGCGGCGGAGCCTATAACAGGTTCCTGCTGGAGTGCGTGAAGAAATATGAACCAATTGTTGAGATAGTGCTTCCCGATGATTTGATAATCAACTACAAAGAGGCTATGATTTTTGCTATGCTGGGCTACCTGCGCCTGGGCGGCAGGGTCAATGCCCTCGCCTCGGTCACGGGGGCCAGCCGGGACAATATCGGCGGAAATGTAAGCGGATTGCTGCCCGATGCGCCCCTTTTCCGTCCCTGACGCGATTTTTTTTTCATGTCGTAACTGCCTGTATTCCAGGTAAAAATACCCCCCCCGTTTCCGAGGGTGATTTTTCTTTGCCCTTTCCTCTTTTTTCTGTATTTTTGCATCCGGTTTCAACTATTGATTAATACTTTATAACTATGAAACGAATCCTGATGACAACAGTGGCCTTCTGCGCAGCCGTGGCGGCGTGGGGGCAGACGGCGGTTGCCGCCACTGGCGGTTCCGCCCGGGGCGGGGGCTATGCCTTGTCATACAGCGTGGGGCAGGTGGCCGCGGCGGCCACGCCCGACGGGCGTCTGCGCGAGGGCGTGGTGCAGCCCCTCATCGTGGAAGAGGTCGGCATTGCCCGGCAGAGCGATGCGCCTTGCACGCTGTCGGTGTTCCCCAATCCTGCCGTGAGCGGCCTCACGCTTTCGCGCGAAGGGGCAGGGGAGGTGCCCTCCGAGGTGCGCCTCTACAGCCTCGACGGGCGGCTGATGGCTTCCACGACCTGGAGCGGTCCCTCGCTCACTCTCGACCTCGGTGCCTTCGCAGCAGGCATGTATATGCTGCAAATCGATGACAAAACCTTTAAAATCACTAAACTATGAAGAGACTGACCTTTATCGTCATGGCAGCCGTTGCCTGCCTTCAGTTCATGAATTCCCATCCCGTCAGCGCGCAGGCTCCGCAGGGCTTTGCCTATCAGGCCGTGGTGCGCGACAACAGTGGCGCCGCCGTGGCCAACCGCACTGTGGCTGTGCGCATTGCGTTGGTGCAGGGCAACGCCCTCGGTGTGGAACGCTATGCCGAACTGCACGAGCCTGCGACCGATGCCGCCGGCTTGTTCTCCATCACGGTGGGGCAGGGTACCCCACTGGTAAACAGCACCATGGAGCTGTCGGTGGACTGGTCGGCCGGCCCCTGGTTCCTCAAGACGCAGGTGGACCCCGACGGCGGGCAGAACTTCATCCTCGTCACCACGCAGCAGCTCATGTCCGTGCCCTACGCCCTCTATGCCGCCAATGCCGGCGGCGGCCTCGAGGATGAGCTTGCCGCCCTCCGCGCCGCCCTCGACAGCATCAGGCGCGACACGGTCTTCGTCCGCGAGGTGGTGCGTGTGCGCGACAGCGTGGTCTACGACACCTTCGCCCTGCATCCCTACGACCGCAGCCCTGCCGATGTGGAGGGTACCCTGCCGGGCGTCTTCAGCATCTCGGCGGCCAACCGCATAGCCTTCTCGCGCGGCAACCTGCAGTGCCGCGCCTCGACGCAGACCTGGCGCTTCGCCCAGCACCAGGAGGACATGGTGGGCACTGCCAATGCCAACATCTCGATGACCGACACCGGCTGGATAGACCTCTTCGGCTACGGCACCAGCGGCTACAATGGCAAGTACCCTCATACGAGTTCTTCAAGCGTGAGCTCGTATGTCACTGGAGACATCGCTACAACACATTATGACTGGGGGGTGCACAACACAATCGAGGGCGGCGGCGATACCGCCGGGGTGTGGCGTACGCTGGCCGCGAATGAGTGGAACTACCTCGTCTCCGGCCGATCCAATGCCACCGCGCTCCGCGCCCGCGCCACGGTGAACGGCATCCCCGGACTCATCCTCCTGCCCGACAACTGGACGGCCGTCAGCGGTGTTGCCATCTACACCAATGCCAACGACTTCACCACGAACAACTACAACAACACCCAGTGGAATCAGTTGCAGGATGCAGGAGCCGTGTTCCTGCCCGCCGCTGGATACCGCGATGGGGTGACTCTCAGCAAAGTCACGCAGGTGGGCTATTACTGGTCCTCGTCTTATTACGGTTCCAATACGTCTTACATATTCTCCTTTGGCAGCGATATTCAGTTCCTGTCAAGGTATGTCTTCTACGGCTACTCCGTGCGCCTGGTGCGCGACTTGACGGTGCTGCCGTAGTCAAAAAGGGATATCGAGGTGCATGATGATTGGGGATTTTGCAGCGGGAGGGAGGCGTGTCTGGCGTTTGCAGGATGTTGGATAATAGTGTTTTGCAAATTATTTTGCAAAATTATTTGGCCAGTTTGCGAAAAGTTAGTACTTTTGCACTTCGTTTGGCGGGATAGCTCAGCTGGTTAGAGCGCTGGATTCATAACCCGGAGGTCACCAGTTCAAGTCTGGTTCCCGCTACAGAATGAGGCACTTTCGCAAGAAGGTGCCTTTTTCTTTTTCCATTCTGCAATATATTTGCCGTGCATGCGTTACCGTTTTATTATGGAAGACAAGCATCTATACAGCAACTTTGACTACGATTCGGCCCTCTCCGTACAGGGCGGCGTGCAGCAGCCCGACCAGGTGAGTTCCAGTTATATAGAACGTGTGCGCGCCAAGCGGGCGCAGGAGCCTTCGGTGGAGGAGCTGGTGGCAGGCATACGCCATGGCGACCGCACCCTGTTGAGCCGCGCCATCACCCTGGTGGAGAGTTCCTTGCACGCCCACCAGCAGAAAGCGCAGGAGGTCATCGAGCGCTGCCTGCCCTACAGCGGCAAGAGCGTCCGCCTCGGCATCACCGGCGTCCCAGGTGCCGGCAAGAGCACCACCATCGAAGCCCTCGGCAAGATGCTGACGGCTCACAATCACAAGGTTGCGGTGCTGGCCATTGACCCTTCCAGCGAGCGCTCCCGCGGCTCCATCCTGGGCGACAAGACCCGCATGGAGGAACTCTCCGTGGACCCCAACGCCTTCATCCGTCCCTCGCCCTCGGCCGGCTCGCTCGGCGGCGTGGCTCGCAAGACGCGCGAGATCATCACCCTCTGCGAGGCGGCCGGCTTCGACGTGGTCATCGTCGAGACTGTCGGCGTGGGCCAGAGCGAGGTGGCGGCGCATTCGATGGTCGACTTCTTCCTCCTCCTCCAGCTGGCCAACACCGGCGACGAGCTGCAGGGCATCAAGCGCGGCATCATGGAGATGGCCGACATGATAGCCATCAACAAGTGCGAACTCGACATGCAGCGCTCTGAGCTCTCGGCCGCCCAGTTCCGCAACGCCCTCCACCTCTTCCCCATGCCCGAGAGCGGGTGGCCTGTCAAGGTGTCGCTCTGCTCGGCCTATACCAAGCAAGGCATTGAGGATCTGTGGAATGACGTGATGGAATACGTCACCTTCACCAAGGGCAACGGCTACTTCTACCACAAGCGTCAGCAGCAGAACCTGCGCATCATGACCGAGGCCATCGAGAACGGCCTGCGCGAGCGCTTCTACGCCACGCCTGGCATAGAGGAGCGTATCGAAGCCCTTGGACGCGAGATACTTGACAATAGAATCAGTCCCTACGCCGCAGCCGATTCCCTCCTCGGATGATCTACATTCACGTCCCTTTTTGCCACCGCAAGTGCACCTACTGCGCCTTCCATTCGCGGCCTTCGCAGGGCAGCAACGAGCGGTATGTCAATGCATTGGTGAACGAGATGGCTCTCCGGAAGGGCGAGTGGCGGGGGCCGGTGCGCACGCTGTATTTCGGTGGCGGCACCCCTTCGATTCTCAGCCTCAATGAGTTGGGGCGCATCGTGGAGGCGCTGCACCGCCATTTCGACCTTTCGCACCTGGAGGAGATGACGCTGGAGGCCAATCCCGAGGACCTGGACAGGGACTACCTCGAAGGGCTCCGGTCGCTGGGTTTCAACCGTTTGAGCGTCGGCATCCAGAGTCTCGACGACGCTATGCTCCACCTCCTCAACCGCCGCCACAGCGCCGCCCAGGCCCTGCAGGCGTTGGAGACAGCGCAAAGCGTTGGATTTGAGAACATAAGCGTGGATTTTATCTACGGCCTGCCGAGGCAATTTCAATTTTCAACTTTCAATTTTCAATTAGTCACCCACATCTCTGCCTATGCCCTCACCGTCGAGCCCGGCACGGCGCTGGCCATGCAGATGGAGCAGGGGCGCGTGGCTCTGCCTGGCGAGGAGGAGGTGGTGCGTCAGTATCATGCGCTGCATGAGGTGTTTACGCGAGAGGGATTTGTGCAGTACGAGGTGAGCAACTATGCTCGGCCCGGCTACGAGTCGCGCCACAACAGCCGTTACTGGGACCGCACGCCCTACCTCGGGCTGGGGCCCGCGGCACACAGTTTCGCTCTTTCCGACGATGGTTTCACTTCGGTCGCCCACAGCGGAAAACGCCGGTGGAACCTGGCAGATAACGAGAGGTATATGGCGAGTTTGGCTAGTGGCACTAGTCAAACTAGTGGTACTAGTAAAGCCAGCCCTTATTTCGAGGAGGAGCTGCTCAGCGAGCGGGACGCCTGCAACGAGCTGTTCATGACCTCGCTCCGCACTGTGCGCGGGCTGCAGGTTGCGGCCTTGCCGCAGCGGTATCGCGAGCCGCTAATCCGTGCGATGCGGCCCTATGTCGAGTGCGGGTGGGTCGAAGTCGAAGGCCAGTTGGAGTTGCTGCGTTTCCGGCCTACCGCCGAGGGGCTTCTCCATGCCGATGGCATGGCGGCCGCGCTCTTCGTATAGCAGCTGGTTTTCAATGGGTTCTGATTCAAAGGGGATGTATAGGGTGGGGGAGACCTCGCCCGAGGCGCCCTCGGCGAAGGCCCAGAGGTGGATTTCTTCGGAGGCGAATTCCTGTGGGAGGAGGAACTGGATGCTTTTGCGGCTGCGTTCGGCGGTGGCCACGGCGAGGCCGGTGCCGGCGGCGGGGCAGTAGGCATAGAGGTGCACCTGGTCGGTGCCGCGTCCGAGGCCGCGGTCCCAGCTGACGCGGACGGTGAGTGGGTCGAGGCGCTCGGCCCGGGCGGCGGCGAGGGGCGGCAGGTGGCCGTGGGAGAAGCGGAGGAGGGGGTAGTTGACGGGAGGGTTCTGATTAATCGGAGTGGTCGGAGTAATCTGAGTAGTCGGAGTAATCTGAGTAGTCTGAGTAGTCGGAGTAATCGGAGTAATCGGATTATTCAGATTGTCCGGTGTGTTTTGGAAGTGCTGGTGGTTGAGGCGGAGGAAGGCGTTGCCTTCGGTGAGGCCGTGGTCGGCGGCCCAGGCGCGGAGGCCGAGGCGGAGGAGGGGTGTGGCGGGGGAGGCGAACTGTATCATCGCCTTGAAGCGCGAGCGCTGGACGAGCTGCGCTTCGGATTGCCGGTCGTGGTAGTGGCGGGGACGGGCGCGCATGCACCAGCGGTCGCGCCAGCGGTAGCCGATGACGGTGCCCACCGTTCCGCGGAAGGGTCCCAGGATGCCTTGTTCTATTTTTGCCATAAAGTGATGTTTTTCAGTGTAACGTCGCGAGGTGCCTTTTATTGTCCAGTAGATGAAAAATATTTTCAAATGATGGGCAAACTTTGATTTCGGCAAGTACCTGACAATGAGTCCGCCGCCCTGCGCGGGGTGCGGGGCGGCGGCGGTGGTGCGGGGCCGGGGCGGTGGTGGGGCGTCAGTTGCCGGCCTCCAGGTCGTCCGGCGCGTACTCGATTTGCTGCGGCGGTTCGGGGTAGATGTTGTCCTTGATGATGTAGCCTTTGTAGACCTCCTTGATTTCCTGGAGGAAGGCGAAGGCTTCGAGGCGCGAGCGGAAGTCGCCCACCTTGACTTTGAAGTTGGGTTCGTCGTAGATGATGTAGGCCTGGACGGAGGGGTGGTCGGCCATGAAGCGGTCGCGGAGGTTGAAGGCGTTGGTCTTGGAGCTGACGCCGGAGAAGGAGGCGATCTGTACGCGGTAGCCCGGGATGGTCTTGGCGCGCGAGTTGAGTTCTATGTGCTTCTCTACCATTTGGTTGACGGCCACGTCGCCAGTGACGCGCACGCGTGCCGTCTGGGCGTTGGCCTGGAGCGCGGTGCCGAGCAGCAGGGCGGCGGCGGTGGCCGCGAGGGGTGCGCGGAGGGTGTGCAGGGAGTTGTGTTTCAATGTGATGTGCATTCTTTGAGGGGGTTAGTAGTTCACCGTGTCGGCCAGCACGCGTCGCGGGCGGACGGTGAGGACGGGTATTTTCGACTGTGTGAGCATCTGCTGGGCGAAGGTGCCCATGAGGAGGTTGGAGAGGGAGGATTCCTGTTCGGTCATGATGGCGATGAGGTCGGCGTGGACTGCGTAGGCGTAGTCGAGGGTGTCGAGGGTGACGTTTTTGCCCACTTCGAGGAACTTGGTCTGGTACTGCACGCCGGTCTTGTCGAAGTGGCGCTGCACCATGTTGATGTATTTGTCCACGGTGGCGTGCACTTCCTTGGAGGAGGAGGTGTAGAGGCCGAGGAGGTGGATGGTGGCGCCGAAGGTCTTGGCGAAGGTGGCGGCCTGTCCGGCTTTCTGGCGGGTGTCGTCGCTGCTGTCGATGGGTACGACGATGGTTTCCAGGTCTTTGTTGATGTTGAAGTCCTCGCGCACCAGGAGCACGGGCACGGGCGAGAGCTCGACCGTCTTGTAGGTGTTGTGCCCCAGGAGGTTCTTCTTCATGCCGCTCATGCCGTGGGTGCCGACGATGAGGAGGCTGGCGTCGTCCTCTTCGGCCTGGCGGGCCAGTTGCTCGGCGGGGTTGCCCTGGCGCAGGACGTATTCCAGCCGGATACCCTGCAGCAGGTGGGCCACGCCGGCGTTGCGCCGTTCGATTTCGGAGCGGATGGAAGCCTCGTTCTCGTTCTTTTCCTTCACATAGACCAGCCGGATGTCGCTCTGCCAGCGGTTGGCAATGTCGATGGCCAGGTCGACCGCGTAGGCCGAACCCGACGAAAAGTCGAAACCAACTACAACTTTGTTCATATCGTCATCGTGTTAATGTAACTGTAGGAAAGACGCAATCCGGGTCGCAAAAACTACATGCCGCGGGCCGCGGGAGGTGCTTTCTTTCTGGGTGCAAATTTACAAAGATTTTTCCAAACAGCCAAAAAAACTTTTCCGCCGCCGTTTTTCCGCCCTCCCTCCGGCCCTCGCGGCGCCCTCCTGTCAATGGCGAACAAGATAAAACTATGAGCAAACTTTGATTGTTGTAAAATGCTGGTTTCCAGCCGGCCTGTTTCGGGCCGGAAGGCGTGCGGAAGCGGATTCAGGAGCCGGAAAAACGGCGCCGGACGGGGTGGGGACGGGAGGGGGCTGCGGGGTGGAAATCGGCGGATGTGGAAAAAAAAATTTGGCGGTTTAACAGAAATTATGTAATTTTGCATCCGCTTATTAATCGAATTTATATATAGTTCAAGACACGGAAATCCTAAATTACACAATAATAGCATGACTCAACAGATTCTGATTGCGGTAATGGTTTTGGGCGTCATTGGCGCGTTTTTCGCCGTGGTGCTCTATTTTGTGGCCCAGAAATTCAAGGTGGTGGAAGACCCGCTGATAGACGAGGTGAACGAGGTGCTTCCGGGCGCCAACTGCGGCGGCTGCGGCAAGGCCGGCTGCCGCGCCTTTGCCGAGGCGTGTGTGGCCCAGGGCAACATGGAGGGCCTGCGTTGCGCCCCGGGAGGCGAGGCGGTGGCGGCCAAGATAGCCGAGCTGCTGGGCTGCGCCGTCGAGCAGGGCGACCCCCAGGTGGCCGTGGTGCGTTGCAACCCTTCCTATTGTGGCGACAAGCGCCGCTCGAACTATGACGGCCTCACCTCCTGCGCTTTCGCCGCCACGGTGTATGTGGGCGAGAGCGGGTGCGCCTTCGGGTGCCTGGGCTGTGGCGACTGCGTGGCCGCCTGCCAGTTCGACGCCATCCACATGAACCCCGCCACCTCGACCCCCGAGGTCGACGAGGACAAGTGCACCGCCTGCGGCGCCTGCGTGAAGGCCTGCCCCCGTCGCATCATCGAACTGCGCAACAAGGGCCGCAACAACCGCCGTGTCTTCGTATGCTGCATCAACAAGGAGAAAGGCGCCGCCGCACGCAAGACCTGCGACAACGCCTGCATCGGCTGCTCGAAGTGCGAGAAGGTGTGTCCCGTAAGCGCCATCACCATCGCCGACAACCTCTCCTATATCGACCACACCAAGTGCATCGCCTGCCGCAAGTGCGTCACCGAGTGCCCCACCAAGGCCATCCACGACGTGAACTTCCCCACGCCGGCCAAGAAGGCGGAGCCCAAGCCTGCCGCCGCAGCCCCCGCGGCCCCCGCGCCGCAGCCCCAGGCAGAAGCCGTCGAACTCAAGGCATAAACCGAAACGTATCCACGCATCAACGTACCAAACAAGCAACATTCCGAGAATGAAGACTTTCAAAATGGGTGGTGTCCACCCCGAAGAAAACAAGATATCCAACGATGCCGTCATCGAGGTGATGCCGGTGGGCACCCAGATGGTGGTGCTGATGAACCAGCACCTCGGCGCCCCTGCCACCCCCATCGTCCAGAAGGGCGACAAGGTGAAGGTGGGGCAACTCATCGGCGAAGCCCAGACCTTCATGTGCGCCAACGTGCATTCGCCCGTCAGCGGCACGGTGGTCAAGGTGGAACCCGTCAAGGATGCCTTCGGATTGATGAAGCTGGCAGTGCATATTGCCGTCGAGGGCGACGAGTGGATGGAGACCATCGACCGCACACCCGACATCAAGCGCGAATGCACCCTCGAACCGGCCGCCGTGGTGGCCAAGCTCAAGGAGATGGGCATCGTGGGCCTCGGCGGTGCCACCTTCCCGGCGCATATCAAGTATAGCGTTCCCGAAGGCAAGAAGGCCGAGTACCTCATCGTGAACGCCGCCGAGTGCGAACCCTACCTCACCTCCGACTATCGCGTCATGATGGAGCATGCGGAGGAGATATGCATCGGCATCAGCATCCTGCGGAAAGCCCTCGGGGTGCCCAACGCCTACATAGGCATCGAGAGCAACAAACCCCAGGCCATCCGGAAGATGCAGGAGACAGCCCGCCAGTTTGAGGGCATCATCGTGGAACCCCTCAAGGTGAAATACCCCCAGGGGGCTGAAAAACAGCTCATCAACGCCGTCACGGGACGCAAGGTCCCCAGCGGCAAGCTGCCCATAGACGTGGGATGCGTGGTCTCCAACGTGGGCACATGCTTCTCGGTCTACGAAGCCATCCAGAAGAACAAGCCCCTCATAGAGAATATACTCACCGTCACGGGCAAGAAACTTCCCTCGCAGCACAACTATCTGGTGCGAATCGGTACCACATTCAGCGAGATTGTCAAGCATAGCATTGGCGAACTGCCTGCCACTACGAGCAAGGTCATCTCCGGCGGCACCATGATGGGGAAGGCCATTGTGAACCTCGACGCGCCGACGGTGAAAGGCAATGCCAGCGTGCTGGTGATGGACGAGGGCGAAGCGCGCCGCGCTCCGGAGACGGCCTGTATCCGCTGCGGCAAGTGCATGAATGCCTGTCCGATGGGGTTGGAGCCCTACCTGTTCTCCGCCCTGGTGAACGCCGGACGCACCGAGGAGGCCCAGCAAAACAATATACTGGACTGCATCGAATGCGGATGCTGCTTCTTCAGCTGCCCCGCCAACAAGCCGCTGACCGACGAGATACGCCTCGGAAAGGGCCGTGTGCGCGCCATGATGGCCGCCAAGAAGTGATAGTGAATACTGAATGTTGAACTTGAATATATTATATATATAATATGAATCTATTAAATGTATCGGGCTCGCCCCATGTGCATAGCGACGAGTCGACCAAGAAAATCATGTGGCGTGTCAATCTGGCCCTCATGCCGGCCCTGTTGGTAGCCATAGCCTATTTCGGACTGAATGCGCTGCTGGTTAGCCTCATAGCCGTGGTATCCTGCGTGTTGTTCCAGTGGCTGATAGAGAAATACATCCTCAAGGTGCCCACCACCATCGGCGACGGATCGGCCATCATCACCGGCCTGTTGCTAGCGTTCAACGTGCCGTCCACGGTGGATATGATGTGGATTGTGGTCATCGGGGCTCTGGTGGCCATAGGCATCGGCAAGATGGCCTTTGGCGGCCTGGGCAAGAACCCGTTCAATCCCGCCCTGGTGGGCCGTGTGTTCCTGCTGATATCCTTCCCGGTGCAGATGACGACGTGGCCTGTGGTCGACGGCATCTTCCCGATGAACTTCGACGTGGCCACCGGCGCCACCCCGCTGGGTGCTTTCAAGGAGGGTTCGCTTGGCGAAGGGGTTACCCTCATGGATGCCTTCCTTGGCCATATAGGTGGCTCGCTGGGCGAGGTGTCGGCCCTGGCCATCCTCCTGGGTGCCTGTTATCTACTCTGGAAGAAAATCATCACATGGCACATCCCTGTGGCCTTCATCGGCACCGCGCTGGTGTTCAGTGCCATCCTGTGGCTGGTGAATCCCGAGCAGTATATGGACCCGATGATGACCATCTGCACGGGTGGTATCATGCTGGGAGCCTGCTTCATGGCAACCGATATGGTCACCTCTCCCATGGCCAAGAGCGGGCAACTCATCTTCGGTGTGGGCTGTGGCCTGCTGACCATCATCATCCGCAACTGGGGTGCCTATCCCGAGGGCGTCAGTTTCGCCATCCTGCTCATGAACAGCGTCACCCCGCTTATCAACCGCTGGTGCAAGCCTGCCCGCTTCGCCGCATAAAACAACGTATCAACGTATCAGCTTATCAACGTATCAACATAAACTATGGCAAAGAAAGCACAATCCACATTAGTCAATATGCTGCTCTCGCTGACGGCCATCGCATTGGTGGCGGCTGCGGCGCTGGCAGCCCTTAATGCCGTCACCCAAGAGCCCATTGCCGCGGCCCAGCAGGCCAAGGTGCAGGAAGCCATCAGCGCGGTGCTTCCCGCGTTTGACAAGATAGAGGACCGCGACATCGACGGCAAGACCTGCCATCTCGCCTTCAATCAAGGGGGAGAACTGGTAGGGGCCGCCATCGAGGCAGGCAATGACAAGGGCTTCGGCGGCCGCATCCAGCTTATGGTCGGCTTCGATGCCGAGGGCCTCGTGACGGGATATCAGATTCTGGAGACCCACGAGACACCTGGTCTTGGCGCCAAGGCCGACCAGTGGTTCCAGCGCGGCAACAAGGGCGACATCACCGGGCGCAAGCCTGCCGAGGCGGTGCTGGGTGTCAAGAAAGACATCGGCGAGAGCGGTGTCGACGCTATCACCGGATCAACTATCACCTCGCGTGCCTTCCTGGACATTGTCAATGACGCCGCGAACACATTCTCCAGTATCACCATCTAATCAAGCAGCATTATGAAAACATCCGATATTATCAAGAACGGTCTCATCAAGGAGAACCCCATCTGGGTGCTTATCCTGGGCATGTGCCCCACACTGGCCACCACCACTTCGGCCATCAATGGCATGAGCATGGGCCTGGCCACCACCTTTGTGCTCATGATGTCCAACATAGTCATTTCGCTCCTCAAGAGCGTTATTCCCGACAAGGTGCGCATACCGGCGTTCATCGTCATCATCGCCACCTTTGTCACCATGGTGGAAATGGTGATGAAGGCTTACCTGCCTGCCCTGTATGACAGCCTGGGACTTTTCATCGCCCTCATTGTGGTGAACTGCATCGTGCTGGGGCGCGCCGAGGCCTTCGCCTCGAAGAACAGTGTGGGCCATTCGTTCCTTGACGGGCTTTTCATGGGGCTTGGGTTCACCTGGGCGCTGACCTTGCTGGGCATGGTGCGCGAACTGCTGGGCACCGGCTGCTTCTTTGGCCACAGCCTCATCGGCGGTTCCGATGGCATGCTGATGATGATTCTGCCTCCGGGAGGCTTCATTGCCCTGGGTCTGCTGATGGCTTTAATCAACCATCTGCGCAGCAGGAGTGCGAAAAAATCATAATATTTGTTAAATAGTGGGCCGTTACAGGCCCATTTCCGTCATCAAAGTAAACGTGGACAAACAGAAACACCTTTAAATAGTATGAAACGTATTGTTCTTGCCCTGGTCCTTGCGGCCTCATTTGCAGGCGTGAAGGCACAGAATTGTGAAGTCCTACTCTTGCCGTACTTCGGCAATGATGCGGAGCGTATGGCTGAATACCAGTCGTCTGTTCCGGACAAGTTTGCGTGGCGGTGTGCCTATGCGCGGTCGGCATTCTACGAGTCGGACACGGTGCCTGCCGGGGCAGCGCTGTATAATATCAGCGAAGTGCAGGACCGCCAGTCGGGTAACCATCTGAGTGCCCAGACAGTCATCGACTTGAGCACGTTCAGTTACTATGCCTATAATTTCTACACTTTCCAGGTCAGTTTCCCGACCGGGGCGCAGACACTTTGCTTTGCCACGCCCGGGTCGGCGCATCCCTATTTGGTGCTGCGCTCGCTGGACGAGACCAACCGCCTCGCCACCGAGGTGTGGGAGGCGGAGCGTGCACAATGAGAGAGAATCAGTTCAAGGGTTATTAACAGATAATACTGGCAGTTTATGAAAAAGATATTTGCAATGGTAGTACTGGCCTTCCTGCTGATACCGGCAGTGGAGGTTTCGGCACAGGATTATATCTATCGCTTGAATGCCACTACGCATGGCCAGACCTTGTCTCTGTCCGGCGGTTCGCTGGTGCTGCGCGATGACGATTCCTTCGGCCCTGGCGCGCCGTTGGCCGGTTCGCCGCAGGTGGGCCAGGACTTCTATACGGTCATCTCCGGCGGATGCGGCAGCGATGCGCGCATCATGTTCGTGGTGGAGGAGTTGTCGGTGCACTGCCTTGACACCGTGTATATCTATGAGGGCGGCGACACCAACGGCAATTTGATTATGAAATTCAACAGCAGCACTGGCAATGTCCATGAGGGCGATGTCATATTCGAGCCACCAACGAACCATACTGGCCTGCTGACAATCCGTTTCCGTACTGACCCGCAGTTCGACCCTGCCCGGACGCATCTTCCCTGCTTTGAGAATCGCGACACGGTGGGTGCCGGCTTTGCGTTCAGTTTCAACTGCACCAGGCCCTGCGAGACGGTGATACCTGTCATCGACACGATGTTCTACCGCACGCGCAACGGCGAAATCTACGACTCGTCCTACATCCGTGAGATTACCATCCTCAAGAATATCTACGAGAATCCTGACGACACGACGTCGGCGGTGGTTCAGGTGGACACCACGCGCTTCATGGGGGCGCACCTCTGCATCGGCGACGGTGTGATTTTCCGTGGCCACGGCGAATACTCCAACAAGTACGGCTACTACACGCCGACCGACTCCACCAGCATTTTCACCTGGAACTTTGCCAATCAGGAGGATTCCCTTTCGGACTACAATCTTACGGAGGTGGCCTACAACGACTACCAGCGGCAGGGCTGCTTCGACATGGCGCTCTATATCGAGGACGAGTACGGGTGCAAGAGCACGGTGTACAGCTTCGTGAAGGTGCGCACCTCGATGAACCCCATCAAGACTATCTATACGCTGAAGGACATCTGCAACAGCGATTCGCTGATGGTGCGGATGGGCTATGATGCCGCCAGCGGCAACCTGATTCTGCGCAAGGTGGAGAGCGACAGCTCGGTGTCGAAGACCTACGAGGTGCGCACGTTCATTCCCGACGGCTGCAACTGCGCCACGCCCTCCTACTTCGAGGCTCCGGTGGAGTTCAAGGAGTTCCCCGCCGGCAGGCGCGTCACCTCGGCCAAGGACATCTGCTCGATTTGCATCAACATGGAGCACTCCTTCATGGGTGATATCTACATAACCATCGTGTGCCCCACGGGCAACGAGGCGGTCTTGAAGTGGGGCAACCCCTCCAGCTGCACGCCGGCCGGTCTGCCGTCGAGTGCGCCTACCACTGATGCCTCCGGCGCGCACCTCTACGGCGGCGAGCATGGCAGCGGCACCTTCCTCGGCTTCCCGATCGACGGCTTCAACGGCTGGTACGACAACACCTCCAACAAGTGCGACTCCCTCACCAACCCCTTCGGCATCGGCTACGACTACTGCTTCAGCCGCGACACCAACTACACCCTCATCACCGGTCAGAATGCCAAGGCAGTGTGGACTGCCAACAACACCAATCCCCAGGGACAGTTCTATCTGGGTTCGGGTGGCTACACCGTCTCCGTCACCGAGACCGTCCCCCCCATGCCCGCACACTTCGCCCGCGGCGGGCAGACCCCGGGCACCGGCACCCAGAACACCAAGCACCCCAGCGACCACGAGAACAAGCTTGACTATTACATGCCCTGGGCTTCGTTCAGCGAGTTGGTCGGCTGCCCGCTCAACGGCTTGTGGAAAATCCGCGTCTATGACACGTGGGGTTCCGACAACGGTTGGATATTCAACTGGAGCCTTGACATCTGCAATGTGTCCGTCGATGGCGACTGCAAATACGAGGTGGGCATCGACAGCCTGGTGTGGGCACCGAAGAACGACCCGCAGTACTACGACTACGACCTCGGCCGCTTCCGTGGCCTGCAGGTGAATCAGACCTCCCCCGTCATTTCCTACATCTCCACGCCCGACACCGCCGGCACGTTCCCGATCGACGTCACGGTGTACGACGAGTTCGGCTGCGTGTGGGACACCGTCACCTCCATCACCACCTATTGGACCCCCGAGCCGAAGTTGATTGCCTCCGACACTACGCTTTGCGGTTCGGAGAAGATCCTGCTCGACGCCAGCGACCGCCATTCGACGACGCAGAACTACAGCTACGCGTGGTACCCCTACGGTCAGGACACCGACACCATCAGCACGAAGGAGAACTTCGTGGGCGACGAGCGCTACATCGTGGAGGTGAAGAACACACAGAGCCGCACCACCTGCTCGGCGCGCGACACGATCGACGTGCACCTGCGCAAGCAGCCTTTCCCCAGCATCTATCCTTCGCCGTTCGACCTGGAGGGCTGCGCCCCGATGACGCTGCACTTCGACAACCAGAGCGTCGACGCCTTGACCCACTTCTGGGATTTCGGCGACGGCATCACGTCGACCGAGGCCAGTCCTACGCACACCTACGGCGTGGGTACCTACACGCTGAAGTACTACGCGGGTTCCGACCAGGCATGCCGCGACTCGATCATCGCCAACCGCGCCATCACGGTCTACCCCTCGCCCAAGGCGGCCTTTATGTGGGAGCCGGCCTATCCCTCGGCCCTCTCGCCGCAGGTGCAGTTCACCAACCTGAGCACGCCCAAGAATCCTGACATCAAGTACACGTGGGAGATGCAGTACAACCAGGAAAACCCGCTCTCGGTGGAGACACTGGAGGAGGAGAACCCGCTGTTCGACTACACACGTTACACGACGGGCAACCCCGCGGGCAACTACCGCGTGTCGCTCATTACGAGCACGGAGACCTTCGCCCCGTCGGGCCACGTGGTGGTGTGCAGCGACACGGTGTCGAACAACATCCTTGTGATCAACGACTTCCTGCAGTTCCCCAACGTGGTGACGCCCAATGGCGACGGCATCAACGACCGCTTCGTCATCGGGAACCTGGTGGACGGCATCGCCTACCCGATCAATCAGCTGGACATCTACAACAAGTGGGGCACGCGCGTGTATCACAAGGAGAACATCTCGCGCATGGAGGACTTCTGGGACCCGTCCGACATGCCCGCAGGGACCTATTTCTACCGTTTCTCGGCCAAGGGCTACAGCGGCGACGTGGAGCACAACGGCGCGGTGGAGGTAATCAAGTAAAGTTTGTTTTCATGTGTATAAAGGGCGGTTCCGGCGCGCGCAAGCGGGCCGGAACCGCCTCCCTTTCCGGGCTTGTGGTCCATAAGCGTTCATATCGGTTCTCAGTCGAAGTAAATACCTAGGGGATACCTACCGGATACCTACAGGGTCCTTCGGGGGGCGGAGTGGTGTGGCAGGAGTCCGCCGAGGGGGTAGGGGAGGGTGATGGCGCTGATTGCCAGCGAGGTGCATATTTCCTGCCGCCATGTCGGAAAAAAATCGTATCTTTGCACCTCCGAAATGATAGACCAGGAGACCATACAACGCATCATGGACACCGCCCGCATCGAGGAGGTGATAGGCGATTTCGTCTCGCTCAAGAAGCGCGGCGCCAACCACATAGGCTGCTGCCCGTTCCACAACGAGAAGACGCCGTCGTTCTATGTCTCGCCGTCCAAGGGCATCTACAAGTGCTTCGGCTGCGGCGAGGCGGGCGACGTGGTGGGGTTCCTCAAGAAGCACGAGCACTTCACCTACCCCGAGGCGCTCACCTACCTGGCCAAGAAATACAACATCGAGATACACGAGGAGGAGCAGACCGCCGAACAACGCGAACGGCAGAGCGAGAGAGACGCGCTGTTCCACGTCACGGAATTCGCGCAGAAGTACTTCGCCGACCTGCTGTCCGGGAACGAGATGGGTCGCGCCGTCGGCCTCTCCTACTTCCATTCGCGCGGCATGAGCGACGAGATCATCCGCCGCTTCGGGCTGGGCTACTGCCTCGACGAGTGGAGCAACTTCACCGACCACGCCCGCAAGAGCGGCTATAGCGACGCGGTGCTCGAGAAGACCGGCCTCACCATCTTCAAGGAAGATACCGGCAAGAGCTACGACCGCTTCCGCGGACGCGTGATGTTCCCCATCTACAGCATCTCGGGCCGCGTGCTGGGCTTCAGCGGTCGCATACTGAGTTCGGAGAAGCAGGCGGCCAAATACGTCAATTCGCCCGACAGCGACATCTACAACAAAAGCCGCACCCTCTACGGGCTCTACCAGGCTCGGTCGGCCATAGCCAAGGCCAACAAGTGCTATCTGGTGGAAGGTAACATCGACGTGGTGTCGATGCACCAGTCGGGAGTGGAAAACACCGTGGCCAGTTGCGGCACCAGCCTGACGGTGGAGCAGATACGTCTCATCAAGCGCTACACGCCGAACGTCACCGTGCTCTACGACGGCGACCCGGCCGGCATCAAGGCGGCCCTGCGGGCCGTGGACCTGCTCTTCACCGAAGGCATGCACGTACGCCTCGTGCTTTTCCCCGATGGCGAAGACCCGGACAGCTATGCCCAGAAGCATGGGTCGGCAGCCCTGCAGGACTACTTGGCGCAGCACGAGGAGAATTTCATCATGTTCAAGACGCGGGTGCAGCTCGAAGGCGTGAAGGACGACCCCATACGCAAGGCGGAACTGGTGAAGGACACGGTGGATACCATCGCCTTGGTGCCCGACTTGCTGGAGCGTACCGAGTACATCGCCCAGTGCTCCCACCTGCTGGGGGTGCCGGAAGAGGCCCTGTCCTCCGAGCTTTCCAAGGCCATCAACCGCAACCGCCTGAAGGCATACGAAGAGAAACCCGCCCCCGCCCCGGCTCCGGCCGTGTCGGAACAGGCAGCCGGCGCGGCGCCATCCGCCCCCGTGGCCGCCCCGCATCCCTCCACACCCCCTCCGGATGCCTGCGAGATGCACCTCATATCGCTCCTGCTCAACTATGCCGACCACCCCATAGAGGTGATGGTGCCCGACGAGAGTGGCGACAAGCACCCCGAGACTCACCCTCTGGCCGAGTTGATTGTCAATGACCTACAGGACGACGAACTCTCCTTCACCCATCCGCTCTGCCAGCAGATCTACTCCCACTTCGCCGAGGCAGTCGACAATGGTGGCGAGATGGACCCTACCTATTTCATCACCGTCGACGACGAACCCCTGCGCCAGTTCGCCATATCCCTCATGGTGGACACCTACCGTATCAGCGACAGCTGGCGCAAGAAGCAGGTGTATGTCCCGCGGTTGGAGGACAAGTTGCAGGAGGATATCACGGAGGCCCTCTTCAGCTTCAAACTCAAATGCCTCGACAATCGCATCGCCGACAATGCACAGCGCATGCGCATGGCCTCGGGGGGCGACGAGATGTTCGCCCTGTTGCAGGAGAAAAAACAGCTCATAGACTTGCGGCGCGACATCGGGTTGATGCTGCACCGCGTTATCAGTTAATAGGATACCATGGACATACAATCCCTCAAACTCAGATATGACATCATAGGCAACGACCCCAAACTGCTCCTTGCCCTCAACAAGGCCATCCAGGTGGCCCCCACGGACCTCTCCATACTCATCACGGGAGAAAGCGGTGTCGGCAAGGATATCTTCTCACGTATCATCCATGAGAACTCCGCCCGCAAGCATGCCCGCGGGGGCAAGGGGCTCATATCGGTGAACTGCGGCGCCATTCCCGAAGGGACTATCGAGAGTGAACTCTTCGGACATGTAAAGGGCGCCTTCACAGGTGCCGACAAAAACCGGAAAGGATACTTCGAGGAAGCCGACGGTGGCACGATATTCCTTGATGAGATCGGCGAGCTGCCCCTGGCGATGCAGGTAAAGTTGCTCCGCGTGTTGGAGAACGGGGAGATAATACCTGTGGGAAGTTCCACTTCGCAAAAGATAAATGTACGCGTGGTGGCGGCCACGAATGTCGATATAGTCGAGGCCGTGCGCACGGGGCGTTTCCGCGAGGACCTCTACTACCGCCTCAACCAAATCAGCATATATCTCCCCCCGTTACGCGAGCGTAAGGACGACATCCCGCTCCTGTTCCGCAAGTTTTCTTCCGATGTGGCCGAGAAGTACCACATGCCACCCATAGTGCTCACCGAGCCGGCCAAGCGCATGATGATGGACTACCCCTGGTATGGCAATGTGCGTGAACTGAAGAATATTACCGAGCAGATAGCCGTAGTGGAGACGGAACGCAGCATCACCCCTGAGATATTGCAGAACTACCTCTCCTATATCCCCACCGAGAAGATGCCCGCCGTGGTGGACAGCGGGCAGCCATCGGCAGGCGGCAGCCAGATAACCGACCGCGAACTCCTCCTGAAGGCACTCACCATGGGGCAGATGATCAACGAGATGCGCAACGAAATCAATGACCTTCGCCAGATGGTATCGCAGCTGGCCCGGAGCGGAAGCCTTCCCGTCGATCCGCACAGCCCCTACCTTCCCCCAACGCCCCCCTCGGCGGAGGATGAGGAAGAGTTCTTGACGCCGGAGATAATCGAGGACGAGGTCCTGGGCCTCGAGGACCGCGAGCGCCGCGCCATCATCCGCGCCCTGGAGCAGAACCATGGCAACCGCAAGCAGGCCGCCGCCGACCTGCACATATCCGAGCGCTCGCTCTACCGTAAACTGAAGGCATACAATATCAGCGAATAGCACATGAAGACCAACGACATACGCATCACCCTGCCCGCTTCGAAGAGCATGAGCAACCGCTGGCTCATGATCAATCACCTCACAGGGGGCCATTTCCGCATCAACAAGCTTTCCACTTCCGGCGACACCCGCCTGCTGCGTCGCATGCTTGCGCAGCTGGAAGCCGGGGGCGACCACGTCTACTATTGCGACAATGCCGGCTCCGTGGCCCGCTTTCTGATGCCGCTGCTGGCCATCACCCCCGGGCACCATATCCTGACCGGCGACGAACGCCTCTGCCAACGTCCCATGGCGCCCCTGATAGAGTCGCTGCGCCAGATGGGACTGCGTGTGGAATGCACCGGCGAGGAGGGCTTCCTCCCGGTGAATATCCAAGGCGGAGTGCCGACGAAGCGCACCGTGACGGTGGACCCGCTGCTCAGCAGCCAGTATGTCAGTTCGCTGCTGCTCATTGCGCCCCGCATGCCGGAAGGCATATCGCTCACCATGACCCAGCGGCCCACCTCGCGCCCCTATATCGAGATGACCTGCGACGCCCTGCGGCAGGCCGGCATCGATGTGCGGCGTTCCTCCAACGGGCGCACCTACTATGTGAACCATTATTCCGGACGTCCCAAGGCGGCCACCATAAGCATCGAGCGCGACTGGTCGTCGGCATCCTACTTCTACACCATGGCCCTCTTGCGGCCCGAGTTGCGCATCCGCCTGCTGGGTCTGCAGCTCGACTCCTGCCAGGGCGACAGCGCCACCGACCGATTCTTCCGCCTCCTCGGCGTCACCTCCACCGAAGTCCGCTCACCCTACCGCGCGGCGGGGCGTTCCATCACCCTGCAGGGTGGGGCGGAGGTGCCGAAGGCGGTGCAGTTCAACTGCCTCGACTGTCCCGACCTCGTGCCCACCTTTGCCGTGGCTGCTGCGGCTGTCAAGGTGAAGGCCACCCTCAAGGGAGTGAGCAACATAGCCCTCAAGGAGAGCGACCGCATGGAAGCCATCGCCTCCGAGCTGGAACGCATGGGCGGCAAGGTGACCTCCAGCGGCGACGAGATGACCATCCACCCCGCCACCCTCCATTCCACCGAGCCTGTCCGCACCTGGGGCGACCACCGCATCGCCATGGCCTTCGCGCCTTTGCGACTGGTGTTCCCCGAGATGCAGATCGAGAATCCCGGGGTGGTGGACAAGTCGTTCCCCGAGTTCTGGGATCAGTTCGACATGGTGTTGCAGAACAAACAGTAGCGCCCGCGCTGCACAGGGCTACGGAATCCGATGGAGAACCGACTCATCGTCATCGCAGGCCCCACGGCCGTGGGCAAGACCGCCGAGGCCGTACGGCTGGCCCGCGAACTGGACACGGAGGTGATCTCCTGCGACTCGCGCCAGTTCTACCGCGAGCTCCGCATCGGTGTGGCACGCCCGTCGGAGGAGGAACTGGCGGCCGCCAGGCACCACTTCATCGCCTGCCGCGCGGTGACCGACCCCTACAACATCTCGACCTACGAGCAGGATGCCCTGCGCCTGCTGGAGGAGCTCTTCCGCCGCCACCCCGTCGTTGTAGCCGTCGGCGGCAGCGGCCTTTACATCGACGCCCTGCTCCACGGCGTTTCCCCCATGCCCGACCCCACGCCCGAACTGCGCCTGCGCCTGCAGCAGATGCCCCTTGAGGAGAAACGGATGCTGCTGCGGAGGGTGGACCCGGAGTACTATGCCCGCGTCGACCTGCGCAACCCCGTGCGGCTGCAGCGCGCCCTGGAGGTGTACCACATGACCGGACGCCCCTACAGCGAGGTGATCGCCGCGCGACGTCCCGCCGTGCGCCCCTTCGCCACCGAGGTGCGCCTCCTCGCATTGCCAGCCTCCGAACTGCGTTCGCGCATCGACCTCCGCGTGGACCGCATGATGGCCGACGGGCTGCTGGACGAGGTGCGCTCCCTCTCCCGCCTGCGCCACCAGCCCACCCTGCGCACCGTAGGCTACAGCGAGCTCTTCCCCGTGCTCGACGGCCAGGCCACCCTCGAGGAGGCCGTCGCGCAAATCAAACTCAACACCTGGCACTACGCCCGCAAGCAGATGACCTGGATGCGGCGCTACGGGGCGTAGCCTCCCGGCATCCAGACGCCATTCCCTATACATCCGCCTGCAATCCTGCAGCTATCCACCTGCTGTCCTGTAGGTATTCCGGAGGTCTGTTCTTTAACTGTTCTTTAATTGTTCTATAACTGTTCTATAACCCGGGATTTGTATTGCCCACAGAACCAGTTGGTTGTGAAAAATGATGGAATTATCGTCCAGAGAAAGGTGTGTACGATGCATGTCCTCAATGCATTAGATCTTGACGAAGGTCATAAGACGATAGTGCAAATATACGAAAAATTCCGGACATATTTTGTTTTTTTTCAGAGAAAAATAAAAAAGTTGTATCTTTGCACCGATAGAACCGACCGCACGATATGCGTTAAGTAGCACACAATCATAGATTTTTGGAAAAATACTGCCATGCCGGGCACCCCGAAAAGGACCCGATGCAGGGGATGTTGCGCCCCATAGCGCAGCGAGTTGTTTGACCCATTTAAAAACCAAAAATCTATGACACACAACCACAAACCGATCCGCATCAACAAACGAATGGTCGCCTGGAGCGACGGCCACCGCCTCAACGTGGTGCCCAGCGAATGGCGCAAGGTGGACGACTACGGCAGCACCCTGCGCAAGTGCCACGGCGACCTGCGCGAAGGCGACAGGAACTACTACGGCACATGCCTGCTGCGGCGCGAAGAGTGCCGCTGCCTCGAGCACGAGGCCGACCGCTGCTGGGAGCGCGGACAGCACCTGCAGGCGCTGGACCAGATGATCAGCGCCACCTCATTCGTCCTCCCCGACGAGGCCGACGACATCGAATTCGAGGACGTGTGCTGGCTCGACCCGGACGAGATGGTCTACTGGCACCCCAACGTGCGCGAATTCATGCGCCTCGCGCGCCGCTGCGAAGACCTCTGCCGCCGGCACCCCCGCCTCTGGCCCATCCTCGAAGCCGACGCCACCTACCGTGCCTACCGCCGCTACCTCCGCACCCTCGGCCGCTGGGTACACAGCACCTGAAACCCATTATTATCCGGACTGGCAAAAGAAAATTTTTTGCCAGTCCGGTTTTTGTTCGTACCTTTGCAGTCGGAAATGGAACAAGAAGAAGTCATAAAACGAATAATGGAAGTCGCCGGCCAGGTACTGCCGGAGGGCGCTTCGTTGTGGCTATATGGGTCGCGTGCCCGCGGCGACGCCCGTCCCGACAGCGACTACGACCTGCTGATACTGCTGGACAAAAATACCGTTCAAGGAGCGGATTTCGACAATTACAGTTATCCGCTTTTCGCTATGGGCCTTGAAATCGATGCAGAAATCAACGCACACATATATACGAAGAAAGATTGGAGGTCATGGGACTATGTTCCTTTCCACGACAATGTTGAAGAAGATAAAATTGTATTGCGATGAGTTTGGATGATGAAAAAAGAGCGTTGGTAGTCCGCATGGAAATCGAGAAAGCCTATCGTACCATGAAAGAGGCGGATTACATGATGGCTGTGGAACAATGGAGCGGGGCTGCCGGTCGGGTTTACTATGCCTTGTTCCATGCTGTCAATGCGCTACTGATTCATGACGGCTACCGAATCAAGTCGCACAAAGGAGCATACACGCAGTTTTGTCTTCATTATGTGGCAACAGGAGTATTCCCCAAGCAGACAGGCAACTTGTATAGGCAACTGGAAATCATGCGGGAAGAGAGCGACTACAACTGTTTCTATGAAGTAGAACCGGAAGAACTGAAGAATAAGTTGGAACCTGCCAAAAAGATGATAGACACCATAGCAGAGATGGTGAAAGGATAACCTTTTATAGAGGGAGAAAAACAGACTGGCAAAAGAAAAATTTTTGCCAGTCCAGTTTTTGTTCGTACCTTTGCACTTTGAAATGAGCACACAGGAAATAGCAAAAACCATCGCCGAATACTTCGCCACGCAGCCCGTGACGAAGGCGTGGCTCTTTGGCTCCTACGCCCGCGGCGACCAGCGCGAGGACAGCGATGTGGACATCCTTGTCGAACTTGACCATACACAGCGTATCGGACTGAAATTCTTCGGCATGTATGCCGATTTAAAGGAATTGCTCAATAAGGAAGTCGATTTGGTGGCCGACGGATGTCTGTTGCCATTTGCCCAAGAAAGTGCCGAACATGAAAAAAAACTGATATATGAGAGAACCAGCACGTGACATCGAACGATTGGTGCATATCAAGGAGTCCATCGATAGAATCAATCGTTACATGAACGGTGTGACGATGGATATGTTGTTGGCCGACGATATGCGTTATTATGCCGTGGTGAAGAATATTGAAATCATCGGTGAGGCGGCCAACATGCTGACATTCGAGTTCCGTGAAAACCACCCGGCCACACCATGGAAGATGATTGTCGGAATGCGGAATTATATCACACATGAGTATTTTCAAATTAAGCCCGCTGTCGTACAGGAGGTTCTGATGCAGGATTTGCCGGAACTCGCCGAACAGATAGAAGCTTATCTTGAAGAAATAAAGGCAGAACAGTAATCGGCATAATGAATCTGCATTACGCATTTTACGGACCGGCAAAAGAAAAATTTTGCCAGTCCGGTTTTTGTTCGTATCTTTGCAGTCGGAAATATAATCGGATAATTATGTGCACCTACAATATCGTATTGAACGACACATTGGTTCAAAAAGCGCGTCCCGTTTTCCCTGACGACTCATCACTGCAGCGTTGGCTACAGGAGCAGGTGTCCGCAGCCTTGGAGGATCTCGTCGGCAACCAGACAGAAACCGCACAGCAGGACATGGTAAGCAGCAGCCTGAAACAGGCTTTCCGTGAGTTGCATGCAGGAGAAACCAAAAAGAATGCCCGACAGCTTTTTGCATAGAGAAATCCGATGAAGGTAACATTCTACTACCTGCCGGAATTCGAGAAACGTGCAAAGCTTTTGGCAAAGAAATACAAATCCTTTCCCAATGACTACGACAGGTTTCTTGATGAATTGGAGCAAAATCCCTTCAGTGGGGAATCATTAGGGCACAACACCTACAAACATCGTATGGCTATAGCCTCTAAAGGAAAGGGCAAGAGCGGCGGTGCCAGAGTGATTACTTACAACCTTCAGCAAACACCCGATGCAATACAAATAACCTTGATGTCGATATATGACAAGTCAGAGATTGACAACGTATCTGATGCCTACTTGCATCAATTGGTGCAATCGATAGAAGCCAAATAAAAAATACCTCAAATAGATTTTTTACGGACCGGCAAAAGAAAATTTTTTGCCAGTCCGATTTTTATGTGTAATTTTGCACCCGCTTTCGAGAGCGAAAGTGTAAGCAAGATTGGCATTGCAATATTGTCCCTTTTATCGAATTTCGCCAAAGTTCTAAGCTGGGGGAGTGAGCATTCATGCTTTTCGCTTGTATGTGTATGCTATACCTATAGCATATCGTCAGGCGTGAGATATGTTCCCCAGAAATTCGTTCCAGCAAAGGTGTTTGGCGATACCTGATAAAAGACGACATGAGCACATAACCTCATGCCTTTCTTTTTTGATAGTGATAATCATTCCGTTGGAGGGTCGGAAAACAAAAAGTTGCGCCCGACACGTATAAGGGATAATGCCTATGACAACAAAAAAACTGATGTCCACCGTGTTCCTTGTCTCAATGCTGGCATTGACCTCATGCAGCAAGGACGACGACAACAAGACCACCCCCGCAAACCCGCCCGACGATGGAACAAAGCGCGTCGTGTGGGTGGATGAATTGATATATTACCCGGCAGGCGAGGGGAACTCCCATTCAAGTGGGGATTTCTTCCGGTACAAATTCACATGGGAGAACGGGCAACTGAAGCGCTGGTCAGAGTACGACATTGATGACAATCTCAAATGGTACTACGATTTCACCTATGAGAATGGCAAACTGATGGCTCTCAAACCCGACAACCTCCATGGCGAATCCATCACCACTACCCTCCAGTACGACGGTGACAGGCTGACACGCGCCTACGAATCCTACAATGGCAGCACCAGGACTTACACCTACGAGTACAACGCTGCGGGCGAGCTGGTCAAACGTAGTCTCGAAAATTCCCAAAGCGTCGAGGAACTCACATGGGAGAACGGGAATGTGGTCAAGGTGGTGGATTGGTACAACGGCAACATTGGTGATGGTATCAGAACCTATTCATACGATGACAGACCCAATCCTTTGCGGACGGTGTACAAGGACGTGGCATTGATTGGCACTTTTATGTATGAATATATGAGCCTCAACAATGTTACCGAATACAGAATTCAATATGATTACGATGATGATGAAAAAGTCATCCCATATACCCTCACCTACGACGGGGATTATGTAACCACGCAAAGAATCGACTACAGCAATTATGTGGAAACCAAGTATATACACTACAGCGACGGCACTGGCAGTACGCCCCAGCTTTGCAACATCAAGGTCAGCTGCAATATCCCTACCGACGACCGCGTTGTATACGGAGAAGGCGTATACACAGCCGGTAGCGAGGTTACGATCCGTGCCAGCTATGCAGGGGAATACGAATACCTGATGCACGATGGGAAATTGTACCGGTTCGAGTGCTGGTCGGACGGCATCACCGACCCTGTCCGCACCTTCACCGCCACCACCACCGCCACCTTTCAAGCCATTTATAAAGACATTTATCCGCAATAAACCACATTGCCGAGGCATAATCTTGTGCCCTGCAAAGTATCCAAAAGCAGCGGAGCGGCCGAAAGGCCGCTCCGGCGCTTTTAATACACGGCACGTCGAAATGGTGGTGCGGAGAAAAAAACATTATTCTCCGCATAGATGCGGAGAATAATTCGTATATTTGCCGCATGAAAGAAACGAGAAGGAAAGCCTTATATGTGTGGCAACAGTCTGGTTGGCCGAAATTTACGTGGAATGACGATGCCGTCAACGAAGTGTTGGTTTCGGTGCAGGAACACCAATCACGGCTGATGGGAATGCTGACGGCGGCAGGTTTCGACACACGGCAGCAAACGGCCTTGGAGTCGATGACCGCCGATGTACTCCATTCCTCCGAGATAGAGGGTGAACAACTGAACAGGGATTCTGTGCGCTCCTCTATCGCCCGCCATCTGGGAGTGAGCATGCCATTTCCCAAGGTTGGCGACCACTACACCGAAGGAGTCGTGCAGGTGGCTGTCGATGCCGTGAGGAATTGCAAAGAGCCTTTGAGCAAGGAACGGCTCTGCGACTGGCATGCGGCGTTATTTCCCACAGGTCGAAGCGGCATGTACCACATTACTGTGGCCGACTGGCGTCAGGGCGAGGAACCGATGCAAGTGGTGTCGGGTCCGATGGGCAAGGAAAGGGTCCACTACGAGGCACCTCCTTCGGAGGCTGTTCCGGGTGAAATGGAAAGGTTCATCCAGTGGTTCAACGGCGACCAGTCCGCACGCCATTTGCTTAAGGCCGCTGTGGCGCACCTGTGGTTTGTCGTCATTCATCCCTTCGATGACGGCAACGGTCGCCTGACGCGTACGCTCACCGACATGCTTATTGCCCGCAGCAATAGCGACAGAGTATTGTGCTACAGTGTATCGTCGGAAATACTCAACAACCGTAAGGAATATTATGCCATGCTGGAGCAGGCTTCATGTGGCGGTCTTGACATCACCAATTGGATTGTATGGTTTCTGCAACGCATTGACGCGGCCATCGCTGTATCTGAACAGGGTTTGCATCATGTGCTTGGCAAGACTGAGTACTGGAGTCGCCATACAGACATGGCGTTCAACGAACGTCAGCGGAAGATGATCAATCGGCTGTTCGACGGCTTCGAGGGTCCACTCACCAGCAGCAAGTGGGCCAAGATATGCCACTGTTCGCCCGACACGGCTTTGCGCGACATTGCAGACCTGATTGAAAAGGGGATATTGAACAAAGCCCCCTCGGGTGGTCGCAGTACCCACTACGTTTTACAACAATAGCATGTATAACACGCGCCGGAGCGGCCCTAAGGCCGCTCCGGCGCGTTGTTGTTGCTATGTGGGCAAGGCATCAATATTTGTAGAAGCCTTCGCCGGTCTTGCGGCCGAGGAGGCCGGCGCGTACCATTTTGCGGAGCAGGGGGTGCGGGCGGTACTTCGGGTCGCCGAACTCGTTGTAGAGCACCTCCATGATGGCCAGGTTCACGTCGTTGCCGATGAGGTCGGCCAGGGCGAGGGGACCCATGGGGTGGTTGGCGCCGAGCTGCATGCACTTGTCGATGTCCTCGGCGGTGGCGATGCCGTCGGCCAGGATGCCGCAGGCTTCGTTAATCATCGGGATGAGGATGCGGTTCACTACGAAACCGGGGGCCTCCTTCACCTTGACGGGCTCCTTGCCGATCTGCTTGCTGAGGTCGATGATGCACTTCACCACCTCGTCGCTGGTCAGCTGGCCGCGGATCACCTCCACGAGCGCCATGCGGTCGGCCGGGTTGAAGAAGTGCATGCCGATGAACTGGGCGGGGCGCTTGGTGCAGGCGGCAATCTCGGTGATAGAGAGGCTGGAACTGTTGGTGGCGAAGAGGGTCTCCGGCTTGCAGATGCCGTCCAGTTCGGTGAAGACATCCTTCTTGAGCTGCATCTCCTCGACGGCGGCTTCGATGACGAGGTCGGCGTCGGCGAAGGTGGCGTAGTCGGTGGTGGTGGTGATGTTCTTCATCAGGGCGTCGGCGGCCTCTTGGGTCATCTTGCCCTTCTCGACCAGTTTGGCGTAGCCTTTTTCGATGGAGGCCATGGCCTTGTCCAGGCTGGCCTGCGTGCGGCTTTTCATGACGACGGGCATCTTTGCGGCGAAGGCTTTCACAATGCCCTTGGCCATGGTGCCGGTTCCGATAACACAGATTTTCATTGGTGTATTTTTTTTATTGTTGATAAGTTACTTTCCCTGGAATTCGCATTTGCCCTTCTCGAGGAAGGCTTTCATGCCGGCTTTCTGGTCCTCGGTGCTGAAACACATGCCGAAAGCCTGGTTCTCGAAGGCTATGGCCTCCTCGGCGTCCATGTCGAAGGTGGTGTTGATGCAGAGCTTGGCGGCGCTGACGGCCAGCGGGGCGTTGGCGGCAATCTGGCCGGCCAGTTCCAGCGCCTTGTCCATCAGTTCGGCCTGGGGGTAGACGGCCTGCACGAGGCCGATGCGGAGGGCCTCGTCGGCCTTGACGGGCTTGCCGCTGTAGATGAGCTGCTTGGCCATGCCCATGCCCACCAGGCGGGCCAGGCGCACCGTGCCGCTGAAACCGGGGATGATGCCCAGGCCTACCTCGGGCTGGCCGAAGCGGGCGTTGTCGGAGCAGAGGCGTATGTCGCAGGCCATGGCCAGTTCGCAGCCTCCGCCGAGGGCGAAGCCGTTCACTGCCGCGATGACGGGGCAGGGGAGGGTCTCCAGCTTGCGGAACACCTCCGCCCCGCGGCGGCCGAAGGTCTTGCCCTGCTCGGGGCCCAGGGTAGCCATCTCGCTGATGTCGGCTCCCGCCACAAAGCTCTTCTCCCCGTCGCCGGTGACGATGAGGCAGCGGAACTGCGAGGTGTCGAACTCGTCCAGGTATTCGCCGATCTCGCCAAGGATGGCGCTGTTCAGCGCGTTGAGGCTCTTGGGGGCGCTGATGGTCATGATGGCCACCGTGCCGCGCTCCTCTATCTTCAGATGCTCATATTCGTTCATACTCTTCAGTCTTTTAGCGGCTGCAAATTTACATAAAAATTTTTGATTTACACACAGACGCATAAAAATATTTTGCTACGCAGTCAGAATCAGGCAAAAGAAAAGCCGCCTGATTCGCGTTTTATATGCAAACGGGCTTGGTGTCCCAGTGATTTATT
>JAGAYN010000048.1 GCA_017940465.1 Bacteroidales bacterium | reverse complement strand
TTTTAGGTTGTTGTACGTGAATAGTGTCCGGTGTCGCCCCGAGGGGTCCACCTGTTATACAACGCCCGATGCCGGATTATATTGCGTCCGAAGTCGGCCCATTCCCGGCGCAAGGAAGAAGAGGGGAAGAAGAGGATGCGTTCAAGCCGCTGGCAATGTGCGGATTACCATCGGCGGAAATTGGCAAAAAATCCGCATTTTTCCCGAAAAATTTTCAAGAAAATGCCGTTGGGAATGGGGTGCGGATGCCGGAGGCCCACAGGAGGGACAGGGGGGCGGACAGGGGTTGTGGCCGGAAGCCCGGAGGGCTGACAGGAATACAGGCAGGGGTGGAGGCCGTAGGCCGTAACCCCTGTGGAGGAGTATTGTGTGTGCGGCAGCCGGAAGCCCGGAGGGCTGACAGGAGTACAGGCAGGGGCGGAGGCCGCAGGCCGTAACCCCTGTAGCGGTGCATGGTATGGTTGGAACCCCGGAGGGGTGGGAGGAGGCATTTGGCCGTGCTCCTGTCACCCCTCCGGGGTTCCGAGTATGTGAGTGCCGTTTCCCAGGGGCTCCGCTGCGCTCCGCCCCTGTCTATATTCCTGCGTCCCCTGCGGGGACTTATGCCGTGCCGTGATTACGTCCCTGTCTGTACTGCTGCGTCCCCTGCGGGGACTGCCGCCGCTATGTTTTGCATCGCCACTGTGTTGCGTGCGGCAGCCGGAAGCCCGGAGGGCTGACAGGAGTACAGGCAGGGGTGGAGGCCGCAGGCCGTAACCCCTGTAACGGTGCATGGTATGGTTGGAACCCCGGAGGGGTGGAAGGAGGCATTTGGCCATGCTCCTGTCACCCCTCCGGGGTTCCGAGTATGGGTGTGCCGTTTCCCAGGGGCTCCGCTGCGCTCCGCCCCTGTCTATATTCCTGCGTCCCCTGCGGGGACTTATGCCGTGCCGTGATTCCGCCCCTGTCTGTACTGTTGCGTCCCTTGCTGGGACTGTCGCCGCCATGTGCTTCGGGGTGACTTGGGCGGCGGAGTGGACGGAAAATTTTCTGCGGGGTGCAAACCGTTGCAGGGCAACGGCTGCGGGGCGGGGCGGGGGGACGGCGGCGAAAGTTTTTCCGCGGGGTTTGAAAAATAGTCGTATATTTGCACTTTCAAATCCTGTAAACACCAACAAGAACCACACTATGACCCTCAAGGAAATCGTAGACACGCTGGGCGCCACCGTCGCCCTGGGCCAGGAGAGGCTCGACATGGAGGTCGAGCATGCCTTTGCGTCGGACCTGATGAGCGACGTGCTCACCCTCAAGGACACCCCCATACTGGTCACCGGCCTGTGCAACGTGCAGACCATCCGCACGTGCGACATGGCGACGCTCGAGGTCGTCGTCTTCGTCCGCGGCAAGCGGCCCACGGAAGACATGGTGGAGCTGGCCGAGGAGAACGACATGGTCCTCATCTGCTGCCCCTATTCGATGTTCAAAACCTGCGGCCTGCTCTACCAGGCAGGTCTCAAACCCCTCTATTAAACCCCACAGCCATGCACCAGGAATATACCGTTGTGGAGGGCGACTTTGTCAATGCCGGCAAGGCTTCCTCCTCTGTCAAGAAGACGCTGAAGCAGCTCAATGTGAACCCGCAGGTGGTGAAGCGTGTGGTGGTGGCCCTCTATGAGGCCGAGGTGAACGCCATCGCCCACGCCTACGGCGGCACCGTGTCGGTCGATATCGACGCCGACAAGATACGCATGGTCGTGGCCGACCGCGGGCCCGGCATCCCCGACATCGCGCTGGCCATGCAGGAAGGCTACTCCACCGCACGGCCCGAGGTGCGCGACATGGGCTTCGGCGCCGGCATGGGCCTGCCCAACATGGAGAAGAATGTGGACCGCCTCAACGTCGCGTCCGAGGTCGGCGTCGGCACCACCGTCGAGATGGAAGTCGATTTCCGGTAGGGTTGTATTTAATTAGATATATTGAAGAGACGATGGCTTTTTATCACGCTTTACAGATTGAGGAGGAGCACTGCATAGGCTGCTCGCGGTGCATGAAGGTGTGCCCCACCGAAGCGGTGCGCATCCATGGCGGCAAGGCCTCCATCCAGGAGCACCGCTGCATCGACTGCGGCAAGTGCTACGAGGTATGCCCCGCCCAGGCCATCGCCATCAAGGACGACGACTTCGAGGCGTTCCGACAGTACTCCCACTCGGTGGCCCTCCTGCCGGCCGTCTTCATGGGCCAGTTCCCGGACGACATAAGCGTCTCGCGCGTCTATGCCACCCTGCGCGAGCTGGGCTTCGCACACGTCATGGAGGTCGAGTCGGCCGCCATGATCTACAAGGACGCCAAGGAGCGCTATGCCCGCGAAAACGCCGACAAGATGCCCCTCATCTCCTCCTTCTGCCCGGCCATCGTGCGGCTGATACAGATAAAATACCCCTCCCTGGCCGAGAATGTCATGCCCATCAAGGTGCCGTTGGACCTCTCGGCCATGTACGCCGTGCAGGAACTCACCGCCCGTGGCATACCGCGCGAGGAGATAGGCCTCTTCTACATCACCCCCTGCGCCGCCAAGATCGCCGCCGTCAAGGCGCCCGTCGGCGAGGAGAAAAGCCTCATCGACGGGGTCATCAACATGAACCTGCTCTACAACAGGGTGTATAAAAAGATAAAAGAGCTGGGCAAGGACCACCAGTACAAGCCCCTCTCGCGCCAGCGCCTCTCGGCCGACGCCGTCCTCTCCACCCTCACCAACGGCGAGCGCCGCATCTGCACCGCCAAGCGTTCCTACGCCATCGACGGCATCGAGAACGTGATGGACTTCCTGGACAAGCTGGAAAACGACGAGGTGGAGGGCGTGGAATTCCTCGAACTGCGCGCCTGCGACCAGTCCTGCGCCGGCGCACTCCTCTCGTGCGACAACCGATTCCTCTGTGGCGAGCGCATGTACACCCGCGCCCGCAAGGCCGCCGAGCGCGAGCGCAACGGCGAGATGCCCCGCGACCGCGAGATGGACAAGTACAAGGACTACCTCATCGAGCACTCGCTCGTGGGCGAGGTGCAGCCGCGGTCGATGATGGTGCTGGACTCCGATATCGGCAAAGCCCTGGAGAAAATGGAGAAGATAGTGCGCATGAAGGAGCACCTGCCCCAGATAGACTGCGGTGTCTGCGGCGCCCCTACCTGCGAGGCGTTCGCCACCGACGTGGTCTGTTCCCGCGCCAGCCTCCACCAATGTGTCTTCTACCGCCTCCACCTGGAGCAGGCCGGCAAGATGACCCTCCACGAGGGACGCACGAACATGTACGCCGTCTGGGGCGACGACCGCATCAGCGGCGAGATAGAGGTATAGCCTGCGGACAAAGGTAACCCGCCATTCGCCCCCTCCAGTCAAGTATCACTGCGCCTTGCCTCGACGAATTCGCCGTGGCGACGGAAGTGCTCCACCAGCTCGCGGTAGAAGCGGTGGCGGCTCAATGTGGCGGCATTGCCTACGATAATCAGTTTCATCCGCGCACGTGTCATGGCCACGTTCATGCGGCGCAGGTCGCGCAGGAAGCCTATGCTGCCCGCGGCATTGTCGCGCACCAGCGAGATGACGATGACGTCGCGCTCCTGTCCCTGGAAGCCGTCGACGGTGCCCACCGCGATATGGCGGCGCAGGCGGCGGAAGTAGTGCTGCATCTTCAGCAGGCGGCGGATGAGGCGTGCCTGGCCGCGGTAGGGGGTGATGATGCCGAAATCCACGCGTTCGCTCTCGATCTTCTGCGGCGAGAGCATGTCGATATAGTCGCGCAGGGTGTGGATCACCAGGCGTGCCTCCTGGGCGTTGGTGAGGCTTCCGGTGCGGGTCCTTTTCTCCGAGGCGTCGGAATAATCGGAGTGCTCGGAATATTCCGAGGTGTCGATCCAGGTGAGGGGGGTGTCCAGGGGGGATATCAGGCGCTGGGCGGCCTCGGGTGCGGCGCGGAGCCGGCCGTGATAGAACCAGCGTGAGGGGAAGTCCATGATGGCTTCGTTCATGCGATACTGCGTGGTCAGCAGGCTGACGCAGCGCGGATGCAGCCCTACGAGTCGCTCCATCAGCGTCCTCGCCAGGCCCCCGCGGGCGGCTTCCATGCTTTTCACCGTGGGCGGCAGCTGCTGGTGGTCGCCGCCCATCACCACGCGGTCCGCCTTGAGGATGGCGGCCCAGCAGGCGGGCTCGAGGGCCTGGGCGGCTTCGTCGATGAAGAGGGTGCTGAAGCGGCGGCGCTCCATCAGGCGGTAGGCGCTGCCGATGAGGGTGCAACTCACCACCCGAGCCTCGTCGAAGAGGTCGGCGTTTATCTTGATTTCCAACTCGGTCTGCCGGTTACGGAGGCGGTGCGCCTGCTCGCCGGAGGCCCCTTCGCGGAGGGCTTTGCGGATGCTCCACAGCTCGTGGTAGTCGGGGTGGGCGGCATAGCGGCGCTCATAGCTGCAGTCCAGCATCTCGTCGCTCATCCTCAAGGGGTTGCCCACGCGGAGAACGTGCACCGAGCGGCGCATGAGTTGCTCGCTTATCCAGTCCACCGCCGCGTTGCTCGGGGCGCAGACGAGCACCTGCGTCTCGCGCTGGAGGGTCTCGATGATGGCCTCCACCAGGGTGGTGGTCTTGCCCGTCCCCGGGGGGCCGTGGATGATGCTCACCTCCTGGCACTCCACCACCTTCTGTATGGCCTCCTGCTGGCTGGGGTTGAGCCAGGGAAAGGCGAGGCTTGGGGTGTGGCGGAAGGAGGGCTGTGCGCGGCCGAGAAGCACGTCGCGCAGGCGCACAAAGCGCTCGTCCTCACGCCGTTCGGCGGTGGCGAGTGCCTCGGTCATGACGCGATAGGAGGTGTTGTCCACCCCCAGCTGCACTCCCAGCAGGTGGCGCTCCGCCAGGGCGCGGAGGCTTTGCAGGGCGGCCTGCGAGGGGAGGGAGAGTGTCATCCATCCCTCGCCCACGCGCTCCACATAGCACTGGTGCGGCACTTCGCGGGCCCCGCTGTCGGAAAGGTAGAAGAGGGTGACGGGACGGCCGGGCTCGAAGTCGAGCTCCACCTCCTCCTCGCCCACCTCGAACCGCAGGTCCAACGTGAGCTGGTTCAGCGCGTTGCGGCCGTGGTTGCCGAGGCTTACGGGGTAGCGGCACGAGGGTTCGCGGATGGTGCCGGCCAGCGAGGCGCCGCGCTCCTCGAGGCTGCGCCGGTAGGCCTGCCGCTCCTCCTCCAGTTCGAGGGCCACCAGGCCGCGCCAGCGGCTGAAGTATGTGCTGATGTTCTCCAAGGCATGCGGTTGAACAGGAGTGCAAAGGTACGCTTTTTTTCCGACATGGGTGGATATTTTTTTCCGGCACCCCTGGCCGACACCCCCTGTCGCCCCCTCGGAAAGGGGGGTGAAAATCCTGTTTTTTTTCGTTCAAATTCCAGAAAAAGACCGAAAATGGCCCGTTTCTACTCCGCTGATTTCCAGTATGTAACAGGCATCCTCTTCTTCCCCTCTTCTTCCTCGCTCCGAGAGTGCCCCGACACCGCCCCGCGGCATCCCCGCCGGAGGGCCGCGGGGGAGGGGAGCGAGGGGTGGATGGACACGGTGTCGGAGTGCCCCCTGCCGCTGCCGACGGAGGAGGATTTTATGAACAAAATGGGATTTACGCTTGCGCGAAAGCGGAAAGTTGCGTATCTTTGCAGCGTTTTTGAGGCGGGATTTTCGCCCCGAATGCTGGTAATTAATTAAGTGTTAATCATATAATAAAAACCTACAACATGAAGAAAACCTTCTATTTGCTGCTGGCGGCCGTGGTGAGCCTGGCCATGCAGGGGTGCGAGAAGATAGAGAGCCTCTTCTCCATCGACAAGAGTGTAACCGTCAATGTGGTGGTGGACACGAGTGTGCTGCCCAATGCCTCCGGCCTGCGTGTGCAGACCATGAGCGAGAGCGTGGCCTACGATGCCGAAAGCACCTGCACGGTGAAGATATTCGACAACACCAAGCCCCAGATCATCGCCGTGACCGACGCCGAGGACAACCTGCTGATGCTCTACCGCGGTGCGGTGAGCGAAGGCGCTGTGGTGCACGTCAATACGCTGTCCACAGCCCGTGCGCTGGTGACCTTCAACCCCCTCTACGGCCCCATCCCGGCCTCCGACCTGGCCTCGCTATACACCGTTATCGAGAGCGCCAGCAACTACCAGCCCTACCGCGAGGCGGTGCTGGACGCCGTGAGCCGCGGCATGGACCTCACCAGCTCCCAGAACACGCAGCTCTACGCCATGCTGCACAACCTGCTGCGTGAGCTGACCGAGCAGGCATTCGCCGGCCAGGAGAGCCTCGAGGCCGCCGCCGTCAATGCCAACTCGTTCCTCAACTGCTACCCCCTCATCGCCGAGTCCAGCAACGGCAACCTCACCCTCCGCACCACGGGCAACTGCCCCAGCTACTACGGCGAGGTGATCGATGCCGACGGCAACAAACTGCAGGACGTCACCGTCACCGCCGCCGGACGCTATGCCTTCATGGACAACTTCAGCGGCACCGCCGCCAACAACAGCTACGGAACCCCCGTCACCGTCCCCTTCTCGGAGAGCGGCTCCTACACCATACGCCTCTCCTGCACCGAGGAGTCGGCCATCGTGGACTTCTACATCCGCCTGGTGAACAACATCCTCACCACCCTCGGCGCCGACATCAGCCCCGTGATGGTGTCCGCCCTCACGCCGCTGGTGCGTAGGGTGGTGGACGAGAGCGGCGTGGATATCGTCAATATCAGCACCGAAGAGGTGATGGGCGTGGTGCTCAACGCCTACGATGCCGTGGTGGACTACCTGCGCGGCCAGACCGACTTCTTCGATGGCGAGGGCAACTGGAACCTGGCTTCCGACCTGCTCAAGCGCCAGCTCTATGCCTACAACGGCCTCCGCAGCACCACCGACGCGCTGCTGCGCACCTCCTACGGCTTCGTGCCCGGCGAGGAAGAGGAGCCCGGCCACGAGAGCGAAGGCGTCAATGTGGAAGCCGGCGCCTCGCGCATCATCATCCGTGTGACCTACTGCCCCGGCACCGACGGGCTGCCCGGCGCGCTGGTGCCGCAGGAAGGCGTGGATATCGCCATGCTCAGCGGCAACAACCAGGTGGCCAAGGCGTTCCACACCCTGGCCAACCCGCTCCGCGTGAAGGTGCGCACCTTCGATGGCGAGGGCAACACCGTGGTAGCCGCCGGCCGAACGGTGCGTTTCGTGGTGGCCAGCGGCGGCGGTCAGCTGTCGCAAACCTCCGTGCTCACCTCCGCCGAAGGCATCGCCGCCACCCACTGGACCCTCGGCAGCGGCACCTCCGGCGCCACACAGAAAGTGTACGCCGTAGTGGTCGACGAGCAAGGCAACGAGGTCTCCGCACGCGTCTACTTCAACGCACTCATAGCCAACGACCGCTACCTCGTCTCCCTCTGCTGCGACTGGACCAGCCCGGACAACTACGCCTCGCGCTTCGTGATGGACTTCGCCCCTGTCAGGAACACCTCCGGCGTGGTCGATCTCTACCCCTCCGTGGGGCAGGCTTGGGGCAACCAGAATGACTACAACGGCCTTGCAGAGAGTATCGAGATGTCGGGCACCTTCAACAACACCACAGGCGAAGTGGTGCTGGATGTGGCCATGTACCTCGTCGACACCCGCTTCGTCGCTCCTGGCGAGCGCATCCACTTCCGCACCGACCGCTACCAGTTCATCTACAACGAGGATGAAAGCTTCAAGGTGCAGGGCGACCTCATCTGGGACGGCTTCATTCATGGCAATGGCCAATGGGGTGCCGGCTGCGCCACCTACACCTTCTTCAAGCACTTCAACGACCATGACGAGATGCCCGCCACGGCTCCCTACGCCGGTACGAAGTCGCGCCTGCCCGAGGGCCGCAAGGCTATGGTATGCAGAGTGGCCGACCAGTTCTGACGAAAGCACGCTATAAAGCCGAGGGGGGCCGCGCATTGGCGCGGCCCCCCTCGGCTGTTTACTGCTTCTTCTTCACGGGCTGGTCGGAGACGACCCTGGTCTCGTAGCCGATTTTCTTCATGCCCTCCTGCAGGGCTTTGACGTTGGTCTTGCGGCCATCGTAGGTGATGGTGACGTGCTGGGTCTCCAAATCGGTCTCGATGCGCTTCACGCCTTTCTCGAACCGCATGTTCTTCTTAATCTTGTTCTCGCAGCTCTGGCAGTGCATCTGCGGGGTGGGGATGAGCACCGCCTCGCGCAGGCCGGCGGGTGCGGGTGCGGCGGGGGTGGCGGTCGAAAGGGTGGCGGGGGCCATGATGAGGGCCATCAGGGCGATAAGGATGCTGTGTTTCATGGTGCTTTGTTGTTATTATTAATGTTTCTATTATGTACTTCAGGCGTGATGATTCTTTCAGAACGAGGTGCGCAGTCCGGCGTAGGCCATGATGCCGTGGACGGGCCCCCAGATGAGGGTGGGCTCGAAGGAGGGGCTGTAGGGGTCGTCGGCCAGGATGATGGGCGAGGGCTGGCGGTAATGGGTCAGGTTCTCGCCGCCGAGGTAGAGGGAGAAATGGCGGAATTCGCGCGTAAGCTGCACGTTCAGTTGCGGATAGGCCGGGAACTCGTCGTCCCACGAGGGTGTGCCGTCGGGCAGGGTGTAGGGCGCAGGCATGCGGCCTCCGCCGTTGAGGGCCAGGGTGATGTCCAGCTGCCAGATGCCCATCATGGGCTTCCAACCCAGGGTGAGGAGTCCCTTGTAGCGGCTCTGCAGCGGCTTCTCCAGCAGCGTCCCGCCGTAGGTGCAGCGCACGTGGTTCAGCCGGAAGGCGGCCAGGAGCGAGAGCGCGTCGCTGAACTCGTAGCTGGCCTCAAGCTGCAGGGTGTGGGAGAAGGAGCGCCCGTCGAGGTCGTGGATGGCGAGGCGGAGCGGCGTCTCATAGTCCACCACGGCCTGGTGCAGGAAGTGGGTGTAGTAGTACTCGGCCGAGAGCTGCAGGTTGCGCTCGCCGACGGGGATGTAGAGGGCGGCGCTGATGCCTGTGTTCCAGGCTTCTTCCTGCGGAAGGAGGCTGTCGATGTCCAGCGTGCGGCCGGAGGCCAGCAGGTAGTGGTTCTCGGCCAGCGCGTGAGGGGTACGAAAGCCCTTGCCGGCCGAGGCACGTAGGGTCAGCCGCTCGGCGGGCAGCCACTTGAGGTGGACCCGCGGCGTGACGTAGGCACGCTGGTACAGGCTGCTGTAGTCCAGGCGGATACCTCCCATGGCGGTGAAACGGTAGGAGGGGGTGAAGGTGTACTGGGCGTACAGGCCGGGGGTGTACTCCTCGGTCAGCCGCCCGCCATGCAGGGCCGCCGCCGCCTCGTCCAGCCGCTCGGCGTTGAGGGAGAGGCCGGTGGAGAGGCTGTGGTCGGCCGTGAAGTCATGCTCCAGCAGCAGCTGGCTGTTGAAGTCCAGCTGGTCCACGCCGTAGCTCTTCGGGCCGAAGGTGCCGTCCAGGCGGTAGAAACTGCCGTTGGCCAGCAGGGCGATGTTGGTGTTGTGCTCCTGGTTGAGGAGGTAGGCATGCTTCATATACGCCTCGGCGCGGCGCGCGTCGAGCAGGATGCGGAAGGGATGCTCCACCTTGAGCAGCTGGCCCCCCTCGCGTTCCTCCTGCAGGTAGCCCAAGCCGGCGTGCATGATGTAGCGCCCGTGGACATACTTCCAGCGGTTCATCAGGTGCAGCTGCCGCACGTTCGGCGAGTCGTGCCAGAGGTCGCCGTCCGCGTCGTGGTGGGCGAAGTCGTGCTCATAGTGCGCCAGGAGGACGGTGCTCAGGCGGCTGTTCAGGTGGCGGTTGACGGCGGCATTGAACTCCGTCTTCCGGCGGCTGTCGCCGTAGAGGTTGAACTGCACGGCGGGCTCGTCGTCGGGCTTGAGGTATTCGACGTTGATCTGGCCCGTGATGCTCTGGGGGCCGTTCTTGACGCTGGAGGCGCCCTTGCTGACCGAGATGGACTTCATCCACGCCCCCGGCACGTAGCCGAGCGAGTAGGGGAGGGTGGCGCCGGTGGAGGCGGGCTGCGTCTCGGTGAGCATCTGGACGTATTGGCCGCTGAGACCCAGCAGCTTGATTTGGCGTGCGCCCACGGCCGCGTCGTTGTAATTGACGTCCACCGAGGGGTTCGTCACGAAACTTTCGCCGAGGTTGCAGCAGGCGGCGCGGAAGAGTTCGCCCTGCCCGATCTGCATCCCGTTCTCGGCGCCGCCGATGCGGCTCATGCCTTCGGCGCGGGCTTGTATGGAGACCTCGCCCAGGGTGGAGGTCTTCACGGTGTCGGTTTGCTGTGCCGCAGCGCCCAGCCACAGGCCGAGACCTGCGCACAGCAGCGTTTTCTTGTACATGATGGATTGGTTTTTAGAGGGTTTGACGATATATGGCGACCGCAAAAAAGCAGGCACCGCATCAGACCCTCATCACCATCGAGCGCGCCCCGGGGGGCGGCCCGCTGTGGGAACGGAGCGGGGCGGGGGACACCACACGCGTGGCGGCAGGGCAGGGTGCAGGCAGACCCACGGCCGGCAGCAGGGCCGGAAGCGGTAGGTCGCCCGGCACCTGGAGGGTGGCTATGGTCTCGTTCTCAGAGATTTGCAGCACACGCACCGACATGCAGTCGCTCTGCCCTCCGCAGCAGCCGTCCTCCAGGGGGATGACCAGTGTGGTCCTGCCGGAGCAGGCACAAGTCATCACCCCCACGCCTCCCGACCAGAAGAGGGTGATTATCAGCGTGGTGGCTGCGATTGCGATGGTTGCCAGATGCTTCATTCCGGATGCAAAGGTACGTAATGTCGGCGATATGGCCAAATTTATTTTGCAAAATACTGTGAACCAGCACGGTATGTTCCCGGAGGAAGGGCGTGCAAAAACGGCGCAAAAACCGGATTGAAAACCGGAAAAAGGTCGAAAATGGCCCGTTTCTACTCCGCTGATTGTCAGCATGTAGCAGGTATCCTGTTCTTCCCCTCTTCTTCCCCGCCCCGAGGCTGCTGCGTGACCCCTGGGAGGGTGGGACGGAAGGGGGAGGCGGAGGGGAAAAAAATCTGCCGCCGGACATACTAAACCGCCACACCCTCCGTTCCCTCTTTTTCAATCCTTCAGACGAACACTATGGCAGACAAGAAACGCGAAACCTTCGGTTCCAAGCTGGGAATCATCATGGCCACGGCGGGTTCCGCCCTCGGGCTGGGCAACATCTACCGCTTCCCCTGCGAGGCCGGCGCCAACGGCGGCGCGGCCTTCCTCATGGTCTACCTGGCCCTGGCCCTGCTGATAGGCACGCCGCTGATGATCAGCGAGTTCGTCATCGGCCGCCGCTCGCGCTCCAACCCCGTGGGGGCCTTCAAGCGGCTGTCCGGCGCCCGGAGCGCGTGGCCTGTGGTGGGCTACCTGGGCGTGGTGTGCGCCTTCCTGATTCTGGCCTTCTACACCACCGTGGCAGGCTGGACGCTGGGCTACCTCGGCAAGAGTGTGGCCGGCCATTTCGGCGGCCAGGACCTCGAGGCTATCCAGCAGCAATTCAGCGACTTCACCAACCACCCCTGGCTCCCCGTCGCCTGCCAGCTGGCTTTCCTCGCGCTGACGGCCGTGGTGGTGATGCGCGGCGTGAAGGACGGCATCGAGCGCTGGAGCAAGATACTGATGCCCATGCTGCTGGTCATCATGGTGGTGCTCTGCGTCAAGAGCCTCACCCTCAGCGGCGCGGGCGAGGGGCTCCGCTTCTTCTTCAAGCCCGACTTCTCGAAGATCACCGGCCGCGTGGTGCTTTCCGCCCTGGGGCAGAGCTTCTTCTCGCTCTCCATCGGAATGGGCGCGCTGATCACCTACGGCTCCTATATCGGCCGGCGGGACAATATGGTCTCCAGCGCCGTGGGCGTGGCCCTGGCGGACACGCTGGTGGCCGTCCTGGCGGGCGTGGTCATCTTCCCCGCCGCCTTCAGCTTCGGCATCCAGCCCGAGGCCGGCGCCGCGCTGGCCTTCACCACCCTCCCCATGGTCTTCCAGCAGATGACCGGCGGCTACTTCTTCTGCCTCATCTTCTTCCTCCTGCTGGTCATCGCCACGCTGACCAGCACCATCTCGCTCCTCGAGGTGATTGTGGCGGCGCTGACCGAGGAACTGCGCCTCCCGCGCCGCAAGGCCGCCCTGGTGGGCGCGGCGGGCACCGCCGCCATCGGCGTGCTGGCCACCCTCAGCTTCCGCACCGGAAGCCCCCTCCACATCGGCGCCAGCACGGTGTTCGACCTCCTCGACCACCTCACCGCCCTCTACATGATGCCCATCGGCGGGCTGCTCATCGTCCTCTTCGTGGGCTGGAAGATGAAGCGGGCCGACGTGATGGCCGAGCTGACCAACGAGGGAACCCTCCGCGCCGGCCTCCGCAAAGGCATCCTCTTCATCGTCCGCTACCTCGCCCCCGTGGCCATCGCCGTCATATTCTTCAGCCAGCTGCTGATGTAGAAACAAGTTTTGCCAAAGCAGAAAAAAGTTGTATCTTTGCAGCGCGATGTCCACCGGGCAGAGATGCGTAAGTGGCGTTGCGACAGTGCTTTGAGCGTTTCTTACCGCCGAGGTTCGCCCCCGTAATCGGGGCGACGAAGAGGGAATCGCGTGCAAATCGCGAGCTGTCGCGCAACTGTGAATCACCGTCAGAAGCATTCCGGCAGGCATGAGTGGCCATTGGGACCCCGCGCCAGGGGACCCGAGAAGGCGCCGCGCCGGAGGTGAAAGCCAGGAGACCTGCCCCGGGGTACCATCTGTGGCAATGCTTTCGCGTCAAAAGCGTCCCACCTGCACAGCGGGTCCTCCCGCAGAGGATTCCTCTGCCCGTTCACCAGCTACTCCCCCTCCTGCAACGCATTGCCCCACAAAGAGCAGCGCGGAGCATACAGGATTGCATATTATAAAAGGATACACTAAATAAAAAACAGACACAAACCACTATGAACTGGAAAGAAGAATACAGACGCAAGGTGTCGAAACCAGCCGACGCCATCAAGGACATACGTGACGGCCAGTGTGTCGTCATGGGCCACGCCGCCGCCGCGCCGCGCCTCGTACAGCAGGCCTTGGCCGACCACTGCGAGGACTACAACGACGTCCTCATCTACCACATGACCACCCTCGGCGACAACCCCTGTTACAAGCCACGCTGCTTCGGCCACTTCCGACACGTGAGCAACTTCCTGGCCGCCAACTCGCGCGAGATCGTCGAGCGACGCGAAGGCGACTTCTTCCCCGCCTACTTCAAGGACGTGCCCTCGATGATCGGCAGCGACATCCCCTGCGACGTGGCCGTCTTCCAGACCACGCCCCCCAACGCCGAGGGCTACTGCTCGCTCGGCGTCAGTTGCGACTACGCCAAGGCCGCCATCCACGCCGCCAAGACCGTCATCGTGGAAACCAACGAGATGATGCCCTTCACCTACGGCGACACGCTCATCCACGTCTCCCAGATGGACCACATCGTACCCTGCGCCTACCGCCTCCAGGAACTCGCCCTGCCCGAACCCGGCGACGTGGAGCTCGCCATCGGCCGCCACTGCGCCTCGCTCGTGGCCGACGGCGCCACCCTCCAACTCGGCATCGGCGCCATCCCCGACGCCGTACTCCGCTCGCTGGCCGACAAAAACGACCTCGGCATCCACTCCGAGATGTTCTCCAACGGCGTGATGCAGCTCATGCGCGCCGGCGTCATCAACGGCAGCCGCAAGACCCTTCACCGCGGAAAGGTGGTGGTCACCTTCATCATGGGCACCCGCGAACTCTACGAATTCGTCGACGAGAACGCCGACGTGGAGTTCTACCCCGTCGACTACGTGAACAGCCCCCTCATCATCGCCAAGAACGACCGCATGATATCCATCAACTCCTGCCTCGAGGTGGACCTCCAGGGGCAGGTGGCCAGCGAGACCATCGGCATGCGCCAGTACAGCGGCATCGGCGGACAGGTGGACTTCATCCGCGGCGCCTCCCTGGCCCGCGAGGGCAAGGCCATCATCGCCATGCCCAGCACCGCTGCCGGCGGCAAGATATCGCGCATCAAACCCTTCCTCACACAGGGCGCGGCCGTCAGCACCTCGCGCAACGACGTGGACTACCTCGTCACCGAGTACGGCATCGCACGCCTCAAAGGACGCACCCTCCAGCACCGCGCCGAAGACCTCATCCGCATCGCCCACCCCGACTTCCGCCCCCAGCTGGCCGAGGAATACGAGCGCCGCTTCCAGACCCCGTTCGCACTATAACCTTTTTTTTCGTACTTTTCCTCTTTAAATATGGCCTCGAAAACCGTGCGAAAAAGGGCAAATGGGTAAAGATGGGCAATGCGGCGGCATGACAGGAGGTGCTGTCCGTAGGGTGATCCGATATGTGGTCGAGCGAGGCTATGG
>JAGAYN010000047.1 GCA_017940465.1 Bacteroidales bacterium | reverse complement strand
GCTATCTCCATAGCCTCGCTCGACCACATATCGGATCACCCTACGGACAGCACCTCCTGTCATGCCGCCGCATTGCCCATCTTTACCCATTTGCCCTTTTTCGCACGGTTTTCGAGGCCATATTTAAAGAGGAAAAGTACAAAACTTTTCCCACACAGCCAAATTTATTTTCGGCAGCCGGGTGCAGACAGGGCAGGAAAAAGGGCTCCTCTATGCAACGCCGCGCCGCCGACGGGCTTTGGAAAAGCGGGTGTGGAGGGAGGAGACGACAATGATGCCGCCCGCGATGGCGATGGTGGCCTTGAGGGCTGTGAAGCCGGTGGTGGCGGCCAAAGCCAGCTGGTCGCTCACCAGGTAGTAGGCCGTCCAGAAGATGCCGCCCCCCGGCACCAGGGGAATGATGCCACAGATGAGGAATACCGTCACAGGGCAATGCCGCAGCCGTGCCAGGAGAAAACTGGCGACCGCCACGGTAAGGGCACCGAGGAAGGGGGCACCGGACGAACCCGGGGCCCACGCGATGACGGCCAGATAGAGCATCCAGCCAAGCATTCCCGCCACACCACAGCCCACATAGTGCCTCCTCGGGGCACCGAAAAAGGCGGAAAAGCCCACGGTGCCGATGAAAGCGGCCGGCAACTGGATGGCCCACGCCGAGGCCACAGGGTCGGTCACCGGCGCCCCCAAGACCATGATGCCGCCGAAGAAGAAGCCGTCCACAATAAACGAAAGGGCCACTCCCAGGGCGATACAGAGGAAGAGAAGGAAGGCATCGGTGAGGCGCGTGGTGCCGGCGATGTAGTCCTCGTTGGCGAGGTCGCGGATGCCGTTGGTGAAGGGGACGCCAGGGACGAGGGCGATGATAGTGCCGATGATCATGTTGGGGAGGTGGAGGGCGCCGGCCCAGAGGCGGCAGGCGGCGATGCAAAGCAGCCCACCCACCATACCGCCCAGCAGGTTGCCCGCAATGCGGCTCAGGTGCGGCGAGACAAAGGCCATGAAGAGGCCGAGGACGAGCCCTGCGCCGAAGGTGGCTCCAGCGTCGACAAGGCTGCCACCGAAAAGGATACAGAACGAGGCTACCCCCAACGCCACGCCCAACACCAGCTCCCACCAGGGCTTACCCGCCGCGGTACGGATAGATTGGAGGCGGCTTTCGAGGGCATCGAGGGGGAGCAGCGAACGGGTGAGGTCGCGGCTGAGCTGGTTGATTCCCACTATCTTGCTGAGCTGCATCCCCTTGATGGGAATGAACTGCGCCCGCGCATAGTGCTGCCCCGTGGCGATGATGCCGTTGCTCAGGACAAAGAAACTCTCGTCCTCAACGCCATAGGCCGAGGCGATGCGCTCCATGGTTTCCTCCACACGGCTGATCTCCGCGCCGTTCTGAAGGAGTATGTGTCCGGCATCGGTAGCCAGTTTTAGGGCTTGTTCCTGCTGGGGTGTCATGGACATAGAGCAATCAACTGTCAATGGAGAAACGTGGAGACGGTGTCGATGAGGCGGGCCGACTCGACCATGCCCTCAAAGAGGTCCAGATGAAACTGGACGAGATAGGCTGCCAGAAGGGGCGGCAGCCACCAGTGGCGGCGCAGGAAGCCCCCCAACTGCAGGAGGGCCTGCCGGAAGAGGGTGTCGCCCGTGGCGAAGGCGGCCAGCGGAAGTGTGGCGAGGGTGAAGGTCCAGCAGGTCCACCAGCGCGTATAGTCGGTGGCCATGAAGAAGACCGGGACGGTCATGAGCAGCGCAATGGCGGGCACCAGCCGATAGCGCCAGCGGGCGGCTCCTGCGGGGGCACGGCGGGCGGCCACCACCCAGGGGCAGACCAGAATCGCCAGCAGGGGCAGCATGAAGAGCAGTTCGATGGCGAAGCGCAGGTCGCGCTGGTGGTCGAAGGTACGTCCCGAGGCGTTGTCGGAGTTGCTGAGGTAGTAGAGCATCCGCAGGCCGTCGCGGTCGGGAAGCACATCCTGGTTGGCGCGGCCGTCGATACGGGAATAGAGCGTCTCCATGTCGATGTTCATGCCGCTGCATCTCCAGAGCAACACAAAGAGCACAAGCAGGAGGGCGAGCATGGACCCATAGGCGATGGCCTTGCCGCGGTGCAGGCGTCCGTCCTGAAGCGTGTCGTAGACAAACAGGGCGGTGTAGAGGGGCAGCAGGGTGCAGCAGAAGGTGTGGTGGACAAGGCAGCAGGCGGTCGTGACCAGCAGTGTCGCCACATAGTACCACCACCTCCCCCGCCAGCGGAGGAAGAGGAGCAGCCACACAAGGGTAGCCACCAGCTGGTAGGTCTCCATGAAGCCGAGGCTGAGGCTGGAGGTGACCCACTCGGTCAGCGAGAACGGATTGACGGCGTAGAGGGCCGTCAGCACAGCCACCGGCACCGCCGCGCGGCCACCCGCCCGCAGGCATCGCCACACAAACCACACCGCCCCCAGCAGCATCAGCACATTGGCGGGCAGCACCAGCAGGCGTATGTGCTTGGCTGTCACCACCTCGGGCAGCAGCGGCCCCACCAGGGTGCCTATCAGCTTGCGGCTGCCGAAGCCGTATTCGTATCCGATGAAGTAGTTGTACGTGGGCCACCAGTCGCACCAGTGTATGCGGAAAGCGTCGTAGAACAACGACACGAGCGCCGGGACGACAGCCGCCGCCAGTAGCAGGAGCAGGCCGTACCTGGCCACGAAGGGATGGGAGAGTAGTCTTTTCATATCCATGTCAGAATTCTTCTTGCACTTGGTCCACACGATACACCTTGTCGCCGCGGCGCAGGGGCTGCCGGGTGGCGAAGCTGAAGCGGTCGCCCTGGCGCACCTCGGGCACAGGGTCGCGCTCGAGGCGCAACTCCTCGACGGTGTCGCGGTAGACTCCGGTGGTTTCACCGATGACCATCACCGTGTCGCCCACGCGGAGCGTCTCGGCGGTCTGCAGCTGCACTTCGGCCACCTGGATGCGGTGGAAGTAGTTCTTCACCAGGCCGAGGTAGACCTTCTGCTCGGTGGCCTGCGATCCATAGCGGCTGCTCCATTCGCCCAGGGTGCGCCCCAGGTAGTAGCCGTCCCAGAAGCCGCGGTTGAACACCGTGGCCAGCCGCGCCGTCCAGGCCGAGATTTTCTCGGGGCTGTAGGTGCCGTCGGCTATGGACTCCACCGCCTCGCGGTAGCATTCGGTCACCGTGCGCACATAGTCGGCGCTCCTCCCCCGCCCCTCGATCTTCAGCACCCGCACACCGGCTTTCAGCACCTTGTCCAGGAAGCCTATGGTGCAGAGGTCCTTCGGCGACATGATGTACTCGTTGTCCACCTCCAGTTCGAGGTCGCTTTCCTTGTCCTTGACGATATAGCCCCTGCGGCACAGCTGGAGGCAGGCGCCGCGGTTGGCGGAGAAGTTGTAGTTGTCGAGCGAGAGGTAGCACTTGCCGCTGACGCTCATGCAGAGGGCGCCGTGGGCGAACACCTCCACCTGCACCAGCCCCCCCTTGGGGCCGCGCAGGTCGTTGTCGCGGATGAACTGCGTGATTTCGGCCACCTGGCTGAGCGGCAGCTCGCGGGCGGTGACGATGACGTCGGCATACTGCGCGTAGAAGCGCACCGCCTCGGTGTTGCTCACGTTGCTCTGGGTGGAGATATGCACCTCCAGACCGATGCGGTTGGCGTAGCCTATGACGGCCATGTCGCTGGCGATGACGGCGGAGATGCCGGCTTTCAGGGCCGCGTCGAGCAGCGACTGCATCTCCCCTATCTCGTGGTTGTAGACGATGGTGTTCACCGTGAGGTAGGTCCTCACCCCGGCCTCGCGGGCGATGGCGACGATGCGGCGCAGGTCGTCCACGCCGAAGTTGGCCGCGCTGCGCGAGCGCATGTTGAGGTTCCCCACGCCGAAGTATACGGCGTCGGCACCCCCCTGGATGGCGGCTTGCAGGCTTTCGTAGGAGCCCACGGGGCTCATGATTTCCACCTTGGACATCAATCGTAGAGGTCTCGGATGGTCATGGTGGTCCATTTGGTGGGCACCAGCTTGCTGTCGGTCATGGTGGCGTCGAGGGTGGTGACGCGGCCCGCCAGGGCCTGGTCCACAAAGGCACAGAAGAGGTCCACGCTGCCGGGCAGCCATGTGGCCACCTCGTGCCCGATGCCGGGGAAGCGCACTATCCAGTGGGCGATGCCCTGCTTGGACATCACCTTGGAGACGCGGTGCGAACCGTAGAGGTTGTGGCTGATGACGGGGGCCAGTTTTTTATAGGCCACCACCTTGTCCTTCATGCCGTGGAGCAGCATGGTGGGGGCAGGCGGTGTGTTGTAGGCCAGCTCGCCGCGCCGGCAGATGAGGGCGCCGGCATAGGGCACCACCGCGGCCGGCCGCCATCCCTGGGGCAGCGCCGCGGCCTGCTTCATGCCGTTGGCGCGGCAGAAGTCGGTCATCAGCACCGTGATGGCACCGGCCGACGAGCCGGTGAGGATAATCTTCTCGGGGTCTATGTCGAGGTCGTCGGCATGCCCGACAAGCCAGGCCACCGCCGCCGCGCAGTCCTCCACGGCGATGTCCACGCAGAACTGGAAGAGGTCCTGCATGTGCAGCAGGCCGCTGTTCCGGGCCACCATGGCGCTGTCCTTGAGGCCCAAGCGGTAGTCGATGCACACCACCGTGTAGCCCCGCTCGGTGAGCAGGGGCGCAATCTCGGCCTGCAACTCGTCGTCGCGGCTGCCGTTGACGAAGCCGCCGCCGAAGACGGAGACCACGCACGCCTTGTCCGCGCGCGCCACCGCCGGGCGATGCACATCGAGGAAGAGCAGCGAGTCGCGCTTGACGAAGGCATGGGTTTCGGGGGTCTGCGCCGCGACAGTCAAGGCCAGCGCGAGGACGCAGAGGGTAAGGGCTGTCTTTTTCATAGGTCAGAAGAAAAATGTCAAACCGGTGGAAAGGGTGAACCAGTCATAGGTGAAACTCACGTCGGCGTCGTAGACATCGTTCAGCCAGGCGAACCCCAGCCGCAGGTTCCACTTCGCGCGCTCGCCGCCGATGCGCAACTGCACCTGCGGCTCGACGAGCAGGTTGGTGGTGGAATAGGGCTTGGAGCGCGAGTCGAGGAGCCTGCCGTCGGAATCGTAGGCCCTGTAGTCGAAATCGGGCAGGTAGGCGCCCACCTTCAGGCCGAAGGCGAAGTCGAAATGCACCTTGCCCACATCGCGCCAGCCCACGTTGCCCTGCACAAAGGGCGTGAGATAGTGGCCGGAGTAGTCGTACCTCTTCACCTCCACAGCGCCGTCCTCCTCGTCGTCGAGGCGGTTAGTGACCCCGTCGCGCCAGGCGCCGCCGAAGCCGAGGCCGAGGTAGCCCTCCACCACGCCGTGGCTGCCGAAGCCATGGTAGGCGCCGGCGGCCAGCTGCCCGTAGGCGTTATCGAAGCCGTAGTTGAGGTGCGCCTGGCCGGCCAGCCAGTCGGTGAAACCGTAACTGCCCGTGGCGTTCACCGTGAACACATCGGGCAGAATCCATGAGGACAGGCCCGCCGACACATCCACCTGCGCATCGCCGCGGTGGTTCACCAGGGGGATATTCACCGCCTGGGGGTGGTAGACGCTGCAACCCGCCGCAAGCAGGGCAAGGAGCGCCAGGAGGGGTAGGTGCTGTTTCATACAGTCTGTTTTATAACCATTCAACCCCCTTAACGCACCCCCGGCGGAAATATTGTGCAGCCGGGAGACTTTTCTTGCATCCCTTCTCCGTATCAACTCCGAGACAACTCCGAGACAACTCCGAGACAACTCCGAGACAACTCCGAGTCAACTCCGACTTTCTCCGACAAGGGTCCGAGGGGGGTCCGAGACAACTCCGAGTCAAGAGGGCGGCGAGGGGCGGGGCTAACGGTGCCTGACGAGGCGGAGGGTGGCGGTGTGGTGCGGGGTGCTGACCGTCAGCATGTACACGCCGGGGGCGAGGCCCTCTGTGGGCACCGCGGCGCGGGCACTGCCCG
>JAGAYN010000046.1 GCA_017940465.1 Bacteroidales bacterium | reverse complement strand
GCAATAAATCACTGGGACACCAAGCCCGTTTGCATATAAAACGCGAATCAGGCGGCTTTTCTTTTGCCTGATTCTGACTGCGTAGCAAAATATTTTTATGCGTCTGTGTGTAAATCAAAAATTTTTATGTAAATTTGCAGCAGACAGAATGGTATGAGACGGCAACTGAACACCTCGGAATTAGATACTTACGATGAAATCAAGGACGTGGTGGCCCTCCGAGGCGATGTGGTCATCCTACGCGACGCGGCACGGCTCAAGAGCCTCGTGGTGTCCTCCCTTATGGGCGACCTGCTCTATGTGCCGGTGGGGCGCGTGGCGCTCTTCACCGCCGGCACGGCCCGCCTGCGCATCAACCTGCAACCCTGCGACGTGGCGGCGGGCAGCGTGGTGGTCATCCCGGAGAACTGTTTCATGGAGGTGCTGGCGGTGGACGAGGCCTACAACGCGCAGATTGTCTCCTTCAGCGGCATTGAACAGCCCTTCCGTCGGTGGGAGCTGCTGAAGCTGGGCGGGGGCGATTTCGAGCGGATGCTGGCCTACGTGGACCTGCTCTGGGTGGTGGCCCACAGCGACACCTGCGAAAAAGCCACCCTCGACGGGCTGCTCACTGCCCTGCTGGCCGACCTCCACAGCCTCAATGCCGCCGCCGAGCAGGCCCAGACGGATTCATCGCCCACGGCGGCCAAAGTGCTGACGCAGCGTTTCTTCGACCTGCTGGCCGAAAGCGACGGCCGCCGGCGCAGCATCGGCGACTGTGCCGACCGCCTCTGTGTGTCGCCCAACCACCTCTCCGCCATGGTGAAGCAGGAGACCGGGCAGACCGTGGCCCAGCTCCTCAATGCACACACCGTGCTGCAAGCCAAGGTATTGCTGCTGCACAGCGGCCTCGCGGTGGGCGAAATTTCCGAGCGCCTCGGGTTCGAGAACCCGCCCTCGTTCACCCGCTTTTTCAAGCGCGAGGCCGGCGTCACGCCGCGCGAGTTCCAGCAGCCGTCATAGCCTGCGGCTACGGATGCGGTTATTCTGTGTAGCCGGATTTATTTCCCCCGTCAAGGTCAAAGGGCCGACGGAGCACTGACCCCTTCGCGGGCGCGACCCTGCAGTTCCATCCTGCCGAAGCGGTAGGTGAGGCCGAGGGTGATGGAGCGGCTGGCCCAGGTGTAGCGCATGTCGGTGCGGTAGTAGGGGTTGACGAGGCGTCGCCTCCCTGCGCGGTGGCGAGGATGTCGTTGGCGTTGAGGCTCACGGAGAGTAGCTGGTTGAGTTGCACACGGCGGTCGGTAACGATGTTGATGATGGCGCCGGTGGTGCCGGTCTGCACGCTGGGTCGTCCTCGGCGTGGTAGAAGGTCTTCTCGCCGTCGGCGCTGTAGAGGGGTTTCTCGGCCGTGACGGCCACCTCGTCCAGCGTGGTGCTGCTGCGGAAGAGGCTGATGGTGCCCAGGGCGGTGTCCTGCGGCAGGTGCAGGTGCTGCCAGTGGGGCTCGTAGCCCACGGCGGTGATGCGCAGCAGGTAGGCCGTATCGGTGGCCTGCCCGATGCGGAACGCGCCCGACAGCCCCGTGGTGGCGCCGAGGCGGGCGAAGGTGCTGTTCTCGTGCAGCAGCACACAGTTGGCGAAAGGCATAGCCTCGCCCGACTGTCCGTCGCGCAGGGTGCCGCTGATGGTGAAGGGTTGTGCCTGCAAGGCCACGGCGGCCGTCAGTCTTCATAGCATCCCAATGTATTCTGGAGTCACCGCGACCCGCCTTGCTGCGCTTTTCCCAGTTGCAGGAGGGCATCGCGCACTTCGTGGTCGGAGACGGGGAGGTCGATGACGGCGGCGCCGGGTTCCTGCAGCAGCACGCAGCGCAGTTCGCCGTCGGCCGACTTCTTGTCCTGGTGCATCAAGGGGAGCATCGCCTCGGTGTCCTTCAGGGTGAACCGCGGGAGGTCTATGCGTCCCGTAAGCCACTTGAAGTATGATAGATAGGCCTCACGGTCGAGTCCAAGTTTCTTCGTGGAGAGGTACATTGCGGCCGCCATGCCGATGCCCACGCTGATGCCGTGGGGCAGGTGCGAGTGGACCTCGATGGCGTGGCCGAAGGTGTGGCCGAAATTCAGTATGCGCCTGATTCCAAGGTCGTAAGGGTCGGCCTGGACGATGCGGCGCTTGAGGCGCACCACCTGCCTGACATCCGCAGCGGAGAGGGTGGAGGTGGCGATGATTTGACGGTACAGCGCGGGGTCGGCCACGGCAGCGGTCTTCACCGCCTCCACAAGGCCGCAGAGCCGCTGAGGGTCGCTGAGCGTGTCGCAAAACGCTTGGTCTATGACAGTTAGGGTGGCTGGATGGAAGAAGCCGAGGCTGTTTTTCACGTCGCCAAAATCGACAGCCGTCTTGCCGCCGATGGCGGCGTCGACCATCGCAAGGAGGGTGGTGGGCAGGTTGATGTGGCGGAGGCCGCGCTTGTAGGCTGCCGCCACGAAGCCGCCCAGGTCGCACACCGAGCCACCTCCGAGATTGACAATCACGGCGTTGCGGTCGGCGCCGCCCTCCAGCAGGGTCTGCCACACCTGCGCCGCCACCTCGAGGCTCTTGCACTCCTCGCCCGCAGGCACTTCGATGAATTCAGCCTCCTGGAGGGCCTCCACCTGCGAGATGAGCTGCGGCAGGCACAGTTGGAACGTGTTCTCGTCCAGCAAGATAGTGTATCGTGCGCCCGCCCATTCGGGCTTTTCCAGCTCGCGAGCCAGCGACCGCAGCCCGCCGTAGAGTGTTCTGCCTTGTTTCATAGTGCTTTACTAACGTGCAAGCCGTCGCGATATTGCGCGTGCAAAATTTATTTGTCCCTCCGCGCAATATTACGGGCGCTTTCGCGTAATATAGACAACACACCGCTCCAGCCGAGGCTCCGCAAGGGCCGGGCAGGGGTTCAGCACACCGACCGGAGTTAAAGAACAATTAAAGAACAGTTAAAGAACAGTTAAAGAACAGTGCTGGAGGATACCTCCTGCATAGCCACAGAATACCTATGAAACTCGAGCTCCTTGCCCCAGCGAAGACCCTGGAATACGGCCGCGAAGCCGTCAACCACGGTGCCGACGCCCTCTATATCGGCGCCCCAGCCTTCGGCGCCCGCCAGGCAGCCACCAACAGCATAGAGGACATCGAGGCTCTGGTCAAGTACGCCCATCTATTTGGTTCCAAGGTGTTTGCCACGGTGAACACACTGCTTTTCGACGACGAACTGGAGCCGGCACTCGACATGATCCGCCAGCTTTACAACGTCGGCGTGGACGCCCTGATAGTGCAGGACATGGGCCTCCTCGAGTGCGACCTGCCACCCATCGAGCTGCACGCCAGCACACAGTGCCACAACACCTCCATAGAGCGTATAAAATTCATGGAATCAGTGGGTTTCAAGCGCGTCATCCTGGCCCGCGAGACCTCCCTGGAGCAGATGCGCTCCATCCGCGAATCCACGGCGGTCGAGCTGGAAGCCTTCGTGCACGGCGCCCTGTGCGTCTCCTATAGCGGCCAATGCTATATGAGTCAGTATCTTAACCAGCGCAGCGGCAACCGCGGGTGTTGCTCGCAACCCTGCCGCTCCACCTACGACTTGCTCACCGCCGACGGCCGCACCCTCATGAAAAACCGCCACCTCCTCTCGCTGAAGGACTTCAACGCATCGCAACATCTTCGTTCCATGATAGATGCGGGCGTTTCGTCGTTCAAGATAGAAGGCCGGTTGAAGGACCTCTCCTACGTGAAGAACATCACGGCATACTACCGGCAACTGCTTGATTCCATGATGGATGGACACGAGCCAGCCTCGTCGGGCCGCACCACATTCTTTTTCACCCCCGACCCCGAGCGCACCTTCACCCGCGGCTATACCGACTACTTCCTCCAGGGGCGCCAGCCGATGGCCTCCTTCGCCACCCAGAAATCCATCGGAAAACCCGTCGGCGAGGTGGCCACCGTGGGACGTATGACGCTTACTATCAACAGCAAAGAGACATTCGTCAACGGCGACGGCCTCTGCTTTTTCGACGAGCGCAACCGCCTGCAGGGCTTCCTAATCAATGCCGTGGAGGGCAACACCATCACCCCGAACCAGATGCCGCGTCTGCGCATCGGCACCCGCCTCTGGCGCAATCAGGACCAGGCCTTCGAGAAGTTGCTGCAGGGGCACACCGCCGAGCGCAAGATTGCCGTGCGGATGCTCTTCTGCGTCACCCGCCGCGGCTTCAGCCTCGACCTAAAGGACGAGGACGGCGTCTCGGTGGTGCAGCACATGGCCTCCGAGCACCTCCCCTCCGACCGCCCCGTCAAGTCGTCCAACACCATTGTGAAACAGCTCTCCAAGCTCGGCGACAGTCCCTTTGTGGCCGAGGAGGTCGTCGACACCACCGAGGGACGCTACTTCATCACTGCTGGCACTCTCAACGAACTCCGCCGCAAGGCCATTGAATTACTCAAAGAGTATAGAATCAAGCACTTCCGCCCGCAGGACATGCCCCTTGCCCCGCTTGCCGACGGCCCCCTGCCGATGGCCTCCGCGGTGCCCGATTTCCGCCTGAATGTCATCAACGACAAGGCCGAGCAGTTCTATAAGAATCATGGAATAAGCGTGTTGGAGCGCGGACTGGAGCAGACGGAGGACTATGCCGGCCGCCCCCTGATGACCACCAAATACTGCCTCCGCTACGAACTCGGCTGCTGCCTCAAAGAGGGTGGCACCTGCACCACCCCCTCCATCGCCCCCACCGACACCCTCCTCCTCCGCAACCAGACCCGCCTCTTCCGCCTCGAATTCGACTGCGCGGAGTGCGTGATGCGGGTCTATACGGAGTGAATATGAATATGTGTGGCCGTTGCTGTTTTCTCGTCAGTCGCCGATGACCACGCGCGTGTTGCCGGTAACGCGTCCCATGTTGCCGCCGCCATAAATGTTGCCACGGACATTGGTGGTGCCGAGGGCATTGACGTTGGTGTTGCCGCGGATGGTAGCCGTGGTGCCCAGGCCACCGCCGAAGACGCTGCCTTTGATGAGACCGTTCCAGGTAGTTACGCTGAAGTTCTGCCCCACAGCGCTGTAGGGCGCATAGAAAGCGCCGCCGTATACGTTGTTGTGAATGACGGGGTTGTTGACGTGGGGGAATTTCGTGGCTTGGTTGCCAATGATGACCTGCACGTTGCCTGACACCTCGGAGCGCACGCCATAGCCACAGCCGAAGACATTGCCCAGCGAGTCGGCGCAGCCCTCCTCGCCTACGATGCCGCCCTCTATGCGGACAGAGATGGGGCCGTGGACATCGCCCAGGAGGTTGGAACCGCCATAGATGCCGCCAATGACCTGGCCGCCGCGCATGACGATGTCGACCTGCTTGCCGCTTTGTTGGTTGGCTCCGCCGAAGACCTTGCCGGCCACGGTGCCGCCCAGGAGGTATATCTGGGAACCGTTGCCGATGACGCCACCGTAATTGCCGCCGCCGTAGACGTTGCGGGCGATGTAGCAGCTGTCGGCGATGACGACGCAGGAGTTGTTCACCTTGCCGACGGTGGCTGTGGTGCCGGCGGCGCCGCTGTTGCCGCTGCCAGCGCCGAAGACGTTGCCGCCTTTGGAGGAGTTGATATAGGGGTCGGCCGCAGAAGGCTCGAGGCGGGCCTTGCCGCCGATATAGACGTAGGCGTCGCCGTTAAGTTCGCCACCGTCGGTGCGGCTTCCGTTGCAGCCGCCGGCCACCCATCCGTTGATGGTGCCGCCGGTGATGACGATGCGCCGGCCGCCCTTGGCCGAGGCATATTCGCCTGCACCGTGAATGACGCTGCGGATGTGGCCTCCACGGACGCGTATCCATATATTGGTGTCGGCGGGATCCACATAGTCGCCTGTCGACCAGTCCTGGCCTCCCGATATGCCTGGAACCAGGCCGCCCTCGATATCGATGCAGCGGCGGCTTGCATAGCTCCAATAGGCTGTGCCCACACTGCTGATGTAGAAAGTTGTGGTGCCACCCTGCCCGTAGCCTATACGGCCGGGGAGGAAGTTTCCGCTTTTCACCACCCAGTTGTATTGGTCCTGTCCCACGGAGCGGTCGGAGCGGTTGAGCCAGCCGCCGTAGGAGCCTTGCAGGTAGTTGGTGACGGTCAGCAGGTAGTTCTCGCCAACACTGCGGTCATAGTCGCTGCCGAAAACAGCATAGTTGCTGTAGAAAGTTGAAACGCCAAAGTTATCGTAGATGGTGGGCTGGTTTCCTGTTCCTGGCGCTGCCGTGTTGGCATTGGAGGTCCAGTCGCTGTTGATATAGCGGGGATAGATGCCACCATAGAGGGGAAGCACGTCTTTGTAGTTGCCGCTCTCGATACGGATGACGAAGTTGCCGTCGTGCTGGTCATATTCGTTGGTTGCCTCGACATGGTCAATCCGGTAGATGCGATGGATGGCAGTGGTGTCGTAGATGACAGCGGTGCCCAAGGTGATAGTCCAGGTGGTGTCGTAGGTGAAGGTGGTGTCGGCTCCAACTATAGTGGTGTCGATGCGGGTTGAAGCGATAGAGGAGTCTTTAGTAGTGACATGGAGGGTGTCGATGTCGTATTGAAGGGTGTAGAGACGTTTGGGATAGATGGCGGAGAGCCCCGTCAGTTTGCGGATGCTTTGGTAGGTCCGGCCGGACGAGTGGCTGATGCCACGCCCCATAACAATGTTGAAGCCGTTTCCTGCAAAGGCCTTGGAGGGGGCATCAATGAAGATGTATTCGAACTTGGTGTCGGCCATACAGAAGAAGTGCTGGTTCAACTTCACGCCGGTGGGTACGGCGGTCAAGCGCGTACTGTTGGTGCCGTTGGTGCCGTCGGGGTAGACAGCGGTGATGGTGAGGGGCTCCACATTGTAGGCCATCGTGGTCTCGCTGCCGTCGGTGATGGAGGAGATGTTCGATGCGGTGAGTACAACAAAGTTGCGCTCATAGGCGTTGGTGCCCGTGGCGCGCATGGCGTCGGTGACCAGCGTGTCGTTGATACCCTCCATCGGACCCGTGGGGGCGAAGAGGAAGGCCCGTGCCCAGATGGCCTCGAACTCGATCTCCATGCCGTACTCCGCGGCGGGGTCCAGCCAGAGGGTCTGGTCGGCATCCACCAAGTCGCCCTGTTGCAGCAATTGGGTGCGCTTCTGGTTGGCAAAGACAGAGCCTCCGACCAGCCGGCGGATGCGCCATTTGTAGAAGCCGCGCCAGCGCGTGTCGCCGCTGCCGTAGGTGGGGCGGATGCTGAAAGGATTGTGGAGGACATGATACTTGCAGGGTCCTGTGGCGTGCTCCGCGCTGGTGGCGGTGGAACCGCCGCGCCGCTCGAGGGTTTTCCAATAGACATAGGCGTTCTTGTCCGGCACGTCGATGCCGATGCCCACCGCCGAGGCGGCCACATTCACGTCGGGGCTGCCCGCCGGCGTGGCGTCGTTGCTGCTGTACATGGTTTTGGTGCCGTAGCCGAAGTAGGTGATTTTCACGTCGGCGGGGTTGAGGCTGCGCACGGGGTTGGAGGGGTCGCTGTAGTAGCTCCACTGGTGGCTCTCGCGGTCGTCGAGCACCACAGGGCTGTCCGGCGTCTGTGTGGCCACCGGGCTTCCGCCGGAGGCGAAGATGGCGGTCAGCGTGAGGTCGGTGGTTGCCTCGAGGCGCTTGGGGTTCTGCGTGCTGTTGTCCGACCACTTGGAGAAGGTGTAGCCTGGTGCAGGCGTGGCCGCGAGCACCACCGAGTCGCCCTTGTAGTAGGAGCCGCTGCCGCTGACCGATCCGTAGGTGGCGTTATTGGGCGTGGCGCTGATGTCCACATTTCCTGCGAAGGTGAAGACGGCCACGAAGTGCTGGTCGCTGCCGCTTGCCACGACGGTGCGTGGGTTGTCGGTGTTGCCGTCGTCCCAATGGGCAAAGGTGGCACCCGGCAGGGCTGTGGCAGTGAGGGTGGCGCGTTCGGAGGGGGCATAGCCGCCACCGCCGCTGACCGTGCCCCAGTCTGTGTTGTTGGGCTCGGCGGTGATTTGCGTATGGGGTATGTATTCGAAGATGGCGGTGTCGAAGCGGTCTACGTTGCCTGCGGTGTAGTAGCGCGGGTTATTGGTGTTGCCGTCGTTCCAGCGGACAAAGCGTGTGGAGTAGTTGTGTCGGCGTGTCGGCGTGGCTCTCAAGGTTACCTGCTCGAAGGGCGCAAAGATGCCGCTGCCGGTGGTGGTGCCCCAGTCTTCGTTGTTCGGTGAGACGGTGATGGTAACGTTGTCGAAGTATTCAAACTCGGCGGTGAAGGTGCGGTCGGCCGTGGCGAAGTGCTGACGCGGGTTGTCGGTTACGCCGTCGCTCCAGCGCACGAAGCGGGTGGTGTAGGCATCGGTGCGCACGGGCGTGGCCTGCAGGGTGACGGTCTCGTATTTGGTAATGGTGGGGTTTCCGTTGTTGACCACCACGCTGCCCCACGTCGGGTTGTTGGGCACGCCGGTGATGTTGACCGTCTCCTCGCTCATGGGGGCGATGCCTATCACGGCGGTATGGCTGGTGTTGCTGTAGTTGTAGTGGCCCGGGTTGAGCGAGCCCACGGCCCAGTAGCCGTCGAACATGCCGTCCAGACCCCAGTTGAAATGGAGGTTGCCCCAGCTGTCGCAGCCGTCGACGACGAAATTCGCGTAGTTGCCAAACGCGTAGATGACGGGGCGACCGGCCGTGAGCTCTTTCATCATCTGCGTGGGCCACGTGGTGTAGTAGGTCGACGAATACGTGATGTAGGTGGTGGTCTGGCGGAACTTGAAGTTGTTCTTAAGCGCATTCGCTATGTAGGAGCCCCCGCTGGAGTTCGGATTGGCATAGTTTTGATAGTATCGCGTGTAGACAGATACGCCGGCGTAGTAGATCAAGTGGCTGACGGCCTGCTTCTGCGCATCGGTGCTACCGGCGGTCAGCTGGTTGGGCATGTTGGCGTAGTTGTACACGGTGTCGAAGTTGACAAAGATGCCTTTGGATGGGTTGCTGTTCGTGTAGGAATAGGTGCCGGTGCCCCGCTGGGGAAGACTGTAGTATTTCATCACCTGCGCCATAGCCACGGACGGGCTGCCCGTCGGGCAGTGTACACCGGTATTCGTTGCCGGTGTCCGCAGCGCGTAGTCGCCCGTCTGGCCCCACTGGGTGGTCAGCATCGGGCTGATGGCCGTCTGTGTCGCCGTCGGCCTTCCGGCTTTCAGCTGTGCCCACTGCGCCGTTACCGTTGCCGAAGCGGTATACGAGCCGCGATTCAGGAGGTTGAGCTGTGTATACAAGGCACCAAGCCAGGGGTATATGCCGTAGTATGAGTTGCGCGAAATCAGCGAGTCGAACACCGCCGTGGTGGAATAGGCCAGCACCGGCAGCGCATAGTCGGTGGCCGAGATGAGGGCGAAGCCCGTCCCGTTGCTCGGGATGAAAAGGTACATGAGCGTCCGCCAGCTGCTGTTGGACAGCCTCGTCGTGCGGTTCACCAGTTGGGAGGCATCCACGTTCAGCACGTTGGCAGCCACCGTCTTGGCCGTGGCCTCGTCGACGTTCTGTGCCCGCAGCCCGCCGCAGGAAAGGAACAGCACAAGTAGCAAAGACAGGGTTTTCCCCCATTCCCGCAACTTCGGCAGGTAGCCTATCCTGCATTCATGTTTTCGCGAAGCGGCTTTGTGTTCATCGGTAGTGAGTCTTTCTGTGTTCATCAGAAGATGTGTTTTCATTAATTAGCGAGTTTTTGATAATTATGAATCTTTAATATTTGTCCATAACTGAACCTTGTCAAGATAGGAGGGCTGCGGTTGCAGTCATTCTATCCCGATGATGATGCGGATTTTGGAGAGGTCGGTTTCGCGACGGAGCTTGTTGTCGCTGGCGACATCGGAGACCCGCTGGCTGACGGCATCTCATCGCGGTGTGCAAAACACCACCTGCGGACGCTATGCCATGAACCCAAGATGGAGCAGCAGGGAATTGCTGGGGGTATAGTCTGTGTGTAATATTCTCATTGTTATTAGTTTATGTTGATTTTATGAATATTTTTCAATTTGCAAAGATACATAAAAAATCAATATTGATACAGGTGATTTTCATTTCGCCTCTTTTTTCGTCGGACCCACCCCTCCACGGTGCGCCCTCCTTTCATCCCCTTGGAAAGGAAGAAGAGGGGAAGAAGAGGGTACCTACTATATGCTGAAAATCACCAGTTTGCAGATGGGCGATTTTGCCTCGTTTTCCCGAAAAAATGCAAAAAATGAAGAGCGCCATGCCGGTGGGTGCAAAGCGCTGTGGTACAGTGAAATGAGGTAATATATACGGCAGTGGTAGCCGGTGGGGGGAAAATCAGGCGTTGATCACGGCTGCGATGGCCACGCCGAGGAGCAAAATGCAGGCGATGATCATCCAGCGGCGGGGGCGGAGGTCCACCTTCTGGCGGCCGAACATCAGGCCCAGGTAGCCCAGCAGGAGGCTGGCCGTCAGCAGTGGCCAGAGGACTTTATGGATGCTGGGCTGCGGGTCCACAAATCCCACGCCGACACCCGTCAGCAGCACATTCACTCCTGTGGCCACAGCCATCGCCAGCACTGCCCACCAATCGGCCAGGTTGAACAGCGGCAACTGGGCCTCGCGCCGCAGGTAGGGCCCCATCATTTTGAGTGCCACCATCGCCGCCAGGCCCAGGAAGACGTAGCTGTTGAGGTCGCTGTAGCGTCCAGGTTCTTCCGGGCTGCGGAAGGCCAGCATGTCGCCCACCGTAGTGCCCAGCCAGTAGAGCGCGGCATGCACGACTGCCACTGCCGCCACGACGCCCAGCCCGGGCAGCAGATGCACCGGTGTGGCCTCGGCGCAGCGACGGAAGAGGAGCATCGTGCAGATGCCGAAGGCCAGTGCGATGACGATATAGGACACTAAATACATGATTCTATGGTTTTTGTGAGGGATATAAACTCTGCTGTCGACAGTTGCTCGGCGCGCTTTGCAAGCACCTCTTCGGGCACGGCGTCCACCGGCAGGCTCGCCGCACGCAGGGCGTTGCGTAGGGTCTTGCGCCGCTGGTTGAAGCCAGCCTTGACTACCTTTACAAACAGGATCTCGTCGCATTCCAAGGCAGTTACGTCGTTCCGCACAAGGCGGATGACGGCCGATTTCACCTTCGGCGGCGGGTTGAAGACATGTTCGTGGACGGTGAAGAGGTATTCGGTGTCGTAGAATGCTGAGAGCAAGACGGATAGTATGCCGTAGGTCTTGCTTCCGGGTCCGGCGGCTATGCGCTCGGCCACCTCTTTTTGGAACATTCCTACCACCTCGACAGCCTGTTTCCTGCATTCGAACACGCGGAAGAGAATCTGCGACGAAATATTGTATGGGAAGTTGCCGATGACGGCGAAAGTATCATGGAACAAGGCATTTAGGTCGAGCTTGAGGAAGTCGCCCTCGATGATGTCCAGCCCCGGATAGTGCTCATGGAGCCAAGCCACGCTCTCGCGGTCGATTTCCACCACGTGGAAGTCAAGGTCTTTGTTCTCAACGAGATACTTGGTCAGCACGCCCATGCCGGGGCCTATCTCTATCACATGCCGCGAGCGACCGCCGAGGCTCTCCACGATGCGTCGGGCGATGCTCTCGTCGGTCAGGAAATGCTGTCCGAGGAACTTCTTGGCTCTTACTTCATTCATCTTGCTTTCAGTGCGTTGTAACGTTTACGGGCGCGGTCTACATAGAGCGAGGTGGGGTAGTCGAGCAGCAGTTTCTCGTAGCATTCGAGGGCCGTTTCGGGTCGGCCGAGGTGGTCCTCGTTGAGTTCGGCCCGCAGGATGAGGGCGTCGTCGGCCGTGATGTCGGAGGGATAGAAGTCAATGAGGCGTTGCAGCAGCGAGTCGGCCTCCTCGTAACGTGCTTGTTTCATGCGTATTTGTGCCTTTTTCATCAGCACCTCGTCGTGCAGCGGGTGCGAGAGGGCGGCGCGACCCACGGCGTCGAAGCCCTCCCAGGCCTCGTCCAGCCGGTTGCGGTAGAGCAGCAGGTCGGCATCGGCGAAGAGTTCCAGCATGCCGTAGGTGCTGTCGTCCTCCATGTTGTCGGAAATCAGCAGCGAAAGCTCCATGGCGTCGTTGGCGATGAGCTTGCTGGTGGAGGCGCGCAGCACTTTGAGTTGCGAGGCGGCCCAGGCGAAGTCATGTGTGAAGTAGGAGAGTTTGGCGTTCTTGAACTTGGCTTGGGCGCCGAGGAGGTCGTTTTTGTTGGCCTTCTCGACCTGCATGTAGAGCAGCGAGGCGTCCCATACTGAGCCTGCAAAGAGCAGCAAGTCACCGAGTTCCAGCTTCACTTCGTCGCGCACGGCGGGTTTTATGCGCGGCACCTCCAGCACATCGTCCAGCATGTTGACCGCCGCCTGCACGTCGCTTCCGTGGTAAGCCATCAGCTGTGCATAGTGTCGCATCAGCGGGATGGTGCGCTCGTTCTTGCCCAGCTCCTCCAGTGTCGCTTCATAGCGCTGCTTCAGCCGTGCAAAGTCCTTGCTGTCAATGGTGTAGTTGTGGTTGATGCGGGCAAAGTCCACCTCCAGCTCGCCCACGCGGGCGTCGAAGTAGTAGGGGTTCTCCTGTCCTTTCTGCTGCACGAGACGATAGGCATCGGCGGACACGTCGTAGTCCTCGTTGGCGAAGGCGATTTGCGCCACCCGCATCAGCTGCTCGCCACCCTGGTCGGGGAAGCGGGCGTCGACAGCCCGGGCCTGGGTCAGCGCGAAGCGGAAGTCCTTCTGCTGCAGAGAGAACCATATCATCATTTCCAGATAGTTGCGGTTGTCGGGATGCTCGCGGACACGCTCCACCAGGGCCCGCTTTACCCCCTCGGCCAGCCGGTCGTCGGGGGCCTCCTGCAGCGTTTTCTGCATCGAAATCTGGATGGAAGGCATCATGCCGGGCTGCTTGTCCAGCAGGTTGAAATATTCGTGCGTCATGGCGCCATAGTCGCCCATTGCCTGGTAGACGCCTACCAACTCGTTGAAATACAGGTGTTCGTTCCGCGTTTTCTCTCTGGCAGCGAGGTAGGTTTTGGCCGCGTAGTCGTGGCGGCCGATGTTGGAGAATGCCATTGCGAGGTCGGGCACGGGCGCCAGGTTCGAAGTGATGGCCTCCAGCGCCTTGTCGAAGCACTTTTCGGCCTTTTTCTGCTGTTTCTGAATGAGATAGATATTGCCCTCGTCCACATGCAACGCCAATTCCTTGGGCTGCTGCTTCAGGCGCTTCTCTACCAGCTTCAGTGCATCCTTGTACTGCTCAAGTTTCAAGTAGGTGGCGTAGAGGCGCTGGTAATAGTATTTATTGGATGCAGTACGCTTATACAGAGTCTCATACAGTTGCGCCGCCTGTTCGTACTCGCCTTGGTCGAAGTAGTAGGCGGCCATCTGCTCCTGCGACTGCTGCGCCACAGCGGGCCGGCAGTGCAGCAGCAGAGCCAAGGTACATGCTATCAGTATGTTGAGGCGTTGTTTCATACTAAAAAAACCGGCACTTGCGCGTCGGTCCTTCGTTTTTCGGTTTGGTGACCCAGCTGGGGCTCGAACCCAGGACCCCAACATTAAAAGTGTTGTGCTCTACCTGCTGAGCTACTGAGTCATGTGTAGCATGGTTGTTGTCGGTGTGACCCAGCTGGGGCTCGAACCCAGGACCCCAACATTAAAAGTGTTGTGCTCTACCTACTGAGCTACTGAGTCATCTCGTCCGCGCCGCTGCTTTCGGCGCAAATTGAGTTTGCAAAAGTACAACTTTTTTGAGACATGGCAAAAAAATTTCTTTTTATGATTAGACTACATCCTTGTATCTTGCTATATGTCAGATGAATATGTTCTCATGGTCCACATTGCATCCAGGGGGGCAATTTCTGTATTTTGTATTTTGCTCCCACCCTTGACCGCGGAATTGAAGGCCCGTGTCAGTCCACTTCCCTCAATAATTCAACTTCAGCCATCGCCCGAAGAACAGGTCTCCTATCTGGTAACCTGCGTCGCTGGATGACACGATCTCCTTGTTTTCCAGACCCTTGAGTGCCGATTGGACAGAGCTGGCCGAGTCGAGGGAATGGTTCTTGATGAATGCTCCAGACATGAGAGACTTCACGCTGCCTTCGCGGGCGATGGCTTGAATCAGTTGTTTCTGTCTGGGAGACAGCATGTTGATTTGCATTCGGTAGCTGCCGTCCTGGACATCAAGGATGTTGCGCTCCGCCATGGGCAGCATGTCGCGCGAGCATACCGCACCCGGTGAGGTGAGGGAGAAGAGCTCGTTCATCATCATTTGCAGGTACCACGTCGTTCCGCAATAGTCTGCATACACCTGCTCCACCGCCTCATGCTCAAGCCGCTTTCCACAGTCGGCAAACATCCGGGTGGCGAAGTCAGCATAGACGTCCTCCGGGATCGGGCCCAAGTCCATCAGTTGCGCACTCTGGTAGAAGGGGCGGGCCTTGGTGTGGAACATCTGGCTGATGGTATGTTGCTTGCTCCCGCTGAAGAGAAAGGTGGTGTTGGGGCACTGCTGTATCATGCTGCGAAGCATTGCTTCGACACGCTTCTCCCGGAACTCCCCAATCTGCTGAAACTCACCAAATGCCACGAGGCAGGGCTTCTGCGCCGATTCAAGGTAACGGAATATCTCTTCCAACGTCAGCACCGGGTCCGCCACCGCACCAATCCCCAGCTCCAACTTGGGCTCCCCGGTGATGCTGTCCATTTTGAAACCTATGCGCAGCGACTTGATCATCTGAAAGAATTGTTCCAGGTGACGTTCCTGGGTCGATTTCAGCTGCTCGAAGACGGCCTTGGCGAATACGTAGCACATCTCTTGCAGCGAGGTGGCTGCGTAAATGTCGACAAAAAAGACAAAGTACCGCTCCCTGATTTCTTCCTGCTGGAACAGATGACCTATCAAGCCCGTTTTCCCCATCCTTCTGGGAGACACCAGCACTACATTCCGCCCATTCCTCACCTGCCTGATGAGGAAAGCCGTCTCCTCCTCTCGCCCACAAAACAATGCTTCCGGGATGCTTCTCGAGACGACGAATGGATTATTTATATTGTTGTATGTCATTTTATTACAAATTATTATAATCTCAATTATTGCATTTATAATAATTGCAAAGATAATAAAAGTTTTGCCACCAGGCAAAATTATTTTTTGCCGGTTTCGGAAAAGTTCGTACTTTTGCAGTCGCAAACCGACAGTACGGCTTGCCGAAAGAAAGCGCATTTTCGCCTTGTTCCGACTGTGTGAATCTCGACAATTTGCACCTATTGCGATGTCAGGAATAAAGGAGTTTCGAAGTGCTCCCGGGGAATGTATTGCAACCTTGATACATCCTGTTGTGGAGCGATTCACAGCACCTTTATATTCACATCGCAGGGAAGTCGAGACCCTCACACAGGAAGATAGAGACATAAATGGATGGCTCCACTTTCTCTCGTTGTATCAACACTCGCCTTGCGGGCCATAGGCAGAACAAAGACCGATGGGCCGATGGTATATAACCGGCAGAAAAAAATTATGAAGATAACACTTAGGTCGTTGGTGCTGATTTTTTGTCTATCAGTATTTGCCGTGGCGGTGTCCTGCTCGAAAGACGAGGGTCCCAAAAGCATGAGCAGGTCTGCCGTCGTCTCCGACCTGTCTGACGGGACGCCTTCATTCCAAGCGCTATACACAATATGTCAGTGGAAGGAAGCTGGCGAAGACATCTCATCTGCGATGCATGAGGCTGGCTATGAAGAGGTTTCTCCCAGTCAGTGGCGCACTATTTTCGAGAAGAGAATCTCCAGCGGACTCACCTACTCCATCCATGTCGTAAGGCTTTCTGCCGAAGACCCTTCCGTCGACCTCCCCCACATCTCTGCAATGTTCTATATTGACGGTCTTTCCTCATCATACAGCAACCGGGTTGACGCCCTCAAGGCTGCTATCCGTAACGAGGAGGCTTTCACGAATAACATGAAGTGCACAGAGGTTTCCACTTCCGACATCACAGAATGCCCCGACTACTACAATAGGATTACGGGATTCCCGACTTCTTCAAAAAAGGCTTTTCTGAATTGGTGGAATGACTGGTTCGGCAATCACAACAAAGGCTTTCAGTGGGAGGTGGACTTTGTGTATGGCAAGGTAGAAACCGGTTTTAATCTGGGCTGCGATGGCGAGTTCGAATACGACGTCACAGTATTCACAGAATAGCAGTACCGATGTGCCGCGGGAAAGCCCTTCTGCCGACAGGGAAGGGCTTTCTTCTTTCTGTTTCATTAACGTTTTTTAACGAGGGAGAATATAATATTGTCTAGAGGATGTTGTAGAACCGATTGTTTCCAGCATCGCCGTCAGGCGCTCCTCCAGGTACTCGGCCACCAGGGTGACCATTGCCTGCGGGGAGCCTGTGGCGGTGTAACTGTCGAAAGCCTCATAGTAGCGGCGGCGGTCGGAGAACTTGACGTTGATTGGAGGATAGCCGGCCTGTATCAGTTGCAGGTTCATCAGCAGGCGCCCCGTCCTCCCGTTGCCGTCGATAAACGGGTGTATGCTTTCGAAGCGCAGGTGGAAGAGTGCTACCCTTTCGATGATATGCTTTTGTAAATAGGTGGTTTCCATGTCGTTGAGCAGTGCGGTAACCATCGGCTCGATCTGATAGGGCTGCACTGGCTTGGTCAGCGCCCCCATGATGCTCACCGGCACCCTCCGCCACCGCCCGCGGTCCTCCCTCCGGTCGGCCAGCACGAGCGAATGGATGGCGCGTATGTCGTAGTCTGTCAATGGTTTGTGCTCGCTTGCCAGCTGCTCGGCGTACTCAAAGGCCTCCTTGTACCCCACCGTCTCCAGGTGGTCCTTCAGGGGCTTTTTGTCGATGGTGATTCCCTGCAGTACCAGCTGTGTTTCCTTCAGTGTGAGGGTGTTGCCCTCGATGGCGTTGCTGGAATAGGTGTGCTCTACGAGGAACTCCTCGCGCAGGGCGGCCACCTCGGCCGGCGAGAGCGGGCGGCAGACGGAAAGCTGCTGTTTCAAATGGTCAATCCTTTCGAACAGAGGGTTTTCCGACGCACTTCTCCCATTCCTCCTGCGGGCGTCCGACGGCCATGCCGCATCCGAGGGGATCATGTACAGATTGCCGCGGCGCACCACTCCGGCGATGCGCCCCTCCGCACAGAGGAGCCGTACCCGTCGGGCGCTGACGCCCCACCGCGCAGCCGCTTCGCTTACCTTGATATACTCCATATCGTTCCCATTTTTGCCCCCAATAACGCAAAATCGTAGCCTATATTGTTCCCAAAATTAAATTTTAGGAATAAATCAACTCTTTTTTCGACCGGGTAGTGCGTGAATTCGGAAAACCGCCACTAATGGCGGTTGCCTCCTGGCGGGTCGGCGGCCGACCGCAGGGAGGCCGCTCCCGCTGCGGCATCCTGTGCGGCAGCGGGCGGGTCGACGGCCTTGGCCGTTGCTGAAGCGGGCGAGGCAGCGGCGGTGGCGAAGCCGGCAATATCCACAAAATCAGACCATTCGTTGGTAATCTGGACGTAGCGGCCGCTGTCCTCGCGGTGGTCCACGCGGCCGGTGCCGATGTAGGTGGAGTTGGAGGAGCGCCCCTCGCGGTCCACCACGAAGCCATAGAGGTGCACCTCGGCACCGGCCCAGTGCTGCGGGAGGTTCATTTTCAGCGTCTTGCTGCGGCGCAACGCAGGTGCGGAGAGGTAGCCCTCGTCCACGCCCGGGGCGTAGGCGAAGAGGTAGACGCTGTCCTCGGACGAGGCGCGGAGCGAGAGGCTGTTCTTCTCGAAATCAACGCTTACCACCTCGCCCTCGGCAAACTGCGGGGCTTTGAAATAGACGTCGGCGGCCGGTCCCTCGGAAATCGAGAGGCGGGCATAGTCGACGCGCAGCAGGTCGCCATTACGGGTGAAATGCTGCTTGTTCTTGAATACGAAGTAGTTGCCCTCGGTCATCTGCGCATCGTAGGCGCGGTGGCGCATGCCCAGCTTGAGGGCCGCCTTGGCCCGGGAGGCGAAGCGCACCATGGCCACAAACCAGTCGCGCTCAAGCTGTTGCCCCACCGTGTTGGGGTAGGCCACCACGCGCTGGTAGGCACGCACGCAAGAGCGTCCGCGCCAGGTGTAGCCCACCACGGTGCCCACGCGGCCCGAGAAGGCTCCCAAGATTCCCTGTTCCAGTTTTGCCATTTTTCTGTCTCTTTTGGTTTCTGTTTTTTTCTTTTCTCCATGAACGCGGGCAGCGCGTTTTTATTGTGCAAAAGTTCACTTCCAGGGTAAGGAGAGCAGAAGAACATAGGAAGAACATAGAGCCTCTAGCGTGCTGGGAACGAGGCTGTTGGAAATCGGCAAAAAGGCCGGAAATTTCTGAAAAAAATATTTTTGCATACAGAAAACTTTTGTATATTTGTTTCACCGAAAGTCAACGAAATATCAACACAACAACCTAAAAATCATGAATATGGAAATAAAACTCCAGCAGGGCGCAGGCGACATTGCCTTTGGAATGCCCGTCGAGGACATCGTCGGCCGCCTGGGCAACCCCGACGAGGTGGAGAACATCGACAATGCAGCCGACGAGAGCACCACGGTGCTCCGCTACCTTGACCTCGGCATGACCTTCTTCTGCGAGGGCGACAACCCCGAGTTGGCCTGCATCGATGTCACAAACGAGGACTGCACGCTCTTCGGCAAACCGGTGTTCGACATGGAGGAGCGCGCCATCGTGCAACTGATGGTGGCAAACAACTACACTGAAGAGGACGCCGACGAGGAGGACTGGGGCGAGCGCCGCATCACCTTCCCCGAGGCCAATGTCGACTTCTATTTCGACCAGGGCGACCTCGTGTCCATCATCTTCGGCCAATGACCCCCCTCTTCTCCACCGCCTACCTGCCCCCGGCAGCGTATGTTGCCGCGATGATGCAACACGCTGACATCCAGATAGAAAGCAAGGAAACCTTTCCCAAACAGACCTATCGCAACCGCGCGCTCGTCATGACGGCCGGCGGTGTGCGCCCGCTGATAGTGCCGGTGGTGCGGACGCATGGCAACCACACCCGCACCGAGGAGACGGGCATCGACTACCGCACCCGATGGAACATCGTCCACCTGCGCACCATCGAGGCTGCCTATGCCGCCTCGCCCTACTATCTGTACTATAAAGACGGCCTGGAGCAAGCCCTGACCACCCGCCACGATTGCCTGCTGGACCTCAACAGGGCACTGATGGAATGGCTATTCAAATGCTTGAAAATCAGTGTAAAAATTGAATATACCACCGACTGGATGCCGTCGCATCCGCTGGATTTCCGCAACGCATTCTCGCCGAAAACGCCGGCGCACGGCACAGCATCAGGTGCACAATACCCGCCTTACTATCAGGTGTTTTCCGACAGGATGCCGTTTGTGCCGGACCTGAGTGTGGTCGATCTGCTGTTCAACCTGGGCCCGGAGGCCAGGGAATACCTCTCTAAAGTTCAAGCAGTCTGAGGAATTCCGCCGGGATAGGCGTCTCGAACCGCATGGCGTTGCCGGTGACAGGGTGCGTGAAGCAGAGGCGGAAGGCGTGCAGTGCCAGCCGGTTGATGGGGGAGATGTCGTCCTTGTAGCCATACATCGGGTCGTGTACGACGGGATGTTTCAAATCGCGCAGGTGGACTCTGATTTGATTTCGGCGGCCGGTGTCCAGTTTTAACTCAACCAAACTGTATCGGCGTGAGGTCTGTTTCACCTCGTAATGCGTCACGGCCAGCTTTCCGCCGTTGTCGGTGGGCGAAGAGAGCACGCAGAATTCTCCGTCGGTGAACCAGGAGCGCACCTCTCCCCTACCCTGCTCCAGGCGGCCCCATGCGACGGCGACATAGCGGCGGTCGAAGACCATCCCCTTCCAATCCTCCTCGAACTTGCGGGAGACCTCCTTGCTTTTGCTGACCAGCATCAGGCCGGAGGTATCGCGGTCCAGCCGGTGCACGATATGGGCATGGCACCTCTGGCGGGTGGTTTCCAGGTACTGGTTGAGGACGGTGATGACCGTTTTGTCGTTGGGGTTGCGCGAATTGCTCAGGAGTCCCTCGTGCTTGTTGATTACGAACAGGTGGCGGTCCTCGAAGATGATGTCGAGGTCGCGTGGATGTAGTCTTTCCTTGGTGCTGTATTTCTCGATGGATACCTTCATGCCTGGCTGGAGGGGGTAGTTGAATTGCGAGGTGCGCCGCCCGTTTATGTAGACGTTATGGGCGAGCAATTCCTTCACTTTCGAGCGCGATGTGCCAGACAGTTGCGAGAGGAGGAACGGCAACAGCTCCTGGGGTTCGGAGACGGTATATTCGGTATTCTTCATTGTTTCACGTGAAACATTTTGGAGGGTTATCAACAATCCGTGCTGTATAAATCAACAATCTCGTAGGGATTGCCTATGTTTTCGATGAATTTCAACATATTGTCGCGAGTTATCACCAACGAGGCACGGTTGTCATTGGGGTGGAACGCCACCTTTTCGGCTTGCATCAACTGGCGGTCCACAAAGAGGGTAACTTCGTGGTTCGCGTCGTTCACCAGGGTGAACAGTGACACACTGCCGGGCTTCACGCCGAGGTACTTCATCATACGCTCCGGACTTGCGAAAGAGAGCTTGCCTTGATGCAGGCGGTGCTCCATGTCGTGGATGTCCATCGGGTAGCGGGCATCCATGATGACCAGGTAGTGGCGGTTGCCCTTGTGGTTGCGGAAGAAGAGGTTCTTGCAGAGGGTGGTGCCCTCGCCGCGGTAGAATTGCGAGGCTATCTCGATGGTGGGTGCCTCGGGGTGCTCGTAGTAGTCGAACGGTATCTGCAGCCGCTCCAGGGCGGCATACACCTGTGGCTGTCCTATCATGGCGGCTATGCCTATTTGATGATGCCCAATTCGCGGGACATGTCGAGCATACGCACGATGGGGCGCTTGGCGGCCTCTATCATGTCCTCCGACATAACAATTTCCGGCTGCTCGTCGCGGAGGCAGCGGTAGAGTTTGTCCAGCGTGTTGAGTTTCATGTAGGCACAGTCGTCGCAGGCGCAGGACTTGTCGTCGCGCAGGGTGAGGAACTCCTTGTCCGGGCAGAGTCGGCGCATCTCGTAGAGGATGCCTGTCTCGGTGGCCACGATGATCTGCCTGGCGGGCGACTGCTGAATGTAGGTGAGCATGGCCTTGGTGGAGCCGATGAAATCTGCCACCGCCAGCAGGGCCGCGTTGCATTCCGGATGGGCGATGACGGGGGCTTCGGGGTGTTCTGCCTTGAGTTTCAGGATGCCTTCGGCCTGCATGGCGTCGTGCACGGTGCAGACTCCGTCCCAGAGCAGCATGTTGCGTCCAGTGACGCGGTTGATGTATCCCCCGAGGTTCCTGTCGGGCGCGAAGATGATCTTCTGGTCTTCGGGCAGGGATCGCACCAGTTTTTCAGCATTTCCGGAGGTACATATCAGGTCGCTGAGAGCCTTGATCTCGGCCGAGCAGTTGACATAACTGATGACCATGTGGTCGGGGTGCTGAGCCTTGAATGCTGAAAACTCGGGAGCCTTGCAGCTTTCGGCCAGCGAGCAGGAGGCCTCCATGTCGGGCAGCAGCACCTTGCGCGAGGGGTTGAGTATCTTGGCGGTTTCGGCCATGAAGTGCACGCCACAGAATACGATGATGTCCGCCGTGGCCTCCTGCGCCCGCTGTGCCAGTGCAAGGCTGTCGCCCACGTAGTCGGAGAGGGCCTGGATTTCGTGGCGCTGGTAGTAGTGGCCGAGGATGACGGCGTTTTTCTCCTGTTTCAGGCGCAGTATTTCCTGCTTTAATTCTTGGTCTGTCATGTGCTTTCTTTTTGTGTTTAGCCGGTGCAAATTTACATAAAAATTTTTGATTTACACACAGACGCATAAAAATATTTTGCTACGCAGTCAGAATCAGGCAAAAGAAAAGCCGCCTGATTCGCGTTTTATATGCAAACGGGCTTGGTGTCCCAGTGATTTATTG
>JAGAYN010000045.1 GCA_017940465.1 Bacteroidales bacterium | reverse complement strand
CGAAAGTACTGGGAGCCCCGGAATAGTACCGTTCATACTTGATGTCCACATCCGGCTTGTAATTCTTGATAGAAGGTTTCTCCGAGGAGTAAGCCGACAGGTCGTAAAAAATGTTCTGCCCATGGGCCTGGACGGAGGGCAACAGGAGGGCAAGCAACGGCAACAGGAGGGTTGCCTTGCGGCATATAGGCCGGAAACGGATGGTGAATGTGCTTTTCATATACTTGGTTTTAAGGTTGTTGTGCATCCTGCAATGGACAGCCCACACCTGCAAATATACAAATTTTCCGGAATGGTGGAGATTTTTTTCATCCCTCCTCCGAGACAACTCCGAGACAACTCCGTGTCAACTCCGAGTCAACTCCGACTTTCTCCGACAAGGGTCCGAGTGGGGTCCGACACAGGTCCGGGTCGGGACGGCGGCGAGGGGCGGGGCTAACGGTGCCAAACGAGGCGCAGGGTGGCGCCGCCTCGGCCCGAAATGGTACGGCGCCTCGCGGTTCCCGTGGAGGATGGGGGACCGGGGTTCTTGTTGGGTGTGGGGTATTCCGGATATGGGCCGGGAAGGATTTTAGTGGGGGCGGCACAATAAATGCGGGTTTGTTCCGTTGAAGGTCCATTATAGCGCTACTCGAGCATGGAAAGTCTACCTGCAATATTCATGGACCTGGCGGTGATTCTGATTGCCGCCGGCGTCATCACCGTCGTCTTCAAATGGCTCAAGCAGCCGGTGGTGCTGGGCTACATCCTGGCCGGCTTCTTCATCGGCCCCTACGTCAAGTGGTTCCCCGGGGTGACCGACACGGCCAACATCCACGTATGGAGCGACATCGGCATCGTGTTCCTGATGTTCGGCCTGGGGCTGGAGTTCAGCCTGAAGAAGCTGAAGAAGGTGGGCGCCACGGGCGCCATCACGGCCCTGACCGAGCTGGCGCTGATGTTTCTCATCGGCTCGTCGGTGGGCAAGCTGCTGGGGTTCGGCTCCATGGAGTGCACCTTCCTGGGCTGCATGCTCTCCATCTCGTCGACGAGCATCATCATCAAGAGTTTCGACGACCTGAAGCTGAAGCAGCAGAAGTTCGCCTCGACGGTGACGGCGGTGCTGGTGGTGGAGGACTTGATTGCGGTGCTGCTGCTGGTGGTGCTGAGCACGGTGAGCGTGAGCCGCAGCTTCGACGGCGGCGCGCTGGCGGGGCAGATGGTGAGGCTGGTGTTCCTGCTGGTGGCGTGGTTCGTCTTCGGCATATACCTGATTCCTACATTCCTGCGGTGGATGCGGCGCTACATGAGCGAGGAGACGCTTCTGGTGCTGGCCGTGGGCCTCTGCTTCGGCATGGTGGTGCTGGCCGCGCAGGCGGGCTTCTCCACGGCGCTGGGGGCCTTCGTCATGGGCGCCATACTGGCCGAGACGATCGAGGTGGAGGTGATCCACCGCCTGGTGATGCCGCTGAAGAACCTCTTCGGGGCCGTCTTCTTCGTCTCGGTGGGCATGCTCATACAGCCTGCCGTGCTGGCCGGGCACTGGCTGGCCATCCTGGTCATCGCCCTGACGGTCATCGTCTTCAAGAGCCTCGCGGCCACCCTCGGCGTGCTGCTGAGCGGCCGCCCGCTGAAGACCGCCATCCAGAGCGGCTTCTGCTTCTGCCAGATCGGCGAGTTCTCGTTCATTATCGCCGGCCTGGGCCTGAGTTTCAAGGTGATCGACCCCGACCTGTACCCCATCATCGTGTCGGTCTCCATAGTCACCACCTTCGTGACGCCCTACATGATCAAGGGGGGCCTGCCGTTCTACAACTGGCTGCAGCCCAAGCTCCCCGCCGCCTTGAAGCAACGGCTGGAGCACTACAGCAGCAACGCATCGAACGACGGCGACAACCGCGCCGGCATCCGCTCCTTCGTGCGCCACCAGCTGACCAACATCATCCTCTACAGCATCATCCTGGCCGCCGTGGCCCTGCTGTCCGACACCCTGCTTCGGCCCCTGCTGGACAGCCTTTTCGCCGATGCCGGCATCCCCCAGATATGGAGCCGCCTGCTGGGCATGGCGGTGACGCTGCTGGCCATGTCGCCCTTCCTCTGGGCCATGGCGGTGAAGAACGTCAGCAAGGAACGCATCAAAGCCATGTTCGACACCTACCGCTACAGCCAGGCCGTGGTCATCCCGCTGCTGGTGCTGCGCTACTTCGTGGCGCTGTTCTTCGCAGGCCTGGTGGTGGGCCGCTACACCAACCTGGCCGCAGGCTTCCTCATGGTGATAGCCTTCATCGTGCTGGCCGTGGTGCTCTTCTCGCGCAAAGCCAACAACTTCTACGCCCAGATCGAGGAGCGCTTCCTGGACAACCTCAACTCGCGCCAGGCGCAGAACTCGTTCCGCATCCCGGCCGGCATGGAGAACGACTTCCAGATGGAGCGCATGCAGGTGAGCCCCTACTCGCCGCTGGCCGGGCGGACGCTGGCCCAGGGCGACCTGCGCGACCGCTACGGGGCCAACATCGTCACCATCGAGCGCGGCGACCGGATCATAGACCTCCCCGGCCGCAACGACATCCTCATGCCCACCGACACGCTCACCGTCATCGGCACCGAGGCCCAGGTCTCGGCCCTGCGCGCCGACGTGGAGCGCGAGGCCGACGTGCTCATCCACGACCACTCCGACCACGAGCTCTACATGTACCGCTACCATGTGGAATCCGGCGGCCTCCTCTGCGGCCTCGCCGTGGGCTCCTCCATGCTCGCCACCCAGCACCACGTCATGACCATCGCCATCGAACGCGCCGGACAGAAGATCATCAACCCCGACCGCAACACCATCTTCCTGCACGACGACATGCTCTGGCTCGTCTCGCCCGAGGAGATGACCGTCGAAGGCTTCGAGCAGAAGATGGTCAAAATATAGCCCCGCACACAATAAAACGGCGAACCCGCTGTTATTTAGGCCAAACAAGCAACACTATGCCCATGAACAAAAAGACAATCACCCTGGGAGTGGCCCTCTGCCTGGCCGGGCTCACCGCCATGGGACAGACCGACAGGGGCTTCGAGATAGCCAAAAATCTGGAGATATTCTCGTCGGTATACAAGCAACTAAACCTCAACTACGTGGACGATGTGGACCCCGGCAAGACCATCAAGGTGGCCATCGACGCCATGCTCTCCTCGCTCGACCCCTACACCAACTACTACCCCGAGAGCGACATCGAGGACGTCAAGCTCCAGCTCCTCGGCGAATACGGCGGCGTGGGCTCGCTCATCATGCAGCGGGGGGACAGCATCATCGTCTCCGAACCCTACAAAGGACTCCCCGCCGACGAGGCCGGCATCAAGGCCGGCGACCTCATCCTCGAGGTGAACGGCGAGAGCACCCGCGGCAAGAAGACCTCCGATGTCAGCAGCGCCATGCGTGGCCAGGCCGGCACCACGGTCACCCTCAAACTGGAACGCGCCGGCAAGGTGTTCGAGAAAACCCTCACCCGACGCGAAATCAAGCTGCCCAACGTGCCCTACTACGGCTACGTGCAGGGCGACTACGGCTACATCAAACTCGACGAGTTCACCACCGACGCCGCCAAACACGTCCGCGACGCCTTCCTCGCCCTCAAGAAAGACAAGCCCGCCATGAAGGGCCTCATCCTCGACCTGCGCGGCAACGGCGGCGGCCTGATGAACGAAGCCGTCGACATCGTGAACATCTGGGTGCCGCAAGGGACGCTCGTGGTGGAGACCAAAGGCAAGGTGGCCGCCAAGAACATGAAAAGCCTCACCCGCATGCCGCCGGTGGACACACAGATCCCCCTGGCCGTCCTCATCGACAACGCCTCCGCCTCGGCCTCCGAAATCGTCAGCGGAAGCCTGCAGGACCTCGACCGCGCCGTCGTGGTCGGCCAGCGCAGCTTCGGCAAGGGCCTCGTGCAGAACATACTGCCCATGCCCTACAACAGCCAGATGAAGGTGACCGTGAGCAAGTACTATATCCCCAGCGGCCGCTGCATCCAGGCCATCGACTACAGCCACCGCGACGACCAGGGCCGCGCCGTCAAGGTGCCCGACTCGCTCAAGACCGCCTACAAGACCAAGAGCGGCCGCACGGTATACGACGGCTTCGGCATCGAACCCGACGTGGAAGTGGAGCCGGATTACATGTCCAACCTCGGCATCGCGCTGGCACAGAAGATGATGGTCTTCGACTACGCCACCGACTACTACCGCTCCCACCCCACCCTGCCCCCTGCATCGGAGTTCGAGATAAGCGATGCACTGTACGACGACTTCTGCGCCTACCTCAAACGCCGCGGGCTGAGCTACAGCACCGTCACCGAACATGTCATCAAACAGCTGCGCGACGTGGCCAAGCAGGAGAAGTATGCCGACGCCATCGAGCAGCAACTCAAGGAGATGGAGCAGCAGTTGGAGCGCGAGAAAGAGGGCGACCTGCAGAAGCACCGCACCGAGGTGTGCGAAATGCTGAAGGCCGAACTACTGAACCGCTACTACTATGACCAGGGACGCATCGAGGGAGCCCTGAAGAGCGACAAGGTGGTCAACCGCGCCATCGAAGAACTGAAAGGCAACAAGTAGAGGCAATCCGTGCTGGGCGCGAAGGTACATAGACGCATATTCCTGGTACTGCTGACGCTGCTGGCGGGCTGCATGGTGACATCGCGGGGCATGGGCAACGTGGTGTGGGTGCTGATGGCAGCCAACTGGCTGCTGGAAGGACGCTGGAAGGAGAAGTGGGCCATGGCCAAGACAAGCCGTGCCCTGCCGGCATTCATCGCGCTGTATCTGGCCTACGCCGCCGGCATTCTCTGGAGCCCGGACATGGGCAAGGGGCTGGCCAACCTGGAAATCAGGCTGCCGATGCTGGTGGTGCCGCTGGTGCTGCTGACCACCCCCCCACCCTCGGGCCGCACCCGGAGCATCATCCTGTGGCTCTATGCCGGCACGGTGCTGGTGGTGTCGCTCATCGGGGCGGCGCGGCTGGCCACCATCCCCGACCTGCCCTACCGCTCGGCGGTGCCGTTCATGTCGCACACACGCTTCGCCCTCAACTGCTGCGTGGTCATCTTCCTCTGCCTCCTGGAGCCCCCCGCGGGGCGGTGGCGCTACGTAGGCTACGCGTTGGCGCTGTGGTTGCTTACCTACCAGATGCTGCTCCACTCCTACACCACCCTGGCCATCCTGACCATCGGCTCGCTGGGGCTGCTCGTATGGCTGCGCCGATGGCGCGGGCTGGCGGTGTGGATGGGCGCGGTGGGCGTCATGGTGGCCTTGGTGGCCATCGGGTGCCGCTCCTACTACCGCCTCATTCCCCAGGCCACCGGGCCTCTGGCAGCCGCCACCGCGAACGGCCGCCCTTACACCCACAAGCAGGACGGATTTGTGGAAAACGGAAACTATGTGACGAACTACCTGTGCGAAGAAGAGATGTGGCAGCAGTGGCCACGGCGCAGCCACGCCTCGCTGGACAGCGTCACGGCCGGGGGCTTCACCCTCATGCCGGTGCTCGTGCGCTACCTCAACGCGCTGGGCCTGCCCAAGGACAGCGCCGGCGTGGCCGCCCTCACCGACGACCAAGTGCGCGAGATAGAGCGCGGCATCCCCACCCCCGTCTACGCCCACGGCTCCTACCCGAAGCGGATGCTGCACGTGATGCTGTTCGAATATGAGAGCTACCGCCACTACCATGCCGTGGAGGGCTTCACCATGCTGCAACGCCTGGAGCTGTGGCGCGCCACCCTGAGCGTCATCCGCCAGCACCCCTGGCTCGGTGTGGGCACCCTCAACGTGCGGCACTCCATGCGGGAAGAGATGCGCAAGACCGGCTCCCCCATGGCTGAAAGCGACCTCTTCCCCCACAACCAGTACCTCACCTGGACAGCCATGTTCGGCCTGGTGTGCCTGTCGGTGGTGCTGCTGCTCTTCCTGCGGGCCTTCCCCGACCTGCGCCACCAGCGCCCCCTGCTGGTAGCATGGCTGCTGGTGGTGCTGATATCGTTCCTCACCGAGGACACCCTCGGCTCGCTGGTGGGGCGGCTGTTCTGCCTGTGGCCCCTGGCCATCCGCACCCCCAAAGAGGCTCCGCCGGACAATGACCATGTTACCGTCTAAAAACAGCGTCAGAACGTGTACCAATACCACACACTATACAACGGCCTGAAAGTCATCCTGAGCCAGCACCCGTCGCGGGTGACCTACTCGGGTGTGTACATCAACGTGGGCTCACGTGACGAGCGGGGCCACGACGAAGGGATGGCCCACTTCATCGAGCACTCCCTCTTCAAGGGCACCGAACACCGCCACGCCCACCACATACAGAACCGAATCGACGGCGTGGGCGGCGAACTTAACGCCTTCACCACCAAAGAAGAGACCTGCGTCTACGCCTCCTCCCTGTCGGAACACCTCGAGCGCTGCCTCGAACTCTTCGCCGACATCCTCTTCCACAGCACCTTCCCCCTGAAAGAAATCGAGAAAGAGAAGGACGTGGTGCTGGAGGAAATCAACTCCTACAGCGACTCCCCCGCCGAACTCATCTACGACCAGTACGAGGAACTGGCCTATGAAGGCCACCCGTTGGCGCACAACATTCTGGGAACACGGCGCGACGTGAAGCGGTTCACCCCCGAGCGGCTGCGCCACTTCCTGCATAGCAACTACCGTCCCTCGCGCATGGTGGTGACGGTGGCAGGCGACGTGACCATGGAACGGCTGCTACACCTGTGCGAGAAGTACTTCGGACAGTACGAGAACACACCCGCCACCGTCGACCGCAGCACGCGCCCTACCTTCCATCCTTTCGAGCGCCACATCAACCGCCACACCCATCAAGCCCACCTCCTCATCGGCTGCGAAGCGCCCGACATCTACCATTCAGACAAGACAGCCTTCTCTCTGCTGAACAACATCCTCGGCGGTCCCGCCATGAATTCGCGCCTCAACGTGGCGGTGAGGGAGCACTATGGCTTCTGCTATAACATCGAGTCGCAGTATGTCCCCTTCTCCGACACGGGGTTGTTCTACATCTATGCCGGCGTCGACCTCGACGCACAGGAGCGTGCCCGCCGCATCATCCTCGACGAGCTGCGCCGCCTGTGCGACACCCCCCTCACCCCCGCACAGCTCCGCTCCGCACAGCGCCAGCTGTCGGGCCAGATGGCCATCAACGACGACTACGGCCTCAACGAGATGCAATCCATCGGCAAAGCCTACCTGTGCTACGACCACGTGCACACCCTGGAGGAGATGAAGGCCGACCTGCTGGCCGTCACAGCGGACGATCTCCAGCGTGTGGCACAGAATCACTTCGACCCTGAACGCTTCGGAACCTTGATTTATGGCAACTAAACCGCACACTACGCTATGACATTCGACTATCCATGGTACTTCATCCTCCTCTGCCTGCTGGCAGGCGGTGCCTATGCAGGCGCACTGTATGCGCTGGGGTCCAGCCCCTTCAGCCGCAAATGGCGGTGGGTGCTGGCGGCGCTGCGCTTCCTGGCAGCCAGTGCCATAGCCTTCCTGCTGCTGGCACCCATGACGCGACGCACGGTCCACGAGCGCCAGAAGCCGCTGGTGGTGCTGGTGGAGGACCGCTCCCTCTCGGTGCAGCAGAGCGCCGACTCGGCCTTCTCGCTGCAACCCTTGCGCGAATCGCTGGAGGAAGACTTCCGCGTGCAACTGGATTCCGACGCCGGCAACCCCTGGCAGACCGACCTCTCCGCCCTCCTCGACGTCCCGCGTGACGCCGCCGCCATCGTCCTGGCCTCGGACGGCATCCACAACCGTGGCGGAAGCCCCACGGCCAAAGCCGAGCGGATGGGCATACCCATCTACACCGTCGCCCTGGGCGACACCACCCCACGGCGCGATGCCGCACTGGCCAACCTGCGTTCCAACCGCATCGCGTTCCGGGGCAGCGCCATACCTGTCGAGGTAACCGTCACCGCATCGCAGCTCAAAGGCCACACCTCGCGCCTGACGGTGACCGACGCAAGCCGCCGCCCGCTGGCCTCCGCCGAGGTGGCCTATACCGACCCCCACTTCAGCACCACCCTCTCCCTCTCCATCCCCGCCGGCGAACCGGGCCTGCACCGCTTCCTGCTCTCCCTGGCTCCTGTGGATGGCGAAGCCAACACGGCCAACAACAGCCTCACCTTCTATGTCGACATCATCGACGGCCGCCGCAAGGTGGCCATCGTCGGGAACGCCCCGCACCCCGACCTTGCGGCGCTGAAGCAAGCGGTGGAGAGCGACCCCAACTACGAGACTTCCGTGATGCTGGCCGCCGACATCATCGCCGGGAAGCACCGCGACCTCGGACAATGCCAGCTGGCCCTGCTGCACAACCTCCCCTCCTCCGCGCTGCCGGTGCCCGAAGCGCTCAAGGAGATGCCGAAGCTATACGTCATCGGCCTGCAGACCGACCTGGCGCGGTTCAACGCTTTGAAGACGGGACTGGAGATTGTGGCGCGCGTGAAAAAGGGAAACGACCTAACAGCAATACCCAACAGCGGCTTCAGTCTGTTCCACTTCGATGCCTCCGATGCCGAAGCCATCGCGCAGCTGCCTCCGCTGAACGCCCCCTTCGGCGAGGCCCGTCCTCAGGAGGGGCTGCAGAGCCTCTTCACCGGCCGCCTGGGAAGCATTGACAGCCGGCAGCCGCTGGTGGCCGCCATCGCGCAGGGAGGCTCCCACACCGCCTTCATCTGGGGCGAGGGATTGTGGCGGTGGAGACTGAACGACTACCTTGAGCACCACTCCCATGCCCACTTCGACCGCCTCGTGGGGCGCTTGGTGGGCTTCGTCGCTTCGCAGGACGGCCGCGAGCGTTTCCACGTGGAGGCCGACCGCATCTACGCCGCAGGGCAGGCCATCACGCTGGGTGCCCAGCTCTACAACGAGGCATACGAGCTGGTCAATACGCCCGAGGCGCAACTCTCCCTCGCAGGCGACAGCCTGAAAGCCGACTATACCTTCAGCCGACAGGGCGAATCCTATGCCCTCGCCCTCGGAGCACTGCCCGAAGGCAACTACCGCTACAGCGCCCGCACGACGCTCAACGGGCAGACCTTCACCGACGAGGGCTCCTTTGCCGTGGAGGCTTTGAACCTGGAGCAGGCGCGGCTGGAGGCCGACCACACGCTGCTGCGCACCCTCAGCGCGGCGAGCGGGGGCCGCATGGTGCGCCCCGATGCGCTGGACGACCTGCGGCAGGAACTCTCCCACATCAAGCCCGTCATCCACTCCCACACGCGCCGCACCGAACTCCTGGCCCTGCCGGTAGCCCTGGCACTCCTGTTGCTCCTGCTGGCAGCAGAGTGGGTGCTGCGCAAATACCACGGAGCGATATGAGCCATTGGCGGCAGTGGCTACGGCGCGACAGCCTCCTCGGCGAGGCCGCCACCCTGCTGGGAGGCAACGTGGCGGCGCAAGCCATCGCCATGCTGGCCTACCTGGTCCTCACCCGACTCTATACGCCAGACGACTTTGCCCTCTTCAACATCTTCTTCTCCTACATAGAGGTGCTCGTCATCCTTTCCACCTGCAAGTATGAGTTGGCGGTGGTGGCGGCGCGCGACGGCGACGAAGCGGCGGCGGTGGCGCGGTTCGCCATGCGGCTCAACGGTGCGGTGGCGCTGCTGCTGCTGGGAGTTGTCACGCTGCTCTACCTCTCCGACTCGCTCCCCGGCCACTATTCCGAGCTGGGGGCCGTGGCCCTGCTGGTGCCCCCTATGGTGTGGCTCATGGGTTCCACACGCATCCATGCAGGACTCTACAACCGTGCGCACCGCTACCGCACCATGGCCTCGGCCGAGGTGTCGGGCGCCGCCTCGGGGGCGTTGCTGAAGATTGTGTTCAACCTGCTGGGCACTGGATCCACCGGTCTGCCGCTGGGAGCTGTGTTGGGACAGGGGGTGGCCAACGGCATCTACCGCCTCCGCCGGCGCACACTCGGCCTGCCGCCTACCAGCCGTGCCCAACGGGTCGCCGCCGCCTCGCGCCTGCGCAACTACCCCCTCTTCGTGGCTTCCAAGGATTTGCTCAACAGTTTCTCCGCCAACCTGCCGTTCCTCTGGCTGGCCTTCCACTTCGGCCGTGCCGAGGTGGGCCTCTTCGGCCTGGCGCTGACCTTCACCTTCCGCCCGGCCAACCTGCTCAGCGGCGCGTTCCAAAGCGTGCTCTATGCCCGCACGGCCGAGCGTGTACGGCGGCGCGAGCCCATCGTGCCCTCGCTGCGACGCTTCCTGGTGGCGGTGAATGCCGTGGCGCTGCCCGTGGGGGTGGCGGTGTGGCTCGGGGCCGAGCCGCTCTTCGTCTTCCTGTTCGGCAGCCGGTGGGCGGGGTGCGGCGTCTATGTGCAGGCGCTGCTCCCGTGGATGTACCTCTCGCTGAGTTCCACCTCCATCATGTTCCTCTCCAACCTCTTCTCCACCCAAGGCAAGGAGTTTCTCTTCTACAGTGCGATGCTTCTGCTGCGTGTGGCGGCCATCGCCGCGGGCATCCGCGCCGGGAGCTTCCTCCTGGGCATACGCCTCTACGCCGGGGCCTCGGCATTGATGACGCTCGTACTGCTCCTCTGGTACCTCTGGCAGGCGCGCCGCTACGAGCGGTCGCTGCACTAGCGCCGCCCCCTATCGCCAGCGGAGGGTCTCGACGAGGTGGAGTATATCCTCCTGCATGTACTCCAGCACCGGCGCCAGGGAGTCGTTGTTGGGGACGCTGTTGATATAGAGCGCCCCGCGGAGGAAGTGGTGCACCGAGTCGGTGGCGTAGAATTGGCAGGTCGAAGCCACCTTGCTCCCCCGCAGTTTCCACACCGTGCCGTACACACGGTGCGCGACGTCCTCGTAAGCCTGCTCGTCGATGCCGGAGGCAAACTGGTAGTGCTTCTCCAGCAAGCGAGCCGAGGTGTCCACCTGGCCCCGCAGGCTGTCAGGGCTCGAGAGGCGTTTGTAGGTGAGGAACACCACCCCGTTCCACTGCGGATAGCGGAGGTCCACCCACCGCTCGCCCTTCGGCGCGTCCTTCTCGCCCCACTCGATGCACTCGTTGGCCTCGAAGATGAAGGGGAAGGTCTTGTAGGGCTTGCCGTCGGAGCTGCGGATGGTGCTGTCGGCGTAGCGCATGGTGTCCAGCACGAAGTAGCGGTGCTCCGGGGTGTCGATGCGGAGGTATGCCTTGGGCTTGGGGGTGTGGTTGCCGCCGCCTCCGCAACCGGCCAGCAAAACGCAGGTTGCAAACTGGAGAATGAGGAGTATGCTGCCGCACAGCCCTGCCTGTATGTGTTTTGTTTTCATGTACTTTAAGCTTTATCTTCCGGACTTTGAACTTTATTTCTTACCTTTGCAGCATGAACCGCCTGCAGCATTTCCTGCGAGCCAAGACGCAGTACAACCTGCACTCGCCCTTGGTTTTCCGCCTCTACACCGAGGTGCTTTTCTCGCGTTCGGCGGAGGCGCCGCGGGGTCGTGGTTTCGATGCCGTGCTCTGGCGGCTGGAGCACCACTACGGGGCGACGGCGCAATGCTGCGACGAGGGCGGCGCGATGGCCGAACTGGCCACTGCCGACGGCCGTTTCCTGCTGGTGGACCGTCCCCACCGCCGCGAAGCCCTGTGGAGGCAGCTGTGCGACGACCCGCGCTACGAGGTCACGCTCGACCTCTTCGATTGCGGCCTTGCCGTAGCCAATCCCCGTCTTTCGCGCCAGCATTTCCTTCTCCGTTAGCGCATCTGGCGGCCGCCGAGCATGGGCACGAAGCTGTAGTCGCCGTAGCGTTCCACGCTCCATTCCTCTTCCGAGGGACCATTCTTGGTGACGCGCAGCATCTGTTGCGTCTCGTCGTTGCCGATGGGGATCACCATGATGCCGCCCGTCTTGAGCTGGCTCATGAGCGCCTCGGGTATCTCGGGGGCGCCGCAGGTGACGATGATTCTGTCGTAAGGGCCGTAGTTGACTTCGGCCAGTCCCTTGTAGCCGTCGCCGAGGAAACAGCGCACGCGGTAGCCCATGGCGGCGAGCAGCGGGCGCGTGTGGTCAAAGAGGCTCTTCTGGCGCTCGATGGAGAACACTCTGGCCCCCATCCTGTCCAGCACCGCCGCCTGGTAGCCGCTGCCGGTGCCTATCTCCAGCACCTTCATCCCCGGCTCCACGGCCAGCAGCTGGCTCTGCATGGCCACGGTGGAGGGGCGCGAGATGGTCTGTTCGGCCCCGATCTGCAAGGCGCGGTCCTCGTAGGCCAGGGCGTCCAGCGCGCTGTCGAGGAACCAGTGGCGCTCCACCCGTTCCATGGCTTGCAGCACACGCGTGTCGGTGATGCCCTGCTTCCGCAGCTGCTCGCACATCTGCCTGCGCTGGCCTTGATGTTTGAATGTGTCCTGTCGGCTGGTCATTGTTCTGCTCTCCTGTGCGGTGTCATTGGCGCGAGAATCCCTGCGCCACCAGTTCTATGGTCGTGTTCTGCGGCGTGACCATCACCGCCGGCATGCCGGCCTCGGTCACGTAGCCTATGATGTGCACCCCCTCCATCTCCTTCACCTGCCCGTAGTCCTTCTGGTCCACGGTGAAGAGCAGCTCGTAGTCCTTGCCGCCGTTGAGGGCGCAACTGACGGGCAGCATGTTCTTCCCCATCTCGGAGCACACGCGCGAAGTCTGGTAGTCGATCGGGAGGCGCTCCTCGTACACCTCGCATCCCACGCCGGAGGCGCGGCAGAGGTGCAGGAGGCTGTCGGCCAGGCCCTCGCTGACATCGGTCATCGCCGTGGGCACCACGCCGCGCTGGCGCAGGGCCTCGACGATGTCGGTGCGGGGTTCGGGCTTGAGGAAGCGCTCGAGGACGTAGTCGAAGCCGTCCAGATCGGGCTGGAAGTCGGGGTTGGCCTGGTAGGTGACCTTCTCGCGTTCGAGGACCAGGAGGCCGGCATAGGCGCTGCCGAGGTCGCCGCTGCAGCAGACGAGGTCGTTGCGCTTGGCGCCCTTGCGCAGGGTGAGGCGGTCGGCCTCCACGTCGCCCAGCGCCGTGACGCCGAGCACCATGCCGGCGCGGGTGCTGGCGGTGTCGCCCCCCACGAGGGAGACATCGTAGCGCTTGCAGCAAAGGTGTATGCCCGCATAGAGCTCGTCGAGGGCTTCCACCGAGTAGCGGTTGCTCACAGCCACGGAGACGAGCACCTGGCGCGGCGTGCCGTTCATGGCGGCGATATTGCTCAGGGCTACGGCGACGGCCTTGTAGCCGAGGTGGCGCAGGGGGGTGTACATCATGTCGAAGTCCACTCCTTCCACCAGGGTCTGCACCGTGGCCAGTTGGCGCCGCTTGCCGGTGCCCAGCACGGCGCAGTCGTCGCCCTGGCAGGCGGTGCCCGCGGTCAGGCGGTCTACGAGGGCCACCCTGCCCAGGTGGCTGATCTCGGTCCTTCCTTCGTGGTATTGCAGTTGTTCCATATATCTGTTTCTCTTGCTTTTATCGTTCGCTTGTCACTGTCCCAGGCACATCCATGCCATGAGGATGCCTGCGGCGACGGCGGCGTTGAGGCTCTCGGCGGTGCCGCCGCGGTTGGGGATGAGGAGCGGATGGGTGACGCGGCGCATCACCTCGTCGCTGATGCCGGCCGACTCGTTGCCGATGACTAGGGCGGCCGGTGCGGCGGGCGGACGCGAGGGGTCCAGCGGGAGGCCCCGGAGCGAGGCGCCATAGACGGGCACCCGCACCCCGTCGAGCCAGGCCGCAAGGTCGGTATAGCTCACCGCCGTGCGGAAGACGGCTCCCATCGAAGCCT
>JAGAYN010000044.1 GCA_017940465.1 Bacteroidales bacterium | reverse complement strand
GCCTAACTCCTTGGATACCTGTTTCGCACTCTTGCCCGAAAGGCATCTTCTCACCGCCTGCTCTCGCTCTTTTACACTGTGTCTTTTGCTCATAACAAAACCCCGAAAGTTTTTTGTCCAACTTTCGGGGGTCATTACAGAAACTGCGGCGCCCCTTTTCTTTTTGTCTGCGGGCGTGCGGGACTACTCGGTGAGGCGGCGGTACTTCTCCACCTCGGTCTCGATGCGCTTCACTTCGGCCTTGGCCTCATCGATTTTCTTCTGGGCGGGGCCTTTCTGGTCGTTGGACTTCTTGATGTTGGATTCCAGGTCTTTGATGTCCTTTTCGGCGTCAGCGATTTTGGACTTGTAGTTCTCGATGTCTTTCTTCTTCGAGGCAATCTTGTCCTGGTCTTTCTTGATGCTCTTCTCGATGTCGGCGAAGTCGCCCTCGGCGTTCTTCAGGTTCTTCTGTGCCTTTTCGAGGAGTTTCTGCTGTTCCTCCATGCTGTTGCCGGCTTCGAAGCGGGCCACGTACTGCGGGAAGCCTTCGAGGAACTTGCGCACGTTGTTCTGCAGGGCCTCCTGGTCGATGGTGAGGTCGGTGGGGATGACGCAGACGGTGAGTTCGGTGCTGCGGTCCTTCTTCTTGCCTTTTTCTTCCATCTTGAAGTAGAAGTTGACGGGCACGGAGGCCAGATCGGCGAACTGCTGGTTGAGGCAGGCGGTGAAGGGTTTGGCCTTGGAGGTCTTCAACTTGGCCTCTTTGAGGCGCTTCTGCATGGCCTGTTCGCTGAGTTTCAGGTCTTTGTCGATGGTGATGGTGTAGCCGTTGGCGGTGGTTTCGCCGATTTGGACGGTGGTTACCTGCACGTTCTGCGCCATCAGGCCGGCCATGAGCATCACGGCGGCGGTCAGGGAAACAAGTTTTTTCATCATAATGTATTGTTTTTTAATTGGTTGATATTTCTTCGATACCTTTGCCTATGATGCAAAGGTACGCAAAATATTTCAAACCGGGTGCAAAAAAAGTTTCCCAAGGTGGGTCAGGGGGCGGATTTGCGGAATGTGTGTATTGGGAATCAGTGTGTTGTGTGGTTTTGGCCGGGTGGGTTGCGCGGCAAGTGGTCCATAAGCGGTCATATCGGTTCTCAGTCGAAGTAAATACCTACAGGATACCTATGGGATACCTATAGGGTCCCTCCCGGGGAGGGGGCCGGCGCGAGGGGGTGGGGGAGGGGTGTTGATAACTTTCGGGGCAGGGGGTGGGGATTTTTTGCTATCTTTGCACTTGCCGTCCGTCGGTGGCGGAGGCCGATTGTTGTTTATTATCAATGCAAAACGTTTCGTGGCTATGACCCAGTTTGTCCATTTGCATGTGCACTCGCACTACTCGATGCTCGACGGCATGTCGAAAATCCCCGACCTCATCGCCAAGGCGCGCCGCTGCGGCATGACGAGCCTGGCATTGACCGACCATGGCAACATGTTCGGAATCAAGGATTTCCTCGACACGACCGACAAGGTGAACCGCCAGGCCAAGGAGGCGGGCGAGCCGCTGTTCAAGCCCATTGTCGGCATCGAAGCCTACTGTGCGCGTCGCACCCTGCACGACAAGGACAAGAACCTGCGCGAGGTGAGCCCCGAGAGCGGGCGCGACCGCGTGGTGGACCGCTCGGGCTACCACCTCATCCTCCTGGCCAAGAACCTGCAGGGCTACCACAACCTCTGCAAGCTCTCCTCCATCGCCTACACCGAAGGCTTCTACGACCGCCCGCGCATCGACCACAACCTGCTGGAGCAATACCGCGAGGGCTTGATCTGCTCCTCGGCCTGTCTGGGCGGCGAGGTGCCGCAGCTGCTGCTGAAAGGCGACATGGAGGGGGCCGAACGGGCGGTGCTGTGGTTCAAGGAGCGTTTCGGCGACGACTACTACATCGAGCTCATGCGCCACCAGACCGACAAGCCCAACGCCAACACCGAGACCTATCGCTACCAGAAGAAGATAGAGCCCCTGCTCATCGACCTCGCGCGCAAGCACAATATCAAGCTCATAGCCACCAACGACGCCCACTTCGTGGAGGAAGAACACGGCGACGCCCACGACCACCTCATCTGTCTGGCCACCCAGAAGGACTACGACGACCCGAGCCGCATGCACTACACCAAGCAGGAGTGGCTCAAGAGTCCCGAGGAGATGGCCGAGGTGTTTGCCGACCTGCCCGAAGCGTTGGAGAACACGCTCGAGGTGGCGTCGAAAGTGGAACTGTACAGCATCGACTCGGACCCCCTCATGCCCGTGTTCCCCATCCCAGAGAGTTTCGGCGCGGAAAGCGAGTGGAGAGCGAAATACAGCGAGGAGGACCTTTTCGCCGAGTTCACCCGCAACGAGAAGGGGGAGGAGGTAATGGATCGGGCGGCCGCCGAGAAGAAGGTGAAGAAGCTGGGAGGATACGACAGGCTGTACCGCATCAAGTTCGAGGCCGACTATCTGGAGCACCTCGTATGGGAGGGGGCGCACCGCCGCTATGGCGCCGAACTCACCCCCGAACAGCAGGACCGTATCCGCTTCGAGCTGCACACTATCAAGACCATGGGCTTCCCGGGCTACTTCCTCATCGTGTCCGATTATATACGTGCCGCGCGCGAAGAGCTGGGGGTCTCGGTGGGTCCCGGCCGTGGGTCGGCGGCAGGGTCGGTGGTGGCCTACTGCCTGTGGATTACGGATCTCGACCCGCTGCGCTACGACCTCCTGTTCGAGCGCTTCCTGAACCCCGACCGCATCTCGCTGCCTGATATCGATGTGGACTTCGACGACGCCGGACGCGACCGCGTGTTGGACTGGGTGACGCAGAAGTATGGCAAGGAGCGCGTGGCCCATATCATCACGTATGGCACCATGGCCACCAAGAGTTCCATAGCCGATGTGGGCCGTGTGGAGAAGATACCGCTGAACGAAGTCAACCGCATCAAGGGGCTTATCCCGGACCGTGGCTTCCCGGACAATATAAAGGACGATAAAGGCAAGTCGCCGAAAGTTAATCTGAGGAACTGCTATAAGTATGTGCCCGAGCTCAAGGCCATCATGGAAGGCCCCGATGAGAAGATGAAGCAGATGCTCACCTACGCCCAGGAACTGGAGGATACCAACCGGCAGGTGGGTATCCATGCCTGCGGTGTCATCATCGGCTCGCAGGATCTGACCGACATCGCCCCTGTGTGCGTCATCGACAACCAGCTGGTGACGCAGTACGACGGCCATGTGGTGGAGACCGTGGGCCTCATCAAGATGGACTTCCTCGGGCTGAAGAACCTCACCATCATCAAGAACTGTGTGGCCATGCTCAGGAAGGGGCGTGGCATAGAGGTGGACATAGACCACCTGCCGCTGGACGACGAGTTGACCTACAAACTCTTCTGCGATGGCAACACGGTGGGAGTGTTCCAGTTTGAGTCGGCCGGCATGCAGAAATATCTCCGAGAACTGCAGCCCCATGTCATCGACGACCTCATAGCCATGAATGCCCTCTACCGCCCGGGTCCCATGGACAATATCCCCGAATTCATCGACCGCAAGCAGGGGCGGAAGCCTATCGAGTACGACATCCCGGTGATGGAAAAGTACCTGAAGGACACCTACGGCATCACCGTCTACCAGGAGCAGGTCATGCTATTGAGCCGATTGCTGGCAGACTTCACGCGCGGCCAAAGCGACACCCTCCGCAAGGCCATGGGCAAGAAGCAGATAGACAAGATGAACGAACTGGAGGTGCTCTTCTACGAAGGCGGAGAGAAGAACGGACATCCCCGCGAGAAACTGCAGAAGATATGGGAGGAATGGAAGAAGTTCGCCTCCTACGCCTTCAACAAGAGCCACGCCGCCTGCTATTCGTGGGTGGCCTATCAGACGGCCTACCTCAAGGCCCACTACCCAGCGGAGTATATGGCCGCCGTAATGACCTCGTTCCAGACCGACATCAAACGCGTCACCGAGCTGATGGACGACTGCCGCCGCCAAGGCGTGGAGGTGGCCGCCCCCTCGGTGAACCACTCGGATATGGACTTCGCCGTCGACCAGGACGGCAAGATACGCTTCGGACTCCAAGCCATCAGCGGCATGGGCGAGGCGGCTTCCTCGGTCATCATCGCCGAACGTGAGAAGAACGGCCCCTACAAGGACATCTTCGACTTCCTGAAGCGTGTCGACATGCACTCGGTGAACAAGAAGAACATGGAGGTGCTTGTCAAGGCCGGTGCCTTCGACGGCGTGGGAACCATGCACCGCGCGCAGTACTTCTTCAAGGCGAACGACCTCGAGACCACCCCCACCTACCTCGACCAGCTCGTCCGATGGGCCATCCGCCAGCAGGACGGATCGGCCTCCAACCAGATGTCCATCTTCAGCATGAGTACCGAACTGGCCGAGGAGGAACATCCGCCCATCCCCGAAGCCCAGCCGTGGACCAACATCGAACGCTGCCGCTATGAAAAGGAGGTCATCAGCACCTACCTCAGCGGCCATCCGCTGGATGACTACAAGTACGAGGTGAAGGCCTATACCAATATCGGTGTCGACAAGCTGAACAGCCTCGAAGCCCTTTCCGGGTGCGAGGTGCGCTTCGCAGGCATGGTCTCCGATGTCAAGGAGATGGTCAGCAAGAAGGGCGAACCCTTCGGCAGTATGGTGCTGGACGACTACAGCGGCAGTTACGAGCTCAAACTCTTCGGCCAGGAGTATACCGACTACCGCAACTTCTTTATAAACAACACCTTCGTCTACTGCCGTGGCACGGTACGCACCAGCCACTATACCGACAAGAAGACCAATGCCGAGCGTAGCTTCACCAGACTCAAGATAACCAGCATGATGCCCCTCGGGAATGTGATGGACCGCTACACGGGGCACCTGATGTTCAAGCTCATGCTTGCCGATGTGAACGAGGCATTCTGCGAGGCGCTCCAGCGGCTGGCCAAGCGCCACAAGGGCACCATCCCCCTGCAGGCATTGGTGGTGGATCCGGACCGCGATCTGCAACTCACCATGGAATCGCAGGACCTCTGCGTCTCCGCCCGCGAATTCATCCCAGAGCTGTTCCAACTCGCTGGTGTATACGACATTACCCCCATCCCCAAGAGTTAGCCCCCGAACCTCGAAATTTTCCGTTCAAAAACCCCAAAACGGGCCAAAATCGTCAGATTTTGGCCCGTTGATTTCCAGTATGTTAAGGGTATCCTCTTCTTCCCCTCTTCGTCTTTGCCAGGTATGTGGCAGGAGACTGGCTGGGAGAGATATCCGTATTATTGTTTATGGCCGTCCCAATTCTCCCATGGGGAATGCCAGAACGTATAGCCCTTTTGCTCCCACTCGGTGCGTATCTTTTTCATGCTGGCTTGAATCTGTCGGCGCTGGCTGTCGTTGTAATCACGCTCGTAGTTGGTGTTCATGTCGATTAGTTGGTTGCTGTAGCGACGGTAGATATTCTCGGCGTTCTGCTTGTTGGCTTCATGTGAGGCGGCATATGGGTCGTGTTTTCTCCCGGGACTGCTTTTGCTGGTAGAGGACGAGGAACCTGAATAATCTGATGTTGTGCTGGCAGATGACGGGGCTTTGTAATTGTTGATTTGGGTCGCCAAATCATTGGCTGCCGACAGGACTGTATTGACATTGTCTAGGGCGTTGGCAATACGCTCCAATCGGGCCTGTCTTTCTTTTTCTTTTGCTAATTTTTCCAACTTCTTTGCCTGTTTTTCAATCTCTTTTGCCCGTTCAAACCACAATCGCGCCCCTTCTTCTCTTTCAAGTTCAGTATATAGTTCGCTCATCCATTTTGCAGAGGTAGACGCCTGATATCCATAATGTAAGTGCCCATTGTTAAATTCGTTAAGGTTAAGTTCATATCGCGCTAGGCCATAAGATTCTGCCAGTTGTGGTTTTCCAGTCTTAAGATAGCATCGGGATAAATTAAGATAACATTCTCTTTTCACCTGGATGTGATTGCTGAACGCCTCTAGGTATTGGAATGTATAGTATATGCTTTGCTCATAGTCTTGGTTTTCGTAATTGCATTTCATTAGTTCCCCTGCAGCATTAGAGTTTCCATTATTAAACGAATTTGTAAGAAATTGAGTTATGTCAGGCATAATGTATGTGTACTTTTCTCGTTCCTTTTCATCTTTAGGAAGGCAATGATAGAGTTCCTTGCCGAGTTCATACTCAAAATGTTTGAGTTCATTATCATCTTTACAGAACTCCAGAGTTTTGTTGATCATTATATAAATGCTGTCTTTTTGATTCTCAGGAAAATAGTACTTTAATAGTGCAACGCAGGCGTCTGCACAACTATCCTCAGCAGCCTTCATGTACCATTGCTTTTTTGCTTTCTTTTTTTTGTATGGAGTTATCTCCCCCATTATGTAGCATGCCCATTTGTTTCCACTTTTGGCAGTTTTCTTTAGTAGTGGTTTCTTTCTGCGATATGCATTCCCGTATTGGTATGAAAGCCACTTGAAAAACATCGCATCAGGTTGTTTGTTTTTTGCCATCTGATTTAGGGTGTCTCTGTAGGGTTGTAGTTTCATTCGATACCCTAGTATGTACGTGGCCTCTGCATCGCCATTGCTGGATAACGTCTTAAGTGTCTCCTGATTACCTTGGAGTTTGCGTTCAATACTCTGCGTTAGTTGATATTGAGCAGTTGCAGACATCCCAAACATGATGATGCACATACATAAAAACAGTGTTTTTTTCATGGTGTTACTATGCCTCTTTTATACTGTTGGCGGTTCAGTTTTTTTTTCCCAAGGCACGTTGAGATATATTTTGCAACGAAGAAAGTGGAGCCTTCCATTTGCAACCCTATCTTGCTTGTGAGGGCTTCGACTCCCTATGATATAAAATAAAGGTGTAATGAACCGCTCCACAAAGGTATTGCATAGGAAAATACATATACCATATCAGGAGCATCAATCTATCCTTTGTTCCGTATATCATTAGTGAAGTTGTCGAAGTTTCACAAGCCAGGAATAAGGCGAAAAATGCAACTTTCTCGGCAAACCATACTCTTGCGGTTTGCGAGTGCAAAGGTACAAACTTTTCCAGATATGACAAAAAATATTTCTGCGAATAGGAGGATGGCTATCCACACTGGCTAAATTTGGAATTCAATTCCAGATTTGGCACGTTCAATGTTATATTGCTGTGAATCATGCGTATAGAATGAAATAATATGTAACGAGTGGTGGCAATGGCATGTAACTGGCTATTTTCACATAGTTGGGTAATAAATCATTGTGATATAGCGTTATGCGGATAAACTATGTAGATATGAAGATGCAGCTTTATACCACGGTGGAGGTGTCGCCGATGCCGTTGAAAATCAGTATGGAGGACGGGGTGGTGACGATGGGTTCGTGCTTTGCCGATGCCATCGGGCGGAGGATGGAGGAGGGGGGATTCCGTGTGGAGCGGAACCCGTTCGGGACGCTGTACAATCCCGCGTCGGTGGCGGCGGCGCTGGAGCGCATGGTGGAGGACAGGGAAATCACGGACAGGGACCTGGTGCAGCACGAGGGCCTTTGGCATTCGTGGCACCACCACGGCTCCTTCTCCCGCCCCACGGCAGAGGAGACGCTTGAGGTATGCAACAGCCGCATCCACCAATCCCACAAGGCATTGCATACGGCACGGGTGCTGATGGTGACCTTCGGCACGGCATGGGTCTACGGCCTCATCCCCCGGCTGAAAGGCGAAGGCGCCCGGATGGTGGTGGCCAACTGCCACAAACTGCCGGCGGCGATGTTCGAGCGGCGGCGGATGCCGGTGGGGGAAATCGTCGCCCTTTGGAAACCCCTGCTGGTGAAACTCAGGGAGTTCAATCCCGGACTCGACATCATCTTCACCGTCAGCCCCATACGCCACCTGGCCGACGGTGCCCACGGCAACCAGCTCAGCAAGGCCACCCTGCTGATGGCCGTGGAGGAGCTGCTCTCGATTTTCAGCTTACAAATTCCGATTTCCTACTTCCCCGCCTACGAAATTGTGCTGGACGAGCTGCGCGACTACCGCTTCTACGGCCCCGACCTCTCGCACCCCTCGCCGCTGGCCGAGGACATCGTCTACGACCGCTTCCAGCAATCCGCCATGACACCCGCCACCATCCAGCAGGCACACCTCAACGCAAAGAAGATGAAGCAGTTGCGCCACATCCCGCTGCATTAGCGACACACCCCCGCAATCCTTTGCAGATTTTCCGAAAAAAAACCGAAAAACAGCCCTAAGTTGCAGTTTTGCAACAGGCTGTTTTTCAGTATGTAAGAGGCACCCTCTTCTTCCCCTCTCCTTACCCTCCAGGAGTGCTCCGGGAGGATGGCAGGGATGCAAAAAAGGGACACCTCTGCAAGGCATAGGTGTCCCTGTCGTTCCAGCCTGCGCCGGATAGGTTTAGAAGATGCGCCAGCTTTTCTTGCTGTAGTTGGCGGGAAGGTTGGCCGGAGCCGAACCGCTGCCGTCTGCGTACTCGTAATATAGGATGCCGCCTACTTTCCCATCCACAATGACACGGCACTGCGAGGGGTAGTCGCCGTCGAAGGTGTACTGGAGGTCGACGGTTTCGCCACGGTAGTTTACCAGGCGTGTGATATTGCCCATTGTGGCGCTCCAAGAGCCTATGATGCAGCGGATGACATCGTTCAGCGGGTTGCGTTTGTCGTCGCACGTCACGGAAACAGAACGCCCATCAGGGTCGATGATTTGTGTAATGCGTCCGCCGCTCCACGAGAAGGAGAGCTGGTCGTGGTTGATGTTAATGGAGCGGAGGTTGCCTTCGGTGTCGTAGCTGAGCAGTGCGGGGTCCTCGCGAGGAATCTGTACTTGAGTGAGTTGATTGCCAGTGTAGTTGCCTTGCAGGGTGATGCCGGAGCGGTCTTCTGCACTGTAGGCATAGCAGGATTCCAGTTTGCCGTTGCGGTATTCTGGCGTCAGTTCGGCAGAAAGAAGCATGTTTCCATAACGATTTGATTCCCAAACTTGAATGAAGCTTACCTTGTTGTCCTCCCAGGAAAAGTGGAGGGATTGGTAGTAGCCGTCTTCATCTTCGAGAGTGAGCCTGGTCAGGGCCTTTCCCATGCCGGCTTTGTCGTCGTCGTTGGAGCAGGAGGTCAGGGTTGCTCCGAGTGCCAGGAGCGTTGTTGCCAGTAATAATCGTATTACTTTCATTGGTTTTTTGTAGCCGGTTATAAAGCATCGGCCCGTCGCTGTTGAGTTGTTCCCCACGGCACGGGAGGGATAGTTTTACGCAACGAAGAAAGTGGAGCCATCCATTCTTGGCACTATTTTGTTTGTGTGGGCTTGGCCTCCCAATGATATAAAATAATGGTTTAATGATTCGCTCCACACTGGATGTATCTCATGTGCATACATTCCAAACAGGAGCATTCATCTTCCCTATTATTCCTACATATCATTATTGATGAACGGCCAAGTTCACAAACTCGGAATAAGGCGAAAAATGCAACTTTCTCGGCAAACCATGTCTCGGCGGTTTGCGGGTGCAAAAGTACAAACTTTTTCTCATACGGCAAAAAAATATTTTGGCTGCCGCGATCCGTGAGCTGTCATTCTACGCATGAAAACATATATCGGTAGGCAATAAACAGGCGGGGGTGTGCGTTACAAGGGCAAAAACCAACATGATGACGAAGAAGAACATAGCCCTCGTGATGGGGGGGTACAGCGGCGAGTTTGACATCTCGATAGCCAGTGGAAACCAGGTGTTTGAACAGTTGGACCACGGGCGATACAACGTGTATAAGATAGTAATCACGCGCGCGGAGTGGTACGGCCTCGCGCCCGACGGCGCGAAACTGCCGGTGGACAGGAACGACTTCAGCATCACCATCGACGGACGCCAAGTGCGTTTCGACCTGGCTTTCATCATCATCCACGGAAACCCGGGCGAGAACGGCGTGCTGCAGGGCTACTTCGACATGCTTGGTATAAAATACACTACCTGTGGCTTTTACACCTCCAGTCTGACTTTCCACAAGGGCTACTGCAACCCCGTGGTGGCTGCCACAGGGCTGGTGAAGGTGGCCCGGTCGGTGCTGCTCTACGAGGAGCCTGAGGCACAGAAACTTGCCGACATGACGGCCTCCCTGCGCTACCCCCTATTCGTGAAGCCCGCCGCCGGTGGCAGCAGCGTGGCCACCACCAAGGTGAAGCGGCCGGAGGAACTGCTTGCGGCCGTGCGCACGGCCTTCGGCGAGGACCGGCAGGTGATGGTGGAGGAGTGCATCACGGGGCGCGAATTCGACTGCGGAGTGTTCTTCACTGGTCGCGAGAAACTGGTGTTCCCCATCACCGAGATCATCCCCCTCGGCGGGCACGAGTTTTTCGACTATGAGGCCAAGTATGAGGGATTCAGCAACGAGGTGACGCCTGCCGAGGTGGAAGAGGAGGTGTCGAAGCACATACAGGAGGTGTCGGCAAGGCTGTACGACCTGCTGGGTTGCCGCGGCATCGTGCGCTTCGACTACATCTACGACACCGGCGCCAAGGAACTCTACTTCCTGGAGGTGAACACGATACCCGGCCAGAGCGCCGAAAGCATCGTCCCCAAGCAGGCGCGGGCGATGGGCATCAGCCCGGCGGAACTCTACGGGATGGCCATCGAGGCGGCGCTTGCCGACTGACGGCAGGGAAGAGTGAAAAAGAAAAAAGGAACCTGACAGCAGGTTCCTTTTTCGTTGAGGTCGCTTCCGGATTTGAACCGGAGTAGCAGGTTTTGCAGACCTGTGCCTAGCCCCTCGGCCAAACGACCCTCTTTGGCATTGTTTTCGGCTGCAAAGGTACGCACTTTTTCCGAACCGGCCAAATTTTTTTTTGTGGCTGTGGCATAAAATCGTGATTTTTAGTTTGTAATTCAAAAAAAATATGTACTTTTGCAATGTGAAACAAGGTTGCAAATTGGCCCTATTGTGCGCAGTCTTACTGCTTTCTGCGTGCGGCGGGGGAGAGAAAACCGACGGGTTGAGGCGGTCGCGTGCCGACGGCATCAACCGCGAGGCGTTCCTCTGCCGCTACCGCGATCCGATGCGCTGCATTGAACTGTCCGACAGTGCGCTACGCTACATACAGGACTCGCTGCCCGGGTATGTGGACGGTCAGTTGCGGGCCTGCAACAACAAGGCGTTTGCCTACTTCCTCATGTCGGACTACTCAAACGCGAGGACCATGCTCGACATGGAGGACAAACTGGCGCACCTGCGCCAGGCGTCGATGCAGAACGGTGATATCGAGTGGGTTATCCACCAACTGGTCGCCGCCCGCCTGCTGCAGCGCAACTGCCAGCTGGCCGACAGCTACCGCCTGCTGTACAATGTGGAGAAAAGCGGGGTGCTGGAACACAGCCGCGACAACATATTATATAGTTACGCGCAATCGGAATACTACATCACCCTGCTCACCCTCAACTACCACTACCGCGACGGCAAGGAGGCCGATGTGCGGACGCTGCTGGCCGAGGTGGAGGAACTGAGGCCGCAACTGCAGGTGGACTATGCGCAGGACATGGCGCTCAACTATGCCCTGGCCTACGGCTGGCAGAGTGCGGGCGAGAGCCTCACGGCATTGGAATACTGCGACTTGAACTATGGAATACTGGAGCTCGCGGGTCCCGACCTCTACCATCTGGCCAACACGATGCAGATGGAAGCCTACGCCCTGCGGAGCCTGCCGGGCGAGGTGCCGCCGGACACGGTGCTGGCACTCTATGACGAGGCACGCCGCACCTTCTTCGACTACGGCGACCCCTACCAGATGCTGGGCGGCGTCACCTCCACGGCACGCTATGCACTTCTTGTAAGCGACACATCCACAGCCCATCGCGTGCTGCGCGAGTGGCTGGACATGCGCGGCACGTGGCCCCCCTTCTCGGCCCCCAAGATGGAAGTGGGCCTTTTCGACGTGCTCCTGCGCAGCCGCATGGCCTCCACCCCCGACGAGGCGCGGCGTTGGTATGAACATTACGTCGAACTACAGGACTACATCAAGCAGAACGAGCAGGAAGACTTCGCCCTGCAGCAGCACCTGGAGACCCTGGGCCGCCGCAGCCGCTGGATGACCCGCACCGCGATGGTGGTGAGCCTGCTGTTGGTGGCGCTGGCGGTGCTGACGGCATTGCTGTGGTTCAGTTTCAGACGTTTGCGGCGTGAAAAGCAGCAACTGGAGGAGGCCAAGCGGCGCGATGTGGAGCGCATTGCCAACGTGGAGACCTGCCTCAGCGTGATGCGCCACGACATCAGCCCCTTCATAGGTTACCTGCGCAATCCCAGTCTCGCACCCGAGCTGCGGTCGGAAGTGCTGGAGCAGCTGCTGCGCACCTTCGACAATATCAAGAACTGGACTTCGCTCTCCATACCCAGCGGGCTGACATTCAGCCCCTCCACCTTCCCTCTGCAGGAGGTGCTGGACGAGGTGGGGCGGCAGGTGGTGAGTCCGGCCGAAGGGGTCAGCCTACGGGTGGAGCCTACGCCGCTGCACCTTTGGGGCGACCGCCTGCTGGTGACCATCCTGCTCCGCAACCTGGTGAACAACGCCTTGCAGCACACCTCTCTGGGAAGTGTAACCCTCTCGGCTGCAAAGGAAGAGAACGGCATGGTGCAGCTCACCGTGGCCGATACCGGCAGCGGAATGGCCGCCGGACAGCTGGAGGCGCTCTTCCGGGCCGACCGACCCGACGGCGACCACGGCTTCGGTCTCATCCTCTGTCGCTACATTGTCAAGAAACACGACGACCACACCCGCCGCGGATGCAAGATCTGGGCCGAGAGCGAGGTGGGCAAAGGCACGCGGATGCATGTCCTGTTGGCTGAAAAACAGCATACTGTATGAGCAATATTAGAGTCATGATGGTGGACGACGAGCCCCTGATACGCAAGGCCGTCCGAATGGAGATGAACGAACGGGGCGCCACGGTGGAATCGGGCGACGACCTGGGCACCGAGTTGCGCCGTGTGGAGATGGTGGACACTTTTGCCTCGGGACCCAGCCTGATGGCGGCGCTGGAGACGGCCGAGGTGCCTGATTACCTGCTGGTGGACATGGAGTTCCAAGGGGAACCCACCGGCGGACTGCTCATCGCACGCCGCATCCACGAGCAGTATCCCCAGGTGCGGATCATCATCTTCTCCGGACGTTTCGACCACCCCCTCTCCACCGAGGAGCGGCGGGCGCAGCGGGTGATCGAGATCGGGCGCGTGGTGATGGAGGCTTTGCGTCTGGGAGCCAGTGCCTTCGTAAGCAAGAATGCCGCCGGAGGATTCGCCATAGAGAACATCCTGCGCGCCATCGCCTGCCTGGAGCGTGGCGAGCAGTTCTATTTCAACTACCCGGTCATGATGACCCTCAAGGAGGCGGCCGAGCATTATTTCAACCTTGTGGGCAGCACGGACTATGTGGAGCTCGCTCCGGCCGAGCGTACCCTCCTCCTGCTGGAAGCCGCCGGCTGTACCGCCAGCGAGATTGCCTCCCGCTTGGAGGAGAGCGACAAGTCCGTCCAGGAACGCCAGAAGGACCTCTCGCGTCGCCTCGACATTGTGAACAAGAGCGCCGCACGTGTCGCCAAAGCCCTCTCGCTGGGTTTGATCAACCCGGAGGAGATTCGCTTCCTGCCGAGAAATTAATTCACTAATCCATAAAAAGATACAACGATGAAAAAGATTCTCACCCTTGCGCTGATGCTCCTTGCAGGAGCCGCCGCCCTGGCACAGAGTGCCGCCGACTACCGTACCGCTGCCGAGCAAGGCGACCCCCAGGCACAGTTCCAGTTGGGACGATGCTATGAGAAAGGAATCGGCACCGCCGTGGATTCCGTGGAGGCTGTCAAGTGGTACACCCGTGCCGCGGAGCAGAACGACCCGGACGGGCTCTACAGCCTTGCCCTTTGCTACTACTATGCTGTCGGTGTCCCCGAGGACCTCACCAAGGCCCGCGCCCTGCTGCGCAAGGCCATCGCTACAGGCAAACTGGACAGGATGAAGGTATACACCGCGCAGGCCCTTCTGGGCAATTTCGTGACCGACTGACGTCGCCCAGTCCGCCCTGTGCTGAGGGCTTCGGACGGCTATGGGAGCAAAAATATTTTGCCAGTTGAAAGAATATTTGTACCTTTGCAGCCGAATTGAGACCGACAACAACACCGTATCAAAACAAAACAGCGATGAGAAAAAGCACTCTTATGGCCGCCCTGGCGGCGCTCGTGATGGCCTTGCTGGGCGTGGCCTGCGAAGAGAATACAGTGACCACCTCCTCCGAGGTGTGCCCTTACCCTGTCGAGGGAGTGGAGAAGGTGGGCCTTGAAATCCAGGGCACGGATGTAGTCATAGACATGGTGCTTGTCAAGGCAGGCTCCTTCATCATGGGCTCGGATGGCGACGACACCCTCCTGGCGCGCCCCAACGAGCGTCCGGCCCACAGGGTGAATATCAACAAGGACTTCTACATCAGCGCTACACCGATAACGCAGAAGCAGTACCATGCCATAATGGGTACGCGCTACCTGATGGATCAGGACAGTGCCGACTATCCTATGGTGAACCTCAGCATGGGGCAGATTGCCGATTTCATTGTGCTCCTCAATGAGGCGAGGCACCAGAGTTTCACCGTCCCCACCGAGGCGCAGTGGGAGTATGCCGCCCGCGGAGGCCATGTGGCGCCCGAGGTGCAGACCCTCTATGCCGGAAGCAACGATCTGGACAAGGTGGCTTGGTACTACGGCAACTCATGGATAGAGTACAAGAAGGACGGTCTCCTCACCCAGGAGCGCCGCATGCACCCGGTGGCCCAGAAGTGGCCTAATGCGTTGGGACTCTACGACATGACGGGCAACGTGTGGGAGTGGACCTCGTCGGGATACATGATGTACATCGAGGATGAAGAAGACGACCCTGCCGGAGACACTGAGAACGAGAGCATGGCAGTCCGCGGGGCGAGTTACATGCAGAACATCAACCGTAGCCGTATTGCCGTCCGGACCGAGAGACACAAGGACGACAGGGATCCGACGGTAGGCTTCCGCATTGCACTGGTTAGCTCGATATGAGATACGAAGTAGACTTTCTGGTTGTCGGCTCCGGCATCGCCGGCTTGAGTTTTGCCCTCAAGGTGGCCCCTTACGGCAAGGTGTGTGTCCTGTCGAAGGGCGAGGCCCGCGAGGGGAGCACGCGCTATGCGCAGGGCGGGATCGCCGCCGTCATGTACGACAGCGACTCCTTCGACAAGCATATCCAGGACACCCTTGTGGCGGGCGACGGCATCTGCGACCGCGAGGTGGTGGAGATGACCATCCGCCAGGCCCCCGACCGCATCCGCGAGCTGGTGCAGTACGGCGTGGGCTTCGACCGCGACCTGCAAGGCGACCGCTTCGACCTGCACCGCGAGGGCGGGCACAGCGAGTTCCGCATCCTCCACCACAAGGACAACACCGGCGAGGAGATCGAGCGCGGCCTGCTGGAGGCTGCCCGCAACCATCCCAACATAGAGATTAAGGAACGCCAGTTCGCCATCGACATCATCACCCAGCACCACCTCGGGCAGCGCGTCACCAAGCACACGCCCGGCATCGAGTGCTATGGGGTCTACGCCCTCGATTGCGACACCAACCGCATCGATACCTACCTGGCCAAGGTGACCCTCCTGGCCACCGGCGGCATGGGCAACGTCTACACCACCACCACCACCCCCGTCATCTCCACCGGCGACGGCGTGGCCATGGTGCATCGTGCCCGCGGCGTGCTCAGCGACTTGGAATTCATGCAGTTCCATCCCACCAGCCTCTACAATCCGGCCGAGAAGCCCGCCTTCCTCATCACCGAGGCCATGCGCGGCGCGGGGGCCATCCTGAAGGACCGCGACGGGAAGGAGTTCATGCAGAAATACGACAAGCGCCTCTCGCTGGCGCCACGCGACATCGTGGCCCGCGCCATCGACAACGAGATGAAGACCAGCGGCAGGGAGTACCTCTACCTGGATGCGCGACCCATAGGACGCCAACAGCTCATCGAGGGCTTCCCCACCATCTATGCCAAGTGCCTTTCCGTAGGCATCGACATCACGAAGGACATGATTCCCATCCGCCCGGCGGCCCACTACCAGTGCGGCGGCATCAAGGTGGATTGCAACGGGTTGTCCTCCATACGTCACCTCTATGCCGCGGGCGAGTGCTCGTGCACCGGCCTGCACGGGGGCAACCGCCTGGCTTCCAATTCGCTGCTGGAGGCCGTGGTCTATGCCCACAATGCCGCCATGGCGGCCATCGAGGAGGTCAAGGTGTTGGGATTCAACGCCCGGGTGCCCGACTGGAATGCCGAGGGGATGGTGCTCAACGAGGAGATGATTCTCATCACGCAGACCAAGCGCGAACTGCAGGAGATCATGTGGAACTATGTGGGCATTGTCCGCAGCGACCTGCGCCTGCAGCGCGCGTTCGACCGGTTGAACCTCATCTTCCGCGAGACGGAGGACCTCTACAACCGCTCGGTCCTCACCGAGCCCCTTTCCGAGTTGCGCAACCTTATCGCCTGCTCCTATCTTATTATAAAGATGGCGCGCGCGCGCAAGGAGAACGTGGGGCTGCACTACAGCCTCGACCACCTGCGTTAGCGTTGCCTTTGTGCAGTGGAAACCAAGAGGGTAGTGGGTGGAGTCATTCCACCACTACCCGTTCTGTTTTGGAGCCTGCCGTGGTGGCGCGTGTCGATGCGGAGGGGGTTGCTGCCGTCGGCTTCGGCGCGGAGAGCCGGTTTTCCGTCGGTGCTGAAGAGTACCACCTGCCGCAGCCCCGGCAGGAGACGAGGAGGCGGGTGCAAAGATACATTTTTTTTCGGTCTGGGTGAAAAAATCGAGCCACTTTTTTTCAGATGGTCCATAAAGGGTCATATCGGTTCTCAGTCGAAGTAAATACCTAGGGGATACCTGGGGGATACCTATAGGGTCGCTGCCCGTCCGGAGCGGTGCGAGGGTGGGAGAGGGAGCGTTGGATAGCGGTTTTCCGGCACGCTTCCGGTTGTGTTCCAGTGGTTTAGTTGGTGTTTGAAAACTTTTTGATAAAAAAAAGTTTTGGATTTAACATTTAAGTGTGAAAAAATGTCTATCTTTGCACCCGAATTTTGAGAAAAAACAGGTTTAACATATAATATAAAAGTATTATGACATCACTAATGATCCTTTTGCAGGCAGCCGCGAGCATGGCATGGGGCTACCTGGGAGCAGCCATCGGAGCGGGCCTGGCCACCGTCGGAGCCGGCATCGGCATCGGCAAGATCGGCCAGGGCGCCATGGAAGGCATGGCCCGCCAGCCCGAATCGAGCGGCGACATCCGCACCTCGATGATCATCGCCGCCGCCCTCGTCGAGGGTGTGGCCCTGCTCAGCGTTGTGCTCTGCCTGCTGGTGGTCTTCACCAAATAGTGAAGCGCCGCCGCATGAAACCACGGGGCCGGCGATTGGCCGGCCCCTTTCAAGCGACAACAATGAGCGAGAATGCACCAACGCATGTCTCCTAACATATATTGAAGAATGAACAACCCCCTGATTAATCCCGGCATAGGCACCTTCTTTTGGATGCTCGTGTCGTTCGGCATACTGGCCTTCATCCTCATCAAATGGGGCTGGCCGGCCATCCTGAAGGCGCTCCATAGCCGCGAGGAAGCCATCGCCGCCTCGCTCAACGAGGCCGCCAAGGCCCGCGAGGAGATGAAAAACCTCGTGGCTCACAACGAGGAACTCCTCCGCCAGGCCAAAATAGAACGCGACGAGATGCTCCGCTCGGCCCGTCAGACCAGCGAGCAGATTGTCGAAGAAGCCCGCGCCAAAGCCCAGGTGGAAGCCGACCGCATCGTGGACAACGCCCGCGAGAACATCACCTACGAGAAGCTCAAGGCCATGCACGAACTCAAGAACCAGATTGCCAACCTCAGCATCGAGATTGCGGAAAAGCTCATCCGTGCCGAGCTGAGCGACAAGCCCAAGGCTGACCTCCTCATACAGAAGGAGCTCGAATTGATGCAACTCAACTAACACACCATGAACGACTTCCGCATCAACACCCATTATGCCAAGGCCCTGCTCCTGCTGGCCACCGAACGGGACGCCGTGGACCGCGTGGCCGACGACATGCGGATGGTCTCCGAGGTGATGTCCGAGAACCGCGAGTTGGCCGTTGTGCTGGGCAATCCAACGGTGAAGGGCGACAAGAAAGCCGCCATTGTGGACGCGCTGTTCGGCAGCCGCGTGTGCGACACTACCGCCGCCTTCCTGCGTTTCGCCGTGCGGAAAAACCGCTCGGTGAACCTGCGGGGCATAGGCGATGCATACGTGGATATGTGGCGCGAGTATCGCGGCGTCGTCTTCAGCGACCTGGTGACCCACCAGCCTATCGACGACACCGCCCGCCGCATGGTCACCCAGATGGTGGAGGACTACACCGGTCGCAAGGTGGAACTCCACGACCGCACCGACCCGAAGATGCTCGGTGGCTACAAACTCGAGTTCGACGGCAAGATGTACGACGCCCGTATCCGCACCAAGATACGCAAGCTCCGCATCGAGTTCGGGAAGAATATATATGAAAGTAAACTATAAAATAATATGTCAGATATAAAGCCTGCCGAAGTATCGGCAATATTGAAGCAGCAACTGGCCAACGTCAACCTGGAGATAGAACTCGAGGAGGTGGGCACTGTGCTCACCGTGGGCGACGGTATCGCCCGCGTATACGGCCTCAGCAACGCCCAAAGTGGCGAGCTGGTTGAGTTCGACACCGGTGACCATGGCATAGTGCAAAACCTGGAAGAGGATAATGTCGGCATCGTGATGCTGGGCGAAGTGAGCACCATTAACGAGGGTGACACCGTGAAGCGCACCGGACGCATCGCCTCGCTCTGCGTGGGTGAAGGCATGCTGGGCCGCGTCATCAACACCATCGGCGAGCCCATCGACGGCAAAGGCCCCATCGAAGGCGAGCTGTACGAGATGCCCATCGAGCGCAAGGCCCCGGGTGTCATCTACCGACAGCCGGTGGAGCAGCCGTTACAGACCGGCATCAAGGCCATCGACTCGATGATACCCATAGGCCGTGGCCAGCGCGAACTCATCATCGGCGACCGCCAGACCGGCAAGACGGCCATTGCCATCGACACCATAATCAACCAGAAGAGCTTCTACGATGCCGGAGACCCTGTGTATTGCATCTATGTGGCTTGTGGACAGAAGGGCTCCACGGTGGCTAATCTGGTAAAGAATCTGGAGGAGAAAGGTGCCATGGACTACACCATTGTTGTGGCCGCCACCGCATCCGACCCTGCCGCCATGCAGTTCTATGCCCCCTTTGCAGGTGCTGCCATCGGCGAATACTTCCGCGATACGGGACGAAACGCTCTGGTCATCTACGACGACCTCTCCAAGCAGGCTGTGGCCTATCGCGAGGTGTCGCTCCTGCTGCGTCGCCCACCGGGACGCGAAGCATACCCCGGCGATGTGTTCTACCTCCACAGCCGCCTGCTCGAACGTGCCGCCCGCATCATTCAGAACGACCAGATTGCCGCCCAGATGAACGACCTGCCTGCCTCGCTGCAGGGCAAGGTAAAGGGTGGGGGGTCGCTCACCGCACTGCCCATCATCGAGACCCAGGCCGGCGATGTCTCCGCCTATATCCCCACCAATGTCATCTCTATCACCGACGGTCAGATATTCTTGGAGACCAATCTCTTCAACAGCGGCGTCCGACCTGCCATCAATGTCGGTATCTCGGTGTCGCGTGTGGGTGGCAAGGCACAGATTAAGTCGATGAAGAAAATCGCCGGCACACTGAAGATGGATCAGGCGCAGTACCGCGAGCTGGAGGCATTCTCCAAGTTCGGCTCCGACCTCGACGCCGCCACCAAGGCAGTGCTCGACAAGGGTGCCCGCAATGTGGAGGTGCTCAAGCAGCCGCAGTACAATCCCATGCCTGTCGAAGAACAGGTGGCCATCATCTTCTGTGGCACCAACGGACTGCTCCAGAAGGTGGCCATTGACAAGGTGGGTGACTTCGAGAAAGAGTTCCTTTTCCAGATGAAGAGCCAGCACCGTGCTATATTGGACAATCTGCGCGCCGGAAAGTTGGTGGACAGCGACCTGTCCGTTATGCGCCAGGTGGCCCTTGACCTGGCCGAACGCTATAAATAAACCTCCTCATGGCCAACCTCAAAGAAGTCCGCACTCGCATTGCCTCCGTCTCATCGACGCAGCAGATCACCTCTGCCATGAAGATGGTTTCGGCTGCCAAGTTCCGTCGCGCCCAGAATGCCATCACCGGCATGAGGCCCTACACCGCACAGTTGCAGGAGATTATCTCCGACATCGATACTGGCGACGGCATTCAGACCCCCTACCACGATGCGAGGCCGGTGCAGACGGTGCTCCTTGTGGTTGTCACTTCAAACAAAGGGCTGTGCGGCGCGTTCAACAGCAATGTGCTCAAGCAGGCACAGCAGCGTATCAACCACTACCGCCAGCAACTGCCTGAGGGTCATATCCGTGTGCTTTCCATTGGCAAGAAGAGTTCCGAGTTGCTGGTGCGTCAAAAGGACCTTGTGCTCACTACACAGGATGAACTGCTGGATGCCCCCGCTTTCGACACCGTCGCTTCCCTGGCTGACTGTATTATGGAACAGTTCACTTCCAAGGAAATAGACTGTGTGGAGATAGTGTACAACCAGTTCAAGAATTCCCTAACACAGGTACTCTCCACGGAACAGTTCCTCCCCCTGGCGGCTGCCTCCAGTGCTGTCGGTGCGGCTGGTACGCAAGAGGGCTCCTCCTCATCGGCCAACGATTACATCTACGAACCTTCCAAGGAGGATATTCTACGTGAGATGGTTCCGCTGACCCTTCGTTCCACAATCTACCGCATTATCCTTGACTCGCTTGCCTCGGAGCATGGGGCACGCATGACAGCCATGCAGAAGGCCACCGACAATGCCACCGAGTTGCTCAAGGACCTCACCCTCAGTTACAACAAAGCGCGCCAGGCGGCTATCACCAATGAAATCATAGAGATAGTCTCCGGCAGCGAAGCCCTCAAGGGATAGCCCCTTGCAGCCTTCCGTAATGGTAAACAATCCTGTCCGCCTCGCAGCATCGCTGCGGGGCGGACTTCTTGAAATCCACCCTTATAAAATCCCTGTCCGTGGCTTGTGATCCGGAGTGGGATATATAAAACATGCGTATGTATCAGTCTGATACATAGAGTATTGATACTGTGTCGCGACATCACACGAAAAAAAATATCCTCATAATCAAATATTTTGCGTACTTTTGCAAATTACTATTTATATATAAGGATACTAAAAATCAATAAAATAAAACAATCAGATGAACATCACAAGAGAGAATTTAAGCGATTTGGAACTCTGTATCAAGATTGATATCGAGGAAAACGACTATCTGGAAAGCACAGCCAAGCAGCTCAGGGACTACCAGCATAAGGCCACGGTGCCAGGCTTCCGCAAGGGAATGGCGCCCAAAGCCCTCATCGAGCGTATGTACAAAGCCGCCATTGTGGGCGATGTGGTTCAAAGTACACTCAATACCAGCCTGTTCAAATACATTGATGATGAGAAGTTGCATATCCTCGGCATGCCGATGAGCAATGATGAAAAGACCGGCAGCGTGGACTTCGGCAAGCAGAAGGACTTCACCTTCTACTTCGACGTGGCCGTTGCGCCCGAGTTCAACATCGACTGGAAAAGCATTGAGGTGAAGTACAATCAGGTCAAGGTGGCCTCCAAGGATGTCGAGGCAGAGGTGACCAATATCCAGAACCGCTACGGCAAATTCGAGACCCCGGAGAAGGTCGGTGCCGGCGACTACGTCTATGGTAAGATTGTTGAACTGGACAAGAAAGGCGCTCCGAAAGAGGGTGGGGAGGAGACTTTCGTCTCGCTGAACCTCCAGAACCTGAAGGACGAGGAAATGCTTCCGCTCTTTGAGGGCAAGAAATCCGAGGAAAAAGTGGTCTTCAACATGGCCAAGGCATTCCCGACAGCCGATATCGAGCGAGCCCTGCACATGGACAATGCCACTGCCAAGAAGTTTAAATCCGACGTTGAACTCACTCTCAGTGGCATCTCGCGCATCGTGCCCCACAAGATGAATGCCGACCTGTACAAGACGGTCTTCCCCGATCAGAAGATTAAGGATGCCGACTCCTTCCGCAAGGCTCTCCAGGCAGAACTGGAAAAGGCCAACAACGAGCAGAGCGACTACCTCTTTGTGAACCAGGTCCGCAAGGCCCTCATCGACCATTTCAGCGCCCCGCTGCCCGAAGCTTTCCTCAAGCGCTGGTTTGCTTCCCGTGGCGACAAGGATATGACACCTGAAAGCATCGAGGCTAACTGGAACGACCAGTACTTGCCTTCGCTGAAGTGGGAACTTATCGAGGCCAAGCTGGAAGAGCTTCAGCCCGTGGAACCCACAAGCAATCAGATAGTGGACTATATCAAGGATATCCTCCGTCGCAACGAAGCCTCCAACAAGCCTGAGGGCGAGACCAAGGAACAGACCGAGGAACGACTGGAGAAAGCCGCCCGCACCATCGCCGCCGACCGCCAGAATGTGTCCCAGATAGTGGACCGTCTCTACGCTGGCAACCTGGCCAAGCTCTTCAAGGATCAGGTCAAGCCCGAGGTGGAGAAGGTATCGGCCAAGGAGTTTGCCGAGCGTGCCAAGGCATAAACAATACCCACGAGGGAGGAACCCCACCATGAAGAAACTGCTGATAGTACTGGTTGCCATGGGACTGGCTGCAGGGGTCGGTGCTCAGAAGGTGCTGTCCCTCAAGGAGAACGCTTTCCTCTCGCTGAATGGAGGCATGACCATGTACCTCTATGCCGGTGATTCGCCCACGATGGGATACAACGCGAGTGCTGCGCTGGGGCAGTGGATCATTCGCCCACTGGCCTTCCGCCTTGCCTATGACGGCGTCTTTGCGCCGAGTTATTCCAAAACCCTGGCCGGTTTGGACGGCGATGTGGTGTTCCACATGGTGAGTGGACAGTTCCTTTGGGACATCCCTGCCACTCTCGGGCGGGTGCACCTTTTCGGCAACCACCTGGGCATCTATCCCATTGTGGGCCTGGGTCTTCTGCGCCGCGGGTCGGACCCCAACCTCGCGTCGGCCGACAATGAGTTCCAGACCATGCTGGGTCTCCAGCTGGCTTGGCACCGCGAGCGCGACAGCCGCCTCGACATCTTCCTGGAGGCGAAGAACTTTTTCCTGCCTCAAGGGTTCGACGGATCGCATGGCAGCAACAACTTCCTCAACGCCAATCTGGGCCTTTCCTACTATTGGGGACGCTCCTATTACCGCGGACGACGTGCCAATGAATCGCGCAACATCCAGGAAGACTGGTTTATCGGCTTCGGTGGCGGCGCCCTATTCTCCAGTTTCGAGTTCGAGTATTTTCTGGACAAGAAGGCCTTGAAACTGTGGCACTATGTGCCCGAGGTAATGCTGGGTCGCAACTACAGCAGCGCCTGGACCATACGTTTCGAACTGACGGGCCTCTTCGCGCGCGAGCGCTACAAGCAGCAGCAGGTGCTCAACCCCGACGGAAGCATTAGTACGGAATACGTGCCGGGCCTTCCCTACAAGTTCACGATGCTCCATGCCGACCTGATGCTCAACCTGTTGGGTCTCGATGGGACGCGCCCCGGACGCAAGTGGGCCATCATGCCCTACATCGGTGCCGGACCGATTTGGCGCTACGACAGCCACCCCGTCTTCAACGTGGCCGGTGACGCGGGCCTCTTCTTCCGCCGTTACATCAGTCCGGAAGGCGACTTCTACATGGACCTCAAGTACATCATGGTCACCCCCCGCACCGCCGGCGGCTACGGCCCGTCGGGCAATATCCTGGGGGTGGGCTACCCCATGTTCACCATCGGCTACATCCACAACTTCAACCACTCTACCACCGGCTACCGCCAACCCTCCAGCCACAGCACCGAGTGCGCCTTTTAACAACATCCCCACCGTCAGATTATGAAGAAGTTACTTGTATCCATCCTCCTCATGCTCCTGCTGGCTACGGCCCATGCCCAGGTGGGTGGGAGCCCCTTCGGAGCCAACATGTTCGTCTCCGGGCAGATAGGGGCCAGTTTCTACAACAACAAGTATGGCCTCACGCCAGGCTTTTCCGGTGGTATCGCTGTGGGCAAGTGGATAACCAACCCCCTGGCGTTGAGGGTGAGTCTCGACATCATCACCAACACCAGCCCGAACCAGATGCGCAACAACCTCAACACCCACGAGGTGGCCGACTATACCTTTGCCAACGTCGACTTTCTGTGGGACCTGAACGCCACCTTCAGCCGGATACGCAACTGGCGCCTGATGGTATACCCCATGATAGGCTTGGGCATGGTCTGGCGCGACTCCATCGTGGTGGACAAGAAGGGTGAAAGCGTAGACCATGAGGTGCAACTCATGTTGGGTCTGCAGGCCGACTTCCGTATCTCCAGATCCTGGTTCACCTTCTTGCAGTACAAAGCCTACTTCCTCCCGCAGCAGTTCGACGGTTCGCCCGGCAACATCATCATGAACTCCCTGGCCTTGGGCTTCACCCGCACCTTCTACAACACGCCCTTCCACCGCCGCACCGAGTACGAGTCGCGCGCCGTGGGTAACGACTGGTTCCTCGGCCTGGGCATAGGGCCCAATATCTCCACCTTCGACTTGATGCACCTCAACCCCAAGGACGGCATGTGGGGCGTGGCGCCGGAAGTGTTTGTGGGGCGCAACATCACGGAGTTCTGGACGCTGCGCCTGGAACTCAACGGCATCACGGGCCACGAACAGTACGACACCGTCGCGGGCGGCCCCGGCGACGGCTATGCCTTCTCCAACCTCCATGCCGACCTCATGGTCAACCTCTCGCACGCCTTCGGCTTTGCCCGCGGCACTCGATTCAACATCATGCCCTACCTCGGCGCCGGCCTTGTGTGGAGGTATGACAACGTGGAATTCGACATGGCGGCCGACTTCGGCCTCTTCTTCCGCTACTATCTCAGCCGGCGGAGCGACCTCTATGCCGACCTCAAGTACATCATGGTCCCCACCCCCATCGGCGGCGGCCCGGGTCCCTCGGGCAAGTTCTACAGCGTCGGCCTGCCCTCCTTCACCGTGGGCTACATCTACAACATCGGGACCAACACCACCCGCTACCGCCTTCCGGCGAACTGGTGCCCTGAATAATCCAATCCTTTATAATATGAAGAAGCATTTTCTCCTGGCGACCGTGCTTCTGTGGGCAGCCACGCTGGCGGCCCGGCCGGTGCCCCCCGAGACCGCGCGTCGCGCGGCACAGGCCCTCCTGGGCAAGGATGTGGTGGATGCCACGCCGAAAGAGTTCACCGAATGCTACCTTTTCAACGCCGCCGACGGGCGGGGTTTTGTGCTCCTCTCCGCCGACGACTGCGCGCGCCCCCTGCTGGCCTACGACCGCGAGGCGACGTTTTCCACCGCCCAGCTGCCCCCCAACCTGCAGCAATGGTTGGACGGCCACCAACGCGAAATCGCCTCCATCCGCGCCCTCGGCATAGCGCAGTCCGCCGCGGTGGCCGAGGAATGGGAGTGCCTGACCCAGGGACGTCCCAGGCGCCGCACCGAGGGCCAGTCCAGACTCCTCCTGCTGGACAGCTTCTGGGAGCAGGACCGCCCCTACAACGACGCATGCCCCTACGATTCCACTGCCCGGAAGCGCACCCTCACCGGCTGTACGGCCACCGCCACGGCCCAGGTGATGCGCTACTGGCGCCACCCCGAACGAGGCCGTGGAACGCACACCTACAGCACCGCCGACTACGGCCAGCAGACCGTGGTCTATGATAGTTCCGTCTATGATTGGGACAACATCCCTGTGCGTGTCAATGTAGGCTCGCCCCAGGCCCAGCGCGACGCCGTGGCCAAGCTGTGCTACGAAGTGGGTGTCGGCATGAACATGAGGTACGGTACCGGGGCCAGCGGCGCCTATGCCCACTCGGGCGGCATGCTCTGGCGCCGCTCCGCCGAGCAGGCTTTGGAGAAGCATTTCTACTACAACCCCGGCATGTATAACGCATGCATGGAGGGATACACCGAGGCGGAGTGGGACGACCTTATGAGCAGCGAACTCAACGCCGGGCGTCCGCTCATCTACACCGGCAGCTCCTCCTCGGGCGGCCACGCCTTCGTGGTGGACGGCTACGACACCACGGGCCTCTACCACGTCAACTGGGGCTGGGGCGGGGTCGACAACGGCTTCTACAACCTCGCTCGTCTGATTATAGGCACCCCCAACACTTACGGCTATGCGGCCTACAACGAGATGAACGAGGCCCTGATTGGCGTCTACCCCATCACCCCCAACGCCTCCACCTCGGAGGTCAATGTCGTCAGTTCCGACCCCACGCGCGGCAGCGTCAGCGGCAGCGGCACCTACGCCGTGGACGGCGACCGCGCCATCCTCCTTGCCACCGCCGCCCCGGGCTACCGCTTCTCCCACTGGGCCAGCGGCAACCGCTTCAACCCCATATTCTACTATCCTACCGTGGACTACGCCGACACGGCCTACTTCGTACCCCTCTCGCGCGACACGCTCGGCTACGGCATGGGCTTTGTCCCCAACTTCGATACGCTGTATTCGCTGACCCATTGCGAGTGGGGCATCCGCATACCGACCGACTACCTCACCGCCGGCCGCCAGCTGGAGCAGGTGCGCACCTTTGCCTACACCACGGGCCACTACGTGCTCCGCATCTACCAGGGCGAGCGTCCGCAGCAGCCCGTCTACGAGACTGTCAAGCGCCTGCAGTCCTATGGCTGGCGCAACATTGTGCTGGACGAGCCGCTTGCCATCGACCCCACACAACCCCTCTGGATAACCTTCGCCGCCGACAGCGTAAAGTATTGCATGGGCATCACGCCCTACACCGGCGTGGACGACGGCATGTGGGTGGTGCGCGACGGGGAATGGCAGCTGGTCGACACCGCCGTCACGGGCTACTACACCTGGTCCATCCAGGGCATCACCGGCATCAGCAACGGCATTGCCGAGGCCGAGGCCGACGGGCTGGAGTGCACCCTCGACGGCCTGCTCCTCACCGTGGACAACCCCCAGGGCCGCCTCCTTGCCTTCTACGACCTGCAAGGGCGCCTGCTGGCCACGCCCACGCGCGACCGTCACGCCTGCTTCACCCTGCCTTCGGCGGGGGCTTTCCTGCTGCAGGCCGACGGGCTGAAGGCACGACGCATTGTCGCTGTGCGCTGATGTGTAACCGTTAAACCCCTATACGATGGAGAGGAGACAGAACTTTGCAGTGCCCATAGTGGTGATGTTCCTGCTGTTTTTCATGATAGCGTTCGTGACCAACTTCGCTGGTTCGATGGGCGTCATCGTCAAGAACCAGTACGGCACCGGCAACGCGATGGCGCAGCTGGGCACGCTGGCCAACTTCATAGCCTATGCCTGCATGGGCATCCCTGCGGGAATCATCCTGCGCCGGCGGGGCTACAAGGCGACCTCGCTCCTGGCCGTGACGGTGGGCTTCGTGGGGGTGGGCATACAGTTCCTCTCGGGATATGTGGAGAGCTTCGCGGTCTACGTGGCCGGTGCCCTGGTGGCGGGCTTCTCCATGTGCCTGCTGAACACGGTGGTGAACCCGATGCTGAACACGCTGGGCGGCGGCGGCAACCGCGGCAACCAGCTCATCCAGTGGGGCGGCACGCTCAACAGCGCGGGCGGCACCATAGCGCCCATCCTGCTGGGCTACCTCATCGGCGGCACGGTGGAGACGGCCTCCGTCGCCGACGCTGCGCCGGCGATGCTTATCGCCATGGGCATCTTTGCGCTGGCGTTTGTGGTCATCGTGGCGACCAAGATACCGGAACCCCACCTCGAGACGGCCGGGCAGCGGGCAGCGCGCGCGCAGGACCGCACCTCGCCCCTGGGCTTCCGCCACTTCACCCTCGGCGCCGTGGCCATCTTCTGCTACGTGGGCGTCGAGGTGGGCATCCCCAACACGGCCAACCTCTACATGACCACCCCCGCATCGGGCGGCGGCCTGGGGCTGGGGGCCGACCTTGCGGGATGGTTCATCGGCGCTTATTGGTTCCTGATGCTGTGCGGCCGCTTCGTGGGCGGCCTGCTGGGCGGACGGGTGTCGAGCCGGACGATGCTGGCGGTGGCGGCAGCGGTGGCGGTGGTGCTGGTGGTGTGCTTCATGGCGGTGCCGGCGTCGGCCACGGTGGCGCTGCGGGGCGCGGCGGTGCCCCTCAAGGTGCTCTTCGCCACCCTCTGCGGCCTCTGCACCTCGGTGATGTGGGGCGCCGTCTTCAACCTCTCCACCGAGGGGCTGGGCAAGTACACCCCCCTGGCCAGCGGCATCTTCATGACCCTCGTCTGCGGCGGCGGCATCCTGCCCTTCTTCCAGAACATGCTGGCCGACGGAGTGGGCTTCGTGGGCAGCTACTGGCTGGTGGTGGCGGGCTTCGGATATATCCTTTTCTACGCCCTGGTGGGGTCGAAACCCGCTGGGGAACAGGGTAGATAGGCAGGGCGTTCCGCGATTGGTCCGGGGCTGCTCCGGGCGGGTTCCGGAAGCCGGACATGCGTGCCGGGGACCAACTCCGAGTCAACTCCGAGACAACTCCGTATCAACTCCGAGTCAACTCCGACCCTCCTCCGGCGGGGGGCGGAAAAAAAGTTGCGGGGCGATGCATCAAAACGGCGGAAAGGGTGTCTATAAGTGTAGAACAAGAACAAACAAAACAAGATATGGTTATGAAAACGAGACTGACAATGATGGCGTTGCTGCTGGCGGCGGCGGTGCCTGCCTGGAGCCAGAACAGCACCTGGAGCCAATCCACAGCCTGCCCGGGCTGGAGCAACCCGGCCAACTTCAACACGGGTAATGCGATGTACACGTGGAGCGGACAGAGTGGGAAGAAGGACGAGGGTGAGCCTGATGTACTGACTGCATACACAGCAATGACGTTTAATAATACCATGTATAGCGGTAACCAGCTGGCCAATGTCACTGCAAACAGCGGCTATGGCAATGCCGGCCTGCCGGACAACGACAAGCAATTCCGGGTCAACAAGACTACCGATGCCGTGCAGTACGACCCCAACGCCGGCGGGACGCGCCTGAAGATAGTGCCCACGCACTTCAACACCGTCAGCACCGGCACCAACGACGTGCCGACCAATATCACCTCCAGCATCCGCATCGGCGACGGGAAAACCGGTGCCCAGGCGGCAGCGTTGTACTACACCATGCCGGTCACGGCAGACAATGCCATGCTCTACCTCTACTATGCCGCCGTTGTGGAGGCTCCGAGTGGCACTGGACACGGAAAAAAATACGATCCTACGGTGGTTGTCCGCGTGATGAAGAAGAACGCTTCCGGAAACTGGCAGCAGATCTACAGCGAGAATGAGGGCTGGCTGGCCTACTATGTCACCTCCACCTCCACCAGCAACGGTGGTACTGCACAGATTCTCAGCGACTACAACGAGAACGGATGGCACTACGGAAGTAGCAATGACATCATATACAAGGACTGGGCCAAGGTCTCCATCAACCTCTCGAAATACATCTCCGAGCAGGTGCGCATCGAAGTGATGATGGGCGACTGCGAATGGTCCGGCCACTTTGGCTACGCCTACATCGCGGGCGAGTGCCGTCCGATGGAGATCCAGCAGTCCGGCTGCCCCTCGGGTGCCACCACCGACGTGACCACCCTCACCGCTCCCCGCGGCCTGCTGGGCTACCAGTGGTACGCCTCGGAATGGGGCGAGAGTCCCATCGCCTACCTCAACCTCGACCCCTCGGACCCCCAGTCGACGTCCCACTACACCTTCCGCCCCCTCACCACCGAACGCACCGAGGCCGACAGCGGCCACATCTATAAACTGCAGGCCGCCGACTTCCAGGTGACGCGCGAGCGCAACGCCGCCGGGCAGACCGTGCCCTGCAACTACATGAGCGCCCGGCAGACCATCTGCTGCGAGATGAAGTCCGCCATCGACCCCGCCAAGCCCTTCAAGACACGCCTCTACGTGAACGTGGAGAACACCAAGCCCGCCATCCAGGTGGACTCGCTGCTGATGTGCGACGGCTCGGTGCGTCTCTGGGACCACAGCCTCGTGCCCGGCGTGGGCACCAGCGCCTCGGTGGACAACAGCCGCACCGAATGGAAGTTCTACAACAACGCCACCGGCCTCGGCAACCCCGCCTTCAGCCACACGGGCGACACGGTGATGACCTCCTTCACCGACGCCGACCCCAAGAGCCTCCTGGTGCGCGTGTGGAAGACGGTTACGCCGGCCGACACCGCCCAATGCTACACCGACCAGCTCTTCCCCATCCAGCCCCGCGTCAACCCCGCCACCAAGGGCATGACCATCTCTGACCGCGTGCTCTGCGACGAAGCCTCCACCCAAATCACCGACACCTGCAGAGCCGGCACCAGCCGCCGCTGGGAACTGCTCGACCCCGCCGCCCCCAACGGCGACACCACCCTCTCCTTCGTCATCACCGGCGAAGGCACCGAGAACAAATCCATCAACCGCTCCTTCACCCACTCCGTGGAACCCATCCGCCTCACCGTCTACAACGGCATGTACTGGATGGACGGCACCGACACCATGTGGTGCAGCACCACGGTGACCGACACCGTGTCGGTCTTCCTCCACCCCGAACTGGACGTCACGGGCGAACAGATCGTCTGCGAGGGCAGCCGCACCGACGTGGAGGTGAGGGCCAAGGGTGTGGCCAACTGCACCTATGAATGGTCGCGCCGCCTCGGCGTGGTGGAAGGCGGCCTGCCCGCCGGCCAGAAACTGCAGGTGGTCCCCCAGAGCGAATACGAGACCTACTATGTCAAGGTGACCAGCCCGCAAGGCTGCGTGGCATGGGACAGCATCGTGGTGCAGTTGGTGACCCCTGAACTCACCATGACACCCGAGGACGGACGCATCTGCCCGGGCCAGGTGGCTGAACTCACCGGCACCGCCGCCGACCACTACACCTGGACCGCCTCGCCCGCCGACCCCTCCCTCGCCGGACAGGAGACGCAGGACCGCATCGCCGTCTCTCCCACCCGGACCACCGTCTACACCATGGTGGGCCACGGCGCCAACGACTGCGACGCCACGCCGCTCAAGAAGACCGTCACCGTCGTCCCCCTCGTCGTCCCCAGCGTGGACTACACCCCCGCCTACATCGACTCTGACGACCCCCGCATCACCATGCGCGACGCCGGCAACGGAAGCTACCTCTCCGAATGGGAGTTCGAGGACGGCGTCATGTCCACCGGCAAGGAAGTGACCCACGCCTTCGAGGGCGTCATCGGGCGCGACTCCGCCCACGTGGTCCTCACCTCCTACAACGAACTCGGCTGCCCCATCGTCCACCACTTCGGCATCCCCGTCGCCCTCTTCACGGCATGGTTCCCCAACGTCTTCACCCCCGACAGCCGCGACGGCAACGCGCTCTTCAAGATGTACTCCGTGAACGCCTACGAATACTTCCACATCTACATCTACAACCGCCGGGGCGAGCTGGTGTACGAGAGCGACGACCAGAGCTTCACCTGGGACGGCACCCACAACGGCGAGAACCTCCCCCAGGGCACCTACGTCTACACCTGCCGCTACCGCAAACCCTCCAGCAGCAGCCTCAGCCAGCACCAGGGGACGGTTACCCTCCTGCGCTGACGCCGATGGACAGACGACACGCACTGCTGCAGAAGCACTGGGGCTACCAAGCCTTCAGACCCCTGCAGGAAGAGATAATCAAAGCTGTGGAGCAGGGCCAGGACACACTGGCCCTGCTCCCTACTGGTGGGGGCAAGTCGCTCTGCTACCAGCTCCCCGCCCTGCTCCGCCCGGGGGTGTGCCTCGTGGTGTCGCCCCTCATCGCCCTGATGAAGGACCAGGTGCAGCAACTCAACGACCGCCGCATCAAGGCCGCCTGCCTCGTCGCAGGCATGAACCGCCAGGAGATGGCCGACGTGCTGGGCAACGCCCTCTGCGGCACCCTCAAGCTGCTCTATGTCTCCCCCGAGCGCCTGAAGCAGCGCATGTTCATAGAATACTTCCGGAAGATGCAGGTGGGAATGCTGGCCGTGGACGAGGCGCACTGCGTCTCGCAGTGGGGCTATGACTTCCGCCCCCCATACCTCGACGTGGCCGCCATACGCCAATACCACCCCGCCGCCCCACTCATCGCCCTCACCGCCACCGCCACCCCCGCCGTGGTGGACGACATACGCCAGCGCCTCCTCATGCGCAACTGCCAAGTGTTCCGCAGCAGCTTCGTGCGCTCCAACCTGGCCTACCGCGTGATGCAGGGCGGCGACAAGGTGGCGCGGCTGGCGCGGCTGGTGGCCGAAGCCGGAGGGAGCAGCATCGTCTACACCCGCAGCCGCCGGCGGACCCAGGAGGTGGCCCGCCTGCTGGAGCAGCACGGCGTGAAGGCCACCTGCTACCACGCAGGACTCGACGCCCGCGAACGCGACAGCCGCCAGCTGGCATGGATGGAGGGACGCGCCCTCTGCATGGTGGCCACCAACGCCTTCGGCATGGGCATCGACAAACCCGACGTGCGCCTGGTGGTGCACATGGACCTGCCGGACTCGCTGGAAGCCTACTTCCAGGAGGCCGGACGCGCCGGCCGTGACGGCAAGCCAGCCCTCGCCGCCCTCCTCTACGACCCCGCCGACCTGCGGCAGCTACGCCGCCGTTTCGCCGACGATTACCCCTCCGTGGCACAGCTGCGCAACGTCTACCGCGCCCTCTGCAACCACTACCGCCTCCCCATCGGCAGCGGCGCCGACACGCATTTCGACTTCGACCTCGAGGAGGTCTGCAGCCACTACGGCATGGACCCCCGCCTGGTCTTCAGCGCCTGCCGCTTCCTGGAGCGCGAAGGGCTCATCGCACTGCCAGGCCATGAGGAGGCGTTCGCCACCCTCTATGCTCCCGCCTCCCGCGCGGAGCTCTACCGGTTCCGGGTAGAGCACCTGATGCTGGGCGAGGTGCTGCTGGCCGCCATGCGCCTCTATCCGGGCCTCTCCTCCATGCCTGTGCGCATCGACGAGGGCAAATTGGGCGCCCGATGCGGATGCACCGCCGCCGAGGTGGCGACACACCTGCGCCGCATGCACGAGATGAAGGTGGTGGAATACAGCCCGCGCCCCCGCAAGCCACAGATCTACTTCCTGACCGAACGCGTCGACGAGCGCCAGATATACCCCGGCGAGGAGCGCTACGGCCGCGTGAAGGAGGCAGCGCTGGCGCGCCTGGAGGCCATGGAGGCCTATGTGGGTAACGCCCGTCAGTGCCGCAGCCAGCAGCTGGTGACCTACTTCGGCGAGGCCGTGGTGGGGGAGTGCGGCCAGTGCGACGTGTGTCTTGGCAAGGCTGATACGGAGGGTAGGGTGGAAGATGCGGTGCGGGAACTGCTGCAGGTGGCGCCCATGAGCGTGGCCGACCTGCGCGAAGCCTTGTCTACAAGGGGATTCACCGCCTGCTCCGACGCGCTGCGGGCTATGCTCGACAGCGGGGAATTGCAGCTTGACAGGCAGATGTTCCTCCGCCTTCAGCCGAGGAGTTGAAGTTCACAGTAGAGCCGCGCCACGGGGAGACCCATGACGTTGTAGTAGCATCCCTCGATGCGGGTGATGCCCACCATGCCGATCCATTCCTGTATGCCGTAAGCCCCCGCCTTGTCGAAGGGGCGGTAGGTGTCCACATAGTGGGCGATGTCGGCGTCGGAAAGGGGGGCGAAGTGGACGATGGTCTCTTCCGAGAAGGAGTGAGTGAGCGTGGGGGTGCGGAGGCATACGCCGGTGAATACGGAGTGTGGCTGGCCGGAGAGCGCCTTGAGCATGGCGACGGCCTCGTGCCGGTCGCGGGGCTTGCCGAGGGCGTGGCCGTGCAACACCACCACCGTGTCGGCGGCGATGAGCACCTGGTCCGGTGCGATATGGTCGGTGGGGCAGGCTTCGGCCTTGAGTCGGGCGAGGTATTCCGCCGCCTGGCAGGCCGGCAGGTCGGAGGGAACCTCCTCCTTCACGTCGGGAGAGATGAACTCCACGGGGAATCCCAGCGCGTCCAGCAGCTGGCGGCGGCGGGGCGATTGCGAGGCCAGGAGCAGTCTCATTTCACCTCTTGCCCGTCCTTGAAGCGGGCTTTGTATGCTTCACGTCCGTTGTCGTACCACACCCAGCGGCCCTCTTTCTCGCCCATGGTGAACTCGCCCTTCTCGACGGGCGCGCCCGATTCGCTGTAGCGCTCGTACTTGCCGTTGAGGGTGCCCTGGGTGAAATGCTGGCGGAGTTCGACCTTGCCGTTGGGGTAGTAGCGCACCTCCTCGCCGTCCTTCACGTCGTTGGTGTAGTGGATGACGTAGCGTGTGGTGCCGTCGTCGTAGAGGCCTCGCCACTCGCCCTCTTTCATCCCGTTGCGGAACTCGCCGTAGTAGTCCACCTTGCCGTCCTCGTACCAGGAGGTCCACTTGCCGTTCTCCTTGCCGTTGAGGTATTGTCCCTCGTGCAGTTTGCGGCCGCTTTCGTACCATGTGGTCCAGAGGCCCTCGCGCTGGCCGGCCACGTAGGAGCCGGTGCGCCATTGTTCGCCGGTCTCGTAGTAGTATATCCACTGGCCGCTCTCTTTCCCTTTCGTGTATTGTCCCTTGGTGCCCAGTTTCCCGGTGGAGTTCCAGTAGAAGTTCCATTCGCCTTCCTGCAGGCCGTCGACGAGGTTGCCCTTCATGTCCACCTTGCCGTTGGCGAAGTACCATGTGGCCGGGCCCTGGAGCTCGTCGTTCTTGTACTGGCCCTGGAAGCGCACCTTGCCGTTGGGGTGCCACTGTGTGGTGGCGCCTTCGCGGCTGCCGTCGGCGTAGGTGGTCTCCTCTTCCTTCTGCCCGTTGGGGTGCCAGGAGCGGTAGAGGCCGTTGGGTTTGCCGTTGGCGACGGGCACTTCGCTGCGGAGGTCTCCGTTCTGGTGCCAGGTGCGGTTGAAGCCGTCGCCGAAGGTTTCTTCGGACATGCGGCTGCCGTCCTGGTAGAAGGTGGTCCAGAGGCCGGTTTTCTCGCCGCGGAGGTAGGAGCCTTGCTGCGAGACGGCGCCCGAGGGGTACCACCAGGTCCAGTTGCCGGTGCGGCGTCCCTGGTCGTCCATGGGGCCTTCCACCGAGGTCTGGTTGCTGTTCTGGTGCTTCTTTTGGTAGAGTTTCTGTGCCTGGAGGCCGGTGGGGATGAGCAGCGCGGCCAGGGCGAGGGCGAGGTGCTTGGTGTTCATGGCTGGGGGTATTATTCGGAGTATACGAATACGATCTTGGGTGCCGTGGCGGTGTCGGCGATGCCGTTGAAGACGGTGTTGTAGGCGGAGCTGCGGCGTGCGTCGAGCACGAGCAGCATGCCCGGGTCGTTGCCTTGGCGGTGCATCTGCTGCACGTGGCGTGGCAGGCGGATGCGGAAGCGGTTGAGGTCGGGGTCGTAGGTGCCGTCGTAGCCGCGGATGGTGATGGTCTCCGCGAGGTCGGCGATGCCCACCCAGGGGCTGTTGCTGCCTTGGGTCATGGCCATCACCACTCCAGGGGTGAACGTGCTGGCCTCGGGGGCGAGGGGGAGTAGGAGTTCGGCGTAGTGGATGACGGCGCGGGGGTGCTGCCCGGCGAAGGCGCGGATGGCGGTGTCGAAGGAGAGGTGCACGGCATGGCCGCCGAGGGCTTCGAGGTAGAGGCGTCCGGTGCCGTCGATGTTGCCGCCCGCGGCCAGGGGGGTGCCGCTGTAGTCGTGGGTGAACTGCATGAAGTGCTTGGCACCGTAGCCGATGAGGAAGGTGTAGTGGTTGCGGAGGGTGTCGCCGGAGGCGATGTTGTGGTAGTAGGCGGTGAGGCAGGTGCGCACGTCGGAGAAGTCGATGGACATCATCCCTTCGCCGTCGGAGACGCGGATGCGCAGCCCTTTGGTGTGCTGCACGAACTCGCTGGATGTGGCGCTGGTGCGGAGCACGTCCTTGATGTGGTTGTCGAGGGTGAGGTGGACCACGGTGTCGGTGTAGCTCACATCGATGTATTGGTCGAAGAGGGGTGCGTCGGCGGAGACGGCGAGCTGGCTGGTGCTGTAGTAGACGCTGTCGGTCTCGACGGCTTCGTCCAGCAGGCGTACCTCAAGGCGCAGGTGGTAGGTGGCGGCGGTGTCGGGGAAGAGGTTCTTTTTGGTGAGGGAGAGGACCACCGAGTCGACCTGTGCCTCGTTGAAGTCGATGGAGGCTGCGTTGGAGGGGAGGGCGATCTGGGTGTAGAGGATGGCGGAGGTGCGGCCGTAGACGGGGTCGGTCAGGTTGCCCAGGATGCCCTCGCTGGTGATGTCGGTGCGGAGGGTGTCCTCGACTTTGCTGAAAGCTGCGTCGGGGTAGAGGGTGTGGGTGGTGCCGCGGTAGAAGGTGTCCGGGTCGACGAGGTCGATGCCCACGGCGGTCTCTTTCTCTTCGCAGGCGGCAAAGAGGGCGGCCAGCAGCAGGGCCGCGAGGGTGGTGCGGAGGTGTCTCATGGCAGGTTAGTTCTCGAATTTGGAGGTTCCGACGACGGTGTCGTACAGTTTGTTGATGCGGGAGTAGAACTCATCGCGGTCGTCGATATAGTCGAGGACGTTGCGTTTGTTCTCTTTGGCGTAGGCCACGAGTTCGGGGTGCACGTTGGGCGAGCCGATGACGATGCCGTGGGAGTAGGTGATGGCGGCCTTCATGAGGCCGAGGTAGTCGGTCTGTCCGTAGAGGCGGAGGTCCTTGGCGGTGGCGTTGTCGGTCTTCATCTTGCGCTCCAGGTCGCCGCCGATGCTGCCCTTGAAGGGGTCGTCGGTGAGGGTGATGACCATCTTGGTGCCGGTGAAGAAGGCGTTCTCCTTGTTGATGCGGCGCAGGTAGAAGGGGATCATGGCGGTGAGCCAGCCGCTGAAGTTGATTAGATGCGGCTGCCAGGCCAGCTTGCGCACGGCCTCCAGCACGCCGCGGCCGAAGAAGAGGAGGCGCTCGTCCATGTCGGGCAGCAGGCCTCCTTTGGCGTTGAGCATGCTGTCGCCGTCGATGACGTACTCTTCGTTGTCGATGAAGTAGACCTGCATGCGTGCCGTGGGGATGGAGCCGACCTTGATGATGAGCTGGTGGTCGCAGTTGTTCACGATGAGGTTCATCCCCGAGAGGCGGATGACCTCGTGGAGTTGGTATTTACGCTCGTTGAGGGTACAGAACTTCGGCATGAACACCCTGATTTCGCGACCCATTTCCTGCATTTTGGCAGGCAGGTAGCGGCCCATCTGGCTGCGGCTGTTCTCTGCCGAGAACGGCATAATTTCTTGGTTTACAAACAGTATTCTCCCTTTCGCCATATTCTGGTGGTATAGTGTGTATAATGTGCAAAGTTACGAAAAAAAAACGGTCCGGCCAAATATTTTTTTCCACACCGCCGCGGGCAGGCTCCGGAGGGGGGTCGGTGTCGACTCGGAGTTGACTCGGAGTTGATACGGAGTTGTCTCGGAGTTGGTCTGTGGGGAGCCGGTCCGGGTGGCGGGACCGATCCGGACCAGTCGCGGTGCATCCCCCCGGCAGAATATTTTCGCCCCCGCACAATAATTCGCGCACTTGTGCGTTAGCCTTTGGTATCAAAGGCGTAAGCGATGAAAAAGACAATCCTATTCCTATCCCTGGCCGCCCTCCTGGCCACCGCCCAGGCCCAGCCCAGGATGCAGGCCCTCTTCGGCTACAGCACCTTCTGGCTGGCCGACCGCCAGAGCCCCTATGTGGAGACCTACCTCTCCTTCGACGCGTGGACCATGCAGTTCGAGCGCCAGCCCGACGGCGTCTACCGCGCCACGGCCGAGGTGGTGCTGCTCCTCAAGCAAGGCGACTCGGTCTGCTTCCTGCGGAAATACGACCTCAACAGCCCCACCGTGGCGTCGCTCGACGAGCTCGACTTCACCTTCCTCGACCTGCAGCGCTTCCCCATGCGCAACGGCATCTACGACCTCGAACTCTCGGTGCGCGACAAGCTTGCCGATGCCGAGCCCTCCGTCGTGGCGGAGAAACTGGTGATCAACTACGACGCCCAGCACCCGTCGCTCTCCAGCATCCAGCTCATCGCCTCGGCCACCCCCACCGAACGCGAGAACAACCTCTCGCGCGGCGGCTACGACATGGAGCCCTATGTGAGCGACTTCCTGCCCGAAAGCGTCGACCAGCTCAACTTTTACTACGAAATCTACAACATCGACCGCGAGACCGGCCGCAAGCCCTTCCTCGCCCTCGCTTTCGTGGAGCAGCAGGAGACGGGCTCGCGCTTCGAGGGGCAGCAGCTGGCCCGCCGCAAATACAGCGAGAAGGTGGTGCCCGTCTACGGTTCGCTCGACATCTCGCACCTCCCTTCGGGCAACTACAACCTGGTGGTGGAACTGCGCAACGCCGAAAACCAGCTCATGCTCTACAAGAAACTTCCCTTCTTCCGCTCGAACCCGGGTGTGAAGGGAGTGGAGATCAGCGACTTCGCGACTACGTTTGCCGGCCGCTACACCGACGAGCAGCAGCTCGCGCTCTACATCGATGCCCTCTACCCCCTGGCGTCGGAACACGAGAAGGATGCGGCGCGCGACCTCATCAGCCGCCCCGGGCTGGAGGAGAAGCAGGCGTTCCTCTACCGCTTCTGGACCAAGCGCGACCCCGTGGCGCCCGAGGCGGCATGGCTGAAATACAAGGAGCGGGTGGACTATGTGCAGGCCCAGTTCAGCTATCCCCGCACGCCGGGCATCCACACCGACCGCGGCCGCGTCTACCTCCAGTACGGCCCGCCCGACTTCATCCGCGACGAGAAGAACTACGTCTCCGCGCGCTACCTCAACGCGGCCCACAGCAACACGCGCGGCATCACCGTCGGCGAGAGCGGCGGCGGTGGCGAGGACCCCTCGGCCAGCGAGTCGCAGGGCCATGTCTATTACCTCCCGTACCAGCTCTGGCGCTACAACAAACTGGCCACCGACGACCCGAACCGTGTGTTCCTCTTCTGGGACGAGCACCGGTCGGGCTTCTACAAGCTCCTCAACAGCAACGCCCGCGGCGAGGTGCAGGAGGCCGGATGGGAGCGCCGCCTCTGCCGCCAGCAGCTGCCGGAGAACATGGTGGGTGCCGTGGGCGAGCAGTTCAACCGTGGCTATTAACCTCCAGTCCAGCACCCCTTGAGGCTCCTTTCCGCCATAATCTACCTTGTCGCCTACCGCCTCGCGGGCTATCGACGCGCCGTGGTGCGGCGCAACCTGGCTGCCTCCTTCCCTGGGAAAGGGGAGAAGGAACTGCGCAGCATTGAACGGCGCTACTACCACCACCTGTGCGACCTCCTGGTGGAGGGGCTCTACAACCTCTTCGCCTCGCCGCAGGCCATCCTCAAACGCTACCGTGTGGCCAATCCCCAGCTGCTGGAGCCCTACTTCCGTCAGGGGCGGTCGGTGGTCCTGATGTCGGCCCACTACAATAATTGGGAGTACATGGTCACGTCGCTCAACATGCAGTTCCACCACCATGGCATAGGCGTGGGCAAGCCCCTCGGCAGCCGGTGGCTGGAGCCGTGGGTACTGCGCCGGCGCACACGCTACGGGACTCAGGTGGTCTATGCCGACACGGTGCGCCAGACGGTGGAGTTCTACCACCGCCACCGTGTGCCCTGCGCCCTGATGATGCTCAGCGACCAGTCGCCTCCGCACCCCGACCGCGCCTACTGGACCCACTTCCTCCACCAGGACACCCCCTTCCTCTACGGGGCCGAGAACTTCGCCCGCAAGTACGACCTGCCGGTCTTCTACTACGTGGTGGACAAGGTGTCGCGCGGACGCTACCGTGTCACCCTCTCCCCCCTCTGCCTCAATCCGCTGGAGGTGCCGCAGTATACCATTGTGGAACGCTACGCGCGTACCCTGGAACAACAAATCATGCAGCGGCCCGAGTACTGGCTCTGGAGCCATCGCCGCTGGAAACACCAACGCCCTGCATCATGATCAAACTGGCTGTCGTCATACTCAACTGGAACGGACGCTCCATGCTGGAGCGCTTCTTGCCGTCGGTGGTAAAGTATTCCCTCCTCTCCAACCCCGGCGAGGCCGGGTGGCAGGTGCCCAACACGCCGCCGCTGGAGCTGGAGTCGCAGGTCATTGTGGCCGACAATGGGTCGACCGATGACTCGGTAGCCTTCCTCCGGGAACGCTATCCCGACCTGCCGCTCATCCTCCTCGACCGCAACTACGGCTTTGCCGAGGGCTACAACCGCGCCCTCCTCGCCCTGCAGCCCCAGGGCTTCGACTACTATGTGCTGCTCAACTCCGACGTGGAGTGCACGCCCCACTGGCTGCAGCCCGTGGTGGCGATGATGGAGAGGGACTGGCGTGTGGCGGTGGCGCAGCCCAAGCTCCTCATGTACGACCGCAAGACCTCCTTCGAGTATGCCGGCGCCGCCGGCGGCTTCATCGACACCTTCGGCTACCCTTTCTGCAGGGGCCGCCTCTTTACCACCCTCGAACGCGACCACGGGCAGTACGACGACGAGGCCGACATCTTCTGGGCTTCCGGTGCCGCGATGTTTGTCAAATCCGTGGTGTGGCACAAGGTGGGCGGACTGGATGGCGACTTCTTCGCCCACATGGAGGAGATCGACTTCTGCTGGCGGGTGAAGAATGCCGGCTATCGCGTCCGCTATTGCCCGCGTTCCACGGTCTACCATGTCGGCGGCGGCACGCTTCCCAAGTCGTCGCCCTTCAAGACGCAGCTCAACTTCCGCAACAACCTCGCCATGCTGTACAAGAACCTGCCCGCCTCGAGGGTGAAGCGTGTCATTCGGCTGCGTATGGTGCTCGACTGGCTGGCGGCTGTGAAATTCCTCTGCGGGGGGCATATGGGCGAGTTCCTCGCCGTGGGCAAGGCGCACCGCGAGTACAGGGAGCAGCGGCACCGGCTGGCCGAGAAGCGCGCGGCGCTGCACCAGCACAACGTCTCGTCCCTCTATCAGGGGCGCATCCTTCCGGAGTACTACCTGCTCCGTCGCAAGACATTCACCGCCCTGCGCGGCCGCTTCGTGCGATAGGCCGCGGCGTCGGGCAATAAAGAAAGGGCCGCTGGGCGGCCCTTGGGGTTCATTTGTTCTTCTTCACTTGCTCGTATTCGGTGTTCAGCCCGTCGAGGATTTCCTGTGTGATGTCCATGGCGGGGTTGAGGTAGAGCACGGGTGAGTTCTCGAAGGTCTTGCGCAGGATGACGTCGAAGCGCTGGTTCTGCTCGTTGTATTCGCGCACAAAGGCGAATATTGCGTTGAGCAGTTTGGTGTTCTCGGTCATCTGGCGTTCCATGATTTTGGCGGCCAGTTCCTGCTCGAGGGTGGCCATGCGCTCGGCCCGCTGCTTGAGTTCGGCCTCCTTGGCCTGCTGCTGGCTGAGGGTCATGGAGGCTCCGTTCTTGAGGTAGTCCTGGTAGTCCTTCTGGAACTTCTCCATCTGGCTGCGGCCGCTGGCTTCCTGCTGGTTGCGATAGGCGAGGAGTTCGGCCTCGAGGTCCTTGGCGTACTGGTAGTGGGCCAGGAGGGTGTCGGTGTCGACATAGGCGATTTTCAGCCCCCCTTCGGCCACCACAGGGGCGGTGGCGGCAGGGTTCTGCTTGGTGTCTGTGCTGTTGCATGCCGCAAGGGCAAGCGCAAGGGCGGCGGTGGCCGCGAAGATGCTGGTTCTATTCATGTTGATGGGTTTTACTTCGTGGGTCTGGATGTTCAGTTCTTGATGTTCGCGATGGCCCGTTCCACGCGCCGGATGACCTCTTCCTTGCCGAGCATCATGACGAGCGTCAGCATGTCGGGGCCGACCGTCTTGCCCACTACCGAGAGACGCAGTGAGTTCATCACCGCTCCGGTGTTGAGGCCGTTGCCCTTGATGTAGTCCTCGAGGAGGGCCTGGTGGAGGGCGTCGTACTCGAAGGGGACGGTGTTCAGCAGCTCGATGACCTTGGCCATGTGGGTCTCCATGCCGGGTTGCCAGCGCTTCTTGACGGCGGCGGGGTCGTATTCTGTGGGGGCTTGGAAGAAGTAGCAGCAGGTGTCCCACAGTTCGCTGGGGAAGGTGATGCGCTCCTTCATCATGGCGGCTACCTTGACGATGTAGTCGCGTCCCGCCTCGATGCCGTGCTCCTTCACCTGCGCCTCCAGCATGTCGGCCACCTGTTCGTCGGGCAGTTGCTGGAAGTATTCGTGCTGGAACCAGCGCGCTTTGTCGAGGTTGAACTTGGCGCCGCTCTTGCTGATGTGTTCTATGCTGAAGAGGCGGATGAGGTCGTCTATGGACATCATCTCCTGGTCGTTGCCGGGATTCCAGCCGAGGAGGGCGAGCATGTTGACCACGGCCTGCGGCAGGTAGCCCTGTTCGCGGTATCCGCTGGAGACTTCGCCGCTCTTGGGGTCGTGCCATTCCAGGGGGAAGACGGGGAATCCCAGGCGGTCGCCGTCACGCTTGCTCAGCTTGCCGTTGCCTTCGGGCTTGAGCAGCAGGGGCAGGTGGGCGAATTGCGGCGCCTGCCAGCCGAAGGCCTTGTAGAGCATCACGTGGAGCGGTGCCGAGGGGAGCCATTCCTCGCCTCGGATGACGTGGGTGATTTCCATCAGGTGGTCGTCCACGATGTTGGCCAGGTGGTAGGTGGGCATGCCGTCGCTCTTGAAGAGCACTTTGTCGTCCAGCAGGCGGCTGTTCATGGTGACTTGGCCGCGGATGAGGTCGTGGACGGTGATGTCGGTGTTGTCTGGGAATTTGAAGCGTAGCACATAGGGTTCGCCGTCGGCAAGGCGACGCTGCACCTCTTCGGCGGGCATGGTGAGGCTGTTCTCCATGTTGGCGCGTGTGGTGCAGTCGTATTGGAATGTCTTCTTCTGTGCCTCATATTCTTTGCGCTTGGCTTCGAGGGCTTCGGGGCGGTCGAAGGCGTAGTAGGCCCAGCCGTCGCGGATGAGTTGCTCGGCGTATTGGCGGTAGAGTTCCTTGCGGTCGCTCTGGCGGTAGGGGCCATAGGGGCCTCCGAGGTGGACCCCTTCGTCGAATTGGATGCCCAGCCAGTCGAGGGCTTCGATGATGTATTGCTCGGCACCGGGCACGAAGCGGGTCTGGTCGGTGTCTTCGATGCGGAGAATCATCTTGCCGCCTTGCTGGCGGGCGAAGAGGTAGTTGTAGAGGGCGGTGCGGACGCCGCCGATGTGGAGCGGACCGGTGGGGGAGGGGGCGAATCTTACGCGTACCATGTTGTGTCTGTCTTTTATATATAGGATTAGAATTTCCCCAGCTGGTAGCTGAAGGAGAGGATGTAGGCTGCGTTGTGGCCGTTGGGGACTTGCGGGTGCTCGGCGTTCCCTGCCTGCTGGCTTTCGATGATGCGGAGGATGTCGTCGCTTTCGGAGGTGGCGGTGAGGCCGTGGTCGATGTGGAACGACAGGGCGGCTTTCCCACGGTGGTAGGAGAAGCCTACGAGGATGCTGGCGTCGAGGCGGTTCAGGTGGTTGAACACCTTGAGGTCGTCGCTGGTGCCGTCGCGTGCGATGTCGTAGTTGGTGTTGCGGTCGGGCGAGTGGGGGTGTACCATCCGGTCTTCGTAGCTTCCGAAGAGGCCCACGCTGACGGCCGGCCCCACAAAGAAGCCCACCACGTGGCCGGGCGAGCGGATGGGCAGTTCGTACTGGAAGCCCAGCGTGACGGGCACCATCTGGAGGTACCAGGCGTGGTAGTGGCCGGTGCGGATGCTGATGTCTGTGACGTTCTCGAACACGTTGCGGTAGTCGCAACCCCTGCGCATCATGTTCAGGCCGGCCTGGAGGTGTATCATCTGTCCGATGACGCTCTCGCTCCAGGCGAAGGAGTAGTCGAGGTAGGCTCCGGCGTTCACTCCCAGGATGGGCCGGTGGGTGCTCAAGTCGTCTTTCATGGTGGCCAGACCCAGGCCGGCGCGGACGCCGTAGGTCAGCTGCGCCGAGGCATACAGGGTGGCGGTGGCCAACAGGGCGAGGATGGTTATTCGTTTCATGGTGACTATAATTTGCGTTGGATGAAATCGGTCATGGTCTGGTAGAGGTTGAGGCGGGTCTGGCCGGTGGCGTCGTAGATGGAGTGGTTCTTGTTGGGGTAGATTTGGAATTCGAAGTGCTTGCCGGCGCGCTGCAGGCGGTCCACCATCTCGGCGGTGTTCTGGAAGTGGACGTTGTCGTCGCCGGTGCCGTGGATGAGGAGGTAGTTGCCCTGCAGGCGGTCGGCGAAGTTGAGGGGCGAGTTGTCGTCGTAGCCCTTGGCGTTGTCCTTGGGCAGGCCGAGGAAGCGCTCGGTGTAGATGTTGTCGTAGTAGCGCCAGTTCATCACCGGGGCCACGGCGATGGCGGCCTTGAAGACGTCGTTGCCCTTGAGGAGGGCGAGGGTGGAGAGGTAGCCGCCGAAGCTCCAGCCCCAGATGCCGATGCGCTCTTTGTCGACCCACGATTGCTGTCCCAGCCAGCGGGCGGCCTCGATGGCGTCCTCGCATTCCATGCGGCCCAGGTCGCCGTAGGTCTGCTTCTTGAACTGCGCTCCGCGGCCGCCGGTGCCGCGCCCGTCGAAGCACATTATGATATAGCCCTTCTCTGCCAGCATGTGGTACCAGTAGTAGTCCGAGTAGCCATAGCTGTTGGTCACCTGCTGGTTGCCGGGGCCGCCGTAGACATAGATGAGCACGGGATAGCGCTTGCTTGATTGGTCGAATCCCTTCGGGGTAATCATGTAGCAGTTCAGTTCGGTACCGTGGCTGGTGGTGAAGGTGCCGAAGTTCTTGCTGCCGGTGCCGTAGTCGTGCATTTTTGCGGATAAAGATGCATTGTCCTCCAGTAGTTTGACTATCTTGCCATTGGCATCGTGCAAAGTATAGACGGGGGCTGTATTGGCATCGCTGAAGGTGCAGATGTAGTATTTGCATCCGTTGCTGAAAGTGGCGTTGTATGTGCCGAGAAAAATGTTGTCTTCTCTCTGGTGAAGTTTCGGATGGCTCAATATCGCCTTGGCAATGTCGCTGTCAACCTTGTAGTTCAGGCACTGCTTCTTCTTGCCGTCAAGGTTAATGCGGTAAAGGCTCTTGTTGATGGCGCCGTGCTCGCGGCTGGTGTAGTAGAGGCGGTTGTTCTTCACGTCCACGCCCTCGACGGCGCAGACCTCCCACTCGCCGGTGGTCACCTGGCGGACCAGCTTGCCGTCCATGCCGTAGAGGTACACGTGGCGGTAGCCGTTGCGCTCACTGGTGATGAGCATCTGCTGCTGGGCTTTCTTTCCTTTTCCAACGGTGATGAACTGCCAGGTGTCTGGCACCTCCACGTAGGCGGCGTCCTGCTCGTCGTAGAGGGTGGTCACCTTGTTGTCGCCGTCATTGGCGCCGAGGGCGAGGATTTGCATGTGGTTCTGCAGGCGGTTCATACGCATGACGGTCAGTGTGTTGGCATCGGCCCACTGGAAGCGGGGGATGTACTCCCAATACTTGCGGTTGTCGGCGTTGATTTGGGTGATGGCGGGGGCGAAGGCCTTGGGGTTCTCCAGGTTGTGTATGCCCATGGTCACCACGCTGTTGTCCTCGCCGGCCTTGGGGTATTTGTATCGGTAGTCCTCCGGGTAGAGGGCTCCCCACATCTGCATGTTGTACTCTTTGACCTTGCTTTCGTCGAAGCGCATGTAGGCTATCTTCTTCGAGTCGGGACTCCAGGCGAAGCCTTTGGTGATGGCGAATTCCTCCTCGTAGACCCAGTCGGTGGTGCCGTTGATGACGGCGTTCACGCGGCCGTCGGTGGTAATCTGGTGTTCCTCGAGGTTCTGGAGGTCCATCCAGTAGAGGTTGTTGTCGCGCACGAAGGCCAGCTTGGTGCCGTCGGGGCTGAGTTCGGCCAGGCGCATCTTGCCGCCGCGGGTCAGCTTCATGAAGCCGCGCTGCTGCACGTCGTAGAGCCAGTAGTCGCTCACGCCGCTGTGGCGGTAGATGGGTTCGAAGCCGCTGGAGAGGAGGATTTTCTGCTCGTCCTGGCTCATGGCGTAGCCCTCCATGGGGGGGAGGGGCGCCGCGAACTTGCGCATGTCGGGGGAGGCGAAGAGGCAGAGGTCCACCACCTTCTCGCCGGTGGCGTATTGGTATTTGGTGATGCCGATGCGGGTCATGCTGAGGTAGTGCTCCCCGTCGTTCATGGAGCGTATGCCGCCGATGCCTTGGGGACTGAAAGTGCGGCGGGTCCAGATGTCCTCGAGGGTGATGTCGTGTTTTTGGGCATGGGGTGCGCCGATGCCTGCTGCGAGTGCAAGTGCCATAAAGACAACGAGTTTCTTCATTCCGTGCAGATTATTTTTACAATGATACAAAATGCAAATATACGAAATTATTTGCATTCGGCAAGCGATGATGAAAAACAGTTCATCCCCGCCTGCCGCCCGGCAGCCCCCTTGGAGGAGACCAGGTGGATAGAAAGGGGAGCAAAACCTATAGCATACAGAATGTTGGTTTCCAGCCTGTTGTAATCCTGCATTTTTCCTCCTCCGGGGCAAAAAAAATCAAAAAATCGAGCCCTGCGCAATAAAGCCGTCGCGAGGGCGTTATCCCCCTGTTGCTGAAAGAAATATATCGGATGACAACAGAAAAAGGCATACTCAACCGCACGGAGCTCCTGGTGGGCGCGGCGGCGATGGAGCGGATGCGGGCGGCGCGGGTCATCGTCTTCGGCGTGGGCGGCGTGGGGTCATGGTGCGCCGAGAGCCTGGTGCGCAGCGGGGTGGGGCACATCACCGTGGTGGACTCCGACCGCGTGTGCGTCACCAACATCAACCGCCAGAGCATGGCCACCACCCGCACCGTGGGACGTGTGAAGGTGGACGCCCTGCGCGACCGCCTGCTGGAGATCAATCCCTACGCCGATGTCACGGCCCTGCAGGAGATATTCTGCGCCGAGACCGCCGACAGCTTCCACCTGGAGGGGTATGACTACGTGATAGACTGCATCGACAGCCTGAAGGACAAGCTGGAGCTCATCATCCGCGCCACTGTTTCCGGCGCGCCGCGTTTTTTCAGCTCCATGGGAGCGGCCCTGAAGATGGACCCCACGCAGGTGCGCGTCAGCGAGTTCTGGAAGGTCGACGGCTGCCCGCTGGCGGCGGTGCTGCGTCGCAGGATGCGTCGGCAGAAACGCTTCCCGCAGCGGAAGTTCCAGTGCGTGTGGAGCCCCGAGGTGCTGCCCAATCTGGGGCAGGCGGTGCGCTCGTGCGGCACGGCGGCCTGCCTCTGTCCCAAGGCCGAACAGGTTGAGGGGCGGCAGGACCTGCTCAACCACGAGTGGTGCACCTCCAAGGCACAGATCAACGGCTCCCTGGCCCACATCACAGCCATCTACGGCTTCACCCTCGCGGGCCTCGTCATGCAGGACATCTGTTCACGGGAATTGACGTAATAAAAAGGCAAAGGGTACATGAATGACATGAAACGCATAGTGCTGAAAGCGTTGATGGCAGCGGTGGCCGTGGCGGCTCACGCCCAGCGGCAGGCCGACAGTGCCCGCGCCTGGGACAACCTCGCGCTGCTGCTGTCGCTGGCAGGCCCGGAGCATGTCATTGTCCGCGTGCCGCAGATAGCCGAATGCAACACCGAGGCGGACTGCGCCCGTACGGCAGCCCGCCTCGGCGAGATGGGTGTCGGAAAAATCGACAGGTTTACTTACCGCGTGAAATAGATTCCATTATCTTATACACGGGGATAAGGGACTCGAGTGTGGTCAGCCCTTTGGGTGAGTTGTGCTGCAGGGCGCTGAGGAAAGCTTCGATTTCGTAGTAGAAGCCGGAGGATACGAGTCTGTTGGCTGAGAATACGGGGGAGAAGGTGTCGCGATGGTAGAGGGTGACGTTGGTGGGATGCCGAGGGTGGATTTTCTCCAAAGGAATACCTATGAAGGAGTGGGGACGCGGAGAGAAGCTCAGGCAGTCGGTGCTTTCCAAGCTGTAGACGCCGTCCTTTGTGACCACGGTCAGTTCCTCGACCGGCTGCTGCCAAGAGTATGAGGTGGAGAGCTCGAGGGCTCCTTTTGTTCCGTTGTGGTCGAGGTGAAGAAGGATGGTGTTGTCCGGAGAACGGACAATGCTCACCACCTCGGCTGGACCGAAGAGATGGACGGCAAGGTCGAGAGGGTGTATGAAAAGGTCGGTAAGAGCGTCGCCCTCGGGGTAGGCTCCTGTGCCGTAGCGGAGAAGGTAGTGGTCGGCACGGTGTCTGCCAAGTTGCCTCTGCAAAACCCTTACGGCAGGAGCGAAGCGCTTCTGCAAACCCACCTGCACGATGGCGTTTTTGCGTAAAAGTATGAGTTGGTGCAGCTCGGCGAGAGTCTCGCAGGGCGGTTTCTCGATGAATACGTTTTTGCTGCTTTGCAAGAGTTGGCTGACGAGGGCGAGGTGTGTCGTGGCGGGGGTGGCAACGAAGACCGTTTTCACCGACGGATCGTCGAGGACAGGGGGGATGGAGTCCACAAGGTTGGCATCGGGAAAACGACGGGCTACAACCGATGCGATGTGTGGAGAGCGAACAAGGATGTGGCTGATGGGAACACGCAATTGTTCGAGTACGGGAACGATGTTGGTGATACAATGTGTGCCCAGTCCGACAATGGCGACAGGCTTCGGATAGGGGCAGTCCATGAGGGTTGCAGCGTTGCGGCGTTTGTATCGGGAGATTATGTCTTGGAACATGAGGCGATGGATTTGATGTGTTGGCGATAGCTGCAGGAGGGGTCGGCGCACCATTGATATGAGCCGAACAGTTTTTCGAGGAAAGCCTTCGGCGCGACACGTTCGAGATTGCTGAGCAGAATGGTGTCGTACTTACGATGGAAATTGATCCAGCAGCCATTGCAGTTTTTGCCGTAGGCACGTTGGATGTTGCATGTCTGTTTTGAGTTGAAGATTGCATCGAGAGGAGTTCGGTGGATGTTGCCGAGGACGACGTCGAGGTTTTGGCAAAGGGGGATGTCGCCGTTGCTGTGTACAACGAGTTGGCTGCGGATGCTGTGGCAGGGAATGTTCAGATGCCCGGAGCGCCATTGCTCATAGAGGGCGAGATGTTCGTAGTTTTGGTCGGTATGGCGGATGATTTCGGGTATGCGGGATGTGAAGCTGTCGGCAGGCAGGAGGTCTCGGGTGGTGCCGAAGAAGGACATGGTGCTATAGATGCCGATACGGAGATCTATGTTGTAGTGCAAAGCCACATCGGCCACATGGCACAGGTCGTCGAAGCTGTTCCATGGCGAAAGACAGAACATCAGGGAGATGGGAACCTGGCGGTGAAGCCGTTCGATGGACTGGACGAGCCTGTTGTAACCGTCGATACCCCGCATGCGCTGATAGGTCTCCCTTGGCTCGTCGAGCGAGAGGTAGAGGTGGCGTGGCGGAAACCGTTGTACATAATCCGCCAGCAGATCGGGTGCAAGACCGTTCGAAAGAAGCGTGAAATTGCGGTGATGAACGGAGAACCATTGGAGGATGGATGCGGCTTGAGGATGGAGGATGAACTCGCCGCCTTCGAGACCTACGGTGGTGAAGCGCGTGATGCAGCGGCTCTGCATTAACAGTTGGATGTCGTTTGGCGACAGATGTTCGTGTGGTTTGCGCCAAATGGAACAATGGCGGCAGCGTGACTGGCAGGCCGTTGTGGCATAAATCATAAGCTGGCTGAGCCGTTTATGCCGGGGACGGATGCTATTGTTGACATAATGCATTCCATTCAGCATGTAATCTTTCAGATTGTACATCGGGTGTCTCTTTTTTATTGGGTTTTCTACCTATAAAGAGACCATGATGTCGCTGTGGACTGCATCTGCCTATTAAAAAATGAAGCGCAAGCCGCAAGGAAGGGACAGCGAGAGAGGATTCTGGGAAAGGAAGGATGCGGGCGCTCCTGTGGGGATGCAATAGTATCGCAATGAAGGCTCGGCATAGATGCCAATGGATGGGGTTATGTGCCATTGCAGGCCAATGCCAATGCCGAATGAGATCATCGGTACGTTGTCTATTCTGTTGTGCTCGGTCAGTGTTTTTTCGCCGTTGATGATGTAGTCTGTCGTCAATGTGCCGGACAATGGAAGGTGGAACGAGGCTGAAAGTGCGGCGTAGAAGGACAGCTGATGAGAGGGGAAGAAATGGTATTGCATGCCAATCGGTAAATCCAGGTAGACGAGACGTTGAGTTTGCTTGATGCTGTTGGACCTTTCGCCGATGGTAAAATCGGACTGGAGCAGTGTCAGGCCAATGCCTGTGCCGATGCTCCAATGGTGTGTCAGTTTGTAGGATGCCGAGAGTGAAAATGCAACAGGAGCGTGATTGTGGGAGGTGCGGAGTATCTGGCCGCCGTTATTCTCAATGTTGGCAACGGCAATGTTGGAAATGACGGAGTCGATGATGGAGGCTCCATCAGGATTGGTCGTTGCGGTGACGTAGTCGAGCCAGTTGTCGACGGCATTGCCGTTGGCAAGCGAGAGGGAATATGGAAACGTTTGGCTGCTCGTGCTGACAGTGGGCATGGTATGGGATACGGAGAATGACCATCGGGACAACGATGATGCGGTGATGTGTTGGTCGGACTGATCCCATTGACGAAGAATGATTGTCGGCTCGGGAACGAGTGTGTCCAGGTTGATACAGATGGGCGTATCTTCTGTTATTGTGTTGGTTTCATTTGGGCTGCTGGCAATGATGGTGGAGCGTATGAAGGTTGGCGGAACCTCGGTGCACCTTTCCTCTACTGGCGAGGGGTTGGGCTTCTCGCCTGTTTTCGCAACCAAGGCGGGCTTGTCGTGTTGGTGGTGCAGAACGAACCATACAATGGGAATAATCAATATGAACCATCCGAAACGCAACGTGTTCCGTAGCATTCGCTTGGCACGGGTCAGCTGGGAGGACGAAGAGTGTGGGTTGATAACTAACTGGGCGGCTATTTCGATGTGCGATTTCCCATCCAACACTGACATTCTGAAGACATCACGGTAGCCTTGCGGAAGATTTTCGATAGCACGCAGAATCTCCTCTTCACTCAGCAGTGGAGCATCGTCTTCGGGAATGTCTGCGACTTCCTCGAGCGGAACGGTGGGCAGGTTGTGAGAGCGTTGCAGATGTCGCAGTGCGAGACGGCGGACAATTTGGGACAACCAGGGCTCAAACCGATGTCCGTCTTCCAGTTGGTGCAGTTTGGAAAAAGCAACAAGAAACGCATCGTCGGCTATCTCCTCGGAAAGGAGAGGGTCGCCGACGATACGTTGACAGGTGTTTACGGCCTTTTTATAGCATTGCTTGTAGAGCTTTGCTTGCGCATTTGCGTCGCCATGCCGCGTGTCTTCTACCAGTTGTTCCATGTCGCTCATATATTATATGAGACCACAAAACAGAGGAAGACTGCACGGCGTGGTGTTTTTTTTCAGCAGCAGTCGTGATCGTGGCAGTGGCTGCTGTGGGTTTCGAGTTCGAGGGTGCTGTGGTGGATGCCGAGGCCGTCCAGCAGGTGTTTCACGCGGTCAGTAACCTCCTCTAACATAGCGGCTTCGGGGATGACGATGTGGCAGGTGAGGGCCGTCTCGGTGGTCGAGATGGGCCAGATGTGGAGGTGGTGCACACCCAGCACACCCTCCTGGGCTTCAATCTGTTTGGTGATGTCGTCCACGTCGAAGCCCTCGGGTACGGCGTCGGTGCTCATGCGCAGGCTCTCGGCCAGGAGGCTCCAGGTGCTGACGAGGATGACCACGGCTATGGCGAGGCCGATGATGGGGTCGACCACCCACCAGCCGGTGTACTTGATGACGATGCCGGAGACGACCACGCCGACGCTCACCAGCGTGTCGGCCAGCATGTGGAGGAAGGCGCCGCGGGTGTTGATGTCGTGCTGCTGCTGGCGGCTCAGGGCCCAGGCGGTGAGGCCGTTGATGACGATGCCCACGGCGGCGGTCCAGATGATGAGGTCGCCGCTTACCTCGCTGGGGTTGAAGAACTTCTGCACGCTCTCCACCATGATGGCGCCGACGGCGACGAGCAGGATGATGGCGTTGAGCAGCGAGATGAGCACCGATGCTTTGCGGCGGCCGTAGGTGAAGCGTTTGGTGGCGTGGCTCGAGGCCAGCTTCAGCGCCACCATGGCCAGCAGCAGCGAGAAGACATCGCTCAGGTTGTGCCCGGCATCGGAGAGCAGGCCGAGGCTGTTGCCCACAAAGCCCGCCACGGCCTCGACGATGACGAAGGCCAGGTTCAGCGCCACGGCGATGATATAGATAGTAGACAACTTCTCTATCGCGTGCGCGTGGTGGTGGTGATGGTGGTGCCCGTGGCCGTGATGATCGTGGTGTCCATGGACATGCTCATGCTCATGATGGTGATGTTCTTCGCGGTGGTCGTGTATATGTTTCATGATGTTTTTTGTTATTTTCCGTCTGTTCTTCAGTTTGCAAAATTACGAACTTTTCCCGACATGGACCCTCACTATTGGTAGTGAGAAGGTTTTGGGTCCCGAAACAGGTCTGTTGTTTTGTATCGATTTGATAAATAATGCCTTTCGTTAAAAGAAATGCCCTCCTTCACCGATGCACACACCGATTCTGTTTTTGTGTCTTTGTTGAAAAGATTCTCGCCATATGGTATAAAGTTTGTATCTTTCCTCTGAAAAAAACACGAATACTCACGAATTATCCATTAATAATTACATGGTAAATTCATGATAATTCATGTTTTAATATTTTTTTCATGCGTCTTTGCTTGAATCAAGAATTTTTATGTATTTTTGCACTCTGGAAACGAAGACAGGATGAAAGCAACCGGTTTTCATAACATGCTGTTACCCCCCCCCCCCCCCCCCCCCATACGCGCTTTAGGGGAATAGGAAGGGGGATTTCCCCATATACAACTTACTTATTGCATCGTCCGCGCCGCCTCAATCCACGAGGGGGGCGAGGCGTTTGCTGTCGGCAATTCACAATATTCAAATTTCTATAAACCAATAAAAAAAGCAACATGAAGAAAACCTTCAAACTTTTGGCCCTGGTGGCCATGGGTGCCGCGCTGGCAATGACGGCCTGCGGCAAAGACGATGATGACAAGAACGACAACCCTGGCGGAGGTTCTGGCAGCGGTGGTGGATCGGAGACTGCCGAGTGGGTGGACATGGGACTGCCCAGTGGCCTTTTGTGGGCGACGTGCAATGTGGGTGCCAGCGCGCCCGAGGAGTATGGAGACTATTACGCCTGGGGCGAGATTGCGACCAAGAGCGTATACTACTGGAGCACGTACAAGTACTGCAATGGAGATTATGACCAGTTGACCAAGTACTGCACCAATAGCGGTTGGGGCTACAATGGCTTCACCGATGACCTCACAACCCTGCAGGCCTCCGATGATGTTGCCACCGCCAAACTTGGCAACGGAGCCCGCATCCCCACCCGTGAGGAGTGGAACGAACTCATCGATAACACCACCTCGGAGTGGACGACTCAAAACGGCAAGTACGGCCGCAAACTAACCAGCAAAACTAACGGCCGCAGCCTCTTCCTGCCTGCCGCCGGCGATCGCTGGGGCGACGAGCTCAGCTACGACGGCAGCCTCGGCTTCAACTGGTCCTCGTCGCTCAACGAGAGTAACCCGTACAACGCGTGGTTCTTCTACTTCGAATTGGACGACCAGTTCATGGGCTACGACTACCGCGACCGCGACCGCGCCGGCGGGATCTCTGTTCGCGCTGTACGCTCCACGCGATAGAGACGACTTCAGTGACCTCCCCCTTCCGTCCCCTCTCCTGCCAGGAGAGGGGACGGAAAATGTGTGGTGTGTGTTGTCAAGGGCGATGCCCCTGCCTATGGACTTGAAACTCAGGGTAAATGGAAAAGTGTTTTTTCGACGGGCGGAGGAATGTGGTCCGGAAGTGGGCCATATCGGTTCACAGTCGAAGTAAATACCTACAGGATACCTATGGGATACCTATAGGATACCTTCCGGGTGGCGTTCAGTTGCGGTCGCGGCCGAGCAGGCTGCCCAGCCAGTGGCGGTTCATGCGGGCGATGTTCTGGCGCTTGATTTGCTTGGGGCATTCGGCCTCGCAGGCATAGGTGTTGGTGCAGGCGCCGAAGCCGAGCTCGTCCATCTTGCAGACCATCTTGTAGACGCGGTCCTGCGCTTCGGGCTTGCCCTGGGGCAGGAGGGCGAGGTGGCTCACCTTGGCGCCGACGAAGAGCATGGCGGAGGCGTTCTTGCAGGCTGCCACGCAGGCGCCGCAGCCGATGCAGGCGGCGGCATCCATGGCCTGGTCGGCCTTGTGCTTGGGCACGAGGATGTTGTTGGCGTCGGGCACGCCGCCGGTGGTGGCGCTGATGTAGCCGCCGGCCTGGATGATTTTGTCGAAGGCCGTGCGGTCCACCACGAGGTCGCGGATAATGGGAAATGCCTTGGCGCGCCAGGGCTCTACCCAGATCTCGTCGCCGTCGTGGAAGTGGCGCATGTGGAGCTGGCAGGTGGTGACGCCGTCGTCGTTGCCGTGCGGACGGCCGTTGATGTAGAGGCCGCACATGCCGCAGATGCCCTCGCGGCAGTCGTTGTCGAAGCAGACGGGATGGGTGATATGGTCATTGACCAGCTTCTCATTCAGTTGGTCCAGCATCTCGAGGAACGAGCAGTCGGCGCTGATGTTGTCGATTTCGTAGGTCTCGAAGTGCCCTTTGGCGCGGGCGTTCTCTTGGCGCCAGATATGTAGAATGAAGTGCATGGCTTATTTATAGTTACGTTTCACAATCTGTATATGCTCGTAGTTGAGGTCTTCCTTGTGCATGAGTTCGGGCTTGCCGTGGCCTTGGTACTCCCAGGCGGCCACGAACATGAAGTGCTCGTCGTCGCGGAGGGTCTCGCCGTCGTCGGTCTGGTGCTCGATGCGGAAGTGGCCGCCGCAGCTCTCCTCGCGCTGCGTGGCGTCGGCCACGATGAGGCGTGCCAGTTCGAAGTAGTCGGCCAGTCGGTAGGCCTTCTCCAACTCGGGGTTCATCTCGGTGGCCTTGCCGGGGATGAAGACATGCTGACAGAAGTCGGCTTCCAGTTCAGCAATCTTCGTGGCTGCGGTGGCGAGGCTCTCCTTGCTGCGGGCCATGCCGCAGTATTCCCACATGACGCGGCCCAGGGCTTTGTGGTAGTGGTCCACAGAGTGGAGCTCCTGCGAGCCGTTGCCGATGGCCATGAGGCCATCCAGGCGGGTGCGCACGCTCTGCTCAGCCTCGTCGAACTCGGGGCCTTCAGCCTTGATTTTTCCCACATATATCTGGTCGGCGAGGTAATTTTGAAGGGTGTAGGGGAGGACGAAGTAGCCGTCGGCCAGGCCCTGCATGAGGGCCGAGGCGCCGAGGCGGTTGGCTCCGTGGTCGCTGAAGTTGGCTTCGCCGGCGGCGAAGAGGCCGGGGATGGTTGTCTGAAGCTCGTAGTCGACCCAGAGGCCGCCCATGGTGTAGTGGATGGCGGGGTAGATCATCATAGGCTCCTTGTAGGGGTCGGTGTCGACAATCTTGTAGTACATCTGGAAGAGGTTGCCGTACTTCTGCTCTACCACGTCGCGGCCAAGGCGCTTGATGGCGTCGGCGAAGTCGAGGTAGACAGCCAGGCCCGTGGGGCCCACGCCGTAGCCGGCATCGCAGCGCTCCTTGGCGGCGCGGCTGGCGACGTCGCGCGGCACGAGGTTGCCGAAGGCGGGGTAGCGGCGCTCGAGGTAGTAGTCGCGGTCCTCGTCGGGAATATCGAGGGGCCCTTTCTCGCCGCGGCGGATGGCCTCGGCGTCCTCTTTCTTCTTGGGCACCCAGATACGGCCGTCGTTGCGGAGGGACTCGCTCATCAGGGTGAGCTTGCTCTGGTAGTCGCCGTGGACGGGGATGCAGGTGGGGTGTATCTGTACGTAGCAGGGGTTGGCGAAGGCGGCGCCGCGGCGGTGGCACACCCAGGCGGCGGAGCCGTTGCTGTTCATGGCGTTGGTGGAGAGGTAGTAGACGTTGCCGTAGCCGCCCGAGGCCACCACGACAGCATGGGCGGCGTAGCGCTCCACTTCGCCGGTAACGAGGTTGCGGGCGATGATGCCGCGGGCGCGGGGCTTGCCGTCCTTGTCGGGCACCACCACGAGGTCCATCATCTCGTGGCGTTCGTGCAGCACCACGGTGCCGCGGGCAATCTCGCGGCTCAGGGCGCCGTAGGCACCCAGCAGCAGCTGCTGGCCCGTCTGGCCGCGGGCGTAGAAGGTGCGGCTGACCTGCGCGCCGCCGAAGGAGCGGTTGTCGAGCAGGCCGCTATAGTCGCGGGCGAAGGGCACGCCCTGCGCCACGCACTGGTCGATGATGTCGCCGCTGACCTCGGCCAGGCGGTAGACGTTGGCCTCGCGGGCGCGGTAGTCGCCGCCCTTGATGGTGTCTTTGAAGAGGCGCTCCACGCTGTCGCCGTCGTTTTGATAGTTCTTGGCGGCGTTGATGCCGCCCTGGGCGGCGATGGAGTGGGCGCGGCGGGGCGAGTCGCTGATGCAGAAGATGTCGACGTGGAAGCCCAGGGCGCCGAGCGAGGCGGCGGCCGAGGCACCGGCCAGTCCGGTACCGACGACGATGATGTCCAGCTTGCGCTTGTTGGCGGGGTTCACCAGCTTCTGCGCGGCTTTGTAGTTGGTCCATTTCTCGGAGAGCGGACCTTGGGGTATCTTGGAGTCTAATGTCATTCGAATTGAAAATTGAAAGGTGAAAGTTGAGATTTTACAGGCCGATGTAGACGAGTATGGGCACGGCGGCGAAGCCGAGGGTGATGACCCAGGTGTATATCTTGCCGCAGATTTCGATGAAATTGTTGTACTTGTAGTTGTTCAGTCCCAGGCTTTGGAACACCGAGGGGAAGGCGTGGGTGAGGTGCATGAAGAGGGCCACGAAGGCGATGAGGTAGAGGATGACCATGAGCGCGTTGTGGAACAACTGGCGGCTCATGTAGTAGAAGTCGGGCTCGACGCCGCAGTCGGGGACGGTCTTCTTGAGCATCTGGCGCTGGTCGTAGTCGAGGTGGCGCACCCATTTGCGGTTCTCGCTCAGGTGGCCTTTCGCGACGGCGTCGGACAGCAGCCCGGCCACCGGCACGGCGCCGCGCAGGTTGGCGATGTTTTGCACCATGGACTCATACTCCTCGGCCGGCATCTGGTCGGCATACATGGCCAGCTGCCCCTCGAGGCTGGAGACAAAGTCCTCCGGACTCATCCCCTGCTGCATGGAGAACTGCTGCACGGTGTTCACCTCATCGGTCTGCAACTTCTCCACCTCCACCATGTATTCGCCCTTCACCCAGCCGATTTTTACAAAATAGAACTGGCAGAAGTGCATCACCAGGAAGGCGAAGATGAGGATGCCGGTCCACATCATGAGTTTCGACGTGGTGTGGGTCTCCGAGCGTTGGCGCTGCTTGTAGCGCACGGGGCGGGCCAGCCTGTTGGTCAAGGCCAGCCAGAGGGTGAGCAGGATGTGCAGCGCAAGGACGCCCAGCAGGACGACTTCAAACAGTTTCACCACCCAGTTCGTGCCCATGAAGTGGCAGAAGGCGGAGTACCATGCGCCGTCGTCGTGGCGCAGGATGAAGAGGTTGGCCGTCATGTGGAACAGCAGGAAGAGGAGCAGAAAGCCGCCCACCAAGGCAACCAGCATCTTCTTCGTGATGGAGTGGATTTTGGGTAACTGCATATATTTTAATATTGTACGATAGTATTATCACTTATTTCGAGGGTGCAAAGATACGAAATAAAAACAATATACGGCGCATTGCCGTTGCCTTTTAAATGTAATATACGCATATATATTGAAAACCAGCATGATACATGCTGTCTGTGCAGCACGTGGAATCTCCGCCCGTTTTTCGCACAAAAACCCGAAAACGGCCGAAAAATGCACCAGTATAACATGTTGATTGCCAGTATGCTGTATGCTATAGGTTTTGCTCCTCTTTTTATCCTGTAGGGCATTGGCAGGAGTGCTCCGGGGATGCAAAAAGAGAAAGGCCCGCGACGGGGTCGCGGGCCAGGGGCATAGAGCAGCCGTGGAGGGTGTTTTTTAATACTCGGCGGCTGTGTAGACGGGCCGGAGGGTGACGTCGGCGGTGGCAGTGAAGGTGCGGGGGTTGTCGGTGTTGCCGTCGCTCCAGTGGGAGAAGATGTAGAAGGTGTCGTCGTGGAAGTAGTCCGCATCTGTGCTAATGATAACCTTGTCGCCTTTGGCATAGGTGCCGACGCCATATACGTAGTAGGGTCTACTCTCATGGTCTTCGTATCCGTCCTCGATTTTGATGTGGCACATGTCCGGGGCGGACATGCCGCTGCCGTCGGTATAGCGGAAGTAGGTAACATCTTTTCCGTCGGAGGTGTTGGATGTTACTGTGGTGGGGTAGTCGCCGTCGTAGGTATATGAATACTCATCGCGGCTTTCGTAGTCTCCGCTTGTGTAGGTTTCGCTGACGATGTTGTTTCGGGAAAGCATTCGAGCGCCTGGTTCACCAAGGTATGCAACGATGCATGCCGAATGGTATGGGTTTGTCTTGTTGTCGTAGGTATAGGTCGTGATTCTGTCTTCATGGCGCTCTTCAACAATGTTGCCGTTCTCCCAGAGGAAGGTGGTGGTGGAGCCATCCGACCCGGTTACTTTGACCAGCTCGCCGGCGGAGTTGTATTCGTACGTGACGGCATAGGAAGAAGACTGGATGCTCGTTATTTTGTCATCCGTGTAGAAGAGGGTGGCAGAGAGGGTGGCAGACTCCCATGCTTTCCCGGACTCATCGTACCCGCGCACCTCTTTCGCCTTGCCGTCCTCGTAGACTATTTCGATGTAGTATATAACCCGCTGATTGTCGGCGTCGAAATACTCCAGCCGCCTAAGCTGTCCTCCCTCCCAAGAGAATCTGGTTCGGTGAAAACGCCCATCGGTAGAGCGACTAGAGGAACTGTAGTAATAATCCTCCATCCATTCAATTTGTTTACCCGAGTTATCGTCTTTGTCGCAGGCTGCGAAGGCGAGGGTGGCGGCGAGGGCCAGGGTGAGGAGTTTGTGTGTTTGGGTCATAAATGTGTCACTGGTACGTGTCGTGCGCAACTGTTAGTTTGCCAACAGGCTCTTCGGCGAGTGAATTAATACAACGAAGAAAGTGGAGCCATCCATTAAGTCTCTATCTTCTTGTGTGAGGGCCTAGACTTCCCCGTAAAGTGAATATAAAGGTATTCTGAATTGCCCCACAGGTGGATATCAATCCATGGGAGCATATCGGATTTCCTCTATTCCTAACTTTACGGATGACGTGTAAATTGTCTAGGTTCACACAATCGGAATAAGGCGATAATGCAACTTTCTCGGCAAACCGTCCTATCGGTTTTGCGAGTGCAAAGATGCGAACTTTTTCCGACGTGGCAAAAAAAAGTAAAAGAATCCGTATTTGTTGCGCATCAGCATCAGGCGTGCATCGATGCTCCAGCGAGACAATTCGGAGGAACGGGGTGCCAAGAGGCTGGCAGGCGGTAGCGCTGCCAGAAGTGTTGGTGGAAGGCGTTCCACGAGAGTGGCCCGGCGGCTCAATAGCGGCGGGCCTGCTGCGTGCTGACTGTGGTGGCCAGCAGGAGTAGCAGAAATCAGCCGCCGAAGTCGTCGAAGGCGATGCTCTCGGGCTGGACACCGAGGGAGTCGAGCATCTGGATGACGGCCTTGCTCATGGGACCGGGGCCGCACATGTAGTACTCGATGTCCTCGGGGGCGAGGTGGTCCTTGAGGTAGGTCTCGAGCATGACGTTGTGGACGAAGCCGGGGGTGTACTTCACGCCGGCGGCGTCGGCGGCAGGGTCGGGACGGTCCAGCGCCAGGTGGAAGTGGAAGTTGGGGTGCGACTGCTCGAGCTGGAGGAAATCCTGCAGGTAGAAGACCTCGTTGAGGGCGCGGGCGCCGTAGAAGTAGTGCATCGGGCGGTGGGTGCAGTTGAGGGTGCGGGTGAGGTGCATGATCTGTGCGCGGAGGGGGGCCATGCCGGCGCCGCCGCCGACCCAGATCATCTCGTTGCCCTTGGGGTCGTCGCTCCAGGTGCCGTCGGCGGTGCCGCGGACGCTGAACTCGCCGTAGGGGCCGCTCATGATGACCTTGTCGCCGGGCTTGAGCGAGAATATATAAGAAGAGGCGATGCCGGGGTTGACCTTCTGGAATCCGCTGCGGTCGGCGGTGAGCGGCGGGGTGGCGATGCGGACGGTGAGCATGAAGACGTCGCCCTCGGCGGGATAGTTGGCCATGGAGTAGGCGCGGACGGTGGGCTCGGTGTTCGTGCAGACGAGGTCGAACATCCCCGCCTTCTCCCAGGCGGGCAGGTACTCGTCTCCGATGAGGGAGCGGTCGAAGTCGCTGTATTTCACCGTGAACTTCGGTATCTTGATCTGGGCGTAGCTGCCGGGCACGAAGTCCATGTGCTCGCCGGCGGGCAGCTGCACCTTGAACTCCTTGATGAAGGTGGCGACGTTGCTGTTGCTGACCACGGTGCACTCGTATTCCTTGATGCTGAGGATGCTCTCGGGGAGCCGGAGGGCGAGGTCTTCCTTGACCTTCACCTGGCAGCCGAGGCGCCAGCCCTCCTGCTGCTGCTTGCGGCTGAAGAAGCCTTTCTCGGTGGGGAGAATCTCGCCGCCGCCACGGACGACACGGCATTTGCACTGGCCGCAGCTGCCTTTGCCGCCGCAGGCCGAGGGCAGGTGGATGCCTTGCTCGCCGAGGGTGGAGATGAGGGTGCCTCCCGTCGGGGCGGTGAGTTCCTTATCTTCATTGATGGTAATCTTGACGTTGCCCTGCGGCACCAGCTTGGCGCGCAGCACAAGGAGCAGCGCCACCAGCAGCAGGATGACGACCAGGATGATGATGATTGCTGAAGTTAATGTTGTAGTCATGGGGCTAATGGGTTTAATGGGACTAATGAGCTTAATGGGCGGTTAGAGTTTGAATCCCATGAATGACATGAATGCCAAGCCCATGAGGCCGGTGATGATGAAGGTGATGCCGACGCCGCGGAGGGCGGGCGGGATGTGGCTGTAGCGCAACTTCTCACGGATGGCGGCGATGGCCACGATGGCCAGGAACCAGCCGATGCCGCTGCCCAGGGCGAAGACCGTGGCCTCGCCGATGTTCTGGTAGCCGCGTTCCTGCATGAAGAGCGAGCCACTCATGACCGCGCAATTCACCGCTATCAGCGGCAGGAAGATGCCCAAAGAGTTGTAGAGGCTCGGGCTGAACTTCTCCACCACCATCTCCACCATCTGCACAATGGCCGCGATGACGGCGATGAACATGATGAGGCTCAAGAACGAGAGGTCCACATCCGCCAGCGACGGCGAAATCCACGCCATCGCGCCGTCGGCCAGGAAGTATTTGTTGAGCAGGTAGTTGATGGGAACGGTGATAAGCAGCACGAAAGTAACTGCGATGCCGAGACCCGCCGAGGTCTTCACCGTCTTGCTCACGGCCAGGTAGGAACACATGCCGAGGAAGAAAGCGAAAATCATGTTGTCGACGAAAATCGACTTGATGAATATGTTTACGTAGTCCATTTATTGAATTTGTTAATTCGTTAATTTGTTAATTTGTTAGTCGTTGTTGTGCTCATTCTTTGTTGTATTTGTTATTTTGAGAACAATGTTCGCGAGCGATGGCAATAGCCCGTTGCAGTTTCTCGGCCAGCAGTTTCTTGTCGGGCAATTGGGTGTAGTACTGGGCCACTTTGATGGGACTTTCCTCGTCGAGCATCAGATACTCAATATGTTCGGTATTGCCTTCGGAGCACAGGATGAGACCGATGGGCGACTCCTCGCCCTGCCGACGCTCGTTGCGGTCGAGGTAGCGGAGGTACAGGCGCATCTGCCCTTCGTGTTCTGGCTTGAAGCGTCCCAGCTTGAGGTCGATTGCTACCAAGCGGCGCAGTCCACGGTGATAGAAAAGGAGGTCGATATAATAGTCAGTGGCATCCACTGTAATCCGTTTCTGTCGGGCAAGGAAAGCGAAGTCGGACCCCATCTCGTTGATGAAATATTGCATCTGTGTGATGATGGCTTCCTCCAGGTCGCGTTCGCTGAAGATGTCGGGCAGTCCGAGCATATCAAGGAAATAGCTGCTGCGAAACACCATATCGGGCACCAGCGTCTGTTGTTCGGACACCTGCTGCAACTCTTTTTCGATAGTCTCCGCAGGGCGGCGGCTGATGGCACTGCGCTCGTAGAGCTGGCTGTCAATCTTCAAGTCGAGAGTACGAGTGTCCCAATGCTCTATCTGGCACATCTCCATATAGAAACGGCGTTTCAGAGGGTCGTCTATATACATTAAAGTCTTGATATGCGTCCAAGAGAATTGTCTCCGCACTGCGTACACAATTTCATCTTCTGTAAAAGTCTCCGCGACGCGGAGACAATGCAGCAAAGTTTTGTGGCTCCAGCCGCGGCCATAGCGTTCGGTCAGCTTGGCGGACAGCGTCTTAAGCACCTGTTTGCCGTATTCGGCGCGCTGGTTGAAAAGGACATCCTCTTTGATGCGTTTGCCAATATGCCAGTTGGTGAGGCACACCTCGGAGTTGACATACACCGCCACCCGGGTGCGCACACCGTCGATAATCTGACATACGTCGTGGAATAAATCCAGAGCATCGCCGTTGTTGGTAGGTTTGTTGTCCGCCATAGTTGATTGTTTTTTACGTATATTGTTTTATCTTCCGAAGATGTCTGCTTGTTTGAGGAGGCGGAGGGTGTGTTGGTGGCCGGTGGTGGTGGTGAGGGTGAGGAGGTAGGTGGATTGGGGGCGGGAGGTGAGGTCGAGGGTGTAGGTGCTTGATTGCGTTATTGTGTTATTGCTTGAGTGGCCCTGCGGGGTGAGGGGTACTTGCTCGCGGCGGCCGGAGAGGTCGGTGAGGATGGCGGTGGCGACGCCGTTCACGGTTTTCAAGTCGGAGTTTTCAATTCGGATGGTGACCCTCTGGCGGAAGGGGTTGGGGTAGGCCACCAGTGCCGTGCCGTCGTCCACCAGCGTGATGCGCACGTCGCCCGTGTCTATGGGGTCGGTGTGCGTGGTGTCAACTAACGGCACGTAGGTATTCGGCGTCATAAACGAGGTGTAGCGTACTCCTTTACGGTGGTCAATTCCTTCAATCATTCTCAAAAGGTTTTTTGGCATCGTGCACCATCTTGTCAACTGTTTGTTTTATTTCTTCCAGTTCATCCTCGTAATTCACCGCTGCATTGCACTTGTCGATATCGTTAATCGCCATGTCGAAAACTCTCAACATATTTCTTATTGCAGGTAGAAAATGTTGGACATTGCTTTCAACAAAGCGGTCGAAGCAAATCCCAGTTTCTGGATTCTCTTCGGGGTCTTTCTTAAGTATGTTGTAGTCATATTTGAAAGTCTTTCCCATTTCCTCCATGCTTTTCTCCATCGCTCTTTTTGCCAAGGGGAAAGCCTGTCGCCACTCTCCAATTTTGAGTAATGTATCTGCACTTTGTTGCTGCGAGGTGTTTCTTGTTGCCAATTTGGATTTCGGTGGAACGTAAAGCAGCCATGGTTGGGGGGCGGTTTCTTTGAAGGATATCATAGCCACTTTGAAATCCCCCATGCTGTAAACCTCATTGCCAAGTTCATTCATCGCCGAAGGACTTACAAATCCTTTCACTTTTCCGCATTCAAAGTATTCAATTCCTGTTTCTGCATCTGTATTATGTTTTAGGTCGGATTTTTCTGCAATAATCAATTGGAATAATGGCATCCAACTTGCAATTCGAGAACTACAGTCCTCCGGTTTCTGCGCCTTATCTTGCAACCTACCGCAATAGTGGTGTGTGATTACGGGGATGCCGTCCACGATAGTGTTTTCCTTGTCGACCGTCCAGTCATTGGTGTCGGGCGACCATACGTCACCGCGCAAAGCAATGTCTTCTATCTCGTCCATTACATAATTGTTGTAGGGGGCGATGAAGTACTCCGAAAACCCTGCTTTGCTGTATAAATTGGAGAACATAAAACTAACCGTGCAGTCGGGATGTATTCCTTCGGCTAATGCCTGAATGCGCCATGCTCTGCCAAACTTTTTGTCCTCAATTTCGGAGAAGTGTACTATTTTGTATTGCCGGTATTTCATCTGTTTATTAGTCTATGTTCCAATAATTATCAGGGTCACCCTCAAAAGCATCCAGCCACATATCTTTTGCTTCGTCCCATGCACCTTTTTCCCTCTGTCGGATTTGCCTCTCGGTTAGTTCGTATTTCTTTTGATACTCAAAAGGTCTTAACAAATCGAACTTCAAATAGTATTTCTGTCCATCCTTTTCAAAATTAGTTCCGTCCATATTTTTCCCATAAAAGTTCCAAATTTTGTCATAATCCAAAGGGGCAACCTCTTCGCCGTTGCAATCAATAATACCCCATTTTGTTTTTCCTTCTATGGTTTTATTCACACGAGCCAGCCCGTCATCGAAGCCATCCATCCATGCATATCTTCCTTTGGGTATAATTACCTTCCCGGTGTAATCCATTGCAAAGCACCCATCATCACCAATCACGGTTATCAAACTACCCAATGTAACACTATTGTATTTTACATTCAAGAACGTTGTACCGTCTGTGCGGATTAATCCATAGTGATATTTAACTCTCGCATCAATGGTTCCATCTTCTTTAGAAAACGCATAAGGATGTAATAATCCCACTATGATTAGGTCATCTTTCGTTTGGCAGTCATTACAGATTGCATCATAAACAGGATTCACCACCAGTTCTCCTTTGCGGTTCATCAGGCCCCATTTACGCTGACGTGTAATGAAGGGAACCAGAAAGCGGTCGTCCTTATCCATATTGTGATTGCCTATCAACACAGATACTCTAACACCATATTGAGAATATTTCAACCAGATATCGTTCATCGTTTTTTTATCTTGTTTTCATTGTTATAAAGTAAGGATCATAGAAGGATCGAAGAAGGCACGAAGAAGGGAGAGGGTGGGAAGACCGCCGAAGGATTGTCGAAGGATTGTCGAGGGATTGGGGGAATTGTTCATGGGGTTAATGGGAGTTGATGGGATTGGTAATATACGGGGAGTTACTCATGGGTGGGCGATTTGAATCCGATGGGCTTTCTTGGGGTGGCTTTGGTGTCCCGTAGTTGGTCGAGGGCGTCGTTGATTGCCTCTATCTGAGTGGCAATCTCATTGTTTGTCAGCTCCTGCTGCTCGTTGATGTCGTTCTGGTCATGCAATATCTCTTCAACGTAGGCGTTCAGTTGGTCTACCTTGTGGGAAATCTGCTCCACCTTCAAATCAACCGCGAGCATTGTGGATATTGCCTGACGCATGGCGATAAAGGCTCTTGTCACCATCACGCTCATTTGTACGGCACTTGGACTGCGAAGAACGGCGGCCAACATCACGGCGCCATGTTCGGTAAAAGCATAGGGAGAAGCCGTCTTTTTACGTTTGCTGAGTGATGATGTCACAATTTGTGATATCATACCCGAATTGAAGAGTCCATCCCACTCATCTTCTGTAAGACGAAACATGAAATCTTCAGGGAAACGCTCTATGTTTCGTTTAACGGCCTGGTTGAGAGTGGCCGTCTTAACGCCATATATTGCGGCAAGGTCGTAATCGAGCATCACTTTCTGCCCTCTGACTTCATAGATGGCATTCTTGATGTTCTCGGACTGCTGATTTCCGGATATGATTAGTTTGTCGCTCATAAGTTGTTGTGTTTCATTATGCGGTCACAAATTGTGATGTCATATGAGGTTGATGGCTATTGTTCGACGAGGTCTTTGTTGCGGCTGCGGTGCCACCAGATGATGAGGCCGACGAGGATGAGGGCCATGGGAGGCATGATCATCAGGCCGTTGTTCTCGTATCCAATATTATATAGGCCGAGCTTTTCCACGACAGGGTAGCCCCAGAGGGTGCCGCTGCCGAAGAGTTCGCGGACGAAGCCCAGGACGATGAGGATGACGCTGTAGCCGAGGCCGTTGCCGAGGCCGTCGAGCAACGAGGGCCACGGCTTCTGCACCATGGCGAAGGCTTCGAGGCGGCCCATGACGATGCAGTTGGTGATGATGAGGCCGACGAAGACGGAGAGCTGCTTGCTGACGTCGTACATGTAGGCCTTCAGCACCTGGTCGACGAGCACGACGAGGGTGCTGACGACGACGAGCTGCACGATGATGCGGATGCGCGGCGGGATGGTGTTGCGCATGAGCGAGATGATGAGGTTGCTCAGCGCCACGACGACGGTGACCGAGACGGCCATGACGACGGCAGGCTTGAGCTGCGCCGTCACCGCGAGGCAGGAGCAGACGCCCAGCACTTGCACGAGGATGGGGTTGTTCTTGCTGAAGGGGAGTTTTATAAGGTCGGTGTTTTTCATTGTTCTTCTTCCTCCATCATTAATGCCGAGATGGCTTCGCAGTCCTCATGGCAGGGTATCACATCGGAGTATTTCTCATAGGCGGTAGCCAGCATGGCGGTGACGCCGTTGCTGGTCATGGTGCCGCCGCTGATGGCGTCCACCTCGTAGGGGTTGTCCTTGTCGGCATTCTTCTTCAGGCGGATAGGCTCCTCGCACATCTCTTTGCCCACGAAACGCTGGGCAAACTTGTCGGTGGAAATCTCGCCGCCGAGGCCGGGGGTCTCGCCTTTGTGGTCGAACACAGCGCCCACGACAGTCCCACCGTCGTCGAAGGCCAGGTAGCCCCAGATGGGACCCCAAAGGCCGGTGCCGCGCAGGGGGATGATGACGCCGCCTTTGAAGGTGAAGTAGGGCTCTCCCTTGAGGTCGGCTTCCTGTATGTTCTGTGCGTAGAGCTCGGCGGCGTTGTCGCGGGTGGCGTCGATGCCGATGGTCTTGAGGATCATCTGCTTGGTCTCGGCCTGCTGGTTCTTCTCCTGGGCGGGCTTGAGGCTGACGGCGACGACCGTCAGTATCAGCGCCGCCACCACGACGAGCACGGCGGAGTAGATGAAGATGTAGCGGTTGCTGAAAGTCTTTTTCATTTTCCTATCCTCCTTTCTCTCATCTTAATGTTTCTGGCCACGATGCAGTGGTCTATCAGCGGGGCCATGCAGTTCATGAAGAGGATGCTGAGCATCATGCCCTCGGGGTAGGCGGGGTTGCAGACGCGCAGCAGTACGGCGAAGACGCCGATGAGCAGGCCGTAGATCCATTTGCCGGCGTTGGTCTGCGCAGCGGTGACGGGGTCGGTGGCCATGAAGACGGCACCGAAGGCGAAGCCACCCATCAGGAAGTGGTAGTAGAAAGGCAATTCCATGTAGGCGTTGCCGCCGATGGCGTTGAAAAGCAGGCCCATGAGGCCGCCGCCGAGGAAGACGCCGAGCATGATGCGCCACGAGGCGATACCGGTGAAGAGCAGCAGCATCGCGCCCAGTGCGATGGCAATGAACGAAGTCTCGCAGGTGCTGCCGGGGATGGTGCCGATGAGCATGTCCAGCGCCGAGGCCGAGGGTGCGGAGCCGGTGGCCAGCTCGCCCATAGGCGTGGCGCCGGCGATGGCGTCGTTGCCCCACCAGGTGGAGGCAATCCACACCTTGTCGCCACTCATGTGTGTCGGGTAGGCGAAGAAGAGGAAGGCGCGCGCCACGAGGGCGGGATTGAGGAAGTTCATGCCGCTGCCGCCGAAGACCTCCTTGCCGATGATGACAGCGAAGGCCACGGCCAGCGCCAGTTGCCACAGGGGCGTGGTAACGGGGACAATCATCGGGATGAGCAGGCCGGTGGCGAGGAAGCCCTCGTTGACCTCATGCCCGCGGTATTGAGCGAAGGCGAACTCGATGGCCAGGCCGACGATGTAGCTGACGGCAATCATGGGGAGCATGCGCAGGAATCCGAACCACCACATGTAGATCCAGTGCCAGTCGGCGCCGGCGCCGGTGCTCATGGCGGTCTGGTAGCCGATGTTCCACATGCCGAAAAGCAGTGCAGGCAGCAGGGCGATGATGACCACGATGATGCTGCGCTTGCTGTCCACGGCATCGCGTATGTGGCTGCCACTGCGGGTGATGGTCTTGGGGGTGAGGGCGAAGGTGTGGAAAGCGTCGAAGGTGCTGTGCAGCCAGCCCAGTTTGCCTCCTTCGCTGAAGGTGGGTTCAATCTTGTCGAACAACTGTTCGACCCATTTGATTCTCATGCGGTAGCCTCCTTTCTGAGGACCTCGAGGGCCTCGCGGATGATGGTCTGTATGTCGGTCTTCGAGGGGTCGATGAACTCGCACAGGGCGAAGTCCTCGGGCTCGACCTCGTAGATTCCCAACTGTTCCTGCAGCTCGATGTCGCCCACGATGCAGGCTTTGATGAGCTGCATGGGGTAGATGTCGAGGGGGAACACGCGCTCGAACCCGCCGGTGAACATCAACGGGCGGCGTCCACCGTGGAGGTTGGTGTTGAAGGTGTAGGGGATGGATAGTTTATCTAATTTAACTAGTTGGGATAGTTTTACCAGGAAGCCCGACAGGAAGGTTTTACTGAAGCTGAACTTCGTGAGGCCGGGCATCAGCCATCCCATGAATTCATGCTGGTCGCCTTCGGGAATGAAGCAGAGTTGCTGGTCGTACATGCCGAGGAACCCGTCCGCCGCCACCTGTGTGCCACTCAGGGGGCTGCCGGAGACGATACGTGTATCGGCAGCGGATGCCTGCCATCCGAGGCAGGGATAGCTGGGGGATAGGGTTTGTACGTCGGCGATGCGGCTGATATCGACTCCGCATGTGACGCGGTAGTATTTGGGTGCTTTGGCGGCAGGACCTCCCACTGCGATGACCCTTTCGGGAGAATAGACCCCCGAGAGCATCCAGCGCCCTATGTTGGCCACATCCTGTGCCCCGACGGTCCAGACGCATTCTCCCTTGTTGATGGGGCTGATCTGCGCGATTTGCGTACCGATGTTGCCGGCAGGGTGGGGGCCTTCGGCATGTACCAGGTGCAGGGGTGCCAGGGTTTCCAGTGCCTGGCAGCCGGCATCGAACTCGTGTTCGCGGCCTTTCAGGGCGAAGTCCAGGTCGGGTGCCAGCGGGTTGGTGTCGCGCAGCGAGACGAAGATGCCTTTGGGCCTATGGCCGGGATGGGCGATGGTGCCGAAGGGCCGCTCCTTGATCATCCACCACACGGGGACTTCTGCCGAGAGGACTCTCTGGCCATTCTGACTATTCTGGTTATTCGGATGATTTTGGATATTCCGGTTTTTCCTGACCACCACTTCCGTCAGCCTGCGCTTCTCGCCGCGGACGATGGCCTCCACCACTCCGTCCACGGGGGAGGGCAGGAAGAGTTGCGGCAGGTTTTTGTCGGTGACAAGGGGCTGTCCGGCAGCCACGCTGTCGCCTTCGGCCACGGCCAGCCGGGGGATGAATCCCACCACATCGGGGGGCTTCACGGCGTAGCGTTCTGTGCCGCGCATATCAACGACAAGCCGCTCGGCGCTTCCGCCGAGCGGGATGTTTAGTCCTTTCTTTACTTTTATATTATGGATCATATCTTCAGTTCTACGGGCTGGAGCATGTTTTCAGGCTTCAGTATCTCGTCCAGCTGCTCTTTGGTGAGGAGTTTGTGTTCGAGAACCAGTTCATACACACCGCGGCCGGTCTCTGATGCCTCCTTGGCTATCTTGGAACTCTGCTTGTAGCCGATGATGGGGTTGAGCATGGTGACGATGCCGATGGAGTGCTCCACCAACTGGCGGCAGCGCTCCTCGTTGGCCACGATGCCGTCGATGCAGAGGGTGCGCAGGGTGTCCAGTCCGTTCTCCAGCAGGTGTATGCTCTCGAAGAGGGTGTAGGCGATGACGGGCTCCATGACGTTCAGCTCCAGCTGTCCGTTGTCGCTGGCGAAGGTGATGCACATATCGTTGCCGATCACCTTGTAGCACACTTGGTTCATCACCTCGGGAATCACGGGGTTCACCTTGCCGGGCATGATGCTGCTGCCGGGCTGCCGTTCGGGCAGGTGTATCTCGTTCAGGCCGCAGCGCGGGCCGCTGGAGAGGAGGCGCAGGTCGTTGCACATCTTGTTGATCTTGATGGCGAGGCGTTTCATGGCGTTGCTGTACTGGATCATGCAGGTGGTGGCGCTGGTGGCCTCGATGAGGTTGTCGGCCAGCGTGATGTCCCATCCGGTCACCTGGCGGAGGGCTTTGATGCAGGCTTCGCTGTAGCCGGGCTTGGAGCAGATGCCGGTGCCGATGGCCGTGGCGCCCATGTTCACCACCAGGAACTCGTCCGCCGAGGCACGCAGGTTCTTCAACTCACCGCGCAGCGAGTCGGCGAAGCCGCCGAAGGTCTGCCCCAGGGTCATAGGCACGGCGTCCTGCAGCTGGGTGCGGCCCATCTTGATGACGTGGGCGAACTGCTGGCTCTTCTTGTCCAGCGAGGCAATCATCTTTTCCAGACGGGGCATGAACTCGAGGTGTTCGAGGCAGAGGGCCATGTGTATGGCGCAGGGGTAGGCGTCGTTGGTGCTCTGCGAGGCGTTGACTACGTCGTTCGGCGAGCAGTGCTCATACTGTCCGCGCTGGTAGCCCATGCGTTCGAGGGCCAGGTTGGCTATGACCTCGTTGGCGGCCATGTTGGTGCTTGTGCCCGCGCCCCCCTGTATCATATCTATAGGGAACTGGTCGTGGTGCTTGCCGGCCAGGAGCTGGTCGCAGGCCCAGACGATGGCCTCGCCCTGTTCTTTGGTGATCATGCCCACCTCCATATTGGCCATGGCGGCGGCTTTCTTGGTGATGGCCATGCCTTTGATGAAGTTCGGGTAGGTGCTCAGCAGGTGTCCGCTGATGTGGAAGTTCTCCATGGCGCGGGTAGTCTGTACGCCGTATAGGGCCTCGGTGGGGACCTCTTTTTGACCCAGAAGGTCGCTCTCGGTGCGGAATTTATGTGTATCCATAGCAGTTGTTTTTGATGTTATATGTTGTATTTTCAGTTATTTATGTTGTTTTTCACGTTTCATTTTGCCGGACGAAAATACAAAAAAAAAACTTCTTGATAAAAATTCTTTCAATTTTTTAATAAAACGCTTTCAACAGTCATTCAATCAGCGGCTTAGATTTCAAGAAAATTCCAAGGGGATTTTTCGCTGCAAGACAAAATTTTTTCAAAAAAATCCATCTGCCTAACTGCCTGTCTCCCAGCATTCTCCAAGTTATAGGTTTTGCTCCTGTTCGTATCCTCCTGGTCTTTGCGTACAATAAAACAGACACCCTGGCGTTACGCTACTAAAGTTATGGCAATAATAGAACAGGGCATCCTTGGCGGCTTCAGCGGCCGCGTAGGCACCGTGGTGGGGTATCACCGGCACGGGGCCTGGTTCGTCCGTGCCTACCAGCCGCACATCAACGACCGCAAATCAGCCGCCCAGCTCGTGCAGCGCTCCCGCTTCAAGGCGATGATCCAGTTCGCCTCCCCCGCCACGCCGCTGCTCCGCATCGGCCTCCGCCAGATGGCTGACCGCGAGGGGATTACCGAAGGCAACGCATTCCTCAAAATCAACAAAGACTGCTTCCAAAATCTGAATAATCAGAATAATCCGATTACTCCGAATCCGATTACTCCGACTACTCCGATTAATCAGATTACCCCGACAATCCTCTACCCTTCCCTCCAGTTCTCCCGCGGCCCGCTGGCGGC
>JAGAYN010000043.1 GCA_017940465.1 Bacteroidales bacterium | reverse complement strand
TGGAGACCTGCTGGCCGTTGGCGGTCCAGGCCACGAAGTGGTAGCCCGTGTTGGCCGTGGCGGTGAAGGTCACGCTCGTGCCGGCGTTCACCGTGCCGCTGGGCGTCACCGTGGCCGCTCCCATCGTGGCGTCGGCCGTGGCGGCGCTGACGGTGTAGGTGGTGGGGGGCTGCGGTGTGACGGTGGTGTCGGTCAGGGAGACGGTGATTTCCGTCAGGCGGCTGCCGTCGTCATTGCTGGTGGTGGCTTTGGAGCGGAAGGCTATGCGGCCCGAGGCGGTGGCGGGGAAGGTGGCGGTGCAGAGCTGCCAGTCGTCGCTGGCGGTGGTGTTGAAGGAGGCCACAGGCACGAAGCTGTTGCGGTCGGCGGCGTTGCTGACGTAGCCCACCTCCATAGTAGTGGAGCCGGCGAAGCCTGTCAGCCAGAAGGAGACTTCCAGGTCGCTCAGGCTGTAGGCGAAGCTGGGCAGCACCAGCACGGGGTAGTCGTTCCGGCCGGCGCGGTAGCAGAGGCTGTTGCCACCGCTGGTGTGGCCGACGCCATTGACATAGGGATAGAGGTTGCTACCGGATGAGTAGTAGTGATTGACCCAGCAGGCAGGCTGGTAGTCGCCGTTGCCCCAGAGGTTGGCATACTGCGTGAAGTCCTCGGTCCACGGCAGGGTGGCGATGAGGTCGCAGTTGGTGATGAACTCGGCGCTGGTAGCGACGGTACGGGTGCCGTCGGAGCAGAGGGTGATGACGCTGACGGTGTACTGCGTGGCACTGGTGAGGCCGGTGAGGGAGACGCTCGTGCTGAAGGCTTCCACGCTGTCGGTAGTGGAGCCGGCAGTGTAGTAGACCATGTAGTGGTTGGTGTTGTTGACGTCGTCGATGTTGATGTCGGCCGAGGTCTGGGTGACGTTGCTCGCGGTCACCGTTGCAGGACGCAGGCAGCTGGGGGCTGTCGTGACGGTGAACTCGTCGAGGTAGATGTTCTGTGAGGAGCCGTAGTAGCGCAGGGCGATGCGGCCGGTGGCGCTGGAGCCGAGCACGATGTCCTTGAACTCCCAGGTGTTGGTGGCGCTGGCACGGGCCTGGCCCACCTCGGTGTAGGTGGTCGGGTCGGCGGGGTTGGTCATGTAGCCCACGCCCACGTAGGCGTTGGTGCTGGCGCTACGCATCCAGAAGGTGAACATCAGGCCGGAGAGGTCGTCCTGGAACGGGGGCAGGACCATGTAGGAGGGGTAGGAATTGGAGCCGTAGTAGCGGACGGCGTTGCTGCCTTCGTGGTGCTGCGAGGTGGTGACATACGTGTTGTTGCCGTTCAGGCCGTTGAAGTCCCAGCAGGGGATGTTGGTCACCGAGGAGTTGGCGGAGCCGCTGCCGCCGGAGGCATTGTAGTTCTCGAAGCCCTCGGTCCACGGCAGGGTGGTGATGGCGCCACAGGAGGTGCGGAAGGCGGTGTTGGCGGTCATGAGGCTGGTGTCGCCGGCGCCGCAGACGGCACGGAGGCGCACGTTGTATTGCGTGCTGGACGTGAGGCCGGTGAGGGTGTAGGGGTTGGAGGTGACGGTGACCCAATCACCGCCGTTGATGCTGACAATCCACTCGCTCTCTTCGCCGCCGGCGGTCCAGCTGAGGGTGGCCTCGGTCTCGGAAATGCCGCTCACGGACAGTGCGGTGGGTACCGGGCAGGTCAGCTGGCCGATGGCCACATTGTCGATGGCGGGGCTGCCGGAGCCGGAGCTGCCGTCGTTGGCCCATAGGAAGACGAGGTTGTAGATGCCGGGGGTGTTGATCTGCACGGTGCCGCTCTTGGTCTGCCAGTTGCTTTGGCCTCTGAGCTGGCCGTTGCCCAGGTCGATCCAGCCGGCGGGGGTGCTGTTGCGGTAGTTGTAGCTGTCGGCGAGGGTTCCGTCGGCTGCATAGTCGGCAGTGTAGGTTGCCGAGCCGGGGCTTATCCAGGCGCGTATGTAGTCGTAGTCGGATTCGCCGTTGCCCTTCCAGTCGAAGGAGTAGAAGTACTCGCCGGCGTTCTCGAAGTCGAGGGCACGGACGGCATAGGACATCGTGATAGAGTTGTTGTTGTAGCCGTTGGTGGTTCCGTTGTTGCTGCTGACGTAGAGGGAGCGGCTGCCGCCGTTGCTGGTGGCGGTGCCGATGTACCAGCCGTTGGCGCCGTTGAACATGGCCCAGGCGGTGTCTTCGCCCGGTTCAAAGCCTGTGGCGTAGGGCAGCGAGGTGCTCTCCATCGTGGTGGAGAAAACGGTGCTGACCGTGCCGGTAGGCATTCCGTCGTCGCAGATGCTGTAGGCGGTGACGGTGTAGGCGGTGGAGGAGGCAAGGGTGGAGACGGTGTAGGATGTGTCGGTGACCACGACGCTGTCCACCACGGTGTTGCCCTGCTTGATGATGATGGCGTAGTTGGCGGTGGCGCTGGGGTCGCTAATGTTGATGGTGGCCTCGGTGGTGGAGACATCGCTCACGCTCACGCCGGCGGGGCGCATGCAGTCGGGGGCCACCGCGAGGGTGATGTCGTCCACGTAGCCCGTCGTGTAGCTGCTACCTTGGTTGCGGATGGAGAGATACTGGTTGGTGACGCCGGCCGGTATGATCACCTCGTGCTCCACCCACTGGCTGGCTGCCATGGTGGTGGGGGTGGTGTAGATGGGGGTGAAGTTGGCGAAGTCGGTGGAGGTGCTCATGGTTCCCACCTGGAACTGGATGCTGCCGGGGGTGCTGGCATAGGTCCAGAAGGTGATCATGGTGCCGTTGAGGTCGTCCACCGGCGGCAGCACCACATAGTTGTACTGTGCGCTGCCTCCGTTGTAGAAGTACAGGCTCTTGCCACCGGTTCCGGGCGTGTGGTTCTGGCTGCTGTTGGGCGAGGGGTAGTTGTAGGAACCCGAGGTGTAGAAGTTGTGTTTGCTCCAGCAGGGGTGGATACTGCCGTCGGGGGCATAGCTGTCGAAGTTGTCGGAGATGGGCAGGTCGGCCTGAGTCAGAAGGGCGCAGGGGGTGAAGAAGGTGGTGGTGGCTGCGTTGAAGCTCGTGTCGCCGTCTCCGCAGACAGCGCGGACGCTGACATTATAGGAGTGGCTGGGCAACAGGTCGGTGAGGGTGTAGGGGTTGGTGGTGACGACTTGCCATTCGCCGTTGTCGAGGCGGACGGCCCATTCGCTCTCCTCGCCGCCGGTGGTCCAGCTGAGGGTGGCCTCGCCGTCGTCTATATCGCTTACGGTCAGGCCCACGGGTGCAGAGCAGGTGATCCTTGAGATGATGAGGTTGTCGATGGCGCCGGGCAGGCGGGGGCTGCTGTAGTTGGTGTAGCCGTCTTGGGTCCACGAGAAGACCACCAGGTAGGTTCCCGGGATGGTGATAGCGAAGGTGCCGGACTGGGACTGCCAGGAGGTGGATCCGCTCATGTGGCCGTTGTCCATGCTGATGCTGCCGTCGGGCTGGGAGTTGTAATTGAGGCCCGGCAGGGCGGTGCCACCCACCAGGGCGGTGCTGACCGGGACGATGAAGGAGCGCATGAAGTGGTAGATGCCGTCGCCCTCGCTCAGCCAGTCGTAGGAGTACCCATATTCACCTGCCGTGAAGGTCATGGCGCGGTAGGCGTAGATGGTGCTGGTCGTGCCGACAGTGTAGGCGAAGGAGGTGCCGTTGTTGCTTACGTAGAGGGCCTCGGTGCCGGTGCCGTTGTGTGTGCCGTTGCCCACTGTCCAGTTGTTGATAGCGCCGGCACGGAACCAGGCGGTGTCGTCGCCTTCTTCAAAGCCGGTGCTGTAGGGGAATTCGGTGACGGGCTGGAGGTCGATCACTGTCACCACGACCCGGTTGGTGACGGTGCCGTAGGTGTTGCTCACGACGAAGTCAATGGTGTCCGTGCCGCCGACGCTGTAGACTATCCGGAGGACGGAGTCGTCCTCGAACATGACGGCGTCGCCGGTACCCTCCATGAGCGAGGTCCATGAGTAGTTCAGGTTGGTGCCGATGACGCTGGAGGTGATGGTCAGCGTGTCGCCCACATTGGTGGTGTAGCTGAGGGACGGCATGGTGACTTCAGGCGTGCCGGCCATCTGGATGGTGATGTCGTCGAGCATGATGCCGCACATGTTGTCGCTGTTGAAGTGGCGGAAGACAAGGTAGATGGTCTGGTTCTCGTAGCTCGAGAGGTCGACAGTCTTCAGGGTCCATGCCGATGGGGGCTGTTCGTTGAAGACGGGGGTGGAGGCGGTCAGCGTGTTGAAGTTGCTGATGTCGGTGGCGATGTAGAGGGCGTAGCGGTCGGGATACGAGCCGGTGTTGCCGCAGCCGCTGCGCACCCAGTAGGTGAGGCGCAGCCCCTCGGAAACCTCTATCGGGCGGCTGACGAGCAGGTTGTTGGGGGTGAACGCCGCGTTGGCGGTGGGGCTGTCCTCGTCGGCATCATAGGACCACGAGGAGGCCTGGTAGCTGCCGCCGTGGGCGGGGCCGTCAAAGGTGCCGTCGGAGAAGAACCAGTTCCGGCCGTCGCCGTCCTGGTCTATCCGCCGCCATCCGTCCCACGTCTGCTCGAAGCCTATGGTGTAGGGGAACTCCGTGATGGGCAAGAAATCGACGGCCTCGAACTCACATGTGGCCACGGCGCTGGTGTCGTCGCCGCCGCAGAGGATGCGCACCCGGGCGGTGTAGATGGTGTTGGCGGTGAGGCCGGTGAGGTCGTAGAAGGTGTCGTTGACCGGGGTCCAGGTGATGCCGTCCAGGCTCACCTCATAGGAGAGGTCATTCTGGCCGGGAGACCAATGCAGGGTGGCTCCGGTGGAGCTGACATTGTCGGCATAGAACACCGCCGGCATGATGCACGTAGGACACGGCGCGGCAATGGTGCCCATGGTCTGACCGCTGCTGAAGTCGTAGCAATAGACTGTGTCGAGCAGCAGGCCGCCTAACTCGTCGCGGACGACGAAAGAGGATTCCTCATAGGAGTCATCGCCATAGAGTTTGAACGTCACCGGCTCGTTGCTGCACACCTGGATGGTGCTCTGGCCGGCGTAGCCTGTGGAGATGGAGGCCTGGCCGCGAAGGGTGGTGCCCTGGTAGACCTGGACATAGAACTGGTCATTGTAGGAGTCGTACCATCCGTCGCCATAGTCGTCGTACATCTGGATGACGATGCTGCACGTGCTACCCGTGCATCCAGAAAGCTGCGCCCGCGCTCCCAGAGGCAGGAGCATGGCCAGCAGTGCCAAAAATGTAATCTTTTTCATAATCATAATAGTGTTAATTTATGTTAATGCTTATTTCTCCTCTATTGTCCTCCTCAAAAAAGACGGTCCTCCGCTCTCCGCAGCGGAATCTGGGCAGTGGCAGTAGTTGTTTCAGTATATGTAAGTCATTGATTATCACCCCCCCCCCGCGACTTTCTGGCAAGTGATTGCCTATGACAAATATACACATTTTTTTCAACTACCAAATTTTTAACATTTTTTTCTTCCACTTTCCGTGGGCGGAAAGGGTTCAGGACGGACCATCGGTCCATATCCGTCCATATCGGTTCTCAGTCGAAGTAAATACCTACGGGATACCTATGGGATACCTACCGGATACCTATAGGGTGCCTTCCGGCCGGCTGTGCCGCCCGGCGAAGCGGAGATTGGCGGCGGCCAAGGCGTCGTCGGCGTTCAGGCCGTGTCGGCGGCCCCAATCGACGAGGTCGAAGAGCCGCTGGCCGAATTGTTCCTCGGTGATGCTTTCCGGGTCATATCCGTTCACCGCAGCGCCCTCGGGAGCCTCTTTGTCCGGGGCGGGATATACCTTCTCCTGCAGGCGCAGGGTCTTGATGAGGGTGGGGAGGGAAGACGGCACGCCTTCGAGCACGTTGCGGCGACCCTCGCGCATCTTCAGCTGCTCCCAGTTCTCGCCGTGGTAGTTCTCCTTGTCGTAGATGAAGGGATGGCGGCTGACGAGCTTGTCGCAGATGGCGTTGTATACGTCGGCGGTGGTGAAGAGGCCCTCGTCCTCGGCCAGCTTGCAGTAGAAGAGGATGTGCATGGCGAGGTCGCCGAGTTCCTTCTTGAACTGGGAGGTGAGGGTGGAGAAGCGGGAATCGTCCGCACGCGGAGCCGGCTCCATGCCGTCCCGCGCCGGGGCGGAAGCGCTGGTGTCCGGCTGCGATTTGTGGTTTTCAATCTCCACAATGGCTTCGCTCAGCTCGTGGACCTCCTCGACGGTGAGGTAGCGGAGCGACTTGATGGTCTGGCGGCGGTCCCAGGGGCACTGGCGGCGCAGGGTGTCGAGGATGTCGGAAAGGCGCTGGATGGCTTGCAGGTCTTCTCGCATGGCTTCCATATCTTATTGTACATTAGTATTAAATGCGTCGCACCTCCTCGATGCCGTTGATGCCGCGAAGCTTGTCGATGAGGCTGGAAAGATGGTCGAGGTTGTTGATATAGAGCATGATGATACCGCGGCCAACGCCCTCGGAGGCTTCGAGGGTGATGGCGCGCATGTTGAGATCCATGTCGTCGGAGATGAGGCGTGTGATGTCCTGCAGGAGGCCCTTGCGGTCGATGGCCGTGAGGGCGAGGCCGGTGAGGAGCGAGGGTTGCTCGCCGGGGCGCCACTTGGCACGCACGATATGGTTCTCGTGGTTGGCCATTTCGCGCATGGCAATGCGGCAATTGGTGCGGTGCACCATGATTTTTCCGTCCTGCACGATGCCCACCACCTGGTCGCCCTGCACAGGCTTGCAGCAGGGGGCAGGGGCGGTGGGCAGGTGCTCATAGTCCTTGTCCAGGAGGAACGGCGTGGGGGGTGTGGGCTGGCTGCCGTCGGCAGTGCGCTCGGTTTTCAGCCTGGCGGTGTCGATTCCCGAGGGGGAGCCGGCCGAATCGAAGAGGTCCTTGTACTGCGTAAGGAAGAGGAGGTTGGGGGTGGGCCGCGCCTTCCCGAAGCATTGGGCCACATGGTGCTCGGTGACTATGCCGACGGCCAGGTCGTAAAGTATGTCCGTATCCGACGGGTTCCCGAGGAATCGCTTGAGCTGCCCCCAATTCTGGGGGGTGTCCTTGATGTGGAGCTTCTCGTAGTAGCTGCCGAGGCGGCGGCGGCCCTCCTGCGAATGCTCCTTCTTGTGGGCCCGGAGGAGGTCCTTGATGGCCTCCTTGGCGCGAGGGGTGGTGCACTGTGACAGCCACTCCTGGGTGGGGAGTGTGTTGTTGGTGGTGAGCACCTGCACCTGGTCTCCCGTGTGGAGCCTTTCGCCACGGCTGACAACGCGGGCATTGACCTTGGCACCGATGCAGTGGTGGCCGAGGTCGGTATGGATGGCATAGGCAAAATCCAGCACGGTGCTGCGGCTGGGAAGTGTGATGGTTCGCCCTTTGGGTGTGAAGAGGTAGATCTCCTTCGTATAGAGGGCCTCCTTGAATTCCTCAACGAGGTCCAGGGCGCTCTTGTCGCTTTGCTCCAAGGAAGTGCGTATCTGCTGGAGCCATTCCTCGACGGGGTTGTTGTCGAGCTCCTCCTCGGGGTGGGCTTCCTTGTACAGGAAATGGGCCGCCATGCCTTTTTCGGCTATGGTGTCCATACGCTGGGTGCGTATCTGTATCTCCACCCAACGGCCGATAGGGGTCATCACCGTGGTGTGCAGGCTTTCATAGCCGTTGTTCTTCGGGTGGGTGATCCAGTCGCGGAAGCGGGTGGGATTGGGCTCGAAATGGTCGGAAATGAGGGAATATACCTTGAAACACTCCTCCTTCTCGCGGTCGCGAGGGAGGCCGTTGAGGATGATACGCATGGCATACAGGTCGTATATCTCCTCGAATGCCACATGCTTGGTCTCTATCTTCTTCCAGCAGCTGTAGACGGATTTGACGCGCGTCTTGACCGTAAACTGGCAGCCTGCCTGCTGGAGCATCTGCTTGACCGGCTCGACAAGGCACTGGTGCAGCTGGCTACCCTGCCTGGCTGTCTCGGCTATCTTGGCCGCTATCTCGTTGTATTTCTCCGGATTGGTGTACTTCATGACGAGCTCTTCCAGCTCAGTCTTGATGGTATATAGCCCCAGACGGTGGGCTAACGGGACATATAGGTAGGAGGTTTCACTGGCAATGATGAACTGCTTGGTCTCCTTCATGGAGTCAAGTGTACGCATGTTGTGAAGGCGATCGCAGAGTTTGAGGAAGATGACGTAGGCGTCATTGCACATGGACAGCAGTATCTTGCGATAGTTTTCGGCCTGCTTGCTTTCGGTCTGCTGCATGACCATGACGTCGTCGATCTTGGTGACACCGTCTACAATGGTGGCAACACGGTCGCCAAAGAGTATGCGTAGCTCCTCAAGTGTGATGTCAGTGTCTTCCACCACGTCGTGCAGCAGGGCGGAAATGGCTGCTATAGGGCCGAGACCCACCTCCTTGACGGCAATGAGTGCCACAGCAAGTGGGTGGAATATATAGGGTTCTCCACTCTTACGCCGTGTGCCGGCATGGGCTTTCTTGGCCAGTTGGTAGGCGCGAAGCAGATTGGCCTCCTCCTCGGGAGAGAGGGGTTTCAGGGCCTGGCAGGCGGCATACAGTTCGTCATACCGGGCTTGTATCTCGCTTTCCTCTCGTTCTTCGTCAATTACATACATAGGGTCTACCAGAAGAAGAACGTCAAAGCCGAAAGGGCTGCCACCTCAAGGCTGAGGCCGATGGTGAGGTAGGTTTGGTTGTTGAGGAAAGCCATACCCATGGATGCCGAAGTCCAGCAGAACTTACTGCTTCCTGCCTGGCTGGCGATGCGGAGGCCCACTTCACCTCCCGTGCGGCGACCGCTGAAGAGGGCTCCTCCGTAGAGGTGCCAGTCCAAGGCGCTCTCCCTGCCGGAAAGCCTCAGGGCGGGGCCGACGCTGAAGTAGTTGCGGTGGACGCCCCCGAGGGCGGAACCATAGACACCCCAGCGCTCGGGCAGGTAGGTGAAACTGGCACCCAGGGCTGCATCCCGTGTGCCGATGAGGGTTTCCACCTCGAAGAAGCAGCTGTTGAAGTTGAAACCAACGTTATTCCGGTAGTGATGTTCCGGCATGCGGTAGACACCCTGCGGGGATTGCCCGCGGCGATGCGCGGGAGCCTGGTGCGAGCCGCGGACGTTGCCTTCGCGGTCGTAGTATACAGGTACACCCAGCACGTTGGCCTCACCCTTGGGGCGGCTGGGCATGGGCTGGGCACCGATGACGTTGGGACCATCGTCCTCCTCGTCGTCGTCCACGGCGATGCTGTCGGCCGGGATGGCGCGACGGGTGCTGTCGGTCAGCTCCACCTGAGCCATGGCGGCGGTTCCCATGCCGAACAGCATTGCAGCAATCAATAGTATCCGTTTCATATCTTTCGGGTTTTTCATCCTGTTAGTACGTGCAGCGGCCCGTTTCTTGTGCCCTCCCGTCGGGAGTGGCGCTATTCCGCCGACCGCTCCTTCAGGGCGGTGCGTATCTTTTCCTCCAGCTCCTCGCAGAGCTCGGGGTTGTCGCGCAGCAGCTGCTTGAGGGCTTCACGCCCCTGCGCCAGCTTGCTCTCGCCGTAGCTGAACCACGAGCCGCTCTTGTGCACGATGTCCAAATCAACGCCCAAGTCGATGATTTCGCCCAGCTTGGAAATGCCTTCGCCGAACATGAGGTCGAACTCGCACTGGCGGAACGGCGGAGCCACCTTGTTCTTCACGATGCGCACCTTCACGCGGTTGCCGATATTCTGGTCGCCATCCTTGATGGCCTGGGTGCGGCGTATGTCGACACGCACCGAAGCGTAGAACTTCAGCGCATTGCCGCCGGTGGTGGTTTCGGGGTTGCCGAATAGGACACCTATCTTCTCGCGCAGCTGGTTGATGAAGATGCAGCAGCAGTTGGTCTTGCTGATGGTGGCCGTCAGTTTGCGCATGGCCTGGCTCATCAGGCGCGCCTGAAGGCCCACCTTGCTGTCGCCCATGTCGCCGTCAATCTCGGCCTTGGGCGTGAGGGCGGCGACGGAGTCGATGACTATGATGTCGATGGCGCCAGAACGGATGAGGTTGTCGGCAATCTCCAACGCCTGCTCCCCGTTGTCGGGCTGCGAGACGAGGAGGTTCACCACATCCACCCCCAGCTTCTTGGCGTAGAAACTGTCGAAGGCATGCTCGGCATCGATGAAGGCCGCGATGCCGCCCTGCTTCTGGCACTCGGCGATGGCGTGGATGGCCAGCGTGGTCTTACCCGACGACTCGGGGCCGTATATCTCGATGACGCGCCCGCGCGGGAAGCCGCCCACGCCCAGCGCGTTGTCCAGGCTGATGCTGCCGGTGGAGATCACCTCCAGCTCCTCGTCCGGACGGTCGCCGAGTTTCATGATCGAGCCCTTGCCGTAGCTCTTCTCTATCTTGTCCAACGTGCTCTGAAGTATCTTCAGTTTTTCCAGCTTCTGCGCGTTGGCGTCGTTCATTTCTTTTGCCATAATGTTCGGTTGTTTAATGTGTTATTGCGTGTTGATGTTCTATGATTGTGAACTGCAAATTTACATAAAAATTTTTGATTTACACACAGACGCATAAAAATATTTTGCTACGCAGTCAGAATCAGGCAAAAGAAAAGCCGCCTGATTCGCGTTTTATATGCAAACGGGCTTGGTGTCCCAGTGATTTATTGCC
>JAGAYN010000042.1 GCA_017940465.1 Bacteroidales bacterium | reverse complement strand
GGTCAACGTGGACGATGGTGCCGATGTTGACGTGCGGTTTTGAGCGGTCGAATTTTTCTTTTGCCATTGTTTAATACGTATTAAATGTTAACAATAATATTAATTCATGTCTAAAGAGGGCGTGCCTGCGGCGTGCGTCCTCATGTTTTTGTTTGTTGTTCCCGTTGCGCTTCGGCGCATGAAGGAGAGCCACAGACGAGAGTCGGACTCGTGACCTCATCCTTACCAAGGATGCGCTCTACCACTGAGCTACTGCGGCTTGTTTCTCTTCTCACTCTCTTCTCTTTTCAGAGTGCCTTGTCATTTCCGGCGGGTCCGGGTGGGGGCATCCCGCTTGCTTGGAGCGGAAGACGGGGCTCGAACCCGCCACCTATAGCTTGGAAGGCTATCGCTCTACCAAATGAGCTACTTCCGCCTGTTGAAGTGTTGGCATTTCGTGGGGGAGGGTGGACTCGAACCACCGAACTCTTCCGAGGACAGATTTACAGTCTGTTGCAATTGCCGCTATGCGACTCCCCCGTGCTTCGCGATGTCTCGTTGCGAGACTTCGGGACCTGTCGAGCCGATGAAGGGACTCGAACCCCCGACAGGCTGATTACAAATCAGCTACTCTACCAACTGAGTTACATCGGCTTCTCTCAAAGTTTCAAACTACTCTCTGTTTCAGTTTTGAGGTTGCAAAGATACTACTTTTTTCCCATTCCGCCAAAGATTTTTTTCTTTTTTCTTGTATTTTTTCTTTAACTTGCTGTTTTTGTGTGTTATAAAATTAACATTTTTTCAACACTCCGCCGACCGGACGGCCTTCCGCATGCTGTTTTCCTGCGCCTCCGCGCGCCGTTTTGGGACACCTGGGAGCCGTTTTTCTTCGCCAAATACACAAATCACTGCATTCCAGCACATTGCGATTTTTGCCCCCTTGTCGGAGTTGACTCGGAGTTGACTCGGAGTTGATACGGAGTTGTCTCGGACTTGGTCTGACGCGCTCCATGAAAGAAGCAAGCATCCCGTCGGGGGGATGCTTGCCTGGGGTTGTGATTTACTTGACTATCAGTTTCCTGACCGCCGTGGTCTTCCCGCTCACGATGCGGACGAAGTAGGCTCCGCGGGGCAGGCGGCTGAGGTCGAGGGTCAGCGTCGCGCCGCGGCTTCCGGCCTCCAGGACGGTGCGCCCGTTCAGGTCGGCCACGCTCACCCGCGTCCCGGCTTCCAGGCCGAAGAGGGTCACCTCGGTCGTGGCGGGGTTGGGCCGCAGGGTCACCTCCGTGCGGTCCACGCCGGCGATGCCGACGTTCTCGGTGGTGAAGCTGACGGGGTCGCTCCATGCGGAGAGGGAGTCGGTGCAGTCGGCGCGCATTCTGACCGTATAGGCGGTGCCGGGCGTGAGGCCCGTGAGGGTGTAGGGGTTGGCCATGGGGGCGACCTCGGTGCCGTTGCAGTCCAGCACCCAGCCTTGCGAGGACCCGCATCCGTCGTTCCAGCTGACGGTGGCGGTCGTGTTGGTGACGACGCTCACCACGATGTCCGTCGGCGGCAGGCAGCAGGGAGGCTCGGGCGGGGCCAGGGTGGTGAAGGCGGTCTGCACCGCGTCGCTCTCCATGCCGGCCGGGCAGAGGGCCTCGACGCTGACGGTGTACTGTGTGGCGGGCTGCAACGCGGTGAGGGTCACGACGGTGTCGGCGGTGAGGAGGGTGTCGGTCAGGCCTGTGGAGCCGTACAGGAGGCGGTAGGCCGTAGCCTCCGGCGTAGCGGTTATTATGATACGCGCGCTGTCCTCACCCACGCCGTCGGCACGGACGGCCAGGGGCTGCGGGCAGGTGAAGGTGGTGTCGAGGGTGATGTTGTCGATGAAGAAGCTGTAGGCCGAGCCGGTAGCGCAGTAGGCGCGGAAGGCCACATAGCGCGCCCCGCCGGCATTGCCGATGCGCAGCACCTCGAGTTCCCATTCGTTGGGCGTGGGCTCCATCGTCTGCAGGGTGGTGAAGGTGGCGCTGTCAGTGGGGTCGGTCATCAGGCCCACATCCAGGCGCACCGCACTGTTGCCGCGGAATGACCAGAAGGAGAGGTAGAGCGAGTCGAGGTTGCCCACAGGGGCCATCACGGCATATTGCGCCTGGCTGCGTCCGCCGGGGAAGAACTGCAGGCTGCGTTGCGAGCCGCCCTGGCCGCGGTTGCCCGAGGCCACAGGGAAGTCGCCGTAGGTGGTGAAGTAGTTCAATCGGTTCCAGCAGGTGACGTACTGGTCGGTGCCGTAGGCTTCAAAGTCCTCCACCAGCGGCAGCTCCTCGCGGGCGATGGGGCTGCAGGTGGTGCCGAAGGTGAGGGAGAGGGGGGTGGTGTGGCTGCTGTCGCTGCATATCGAGGCCACGGTGAGGGTGTAGATCATCAGGGGCTCCAGCGCGTCGACGGTGAAGACAGTGTCGTGGGCCGTGGCCACACGCAGCGTGTCTCCAAAGATGTCGACCACCGACCAGCGGTAGGTCAGCGTCGTGCTCGGGTCGTCCACACGCACCACCACGCTGCTGTCGGCCACCGAATCCAGCTCCATTCCGGCCAGCGGCAGGCACGGCGGGGCCACATCCACGCGGATGTCGTCGATGAATATCTCCCAGCCGCTCAAGCTGTTCACGCCGCCGCGGAAGGCGATGTAGGAAGCCATCGGGAGGGAGAGGGCGTTGAAGTACACCTCGTGGGCTATCCATTCGCCGCCGCCCAGGGCGGAGAGGCCGCCGACGGGGATGAAGGTGAGGGTGTCCTCGGGGTCGGTCATCACGCCCACATCCAGCCTTGCCGAGGCAGGGCCGTAGGCGTTGAACGAGACCATGAGGTCGGTGACGTCGTCAAACTCCGGCAGCACGAGGAACTGCGGCTGGCTGTTGTCGCCGGGATAGAGGCGGATGCTGTTGCTGCCGCTGGTCTGGCGCACGGTGGAGATGGAGGGTTGCGACGAGGGGTAGTAGTTATTGACCGTCCAGCAGGGGTTGCCGAAGGGGCCGGGAAGGTAGGCATCGAAGCCCTCCGTATAGGGCAGGTCGTTGTGCGTCACAGGCTCGCACTCGGTGATGAACGTGGCAGACACCCGCGGCGTCAGCGTGCTGTCGAGGCAGATGGTGGCCACCTCCAGGCTGTAGAACGTGCCCGGCGTGAGGTCGTACAGGGTGTAGGTGTCGGAATAGATGTCGGTGCTGTCGCCGTTCCAGTAGAGGCGATAGTGGTTGTTCCACGCCACGTCGGCCACCGTGATGTCGGCACTGGTGGAGCTGACGTTCGACACCGCCACGCTGTTGGGCTGCACACAGTCGGGTATGAGGCGCACCTCTATGTCGTCGATGAAGGTCTTGATGGCGTTGGGGACGCGGAGGGCTATGTTGCCACCCATGCCGGTATAGGTGTTCAGGGGGAGTTCGAAGCGGGTCCACACGTCGGGTTGCATGAACCGCAGCGTGTCCACCACCTCGAACGACGCCATGTTGAAGCGGTCCGGGACGACGCCCACCTCGATAATGTTGGCGGCATTGCCCACATTGCCCCACAGGGTGAGCAGCAGCGAGTCCACCGATTCGGCGAAAGTAGGCAGCAGCGCCACGGCGGGTTGCGACGGACTGGCGCCGAGCACATAGAGCGACCGGGGCGAGCTGTCGTGGGCGGTCATGCTCGACAGCGAGGGCCAGCGGGTGCCATTGGCGGTGTATCCCAGCATGGTCCAGCAGGGGATGCTGTCCACGGTGCCCACCGCGTCGAAGTCCTGCTGGTAGGGCAGCGGGGTGGGCATGCAGTCGGTCTTGACGTTGAGCGCGATGGCTGCGCTGGTGTCGCCCGCACCGCACACGGCACGTATGGCCAGCGTGTGGCTCGACGCCACGGCCAGGTTCTCTATCTGGTCGTAGGCGTTCGGGGTGGTATGGGCGGTGCCGTCGAAGGTCACCTCGTATTCTGTCTCGTTGCCGTAGCCCTGCCATGAGAAGGCGAGGGTGGTGGGCAGCACCTCGTCGAAGGCCAGGGCCGCGGGCACCTTGCAGGTGGTGAGGCGGAGCTTCACGTTGTCGATGGCGGCCGGCGGCTGTATACCGCCGTAGTTGTCGTTGAGCCAGAGGAACACCAGGTTATATTCGCGGGCGGTATCCAACTCGAACGAGAAGCGCTCGTGGCGCCACATGCCGTCAGTGTTGAGGTTGAAGGCGGTGCCTATGGGTATCCATCCCTGGGGGATGAAGGCGTTGTAGTTGTAGATGGCGTTGTAGTTGTCGATTTCCGTGTAGCCGTTGCCCGAGGTGGGGAGGTAGTTGGGGTAGAAACGGTAGTCGGTCGGCGCGAGCCACACGCGCATATAGTCCACCGCCCCGCCGGCGCCGTTCTCGCCTTGCGCCGTCCAATCGAACTCCAGCACATACTCTCCCCCTTGCGGAAGGGCGAAGCCCCGGTAGGCATAGGAGGCGCTGCGCTGGCCGATGTTGTAGCCGTAGCCTTGGCTGCCGCCGATATACAGGGCGTTGCTCCCGGTGGAACTGGTGTCGCCGCCGATGACCCATCCGTTGGGGCCGTTGACGATGTTCCAGTTGGTGTCCTCGCCGCTCTCGAAGCCGGTCTCGTAGGGCAGTGCGTCCACGGGGGCGAACGGGGTGGCGAAGGAGGCGCTGAGGGCGGCGGTGGGCACGCCATTGTCGCAGTTCGCCACCACAGACAGGCTGTATGCCGTGTTCTCCGTCAGGCCGACGAGGGTGATGACACGGCTGTTATACACGGCGCTGCTCCCGTTGAGGGTGACGGTATAGTCGTTCACATTCGCAGGATCCCATACGGTCAGCCGCGCGCTGTTGTAGGCGATGCTGTCCACCGCGATGTCCAGCGGCGCGGGACAGCTGGGGCTGACGAAGAGCTCCACGTTGTCTATATACAGCGAATCGAGGGTACCGATGCTGGTGCGCACACGGATGGCGAAGTAGGTGGCCGTCGTGCCCGACGGGGCTGCCACCTCGAACCGCCGCCATTCCAGCGAGGTCAGGCCCGCAGCAGTGCCCAGCGTTTCCAGCAGCGTGAAGCTGTTGGGGTTGGAGGGGTCGGTCATCACGCCCACCTCGATGTAGTTTTGCATCGAGTTGCGCGTGGCGTCGAAGGCGAGGGTGAGCCCCCCCACGCTGTCCAGCTGCGGCAGCACCACGTACTGCACCCCGTAGCGCTCACCGGGGCGGAAGGCGATGCACTTGCTGCCGCGCGCGGTAACCACACGCGGAAAGAGGGTGGTGCTGTCGTTGACTACGAGTTGCGACCAGCAGGGCAGCACCGTGGAGACAAGCCCTTCGGAGACGCTATCGAAGTTCTCCACATAGGGGAGTTCCGACTGTTCCATGGCCGGACAGGTTGAACCGTTCTGAGCCGCTATGGGCCACATCGCGGCCAAAGCCAGCAATGTGAGCAGTTGTTTCCGTTTCCTTCTCATTTTCTGTGATTTCGATTGTGTTTTGCGATGGATTTATTCTTGCGGGGCGCCAGGGACCCTATAGGTATCCTCCAGGTATCCCCTAAGTATTTACTTCGACTGAGAACCGATATGGCCCCTTATGAGCCATTGGACCCCTGCGACTGGTCCACGTCGGCTCGTTCCGAATCGAACACGCCGAGCGACTTCAGCAGCAGGAAGTAGACCAGCAGGAAGAGGCCCGTGAACATGATGTCGCCCAGCCCCATGTAGCCCTTGCCGAGGAAGAGCAGCGGCAGCAGCAGGAGGAGCAGCTGCGCGATGGCGTAGGCGTGGAAGCCCGAGCGGCGCAGGTTCCACATCAGGATGCAGCCCGCCAGCGAGAGCACGTTGAGCAACGCCCAGGCGGCATGGTAGAGCCGCGGCACCGCCGCCATGCGTTCCCACATGACGTGCATCGTCTCCGGCACCAGGTCGGGCTGGGCTTCGTAAACCTGCTGGAACTGCGGCAGCAGCACCGCCATGGCGAGGTAGGCCAAGGCACTCATGCCCGCATTCAGCATGCTGAGCACCAACAGTATGCGCAAAGTCAGCTTGTGGTTCATAGCAGGGCGGCCATTTGTTGTTGCAACTTGGCGGCCTCGGCGCGGGCCGCTTCCGCGAAGTCGGTGCCGGAGGAGGCATATATGATGCCGCGCGAGGAGTTGACCAGCAGGCCGCAGTCGGCGTTCAGGCCGTGGCGGCACACCTCCTCGAGGCTTCCGCCCTGCGCCCCCACGCCCGGCACCAGCAGGAACGAGCCCGGCACGATGCGCCGCACCTCGCCCAGCATCTCGGCCTTGGTGGCTCCCACCACGTACATCATGTTCTCCTCCGTCCCCCACTGCCGCGAGGTCTCCAGCACGCGCTGGTAGAGCGGGGTGCCGCCGGTGTCGCCGGTCAGCTGGAAGTCATAGGCCCCCTTGTTGGAGGTCAGGGCCAGCAGGATGACCCACTTGCCTTCGTAGACCGTGAAGGGCTGCACGCTGTCGGCACCCATGTAGGGGGCCACGGTGATGGCGTCGAAGTTGAAGTCGCCCTCCGGGTCGAGGAACGCCTTGGCGTAGCGCTCGCTGGTGTTGCCGATGTCGCCGCGCTTGGCGTCGGCGATGGTGAAGACGGGCTGCTTCAGCGAGTGGATATAGTCCATCGTCATCTTCAGCTGGCGCAGCCCTTCCAGCCCCATGGCCTCGTAGAAGGCCAGGTTGGGCTTGTAGGCGGCGCAGAGGTCGATGGTGGCGTCGATGATGGCGCGGTTGAACCGGAACACGCCGTCGCGCTCCCCCTTCAGGTGGGCGGGCATCTTGGCAGGGTCGGTGTCCAGGCCGACGCAGAGGAACGAGCGGCGCTCGCGGATGAGGTCAATGAGGGATTGTCTTGTCATGTTGCGTTTGGTGTTGTCGGTGAAAGGATGCAGCCTTGTGCGGGGTTAGTTCTCGGTCAGCTTGTGGAAGCGGTCGGTGAGCTGGGAGGCAGTCTGGTTGCTTACCGCCTCGTCGGCCACGATGCGGCCGTGGTGGATGATGACGGCGCGGCTGCACATGGCCGCCACCTCCTGCATGATGTGGGTCGAAAGGAGCACCGCCTTGTCCTGCCCCGCCCGCCGGATGACCGACCGGATGAACTCCAGCTGGTTGGGGTCGAGGCCGGTGGTGGGCTCGTCGAGGATGAGCACCTCGGGGTCATGGATCAGTGCCTGCGCCAGCCCCACGCGCTGGCGGTAGCCCTTGGAGAGCTGCCCGATGCGCTTGTGCGCCTCGGGCGTGAGGCCGGTGAGCTCGATCATCTCGTCGGCACGGCCCGACACATCCTTCACGCCTCCCAGCCCCGCCGCAAAGCGCAGGTACTCCCGCACATACATGTCCGGATAGAGCGGATTGTGCTCCGGCAGGTAGCCTATGTGGCGGCGCACCTCCAGGCTCTCGTCATAGATGCTGTGGCCGCACACCCGGGCCTCGCCCGTCGTGGGGGGGATGTAGCAGGTAAGTATCTTCATCAAGGTGGACTTGCCCGCCCCGTTGGGGCCCAGCAAACCCACAATCTCGCCCTTCGCCACGCGGAAACTGACGTGGTCCACCGCATGCTGCTGGCCGAAGGTCTTGGTGATGTCGTGGATCTCTATCATGGCTCGTAATCTATTGCTGCACTCGCTCCCCGTCGCGGAAGGCCACCACGAAGGCGTCCTTGAAGCGCGTGCTCTTCTTCAGCTCGGCGCAGGCACGCACCGCCTCGGCACGGGTGGTGTAGCTGCCCGTGGTGTAGACATACAGCTTGCCCGACTTCGCGCAGCGGAACTCCTTGATGCCCTGCAGGGCAGGGTCGCCCGCCTTCATTTCGTGCGTGCCGGTGCAGAACTGGATGCGGTACTCCACGGCGCCCTTCGCAGGCCGGGCCTGCACCGCAGGCGTCTCGGCCGCGGCAGGGACGGCCTCCTTGCGCAGCAGCGCCCAGGCATCCTTGAAGCGCGTGGTCTCGCGGATCTCTTTGCAGTACACGTTGGCCTCCTGGAAGGTGGCGAAGCGGCCCACCGAGTAGCAGTAGAGCTTCCCGTTGCGGTAGCTCTCCACCTCCTCCAGCCCACCGAACGCCTCGCTCCCCGGGGGCAGCAGTTCGGCCGAAGTGAGGAACTGGACCGTGTAGTACTGCGCAGCGTCGGCGGCGGCGCTGTTGATCGGCCGTTGCACCTCCGGCGCAGGGGCAGGCTCCTCGGCGACCGGAGGCGTCTCCTGCTGGCGTGGCGCCAACTCGGCTCCCGGCAGGGGGCGCTCGGCATCCGGCGTGGTGACGATCGCCACGGCAGGCACCTCGACGGCCTCGGGCAGCGCCACAGGCTCCGCCACGGCCACAGGCTCCTGCACGGGCTCCACCACCGGCTTGGCGGCGGGCGGCGCAGGCGTCGTCGCCACCTCTTGCGGTGGCTCCGCCGCGGCCGGCCGCTCCTCCTGCAGGGGCTCCTTCGGGGCCGGCTGCTCCTCCTGCGGCGCCTTGTAGCCCTTGATGTTGATTACAGGGTTGGCGATGCGCGGCGTGCCTTCCTCGGTGGACTTGAAGTTCATGAAGGCGTTGAACAGGCACAACGCTATCTGCGCCTGACCCTCCTCGCTCATCATGAAGGCCTCCTCGGCGGGATTGCTGATGAAGCCCACCTCCGTCAGCACCGACGGCATCGACGTCTTGTACAGCACGAACAACTCCGCCTGCTTCACGCCGCGGTTGATTGTCTTCAGATGCTGCTTGTATTGGTTCTGTATGGCCTGGGCCAGGTTGAGGCTCTTGTCAAGATAGGCATTCTGGAACATGGCCAGCATCACGAAACTCTCCGGCGCGTTGGGGTCGAAGCCCTTGTAGGCGTCGTTCTTCTTGTAGTCGGCCTCCAGCAGGATATCGGCGTTCTCGGTCTTGGCCACCTCCAGGTTGGCACGGCTCTCCGAAAGGCCCATCACGAAGGTCTCCACGCCCGTGGGCGAACTGGTGGGATGCGAGTTGGCATGGATGGAAATGAAAAGGTCGGCCTTGTTGCGGTTGGCGATATGGGCCCGCTCGGCAAGCGATATGTCCACGTCCGTGGTGCGGGTGTAGATGACCTTCACGTCGGGATAGTTGTCCTCCAGCAGTTTGCCAAATTTCTTGGCTATGGCCAGCGTGATCACCTTCTCCTGCGTCTTGGCGCCCTGCGCTCCGGGCTTGGCACCGCCATGCCCGGGGTCAATCACCACCGTGCGCACACGATAGGTCTCTTTTTTTTGCGCCGAAACAGGCGTTGCAACCACCGCCAGCAACACAATCAACGCTATTAATCTTTTCATTGTCAATGTGTTATTTTTTTGTTTTTCAATTTGCATAAATAGTTTTATCTTTGCAAATTCAAAATGCAAAGATACGAACATTTATTGAATGGTCAAAATAATGTTGTAAACAGAGGGTGAAACTGCTCAAATCCATACTCCTGACCCTGCTCCTGCTGGTCGCCGCACCCTCCGTGGCGCAGACCGACATAGACACCCTCATGCGCGTCTCACGCAACGGGGTGAAGTCGGTGGTGAAGTACCATGCGGCCGACTCCGTGGCCATGGACCTCTCCTCTCGGCGCGCCATCCTCTACCACGACGGCTCCATCGACTACGACGGCATGGTGCTGCAGGCCGACCGCATCGAGGTGGACTTCGACCGCAACACCCTCCACGCCCACGGCACACCCGACACCGCAGGCAACACCACCGGACGACCCTTCTTCAAGCAGGACGGCACCGACTACCACGCCGACACCATCACCTTCAACTACAACACCAAGAAAGGCATCATCAACGGCGTCATCACCCAAGAGGGCGAAGGCTTCCTCCACGGCAACCGCGTGAAGAAGATCAACGACTCGGTGATGTACCTCTCCGGCGGAAGCTACACCACCTGCAACTATGCCCATCCCCATTTCGCCATCAATTTCACCAAGTCCAAACTCATCACCGGCGACAAGATCGTCACCGGCCCCGCCTGGTTCTCTATCGAGGACGTGCCCACTCCCCTGGCCCTCCCCTTCGCCTTCTTCCCCATCACCAAGAACCGCACCTCGGGCATCATCATGCCCTCCTACGGATGGCAGGACTTCCGCGGCTACTACCTCAAGGACGGCGGCTACTACCTCCCCCTGGGCGACAACTGGGACCTCTCCCTCATCGGCGACATCTACACCAACCTCTCCTGGGCCGCCGAAGCCAAGGCCAACTACTACAAGCGCTACCGCTACAAAGGCTCCTTCGACGCCCGCTACGGAATAACCAAAGAGGGCATCAAAGGCGACGACACCTACAACGAATACAACGACTTCAAATTCACCTGGCAGCACGACCAGGACCCCAAGTCCAACCCCTACAGCCGCTTCTCCGCCAACGTCAACCTGCAGAGCCGCAACTACAACAAGAACACCTCCGTGCGCAACGACTACTTCAATTCCACCACCACCTCTTCCATCAGCTTCACCACCAAACTGGGCTCCTACCTCAACCTCTCTGCCTCGGCCCGCGAAAGCTACAATGCACAGACCGGCATCATGAACATCAAGCTTCCCTCCATCTCCCTTTCCTCCATCACCATCTACCCCCTCCGGCGCAAAAACCCCTCCGGCGCCTATCGCTGGTACGAGAACATCTCACTCTCCTACGTGCTCAATGCCGAAAACAACATCACCGCCGCCGACAGCGAACTCTTCACCCGCCAGACGCTGGATCGCATGCAGTACGGCATACAGCATTCCATCCCCCTCTCCTCGAGCGTCAAGGTGCTCAAGTTCTTCAACTGGACCAACTCCCTGTCCTTCAACGAGCGCTGGCACTGGAGCACCATCAGCCGCTACTATGATGCAGCCACCTCCACCGTCGTCACCGACACCCTGCAGGGATTCCGCGCCAACCGCGAATTCAGCATCTCCTCCTCCCTCTCCACACGCATATACGGCCTCTTCCAGTTCAAACACGGCCCTCTCAAGGCGCTGCGCCACGTCATCAACCCCTCCCTCTCCTTCTCCTACCACCCCGACTTCGGGACCGAGAGCCTCGGCTGGTGGAAGCAATACACCGACCAGACCGGATACGTGCACCGCTACTCCATTTTCCAAGGCTCGCTCTACGGCGGCCCGCCCGACGGCCGCAGCGGCGCCCTGCGGGCATCCATAGGCAACAACCTGGAAGTCAAATGGCAGAACCCCTTCGACTCTACTGCCGAGGTGAAGAAAATCACCCTCATCGAGAGCCTCAATCTGTCCATGAGCTACGACATCGCCAAGGATTCCCTGAGGCTTTCTCCCCTTTCCGTCAGCGGCCGCACCAAATTGTTCAAGAACCTGGTGCTCAATTTCAGTGGCTCGTTCTCGCCCTATGTCATCGACACCCTCGGCAACCTCCACGACCGACTCCTATGGAACGAACAACGCAAACTCTTCCGCCACGAGAGCTCCTCCTGGAGCGCACAGCTCTCCTTCAGCCTCAACAACAGCACCTTCAGCCGCTCCACCGAGGCACCCTCCGGCGGACGGCCCACCACCACCATCATGCAGACCCCCTACAACTACAACCCCATCCTCATGACCGGCGGCTACTACGACTTCTCCGTCCCCTGGAACCTCTCCGTCAACTACACCTTCAACTATGTGAACACCTTCGTCGCCCGCGAGATGCGCCTCGACCACCAGACCACACAGTCCCTATCCCTCAGCGGCAACGTCTCGCTCACACAGAACTGGCGCATCGCCATGTCTACCGGCTACGACTTCGTCAACCACGGCATGTCCTACACCACCGTCGACATCCAGCGCGACCTCCACTGCTGGGAGATGAAGTTCTCCTGGACCCCCTTCGGCTACTACAAGAGCTGGTTCTTCCAGATCAACATCAAAGCCAGCGCCCTCCACGATGTGAAATACGAAAAACGCCAGCAATACCAAGAGAACCAAGGCTACTATTCATATTAGCCTTCATCAGCAAAAACCAATACACCTCCCCCATGCAAGACCAAAAACTCTACTACTCCATCAGCGAAGCCGCGGCCCTCGTGGGCGTGGCTCCCTCGGTGCTCCGCTTCTGGGAGAACGAGTTCGATGCCCTGAAGCCCGTGCGCAACCGGCGCGGCACGCGCAGCTACACCGCCCGCGACCTGGAGCTCCTCCACCGCATCCACTACCTCACGCGGCAGTGCGGCTACACCCTGGAGGGGGCCCGCGAGCAGCTGCGCCAGCAGCCCGAGGCCGACCCCAGAGCCGACGTGGCGACACGCCTTATGGAGGTGCGGCAGTTCCTGGTGGATCTGAAAGGGATGCTATAGGTATCCTCCAGGTATCCCCTAGGTATTTACTTCGACTGAGACCCGATATGACCCCTTATGACCCCCTTCGCGGGGAGGGCCGTCTGCATCGCCGTGCAGCCCCCCGGAAACGACACGCACCCCCTCGCCCTAAGGCGAGGGGGTGCGCATTATGGTTAATGAAGGCAGTCCCTATCGACGGCGCTGCTTGGCCCGGGCCTTGGTAGGCCTGTTGTAGGGCGTCAGGCCGGGGATGTCGTCGATGAGTTGCCACGTGTGGCCTCCGGTGGGGATGCGGGCGTTGAGCCTATTGACGAGTCCCTGATGGGCATCGGCAGCCAACACCTTGACAATCTTGGCTCCTGCGTCATCGACCGCGCCCACGGAATAGCACGTGTCCGACAGAGAACCACCGTCTATCAAGCCGATGAACTTGCCCGTACTTCCCTGATCCATGGTCTCCCAGGCATAGCAGTTGGCCACCGTACCGCCGGAAAGTCTGCCCACGAGGGGGCCGGCGGTTGCACCGGCACTCATGGAGAGGACGTGGTCGGTATAGTAGAAACTATTGTTCAGCGTCCCCGAGATTTGCCGGGCAACCAGTCCGCCAGCCGGACCGGTGCCGCCGTTCTTGAGAATGATCTGGCCACGGCTCACACCGTCGGCCACGCTGACGAAACTGTTGATGATGGCTCCTTTGTTCTCGGCACAGATACCGCCAGCCACGTTTCCCGTGATCGTCCCTTCAAAACGGCAGAAATCAATCGTCCCGTTGTTCTCGAGGGCGATGCCGCCCACAGAGCCGTCGGTGACAACCTGTGCGGTGTGGCTGAAATAGCTGTTCCTGATGGTACCGTCGTTCATGGCACAGATACCAGCCCAATCGTAGCTGGTAACCCCGACGGTCGCGGCAAAGAAGCAATCCTCAATGATGGTGGTGTCGCTCGCCATGTTGATGCCGCAGATGCCGCCCATTTTGGCACTCGACTTGGAGGTGGTGGATGTCCCCGCCGAGGCGTTGCATCCGACAACGGTGCCACAGTTTACAGCGCAGATGCCGCCCACATAGTCCTTGCCCGACATGGTGCCCGACACCACGCACTGCTTTATCGTGCCGTGGTTGGTGTGGCAAATGCCGCCTATGCTGTAATTGTTCGATTCCAGAATATCACTCGAGCCCTCGCTTGGCGCAAAAGAAGAGAACTTCTCCACACGGCAGTCCTTGATGAGACCATAGTTTATGCCACACAGCGCCGCAGGATGTTCCTCCGAGTCCCTGAAAACCACCTGCTTATGATAGACGGGAATACCCTCCACCACGGAACCGGCTGCAATACTGGCAAAGATAGGGTGGATAGCCTTGTCCATGATGATGCCCTTGGGCTGACCCAAGGTCGATGCAGGATTGGCCGCATAAGTGAGTTTGCCCTTGAAATTTTCTATCGGCAGCCAATACTCATTCAGGAGGATACCGTTGCGCATGATCTTGAAGTGGGTGTTGGTGTCCACCCTCTGGTTGTTGATGTAAACATCACCTTTCGAGGCAATCGAATCGGCAGAGAAAGCCAGCCGTATATAATCCAAGTCGCCCCTATGATAAATCAAGAACGGCCGCTCCGCGGTGCCATGCCCTGAAAGAGTACTGGTACGTATCCTGTCATATGAGTCCGAAACAATAGGCAGCGCGCGCATGTATGTGATGCCGTTGCGGCGGATAGGAATTTCTCCCTCTACCGTCGCCACTTGGATTTCACCATTCTGCGAACCGACTGCGTAACGAACCATCAGATCGACCTGGTACACCTCAGATCCGGTATCCTTACATGCAGGCAGCGCCACATAGAACGTGGGAAGCGTGGGGTCATCACCGATGAGGCCGACCGGGCACGAGTATTCACTCGAGGATTCACAGGGCAGGGTCAACGTATAGACACTATCATTGCCCCCCAACGGCACAAGGTGAGGATTGCTGGTATTGTAGTTGGCCACCTTGAAGTCACCCCACAACTGCTTCTTGGAGGAACCACTATTTTCCGCGGTGGAGAGTATAACCTCCTTGATCCAGATTTTTTGGCCCGTTTCGTTAAAGAATTGCAGACGGGCAAGACCGGCCAACGACTGGAAGTCGAGGTTGTAAGGGGTATACTGCGGGCTGTCCCAGCTGCCGCCATACCAGGCCACCATCGGGAACACATTCTTGGCGAAGGTGATGTCGCTCGTGAGCGGCTGCTCGCCCGGGAGATGGATGGTTGCCGAGAAGCTGTTGCCTCCGGTGCCGACAATCTTGTTCTTGCTGCTGTGCGGGTGCAGGCCGAGAAAATACTTCGACCCCATAGGCAAGGAGGTGACAAAGATGCCATTGAAATCGTCCCAATCGTCGTTCTGCGAGAAGGACGAGGGGATGAGCACGGCATGGTAGTTGCCGCTGGTGGTCAGGTCGGAACCCAAGGTGATGATGTCGTCCACCTCCCAGTAGAGCCAACGCTCATTCACCAGATGCACCTTGCTTCCAGAGCCTTCGGAATCCTCCAGCCGCTCGATCTTGGCATTGAGGGTGTAGGACTGTAGCTCCTCCTCCTGAGGCACACAGCCCGTTGCCAAGACGGACAAGAGAGCCAAGAGGGATAGTCTGTTGAATAGTTTCTTCATATATCAATCTGTTTTTCTAATTTAATCAACGTCTCTCTTCGACATCAGATACCTGATGGAGAGGCTCATTTCCATGTAAGCCAGCCACCGGTTTCGTACTCACCATCTGCGTCGGTGTTGGTGACGATTTCTTCCGACGAACGGAGGGTGTTGTTGTCATTGCCCTCGACAAGGACATAGTCCTTATGCAGAGCGACGGTGGTACCATAGCCCTCCTCCGCTTCATAGAGGAAGAGCTCGAGCGTGGGTTTTATGTATCGTCTTTTCATAGTCTGTATTTCTCCTTTCTATTGCGTTAGCGATTAGCGTTTGATTACCTTCTGGATGGTCACACCGGTGGAAGCGTGGACACGGATGTAGTAGATGCCGGTGGGATAGTGGGCCAGGCTGAGGGTGACCACGGGGTTGCCATAGGTCTCGTTGGACATCAGGCGGCGGCCCTCGTTGTCGTACACCTCCACGCGCGACATGTCGTCGCAGGCCACATTCACCGCGTCGGTGGTCGGGTTCGGGTAGACATTGACCTGCGTCTTGGGCGCGATGTCGATGATGCCCTCCGAGGTGAAGGTCAGCGTGAGGGTGACCACACTGTCGCAGCCGAACTCGGTCTGGAGCGTGTCCGTAAGCACCAGCGAGGCGCGGCCATGCTCGTCGAGCGAACGCATCAGCAGGGCGGACTCGGCAGCCGTGACCGTGAAGCCATGGCCCTCATAGTCCACTCCGATCTGCGCCGTGTCGGTCAGCTCGGTGCTGGTGGCATGGTGGACGCGGATGATGGTGGAGACCGTGCTGTCGATCATCTGGACCGTGTCGATGTAGTTATGCGTAAGCACCTGGTCGGTGACGTAGGTGACGCCTTCGTGGATGACCTCCTCGCAGCCCTCGAGGGTGAGCACCTCGTGGACAGGAATCATGTCGGGCTGGCCGAAGTAGGGATAGCCGTTGTTGCTGCCGTCCAGGTCGCTCGTCCACGTGAGGTAGTTGCCTCCGTTGGCGTTCTGCTGGCGCACCCAGATGTTGAGCACACGGGTGAGGTTGTCCACACCATTGACCCGCTCGTCGAGGATGACGGCGTTGCCGCTGCCGGCAAAGGCTGCATTGTCGCCCACCACAGCACTGCTGGTGGTGCTGCCGAATGCCTGCTTGGCATCAGCCTTGGCATAGTAGTTATTGTTGGCACGGCTGCCATTGGTCATCATGGCACCCACACCACCCGCGGAGGCAAGGGCCTCCACATGGCCGTAGACGTAGTTGTTCTCCAGCACAGCGTTGCGCACATAGCCCGCCACACCGCCGGCACGTGCCGCAGCGCCATTGCTCTCGAAGCGTACATAGTTGTTCGCCACATGTGCCAGAGCACCGGGCGCCTTCGAGCGGAAGAGACCCGCACTGACAGGAGCCGTGCCGTTGAGGTAGCCGGCAATACCGCCTACATAGACACCGCTGAGCAGCGACACATTGTTGGCCACGGAGTTGGCAATGGTGTCGGAGGTACTGTGACCCAACATACCGCCACTGTAGACAGCGTCGCCGAGGAACTTGGCCTTCACATTGTTGTAGGCAAGCTTACCCTTCGAGGACATACCGATAAGACCGCCACTGATGTTGCGCGTGGTCAGCACGGTGCTGGAGTAGCTGGTGTTCGAGCTGTCGAAGACCACCACGTTGGTAACACGCGGGTACTCGGCATGTCCGGCCACCACACCCACATACTGCGAGCCGCGCACAAGGGCGCCGTCGAAGCGGATGGAACGGATACGGGCCGTGTCGACATAGCCGAAGAAGCCGGCACTGGTCATGTAGGGCTCGTCGATGATGATGTTCTGGATATCCACCTGCTCGCCGAGGGGCAGCGCAGTGGTGTCAGCCAAACCGGCACCGACGCCCTGGAACCAGCCACGGAACGGATGCTGCGGCGTTCCGACAGGAGTCCACTTGTGGCACTTCATGTCGTAGGCCGTGCCGTCGCTCTTCTTGTGGACGAACACCTTGTTGAAGTAGAACTGGCGGATGGTCTGGTTATGGGTACCATTGACCACATTGATGAAGTGGCCAAGACCCTTCTCATTGTAGATATGGACATCACCGTTGTAGGTGGTCACATAGTCCTTGGTGGCGGCTACAGTAGTATTAAGATAGTAGTTGCTATCATAGTGCACCTGGGCTGCGGTACTCGAATAGTCCCTCCAGTAGTCCATCGGAGCATAGTAGGCCATCACGGTGGCATCGTGGGCAGGCACCACATAGTTGGACTGGCGGTACTCCACCGGCATGTAGGGGTTGAAGTCCCACATGACAAATTTGCTCGACCCACCGCAGTCGGACTCGATAGTGGCTCTGGCAGCCAGGTTGATGACATCGCCTTCGCAGAAGACAGCATCCGTCAGTTTGCGTTCACCTTCGTCGAAATAGAAGACATAGTTGCCATCGTCATCCTTGACAACGGCCGAGATGGTGGGATCGCCGCCATGCTCGCGCTTGGGCCAAGCGTAAGGCGTAATCTTCACACCCTTGTAGTAGCGCTTACCTTCAGCCTTGACATTGCTGTTGGTGTCGGTCCAGTGAGCCACAGTACCCGTCTTCTCGAAGAGCTCGGTAGAGGTCGGATCCTTGACCATCACCACCTCGATCTGCTTGCTCACCATACAACCCGCCAGGTCGCTAGCCTGCACACTGATATTGACCGGCATCTCCAAAGCAGAGGGCGAGAGCTGAATCGCCGGCACCTTCACGCTGTCGTAGATAGCCGCACGGAGCCTGGCATCGCTGCCTGTGACTTGCGAATTGTTACCTGTGGTTTGGCGACTGCTGGTGACATCACCCGTCCAAGTGTAGGTGTAGGGGAAGAAGCCTCCCTGGACACGGTAGACAATATAGTCATTACCATTGGGGCAGGTAGCCGAGGCATCAGGCACATACTCAAGGGCCTCCTTCGGATAGATAGTGCGAATGATAGGAACAGAGGAGGACGCCAACTGGTGGCGGAAGGTGGCGCACCGCGAGAGGTACATGGTAGTGGTGCTGATACCACTCTTATACAAGACGTTGAATCCCTCATCGGAAGAGAATATACCCTCATCATAGGCATTGGAAAGTCGGGCTTGAATACCCGTAGCGAAACGGATAGTGTCGCGCACCTCCTCGCCAGGGAACCACTTGCTGATGCCGACGCGAGTATCCTTAGTGGGAGTGTGGTTGGCGTCGATACGGATGAAACTGCTCATGCCGTCTTTCATCATATTGTCGGGACTGCTGGCAGCCTCACGAGTCAGGAAGACATTGCGCGGCGAATTGTCAGAAACAGCGCCGCCGTCAAATTCGTAGCCAAAGAGGCTCACGTTGTCATCCGCATAGACCTTCTTCCAGAACTGCTGACCTGGTACATAATTATAGTTATCGGTAATGGTCACCTTGGTGCCGTCATCAGAGTTCTTGAAGCGGACAGCGGGGTAGCTGTTGGTAAAGCCTGTACCGTACACATAGACGGCACCGCTGACAGGATAGTAGTTGCCATCGCCGTCCTGAACAGTGGACTGCAGAGGATTGAGATTGTTGCGGACTGCAACGCTGTCATGGAAGGTAAGGGTTCCTCCATCGGTAACATTGATGGCACCATAGCGCCTCTTGTCAGGACCATTATAGAGATTGATGTTCTCCTCCACCACGGTACGATTGTCAAGAACCACCTCTCCCCTACTGCTGATAGCGATGATGGGGCCAAACGCAACGTTGGTGTCAGCAGTGTGGTGTTCCCTACCGGACATCTGGATTCTCTCATGGCCTACAGGCTCGCAATTGGCGAAATCGTTGAACGCAACGGCACCACCCTTGAAGTGGACATTGTGGGTGGTGAGCTGGGAACCCGTACCGCTCACCTTAATCATCGTGCCACGGTAGACCCATTCCTCACCCGGTGCATCGTGGTGGTGACCATCGTAACGAATGACCTGGATAGGTGTCTCTTCGTCTTCAATATCGCGCAGGACAACGTTGCCCGTAACCGAGACCGTGTCGAGGACACAGATGACATCACCGGGAACATAGATAGACATTGCATCTTCAAACGTCTGAACATACTTGCTGGGACGCTTACCCTTCTCATCATCCGTATTGGTATAGTTATTTGCATTGAGCGTTTTCCCATTCACAGTAATAGAGTTGGCAGAGGCCACATAGATGGTGTCGCCGCCAGGACGCACCTGGATATGGAGTGTGATCTTGAACTTATTGATGCCAAGAGGAAGATTGTCAAGATCCAACATCTCAAGGTCAAAGGTGGGATCCACGGCAAGCATATTGAGAACTACATCACCCACAAAATAGCCGTGGTAGCCCGGAACGAAGTTACCGTCGTAGAAAAGGTCGAAGTTGAGACCGGCAGCACCACGGCCGTCAAGAATACCCACCTTATAGAATGGCGAGACCGGGACTGCTAAATGGCTGGTAGCGGTACCCGCCGAGACCTCATGGATATTCGTATCATTGACAATCAGTGAGGCTACGTTGGTAGTATCCGCATTGATGGTATTCCATGCGACTGCCGAAGTGTTGTCTGCATCGGTGTTCTTCACCGGTACCATATTGATGAGGTAACGGTAGCCGTCAGTAGTGGGGTGCTGAAGCACTGTTGATTCTGTCTGAGTCATAGAGAACTGGGCAGGACCCACCAGCGGCTGGCTGGGTTTAGGATCAGGCTCCGTGGGGAACCACTCGACCGCAGTGACATATAGGTCTCTCGTGGCCAACGTAGGAGGCAGGATGCTACGACGCACATAGTGGTTGGTCTTGCCCATGCTGTACTTGGCCAGGAGGGTATACTCCATGTCCCTGAACTCATTGAGGATTGTGGAAATATAGACCTCCACCTCGATACTGTCGCCTGTTCGCATATTGCTACTGCTATACTCTACCAAATAGAACTTGACTGAACCGAGTATGGAACTGAAGAAGTCGTTGTCATAGGTGAGGTAGAAGTCCATTTCGGGCTTTATATCGGTGGCAGCCACCCTGGGCGAGTAGTAGTCATTGACAACATTAACATGCTTGCTGGTGGAGATAACGGTACCGCCATTGTCAAAATTACCAAGTACACCTGCCGGGGCCGTATATACATCACTGGAAGAGGTCTCAAAACCACTCAGGGGGACCATGACAAGGCCAAAGTGGTCATTACGTCCGTCATGAATACCTTGTTCACCAAAGAAGTCGGCCTGTGTACTCGGAGCCTTCGGATTGGGCATAGACCATGCGCCGGTGGTCTCAACAGAGGTGGAATCATCCAAAAGGGTGTTCCAGTTGACGGGACGCCAGGCCACATCCACGAGGGAGATCTCATCGTTAGCCGGGTTTACGGAGATACCTTTGGTGCTGATACGGTAGTAGTTACCCGCAGTGCTCGGCGGCAATACAAGTTTGGCATGGGCGATAGCGAAGTTGTTCTTCGTGCTCGTGCCAGTGCCGCCATTGGTAAGGTTGGTACCATAGACGCCAAGGGCTTTGTTGGTGTCACCAAGAGCCTCAAGGTTGGAGTGAGCCAAGATAACCACCTCGCGGGTGCTGAGGCCACCACCAGGAGCCCAATAACGATAGAGCGGCGTAGTACCGTCGTAGAAAGTATGATACTCCATTTCTCCGTTAGTGCCATCATTGGGGTTCCAGTCGCTACCACTTAGAATCTGGTTCTCACTGTCACACGTGGAGTTAAAGCCACCATCATCGGAGTTAGCGGTAGCGGTCTTGATACGGGCTGTGACGACGGGCTTGGTGCCCTTGTCGGCCATGAGGTAAGCATAGCCAATGACGCCGCCGTAGGTGGTCTCCTTGGAGATGTCGATAGTGATACCGTCGTGGGCCAGGATGCCGGGGAGGCGGCGATCGTCAGGATTGATACGGGCAAGCATTTGGCATGCGGTCCTGTCGGCATCGCAGTTGGAGCCGGGGTTCTGATTGAGGTCCAGCGGAGAGGTGATGGTCAAGTTGCCACCGTCCGTGCGGTCATAGATATAGTCGTCATCCTTGAAGAAGCGGATGAACTCGATTGTGGACTTGGGGGCAGCGAGCTCGAGGAGGTTGAAGCCGACGGTATTGACGGTGTCGATACGGTTGATGGAATAGTCCTGACTGTATAAGGCCTGGTTGGCGTCGGGGGTACCGTTGTACCTGATACCCGTGTTGTGGAGGTAGAGGGAGTGGGCGCGCTGGATAGACTTAAGCTCCTTGGTAGCGGCGCAATTTTCGATGGTACCGTAGTTGCGGATGTCGATACGGCTGAGGTGGTCGCCACCGAGCACCGACGTACCTGCGCCGAAGATGGAGTTGGCGATGTCGAGTTGCGGGTCAGTGCTGCCACTCTGCTGCCAGTAGCCCTTACCGTCGACAAGGACACGGCTTTCACCACCGAAGAAGCCCGGGTTGGTGAAGACATAGCTGCCGTCGGACTGGCCCCAGTTGGCGCCGGCGTAGATAGAAGCGTCAAAGAGAATATCATCTGCCACCAAGCTGTCGGAGAGGCTGCCCTTGTGGTTGGGCATGAAGATGGCGTAGGCGGAATCCGCGCCAGCGTAGGCGTAGTCCCACACGGTGGAGAGGGCCACAGCTTCCTTACCCACATTGACATAGACGGAGCCGTGGGTGAAGCCCTTGTAGCCGGCACCGAAGACGTGGTTCACGACGTGGCCACCCACAACGTTGAGGATGGAGGAGGGACGGAGGGAGGTGTTGGTAGAGTCGACGCACTCAATGCGGCTGTAGCCGTCGGAGACAGACTGGGAGCCGCCATAGATGGACTGCTTGACCAGGCCGCCATCCATATTGAGGACCTTGACGCCATAGATGAGCTGGTTGTCCTTACCACGGGCACCGGCGAAGATGTCTTGCTCGAAGGTGCCGCCGTGGACATTCACGATGGTGTAGGAGTAGCCGGTCGGGTCCTGATAGATCGGGTGAGAATAGTTCTGCGTGAGGCCGGTAAAGCCGGGGGTGAGGTAGATATCGAAGTTGGTGTCGGCAATCTTGGTGCCGTTGGAACGGAGGACGAAGAGGCCTGCGTCGTCCCTGAGGTAGCGGAAGGTGGTGCCGAGCTCGCCGCCGCCGTAGAAGGTGCCCTTCACGACACCGTCGTTGAAGGTGGCGATGACAAACTCACTGTTAGGCACCTTGAGGTCATAGTCCTGCGTGTTGGCGCTGGAGCCGATCAGGTAGCGGCTGTCCTCATAGTTACCGCAACCGGCACCGAAGACGTCGCCATAGCGGCCATTGTTGATCGTGAGGTTGGTATAGTAGACGGTGCCGGAGAAGTCGTTGCCGCCATAGACAGCCTCGGCTGTGTAGATCGACTCATCGGCGTTGAGCATAGCCATGTTGGCGTCGAGGGTAAGCGTGGCGGTACCATGCACATCGGAACCCCAGCAGCCGCCGAAGATCTTCTGGAAGCTCTTGTCCCAGGTGGGATAGGACCTCATGTTGGCATCGAAGACGTCGCCACCCTTGCCACCGCCGTAGGCGTAGGCGATAACCTCATGGGCGTGGCGGAGTTCGACGTGGGTGGAGTCGGTGACGTTACCGCGGCGCACACGGTCGAGGCGGGCGGTGTCGCCCTCGCCGCCACCGTAGACACGGCCGTGGATGATGGCCTGGAAGGGCTTGCAGTCGAGGGCCTGGTCGTCGATGATAACATTGGTGCGCTCGCAGTCACCCATACGGCCACCGCCGTAGACGTTGTGCTGGATGGTGCCACCATATATATGTACGCGCGTCTCAGCCACGGTGGGCGAGCCGAGGGAGTTCTCATAGAGGAGGTGGGCCGCATTGCCACCCTCGTTGAACTTATAGACAGCGTAGTCGTCGTGGTCGACCTGGACATAGTCATAGTAACCGTTGGAGCCGCCGTAGACGGTCTTGACGGTGCCGCCACTGATGTCGACGCGGGTGTTGCCGCGGACGATACCGGAGACGTCGTTGCCGCCGAAGATGGTGTCGATACCGTCGGCCGAGGTGTTGCGGATGTCGACGAACGCCTTGCCCGCCACGTCGGCCTTGTTGCAACCGCCGAAGACATAACCGGTGACCGTGATGTCCTCACTGTTAATCAAGACGTAGGAGGATACACCCTCGACGTCGTTGCCGCAGACGTCCTTGATGTCGGTGAAGGCCTTCATGTGGCCCATGTTGGAGCCGCCGAAGACGGTGCCGACGACACCGGTCTTGAGTTCCACCTGCGGGACGCAGGTCTCCATGTTGGCCATGTTGTTGCCACCGAAGACGGTACCGACGGCGTCGACCGCGGAGGAGGTGGCATTGACGAGCACCTTGAGGTCCTTCTCGATGCCGACAGCGTTACCGCCGCCGTAGATGGTGTCAATATGACCGCCGTTGTCCACATGGACATCGATGAAGGTGCTCTCCTCGATGGGGAGGACGAGCCCTTCGTCGGAGGTGCAGATAGCCTCGAGGGCGGGGTATTCGGGGCGGGTGCCGTCGTAGTCGTAGGCGCCGTTGCCGCCGCCGTAGACCTTGCTGATCTGGGGCGTGCCCTCGATCTTAATATAGGTAGCATACTTGGCTGTGCCCGAGGCATCGGCAGTGGTGTTGAGCAGCGTGCCGTCGGAGGCCAGCATGTTGTAGTTGTTATCGGGGTTGAGGACGCTGTAGAAGGGGCGGTTGGAGCGGACGCGTCCGAGGCGGTCGTTGCCGCCGTAGAGGGCGTCCTCGATGACCGCGTCGCCGAGGGCGTGCACATAGGAGACGCCGTAGATATTGGCCATGTTGGAACCGCCGAAGACGCTGCCTTTGACGCGGCCGCCGGTGATGGCGAAGTGGATACCGCCGGCGAGCATCTCGCAGGCCGGGCTCTCCTCCACACCGCCGGAGACGCGCTTGAAACTGTTGGTGAGGAAGCCCACCGCGGCGTGGTTACCGCCGCCGTAGACGTTGCCGTAGACAACGCCGCCGTTGATGAGCAGGTGGGTGTAGTTGTGGGTGGGGCGGTAGAGGCCGATGTATTCGTCGAAGGCGTCGAACTCGATACCCTCGTTGTCGGTGAAGTTCACGCCGGCGACATACTTCGCGGCGGAGAGATCCTCGCCCTCGGCGCAGTGGTAGTAGCCGTCGGCGCCGCCGAAGACGTTGTTGAGAATCGTGCCGCCGTTGATGACGACATAGGTGCCGGCCATGCCGCGGCCGTGGCCGCCGATGGTGGAGCCCACGTCGCCTGCGATGTTGCAGCCGCCGAAGACAGAGCCGATGGTGCCGCCGTCGATATCGACAAGCGTGGAGTTAAGGACATTGGCCGAACGGCAGCCGCCGTAGAGGTAGTCGATGGACATGCTGTCGCCGGCGAGCACATGGACGTAGGAGGAGACCACCTTCTGGGGGCGGATGATATAGTTGGTGGCGTCGCCCGTGAAGTAGGAGAGCGACTTCCTGAGGTTGTCGCGGAACTCGGCGCTGAGGATGTCGCCGTAGGTGGTGTCGGCTCCGGTGCCGCCGTTGGCGGAGGTGCCGTCGTAGACCATGTCGCCCGCATTGCCGCCGCCGTAGACCACGCCGACACCGCCGCTCTCGAGGCGGAGGTCGGGGATGATGGCCATCGGGGCGAGGTTGTTGCCGCCGAAGAGGGCGCGGATGTTGTAGCGTCCGCGGGTACCCACCCAGGTGGAGGCCAGGCTGTCGGCCACGGTGGGGTTCTCATAGATGCGGGGGCCGCCGGTGGGGCAGTTCACATTGCAGATGGTGTGGGCCACGTCGGCGCTGTTGCCGCCGCCGAAGACGGTGTCGATCATACCGCCGGTGATGTGCATGCGGATGGCGGAGTTGTGGAACACCTTGTTGCCGCCGCCGAAGACATAGCGGATACCGAACTCGCGGCCGAACTTGGTGAAGTGCGAGTTGATGATGGGCAGCGGCTGGTCGAGGCCGAGGCTGTCGCCCGAGACGAAGAGGCCGCTGAAGGTGCCGGTGGGCATGCAGCCACCGACATTGTTGCCGCCGAAGACGGCGAAGATGATACCCTTGTTGATGCGCACCGACGTGGTGGTGTCGTCGGCAGCGAGGCCGGCGCCGCCGATGTTGGCGTTGCGGGCGCCGCCGAAGACGGTGTCGATCTCGGCGAAGTTGCTGTTGATGGTGACGGTGGTGCGCTTGATGGTCGGGATGTAGAGGGCGGTGGAGTTCTCGGCCACCACCTCGGTGCTGTTCCAGTCATAGATGTTCTGTGCCGCCATCTGGTCCTGGCAGACGTTGATGGGCTGGCCCGGGCCGGCGGAGACGGTGGGGTAGTGGTAGTAGCCGTTGCCGGCGCCATAGACGGAGCCGATGTCGATGGGCTTGGCGGCGGTGGTGAGTTCGGTGCCGATGAGCACGTTGGACTCGCCGTGGACGCGGCCGCTGATATCGTTACCGCCGTAGACATAGGAGATGGTGTCGCAGTTGTGGACGGTCACATCGGTGTTGCCCTCCACGTCGGCCATGCGGCCGCCGCCGAAGACAGCGCCTGCCACGAGGGCCGAGTTCTCGGAGATCTCCTTGATGCGGCGGTTCAGATAGGGGGTGATTTTGAAGGGCACGGTGACCGTCTCGGAGATGCCCTGCGTGGTGGTCACGGTGAGGGTGAGGTCGACCACCACCTCGGAGGTGGGGGGAGCGACGCACTGGATGGTGGCCTTGTGGTCGGCACCGACAGAGATGGTGAGGTAGCGTTTGGCCTCGTTGTTGAGCGTGTATTTGGCGGCGGCCACATCGCCCGGGTTGAGATTCATATTGACGGCGGCCGGGGGTGTGTTGGAGAGGCTGCCGTTGTACAGGTAGCGCACCTCGGTGGTGGGCACGCCGGCGGAGCCGTAGGTGTCGTCCACGCGGTTGCCCTCGGTGAGGTTGACGCCGTCGCGCGCGGATTCAATAATATACTCTTTATAGGAGGGGATGACGCGATAGACGCCCTGGGCGGAGGCGTAGTACTTGGGGTCGGCCACGATGGTGCCGTTGTAGGCGATGGTGTCGTCGGAGAGGTTGATGGACTCGAGGCCGACGTTGGAGAGATGGTTCTCGATGTCGGCGGGGTGCTCGACGAGGGTGACGTTCATGGCCACGGCGCCATAGCCGGCGGGGTTCTCGGAGTTGTTGCCGTCGGGGCAGTAGCGCTCGATGTTGTTGATGTTGCGGTCGGGGCTGGTGTAGATGATGGTCTCCGGGCGCTCGGCGGCGGCGCAGGACATGACCCAGTTGGTGCCGTTGTGCATCATCCAGTAGCGCACCACCTCGTACTCGCCGTTGCGGACGTAGCTCTTGTCGATGCCGGCGCCGAAGTTCCACTTGTACCAGTAGGTGGTGGTGCTGGGGATCTTGCCGACTTCCACTTTCTCGATGCGGAGGTCGTTGGGCGAGCCGAAGAGGTAGTAGCGGTAGCCGTCCCACTCCTGCCAGTAGTAGCCCACGTCGCCGGAGGACATCCAGACGCAATATTCATCGAACGTGGTGGAGGACTGGAAGTTGGGGCTGCTGGGGTTGGAGATGTTCAGGCGCAGGTAACGGACACCGCGCGTCAGCTTGTAGGTGACGTCGGTGCCGTCGGACGCGTACTGCGGGTTACCCTGATAGTAGCCGATTTCAGTGAGCGTTGAGCTGGACTGCCCGCCCTCGTGCCACTGCACTCTGCCGTCGGTCAGCGTGTAGAGCTTGGTTTGAGCCTGCAGGGAGGCGGACATGGAAGCCATGGCTGCTAGCATCAGCAGCGGAAAAAGTACTTTTGGTTTCATGTTCGGTTGTATATTCTTCATCATTTTTTTAGTTTTCAACATCAAATCAACATGGACCCTATTCTGCCAAAGAATTGATACATAAATATATGCACAATTCCTGCATAGAAATCCAAAATGCAAATATACGACTTTTTTCCAAACCGCAAACAAAAAGATTCCGTTTCCTCCCGAATTTAACAATAATTTTGAAACGGCCTCCGGCGGGTCATCCTCCGGGGGTACCCTAGGGGTGCCCGGGGGATAATCCGGGTCAAGTCCGAGACAACTCCGTATCAACTCCGAGTCAACTCCGAGTCAACCCCGAGTCGACTCCGCCAAGTGCCCGTTTTCGGAGCGGAAAAAGGACATAAAACCCATACTTGCAGACACATAGCATCGCCATCCGGGCCCACGGCGGCCGCAGAGCGCCTGCGCCGGGGCCCCGAAAGAGAGCCTAAAACCCATACTTGCAGCGACATAGGCACCCAGTCCGCCCTCCGGAAACGCTCCCAAAAGGGGCGGCACCAGAGGCGCGGAAAAGAGCCTAAAACCCATACTTGCAGACAGATAGACCACCTTCCAGACAGCATCCCACCCCGAAAAAAGAGCGGATATAGACCCTAAACATCATACTTGCAGATGGTTACCACTCCGGAAACGCCCCGTTTCCGCCCCGCCACAGCCCCCTGGGGAGACCGCCGGCCGCAGGCGACGGGGACGGGACGGGGAGCGGGGAAATTAACACTTTTTGTGATATCGGAAAACGCATGTCGGATTTTTTTCGTACCTTTGCAGCCTCGAATCATCCTAAAAAATTAACATAAAAAACGTACCAACCTATGGAAATTCCCTTTGCAGAAGCCTGGAAGATCAAGATGGTGGAGCCCATCAAAAAGAGCACCCGCGCCGAGCGCGAGAAGTGGCTCGAGGAGGCCCACAACAACATTTTCATGCTCAAGAGCGACTATGTGTACATCGACCTGCTGACCGACAGCGGCACGGGCGCGATGAGCGACCGCCAGTGGGCGGCCATGATGCGCGGCGACGAGAGCTACGGCGGCGCACGCTCCTTCTACCACATGAAGGAGACCATCACCGAGCTCACGGGCTTCAACTACGTCATCCCCACCCACCAGGGCCGCGCGGCCGAGAACGTGCTGTTCAGCCACCTGGTGAAGCCCGGCATGGTCATCCCCGGCAACGCCCACTTCGACACCACCAAGGGCCACATCGAGAGCCGCAAGGCCTTCGCTATCGACGTCACCATCCCCGAAGCCAAGGACACCCAGCTGGAGATACCCTTCAAGGGCAACGTCAGCCTCGAGCTGCTGGAGAAGGTGCTCGTCGAGAACAAGGGCAACGTGCCCTTCATGGTGCTCACGGTGACCAACAACACCGTCGGCGGCCAGCCGGTCAGCATGAAGAACATCCGCGAGACCGCGGAGCTGTGCCACCGCTACGGCGTGCCGGTGAACATGGACTCGGCCCGCTTCGTGGAGAACGCCTACTTCATCAAGACCCGCGAGGAGGGCTATGCCGACAAGAGCATCCGCGAGATAGTGAAAGAGATGTTCTCCTACGTGGACAGCATGACGATGAGCGCCAAGAAGGACGCCCTGGTGAACATGGGCGGCTTCATCGCCACCAACAAGGAGGACTGGTACGAAGGCGCCAAACTCTTCTGCATCCCCTTCGAGGGCTTCCTCACCTACGGCGGCATGAACGGGCGCGACATGGACGCCCTGGCCGTGGGCCTGCAGGAGAACTGCGAGTTCGACATGGTGGAGACCCGCATCAAGCAGGTGCAGTACCTGGCCCAGAAGTTGGACGAGTACGGCATCCCCTACCAGCGCCCCGCCGGCGGACATGCCATCTTCGTCGATGCCGACAAAATCCTCACCGAAATTCCCAAGGAGGAGTTCCCGGCCCAGACCCTCACCTGCGAACTCTACCTCGAAGCCGGCATTCGCGCCTGCGAAATCGGCTACGTGCTGGCCGACCGCGACCCGGTGACGCGCGAGAACCGCTTCGGCGGGCTCGACTTCGTGCGCCTCTGCATCCCGCGCCGCGTCTACACGAACAACCACATGGACGTCATCGCCGCCGCCCTGAAGAACGTCTACGACCGTCGCCACACCATCAAGCGCGGCCTGGAGATCACCTGGGAGGCCGAGCTGATGCGCCACTTCACCTGCCAGTTCAAGCGCCTGGGCTGAGCCCCGCGCCGGCTGCCCTGCACAGGCAGTCTGCAAGTATCTGGCAACCAACCGATTACCCGAAAGCCTCGCCCCCGGCGAGGCTTTTATTTCGCTCCGCGCACAATAAAGATACAATACGCGCGTTAGAAATGATTGTATGCGAATACTCCGCGCCATAGCCCTTCTCGCGCTGGCGCTGCACCCGCTTCGGGTGACGGCGCAAAGCCCCTGCACCGGCCTGGCCCTGCCGCTGGCCGACGACTTCGACAGCTATACCACCGGCGCGCTGCCCGCCTGCTGGTGGGGCACGCGCAACTACGACCTCGGCCCCGCGCCGCGCATCGACAACAGCCGCGCCCACAGCGGCTCGCGGTCGCTGGCGCTCCACTCCGGAAGCATCAGCGGCAGCCACTACAGCCTGGCCGTGATGCCCGAGCTGCAGGCCGCCTCGCTCGACGGCCTCTACCTGCGCCTCCACCTCTTCGCCACCTCCACCGCCACGCGCCTCGAGGTGGGCATCTGCCAGGACACCGGCCGCTACACCCACCACTTCCAGCCCCTCGACACGCTCCACGTGGAACGCGCCTCGGTGTGGCAAGAGCTGGTGGTGGACCTCGGCCGCTACAGCGGCAGCGGACGGCGGCTGGCCTTCCGCATGCAGCGATCGCTGCAGGGCTCCAACGCCGACTGCTGGGTGGACGACCTGCGCGTGGGCACCTGCGGCACCAGCGAGCCCACCGTCAGCCACCTCGGCGCCCGCAGCCTCACCCTCGACTGGCAACGCTACGGCACCGGCCCCATCAACGTGGAATATGCCGGCATCACCATCGCCGACGCCACCCCGCCGCTCCTCATCCAAGGGCTCACCCCGGCCACGGCCTACACCTTCACCGTGGGCTGCACCGGCAGCACCCCCCGGCAGGTGAGCGTCACCACCCTGGCAGGCCCCGCCATGGAGCCGGCCTGGTACGAACCCTTCGGCAGCAGCTACCTCACCCTCCTCGGCACCGACACCCTCTACTACCTCCTGCCCCTGCAGGAGAGCGCCCCCACGGCGGACCTGCACCTGGCTTGCCTCCTACGCGGCACCGCCGGCACACGGCTCGCGGTCGGCGTGGTGGAATACCCCCTGGAACCCGAAAGCTTCACCGCCGTGGACACCCTCACGGCCGCCACCGGCTGGCAGCGCCGCCTGGTGAGCCTCGCCCCCTACACCGGCAACGGCCGCTACCTGGCCCTCAAAGCCCTCGGCGGCACCGCCTATGTGGACGACCTGCGCGTGGCGCGCTGCATGGTGGACAGCGTGCGCCTCTACGGCCTGACGCAGCAGGAGCTGACCGTCGACTGGCAGCCCCTGACCGAAACCCTCGCCACCGGCGGCGGCAACGGCGGCAACGCCGTGCTCCTCGAATACGGCCCCCCGGGCTTCACCCCCGGCAGCGGCACCGCGGTGAGCGCCACCACCAAGCCCTTCACCCTCGCCGGCCTCGCGCCCGCCACCCAATACGACCTCTACGTCTACCCCGCCTGCGGCGACCGCCCCTGCGCCTACGACCTGCACAGCTTCGCCACCTTCGCCCATGCCGTCACGGTGCCCTACTGCACCTCCTTCGACGCCACAGGCCTGCCGCAAGGATGGGTGTGCCCCCAGGGCACGGCCTCGGCCAACACCACCGCCTACGAAGGGACGCACAGCCTGCTGCTCGACGCCGGCACCACCGTCACCCTCCCCCTCACCAACATCGCCTCGGCAGACAGCCTCCTGCTCGACTTCTACGGCACCGGCGCCGGCACCCTCACCGTGGGCACCATGGACTACCCCTACGGGACCTTCACCGCCGCGGCCACCCTCACGAGCGGCTCGTGGCAGCACCACGCGGTGCCCCTGGGCATCCCCGCCGGCCACCTGCCGGCCCTGCGCGCCGACGGCGCATGGCGCATCGACGCCGTCACGCTGCACCGCGACGCCGTCGTCGGCACCAGCGTCAGCCAGGTGGAGCAACACTCGGCCCTCCTGGAGTGGTCCACCTGCAACGGCGACAGCGTCAAGGTGGAATACAAGGCCGTGGCCTCGGCCAGTGCCGACTTCGCCGACGGCAGCGGCACCGTGGTGCGCACCCAGGACTCCCTGCGCCTCCAGGGCCTCAGCCCCGGCACCCACTACGCCATCCACATCACCCCCCTCTGCGACACCGGCGCCGTGCCCTGCCACCGCACCGTCACCCACCTGCTCACCGCGCCGGTGCCCCAGGCCACACCCCTCTGTGAGAACTTCGACGCCCTGCCCAACAACGGATTCCCCTCCGACTGGCGCCGCTCCTCGCCGCTGGGCGCCTACCCCATCGTCAACTCCCAGCGCAGCCATTCGTCGCCCCGCTCGCTCTACTTCCGCGCCAGCCGCAACAGCAGCACCCTGATGCTGCTGCCCGACCTGACCAGCCCCTCGCAGCACCTGGCGCTCTCCTTCTGGAGCAACGCCTCGCAACTGCCCGCCGGCACCCTGCTCCTGGCCGGCCGCCTGCCCGACATCGGCAACCCCGCCTCCTTCATCCCCACCGACACCCTCGCCCTCGGCCCCCTGGACACCTGGCAGCACCACATCGTCGACCTCGGCACTGCACACGCCGACGTGGCGCTGGCGCTGGTGGGCGGCAACGGCGAAGCACGCCTCTATATCGACGACCTCTGCGTGGAACCTTGCGCCATATACAACATCCACGACTCGCAACGCGACAGCACCTCCATCACCCTTGAGTGGGAAAGCATCGGCACCTCGGCCGCCGAGATCACCATCACCGGCAGCGGCACCACGCAGACCCTCCAATACACCGCGCCGCCCGCCCGGTTCACGGGCCTGCTCCCCGACGCGACCTACACCTTCAGCTTCCGCTCCCTCTGCGACTGCGGCGGCTACGGCTACACCCACGGCACCTACCCCCGCACCGACAACAGCCTGGCCGCCACCCAACGCTATTCCTTCACCATCAACACTTACCCGAGCCCATTTACACCCCCCTACTGCATTGACTTCGAGAGTTATGCACCCGGGGCGTATATCCATCACTGGCGGCGCATAGGAGGAGCCAGCAGCGTCAGCGACCTCGCGGCGCATGAAAGCTACCACAGCCTGATGGTGAAGAACAGCACCACGGTGGTGCTGCCCCCGACCGACGACCCCACGCAGTTGATGGTCAGCCTCCATGCCTTCACCACAGGCACCGCCGCCCTGACCAACGGGGCGCTGGTGCTGGGCGTGATGCGCGACCCCGACTCGGCCCACACCTTCATCCCCCTCGACACCCTGCGCCTCACGCGCCCACGCGAATGGCAGCGCTTCGCCAGCCGCCTGGCCTCACCCCACACCGGGTACCGGTACATCGCCCTGCGCCTGGCGGCGCCGGACACCTGCACACTCTACCTCGACGACCTCAGCGTCACCGCCTGCGGCCTGGGCGACGCCACGGTGAGCGCCGGCGGGGTGGTGGAATGGCAGCCCCTCAACGCCCCCACGGCCGTAGCCATCGAGTACGGCCCCCGCGGCTTTGTGCGCGGAAGCGGCACAAAAGACACCGTCAGCGCACCGCCCTACACCCTCGCCGCCCTGACTCCAGGCGACAACAGCGACATCTACCTCACCGCCCTCTGCGACACGACGGCCGACTGCCACGCGGTGAAACTCACCCTCAACAGCCCCACGGCCACCCCCTACTGCGAATTCTTCGAGACCGCCACCGCCAGCGGCCTGCCCGACGGGTGGACCAACAGCCGCACCTACTCCAACACCCCCGCCCTCAACAGCGCCTCCAACCGTGTGCTCGTCATGAAGGGACAGTCGGCCGCGGCCAACCGCAGCCTCGCCGCGCTGCCGCCGCTCTCCGCCGCCACCGACAGCGTGCAGCTGGCCCTCAGCCTGCGCACCACCAACATGGGCAACGCCCGACTGGCCATAGGCTACATCGACGCCAACGCCGACCCTAACACCTTCTCCCCGATGGACACGTTCCAATGCAGCGCCAACAGCACCTGGCAGCGGCGCACCAGCCTGCTGCCCGTGGTGGCAGGGCGGCGCATAGCCCTCTGTGCCTACAGCATAGGCCCGGCCGTGGAGCTGTGGGTGGACAGCCTGGCGGTGACCACCGCCGCGAGCCCCGCCGTGGCCGTCACCAGCGCCCGCACACTGGAGCTGGCCATCCCCACCGCCGCTTGCGACATCGAGTACGGCCCTGCCGGCTTCGCCCACGGCGCCGGCACTACGCTGCACCTCAACACCCCGAGCCACACCCTCACCGGACTGCAGCCCGGGGGCCTCTACTGGCTCTACACCCTTGAGAACGGCGCGGCACCCACCTGCCTGCCTCCCCTGCGCATCAGGATGCCACAGGAGGAACCCCTCCCCTACTGCCGCACCAACCTCACCCTCGGACAGCTGCAACTGCCGGAGATAGCCATCGACAGCGTGCGCCGTCTGCACCTCTACCTCACCCTGCAAGGGGGCGCACCGGTGGAGGTGGGCGTGATGGAACATGACGGCGACTGGGCACATTTCCTCCCCCTGGACACCCTTCGCTGCCCCACCGGCACCCGCCACCGGCTGCACACCTCGCTGGCACACTACGCCGGCAGCGGACGCTTCCTCGGCCTGCGGGCGCTGACCGGCACGGCCACCGTGGAGGAACTGGCGGTGACCGACTGCGAATGGCCCACGGTGGAGGCCCGCAACGGCAACCAGACAGCCCTGCTCGGCACCGGCACCCTCGAGTATGGCCCCACCGGATTCACCCCCGGCAGCGGCACCACCGTCACCGTGGCCGACAGCATGGTGCTCTCCGGCCTGGCGCCCGGCACCGTATACGACTTCTATCCCCTCTGCAACACCGTCGCCACCCCCTGCTACAGCCCCTGGCAACTGGCCACCTCGGAGGCCGTCCCCCTGCCCTACTGCTGCGACTTTGCCAGCGGCATGCCCGCAGGCTGGACCCCGTTCGGCGACGCGCTGGGGACACCCGTCGCCACCACAGGCGGCACCCTGTCGCTGACCGTCAGCGGCGAACAGCAGGTGGGGGTGCTGCTGCCCATCCTGCCCGCCGGGGAGAAGGTGCTGGACCTGGAGGTGCACTTCTCGGCCACCACGCTGGCCCTGGTGGTGGATGGCGACACCCTGCGCCGCCCCGCCAGCAGCTGGCAGACGATACGCATAGCCTCCCACGCCGAGCGTCCGCGCCTGCAAGTGGCGGGAAGCGGCACGTTGAAACTGCGGCGCGTGGAGATCGCCTCCTGCGCCCTGCCGCGTGAGGTCGCCATCGGCAAGCCCGGCGGAGGCCAAATCGTGCTGGAATGGGATACCGCCGGCCTCGGATCACCTTACTATATAGAGTACCTGCCCGCGGGCGGGACCGCCTCCACCACGATGAAAGCCACCCCGCCGCCGCTGATGCTCGCGCTGCTGCCGGACACCACGTACCACCTCTACTTCAAATGCGACTCGCTGGAGACGGCATGCCGCCCGCCCATCGAGATAGCCACCCTGCCCCCCGCACAGGCATTACCCTACTGCGTGGACACCGTCACGCTGGGACCCGACCGCCTGCCCGGAGAGTGGTTGCGCCTGGCAGGAAGCGGCAACACGGTATACCTGGTGCTGCCGCAACTGGATGCCGACAGCCTGCGGAGGCTGAACGTCATGCTGCGCCTGCAGACCCAGACGGCCTCCCAGCGGGTCACCCTGGGCACCATGAGCGACGCCGGAGACCCCACGACGTTCGACTCCCTCGCCACATTCTCCCCCTCGGGCAACAACTACCTCTTCCACTCGCTGGACGGCTACTACGGCTCCGGCCGCTTCCTGGCCCTGCGGAGCGAGGGGAGCGGGTGGGTGAGACTGCTCGACCTGTCGGTATCGACCTGCGCAGCCTACAACACAAGGCTGCAAGAGACCGAGGCCGACCGTGCCATCTTCACGTGGGACCAGCAGGGGCTACCCACCGTAAGCGTAGAATACGGGCCGACAGGCTTCCCCTCCGGCAGCGGCACGGTGGTGAGCGCCATGGTGCCACCGCTGCAAATCACCGGCCTGGACCCCCTGACCGACTACACCTTCTACGTCAGTCGCCACTGCAGTGGCGACCCCTGCCGCCCCGTGCTTACAGACACCTTCTCCACCTTCACCCCCAAAGGCGGCACCGGATGCATAGACTACACCGACCTCCGTGCCTCCTACGTCACCTGCAAATACGGCAGCTACAGCAGCCCCTCGCAGCATCTGGGCGTGATAGACCACGGCTACCTCAGCGCCGCCTCGCGCCACACGGTGCACTTCGACACCACCGAACGCGACGCCCGCACCGGCGGATTGCTACGCACCGTGCCCCTGGGGGAGAATGCCTCGGTGCGCCTCGGCAACTGGACCACCGGCGGCAGCGGCGACCCGCAGGCAGAAAGCATCACATACGGCATGACCGTGGACTCCTCGCAGTTCGACCTGCTCATCCTGAAGTACGCCGCCGTGCTGCAGGACCCCGAGCACTCGGCCGACCTGCAGCCACGCTTCAGGCTTGAAATACTGAACCAGAACGACGAACTCATCGACTCCTGCGGCATGGCCTTCTTCATCGCCAACCCCAGCCTCAACTGGAACCAAGGCCCCAACGAGGTGCTCTGGAAGGACTGGACCACGGTGGGGATGGACCTCAGCGCCTACAACGGGCAGACCATCTTCATACGCCTCACCACCAACGACTGCGGCGAGGGGTCGCACTTCGGCTACGCCTACTTCACCCTCGAGTGTGCCAGCAAGCGCATGCAGACCGAAGGGTGCAGCAACGTGCCCAGCAACCGCTTCACCGCCCCGTCGGGATTCAACTACCGCTGGTACACCAACCAAGACCCCACCACCATATCCGACTCCGCCAGCATCTGGGTGCGCTCGGACAACAGCCTGACCTACTACTGCAACCTCTCGTTCGTGGACAACCCCTCGTGCAACTTCACCATGAGTGCCTTCGCCGGTGCCCGCTACCCGCTGTCGCTGTTCGACACCAGCGTGGCAGTGGCAGGCTGCGAGTTCGACCTCACCTTGACCAACCGCAGCACCATCTCGGGCGACGGACTGACCCCCATCGGCACCGGCGAGAGCTGCGAATCCACCCTCTGGCTGCTGCCCGACGGAAGCACATCCACCGCCAACACGCTGTCGCTCCACATAGCCGATACCGGGCTTTACGACATCACCCTCATCTCCGGCATCGCCAACGACCAGTGCATCGACACCCTGCGGCGCACCATCCACCTCGTCTACCCCCACCCCGCCGCCAGCCTCGCCGGACGCCCGCGCCGGTGCGACAACGAAGCCGCCGATACCCTCAAGGTGATGAACGCCACCGTATGGCAGTGGGCTGGCGGTGGCACAGGGAACCTCCTGGCCACCCCGACGGCCGACAGCGCCTACACCTGCTACACCGTGGACCGTAACGGCTGCCTCGACACCCTCACCCATGCCCTGCAAGTCTTCCCCTCCTACCGGTTCACCGACACCGATTCCATCTGCAACACCCAGCCCCAATACCTATGGATAGACACCACAGTGTCCGTAGACCAGACCTCCGGCATCCTATCCCGCACACGCCACCTGGCCACCGTCGAGGGATGCGACAGCGTGCGGACGCTGAACCTGCACCTGATGCCCTCCTACTATATCCACCACCACGACACCCTCTGCCACGACAGCCGGATGCCCTTCTTCGACACCCTGCTCACCACCACCGGCACCTACCTGCACACCGACAGCACCGCCTTTGGATGCGACAGCATGGTGACGATGCATTTGCAGATAGTGCCACGCGCCTATGCCGACGACCTCCATGAGGTATGCGACTCCATGACATGGATTGACGGCCACACCTACTATGCCGACAGCATCGGCGCGCTGGACACCCTCCACACCGCCCGCGGATGCGACAGCGTGGTCACCCTGCACCTCACCGTACACTACTCCACCCTCGAGGTGGCCATCGACACCTTCTGCCAAGGCACCTCCTACCTCTTCCGCAGCCACGAACTGACCGAGGGAGGCTACTATGCCGACACCCTCTCCACCATCCACCGCTGCGACAGCGTGCTGGCCATAGCCCTCACCCGGCTCGACCTGCCGCAACTCTCCATCACCAGCGACTACGACTGCGACACCCTCTATCACCATATCGAGGCCACCAGCAGCGTCCCCTACCTGCAATGGAGCGCCTATCCGCCGGATTCCACCCTCGACGGACAGGAATCCCTCGCCACCATCCACGTGCGCCCCGACACCTACACCACCTACACCCTCTATGCCGACTACTATGCCGACCCCCACTGCCCCGCCACCGCCTCCCTGTCGCTCGAACCTGCACGCAGGCCGGAGGCGGTGCTGAAGGTGAACCCCAGCGCGCTGGTGCAGCCGACACTGGACTTCGACGCCTATGACGTCAGCAAGGAATACGCCGAGCGCAGCTGGTATATAGACCATGTCCTGCAACCGGAGACCTCACGCCACCTGCACAGCCAGGCATCCTCCGGCAGCGACACCACGCGCGTGGCCCTGGTAGTGGACGACGGCCACTGCGCCGACACCGCCATCGCGCTGCTTCCCCTGCTCCACCGCTCCATCCTCGCCCCCAACGTCTTCACCCCCGACGAGGACAACAACAACACCTTCTTCTTCGTCGGAGAGGGTATCCTCAATGCCGAAATCCATATATACAACCGCATGGGGGCCTTGGTGTTCCGGTCGGACGACTTCCACTCCCAGTGGGACGGCCGCAACCGCAACGGCGACCCCTGCCCGGGCGGAAGTTACGTGTGGCACATACGCTACACGCCGGAAGCCCACCCCTCGGCCTCCAACACCGCCACCGGTACCGTACTCCTCCTAAGATAAAACGCCATGCCCCTGGATGAATGCATAGAACGCTTCCGCAACTACATCGCCACCGAACGCCGTCTGGCCCCGGGCACCGTGCGCAACTATATGGCCGACCTGGAGGACTTTGCCGCCTGGCTGGCGAGGGAGGAGGTAACCACTCTCGACCAGGTGACGGCCCGCGAGGTGCGCGCCTGGCAGATGGAGCACATGGACCGCGGGGAGGTGCCCGGCACCGTCAAGCGGCGGCTCTCGTCGCTGAGCAGTTTCTTCCTCTTCCTCCGGCGACGCGGCTACCTGGATACAGACATCATGGCCAAGGTGTCGCCGCCACGCCAACCCAAGCGCCTGCCCGTCTTCTTCAAGGAGGGGGAGGTGGAACACCTCTACGACGAGGGAATCTTCCCCGACGACTTCCTGGGCCGCCGCGACCGCCTCATGCTGCGGATGCTCTACGAGACGGGTATCCGCCGCTCCGAACTGGCCAACCTCCAGGAACACTCGGCCGACCTCTCGGCCCTCACCCTCAAGGTGCTGGGCAAACGCAACAAGGAACGCATCATACCGATAGAATCCGAACTGGCACACAATATATTGGAATATATTGCGTTAAAGGGGCAGGAAATGAGAGAAAGCCCGTGGTTGTTCGTGGACAGGAAGGGGCGACAGATCACCGTCGGGGAAATCTACCGCACCGTGAAGAAGTACATGACGCGCCTCTCCAACGCCGACCGCATCAGCCCCCACGTGTTCCGCCACAGCTTCGCCACCCATATCCTGAACGAAGGAGGCAACATACAAGCCATCAAAGAGCTGCTCGGCCACGAGGACCTGGCCACCACCGAGGTCTACACCCATGTCACCCGCGAGCACCTCAAGGATGTCTACAAGCATGCCCACCCGCGCGGACGAAAACTGAAATAACAACCCAATAAAAAAGGAGGACATTATGAACATCACCATCAACGCCGTCAGGTTCCGCACCGACGAGAAACTCGAGAAATTCATCCACGAGAAAGTGGGTAAACTGGACCGACTGATAGACAATGCCGTCGGATGCGAGGTGACCCTCAAGTCAGAATCGGACCTCAAGAAGGTTGCCGATATCCGCATCAATGTGCCAGGATCGGACCTCTTCGTGAGCAAACAGGCCGGCAACTTCGAGCAGGCCGTCTCCGACTGCGTGGACACCCTCAGGGTGCAGATCGAGCGTTACAAGAACGCATAGCCGCCACCCTGCACACACACCCCCTGCCACCCTCTCCCGGAGGGTGGCTTTTTTCGTCCCCTCCCACCCCTATCCGGCACCGACCCTCTAGGTATCCGGTAGGTATCCCCTAGGTATTTACTTCGACTGAGAACCGATATGAACGCTTATGGACCACTTGCCCGGAAAATTAATTTTCCCACCTTCGGAAAAAAGTGTATATTTGCACTATCCCCAATTATTGTTAAATTGGGGTAAAGTTTTTTAAATCAAACCAATAGCACAATGGCAAAAGAGATAAAGTTCAGTCTTGTCTACCGCGACATGTGGCAAAGCAGCGGCAAGTACCAGCCGCGGGTAGACCAATTGGAGAAAATAGCCCCCGTGATTATCGCCATGGGATGTTTCGACCGCATCGAGACCAATGGCGGCGCTTTCGAGCAGGTAAACCTGATGTACGGCGAGAACCCCAACAAGGCCGTCCGCGCCTGGACCAAGCCCTTCAACCAGGCCGGCATCCAGACCCACATGCTGGAGCGCGCCCTGAACGGCCTCCGCATGTACGGCGTGCCGGCCGACGTGCGCCGCCTCATGCCCAAGGTGAAGAAGGCGCAGGGGGTGGACATCATGCGCTCCTTCTGCGGCTTGAACGACCCGCGCAACCTCGAGCTCAGCGTTGTGGCCGCCAAGGAGGCCGGCATGATCAGCCAGGCCGCCCTCTCCATCACCCACTCGCCCATCCACACGGTGGAGTACTACATGGGCATTGTCGACCGGCTGGTGGAGTTCGGCGCCGACGAGATATGCCTCAAGGACATGGCCGGCGTGGGGCGCCCGGCGACACTGGGCCGCCTCGTGAAGGAAATCAAGACCAAGCACCCCCACATCGTCGTGCAATACCACGGCCACACGGGTCCCGGCCTCTCGATGGCCAGCACCCTCATGGTGGCACAGGCCGGGGCCGACGTCATCGACTGCGCCATGGAGCCCCTCTCCTGGGGCATGGTGCACCCCGACGTCATCTCCGTGCAGGCCATGCTCAAGGACGCAGGCTTCCAGGTGAAGGACATCAACATGGACGCCTACATGGAGGCCCGCAAACTGACGCAGGAGTTCATCGACGACTTCCTCGGCCTCTACATCGACCCGGGCAACCGCATCAGCACCTCGCTCCTCGTGGGCTGCGGCCTGCCGGGCGGCATGATGGGCTCCATGATGAGCGACCTCAAGGGTGTGCACGGGGCCATCAACATGGCGCTGAAGAAAAGCGGCAAACCCGAGATGAGTTTCGAGGAACTCACCGTGCAGCTCTTCCAGGAGGTGGAGCACATCTGGCCCCTGCTGGGCTATCCGCCCCTGGTGACCCCCTTCAGCCAGTACACCAAGAACATAGCTGTCATGAACCTCCTCTCCATGGCGCAGGGCAAGCCCCGCTTCAGCCAGATCGACAAGGACTCGTGGAGCATGATTCTCGGCCGCGCCGGCAAACTGCCCGGCCCGCTGGCCCCCGAAATCGTGGAGCTGGCCAAAAGCCAGGGCATGGAGTTCTACACCGGCATCCCCCAGGAAGCCTACCCCGACGCCCTGCCGGAATACATCAAGGAGATGGAACAGAACGGCTGGGACCGTGGCCAGGACGACGAGGAACTCTTCGAGCTGGCCATGCACGACCGCCAGTATCGCGACTACAAGAGCGGCCTCGCCAAGGAGCGCTTCCACAAGGAGGTGGAGAAACTGCGAATCGAGAAGGGCGGCAAGGCCCAAGCCGAAGCCCCGTCCGGCGAAGGCGCCCTGAACTACATCTCGCAGAAATATCCCGACGCCACCCCCCTGGTGGCCACCGCCACCGGCCGCCTGCTATGGGAGGTACGCTTCGACGACACCAGCACCCCGCCGGCCCCCGGCACCGAGGTGAAGGAAGGCGCTGCCGTGGCCAATATCGAGTCGTCCTACGCCATCGTGCCCCTCGCAGCCCTCAAGGGCGGCAAGGTGATAGACACCTGCGCCAAGCAAGGCCAGATGGTGAAGAAAGGCGACGTGGTGGGCTGGATAGCCTGACGCCACGCGCAGCATCTATCGGATAGGAGTCAGGGTCGTGCGACGGTTCATCGCGCGGCCCTCTTTCGTATTGTTGTCGGCCACGGGGCGCGTCTCGCCATAGCCCTTGTAGGTGAGCCTCTCGGCCGCCACACCGCGCTCCACCAGGTAGTCATACACCGCCTTGGCCCTCCGCTCGCTAAGCACCATGTTGTCCTCCTCCTTGCCCACGGCATCGGTATGGCCGCCCACCTCCAGCCTGAGCCTCGGGTGGCGCTTCAAGGCCTCGGCCAGGCGGTCCAGTCCAGCCTTCGAAGCCTCGTAGAGTTCGGCACTGGCGGTGAGGAAATGGATATTGTTCAAGGTGACCGTGTCGCCCAGCGAAAGCAGGTTCTCGGCCTGCACCACAGGGTCGATGAACGTGATGCGCTCCGGCTGCACCGGCGCCGGCATGACGAAGGAATAGAGGTCGTGCTTCCCGTAGCCGCCATAGCGGTCGCTGCTGAAGATGGCCGTGCGCCCGTCGGGGGCCACGATGAGGTTGTTCTCCTCGCCGGAGGTGTTGATGGGATAGCCCAGGTTCTTCACCTCGCCCCACGTGCTGTCGCTCGTGCGCTTGGCACGGAAGAGGTCCATGCCGCCCATGCCGATATGCCCGTCGGAAGCGAAGTAGAGCGTCTTGTCGTCGAAATGGATATAGGGGGCTGTCTCGTTGCCCGGCGTGTTGATCTCGGGACCCAGGTTGCGGGGTTCGCTCCAGCGACCCTCCTCAAGGGTAGAACACCAGATATCGGTGCCGCCGTATCCTCCGGGGCGGTTGGAGACAAAGTAGAGCGTGTAGCCGTCGATGCTGAGCGAAGGGAACGACTCCCAGTGCACCGAATTGACCGGCGCCCCCAGGTTGCGCGGCTTGCCCCACCGGCCACCCTGGCGCACACTCATGTAGATGTCGCAGCCCGTAGGCTCGCCGCTGCGTCCGCAGGCGGTGAAGATGACCACCCGCCCGTCGTGCGATATGGTCTGGGCCCCTTCGTTGCCATTGCTGTTCAACGGCTCGGGCATGCGGTGGGCAGGGCCCCAATTCAGTTCCATCGTGTCGTACATCGAACAGTAGAAGTCCTCCTCCTGCGGCAGCCCCGGGGCGGTGGTGGCGCGACGCGGCGAGCGACGCGTGAAGACCAGCATACGGTAGTCGGCCGTAAGTGCCGGCAGGTACTCGTCGTCCTCCGTATTGACATTGGGACCCAGGTTGATAGGCCGGAAAGGCACGGGATGCTCCACAGCATGCTGCCGGAAGTCGGCCACCCGTATCCCCTCCTTGGCTTCGCGCTGCCACCGAGGACTCTTCGAGCCGAGATCGAGGCTATGCTGGTAACTTTCGCGAGCCTCGGGGTAGCGCTCCAAAGCCAAATACTGCCTCCCCAGCAGCAACCAGGCTTCCACATAGTTGGGATCTATATCCAACGCCTTGTGTAACAGCTTGATGGCCTCCTCGTGTTTCTTGGCTATGCCCTTCTCCACCGCCTGCTCGAACAGAGGCTCGCTCTTCTTGTTCTGCCCGAAGGCCGGAAGGAAGAGCAGCACAGCCAGCAGGAGGATCAGAGGGTGCTTCATGGCGGAAAGGTCTATATCTGTTGCGAACCGACGAACTGCGCCACCCAGTCGCGTTCCTGACTCGGTGCATCGTTCCAGTCGGCGGTGTCGATAGTGACTTCCAGCAACTTGGCAGGCCCTTCGCAGAAGAGCTCCACCTGGTCGGCCACCGCCGGCACCAGCACACACTCGCCGGCATGCATCGGCACCAGTGTCTCCAGGGCCTTCACCGCAGCGATACCCTCCACACAGAAGTACACCACGAAGACATCCTGCTCTTCCCTGCTCTTCCGCATCGGGGCATCGAGGCTGACAAGGCGTGTGGAGAAGTAGGGGCAGTGGGCCAGCGAAACGGTCTGGTTGCGCTGCTCGCGGTATTGGGTATGGGCATGGCCCTTGATGCCGCTGAAGTCTATAGCCTCCAGGGCCTCGGCAGTGTGCAGTTGCCGCAGGTTGCCGTCGGCGTCGCGGCGGTTGTAGTCATAGAGGCGGTAGGTGCAGTCGGAGGTCTGCTGTATTTCCGCCACCATAAGTCCCTTGCCCAGGGCATGGACACGGCCGGCAGGGATGAAGTAGACATCGCCGGCATGGGGCTCCTCGGCATGGAGCAACTCCTCCAACCTGCCGGCAGCCAGGGCGGCGGTGTAAGCCTCTGCCGTGGTGTCCGCCTGGAAGCCGCTGATGAGACGCGAGCCGGCCTCGGCCTGCATCACATACCACATCTCGGTCTTCCCGTAGGGCATCCCTCGCCGCTGGGCCAGGGCATCGTCCGGATGCACCTGTATGGAGAGGTCCTGCGCGGCGTCTATCATCTTGAACAACAGGGGGAACTGGTTGCCATAGCGGTTGTATACCTTCTCGCCCACCAAGTCGCCCATGTATATCTCTATGGCCTCGTTGAGGGTGTTCTCGGCGAGGAAGCCGTTGGCAATGACCGACTCGCGGCCTTCCACCGACGACAATGCCCACAGTTCGCCACAGTTGGGCAGAGGGTCATAGTGGAACCCATAGCCTTTCAATCGGTTGCCACCCCAGATGACATTCTTGTACAGGGGCTGGAACCTGAGCGGATAGAGTGCTGATTTCATGGTTAGTAGGAGCGTGTCGTGTGGCCGTTGGTCTTGTTGTTGCCCTTCACCTTGATGTTCGATTTCACTTTGCGCGCCTTGTTGGTCTTGGAGCGTTTGTACATGTTGTCCGAGCTGCTGCACGACACCTGCACGCCGCTCATCGCCAGCACGCCGGCCATCAAGAGCATGGGAAAGGCCTTTTTGAGTAGTCTTTTCATATTATATAGATGATTATAAACCAATTACGTCTCTGCCCTTCGAGGGCATTCCAACTGCAAAGTAACAAAAATTTCGGCACACCTGCAAATTATTTTTAGCCACCCCTCCGAAAACCCCTCTTTTCACCCCCTGAAAATCCCGCAAAAAAACGGCTCCAAAAGTCCAAAAAGGGCCCAAAACAGCCCATTTTCAACACGCTGTATCTCAGCGTCTTGGAGACATCATCTTCTTCCCCTCTCCTTCCCCTCCAGGAGTGCACATAGGGACCCCCCGGGGAGGGGCTTGTCAGGGGTGCCTAACCTCGGTGCCCCACATCAGCTTGTCGCGGATGGCGGAGAAGAAATTCTGCCCTGCGGTGCGGATGAGGCGGATGGAAAAGGGGGCGCGCTGCAAGTCGAACGAGACGGCCTCGCCGAACGCCTCGCGGCGCGAGTCGACGCCGAGGGTGAAGGGGCCGCTCTTCACGTTGAGGCGCAACCGCGCGGTGTCGGGCACGATGATGGGGCGAAGGGTGAGGGTGTGGGCGGAGATGGGGGTGATGGCCAGGCAGCGCGAGTCGGGTGTGAGGATGGGTCCGCCGCAGGAGAGGGAGTAGGCGGTGGAGCCGGTGGGGGTGGCCACGATGACGCCGTCGCCGGCATAGGTGGCCACATAGAGGTTGTCCACATAGACCTCGGTCCGCAGCAGCGACATGTCCTCGCCGCGGTGCACAAACACCTCGTTGAGGGCGTAGGAGACGGTGGCCTGTCGCCCGGAGGTGGCCAGTTGCAGCAGGGTGCGCTCCTCCAGGGTGAAACGTCCCGCCACCAGGTCGTCCACCATGGCCTTCAGCCCCTCCCTGCCCACGGTGGTGAGGAAGCCCAGGTGGCCGAAATTGATGCCCAGGATGGGAGGAAAATCGGCCGGATTGCCGCTGCGGACGAACTGCACGGAGCTGAGCAGCGTGCCGTCGCCGCCGATGGAGAAGAGGTAGTCACAGGTGTCGACCGAGTCGCCGTCGTGCACCTCGACGGTCTCTATGCGGGCAGCCGCCAGCTCGGCAAGGAGGCTCTCGAACGCCTGCCGGTCGGCAGGGTCGATGTGGCGGTAATAGAGGGCTATTTTCATGACGATAGGGGATTTTTACTTGAGCAAAAGGACGGTGCCGCGGAAGGTCTTGATGCGGTTGTCGTTGAAACGGCAGCGGAGGATGTAGGTGTACACCCCCTGCGGCACAGAGGACTGCGGGGTCCAGCCCACGGAGGGGTTGTCGCTGTGGAACACCTGCAGGCCGCTGCGGTTGTAGATGTAGAGGTCGTAAGGGGTGCCCCACTGCCCGGGGAGTACCGGGAGGAAGGTCCCGTTGGCGGGGTCGCCGGCCAGGAGCGTGTTGGGGATATAGGCGGCTGGATGCACGGGAGGCGGAAGCGTCAGGCAGTGCGTCGCCCCGTAGCGTTCATTCTTCCCGCAAGGGTCCAGGCACGAGAGGCGGTAGCACCGCAGCGAGTCGTAGGGGTTCACCTCGGCATCCATGTAGGTGGAGAGCGGAGGCTCGAGCATCGCCAGCGGAAGCCACCCTCCGCCGTCGGTGCTGCACCACAGCGTGTATCTTTCAGTCACCGAATCGCCCCCCGGAGTGAAGGTGATGCGGTTGCAGAAATGCAGGCTGTCATAATCCATGCCCGCCACTTCGCCGTAGCCGCTGCTGTCGGGCGACATGCGCTCCAGTGCCACCCTGTTCGACTCCGACCGCAACAGCGTGTCGCTGCCGCCGCCGAGCGTCTCCACCTTGAGCCACAGACGCCGCGTTGTGTCCGGCACCGGAAGCGTGCAGGACAGCAGGGGGCCGCTGTAAAGGGTGTCGTAGCGATGGGGCGGCGCCGACGGGTCGAAGCACCCCAGCAGGCGGTACTCCCTCACACCCTCCGGCATGCCCACATAGGCCGTCCACGAGGCGCTCAGCGTGGAGGCACATGGGTCCATCGTGGCCTCCAGCACCACCGGGCCGAACGACGGGGTGAGGGAACTGACGTTGCGGGCACTGTCGAAGACATGCAGGCGGTAGGTATGGGTCTCGGTGGCCAGATGATCCTGGCAGGTATAGCGGGCGTTCGTGCGGCCGAACACGGTGTCGTAGTCCAGGCAAGGCATGCCGGTGCAGATGTGGTAGCCCAGGGCGGCGGTGTCGGCGCTGGGGGTCCAGGTGAGCACTATCCGCTGCGTGGACTCCTCGACCGAAGCCAGCCAGTCCGTACACGGGGCCACCATCGTCTGGGCCGCCAGACCCAGCGGACACAACATCAGCAGAATATGAACCAGCCTCCTCATCGACTGAATGACTGCAGCGCCACCAACTCGGCATAGCGCCCTTTGCGTTCCATGAGTTCTTCGTGCCGGCCCTGCTCCACAATGCGTCCGTGGTCCAGCACCACTATGTTGTCGGCCCCCATGATGGTGGTCAGCCTGTGGGCGATGACGATGGCGGTGCGGCCGCGCAGCACCTCGGCCAATGTGGCCTGCAGCAGGCGCTCGTTCTCGGTGTCGAGGGCCGAGGTGGCTTCGTCGAGAATCAGCACCTCGGGGTTGCGCAACAGAGTGCGGGCGATGCTGATACGCTGCCGCTGGCCACCCGAGAGAAGCCCCCCTCCGTCGCCCAGGTTGGTATCGTAGCCCTCGGGCATCTGCATGATGAAATCGTGTGCCTGTGCCGCACGTGCCGCCGCTTCCACCTGCTCGCGACTGGCCCCGGGACTGCCGAAGGCGATGTTGGCCGCCACGGTGTCGTTGAACAGCAACGTGTCCTGCGCCACCACGCCGATGCGGCTGCGCACCTCGTGAAGCGGCAGGCGGTTGATGTCCACCCCAGACAGGAAGATACTCCCGTCCGCACAGGGATAGAAGCGGCAGAGCAGGTCGGCGACGGTGGATTTCCCGCTGCCGGAACTGCCCACCAAGGCCACCGTGGCGCCTCGCGGCACCTTGAACGAGATGCCTTCCAGCACAGGCACACCCTCCGTGTAGGAGAACTGCACCCTGCGCAGTTCCACTGCGGGAGCCCCCTCGTCGGCAACGGCCGGCGGCGCCGGGGCGGCATCCACCTCCTCCGCCTCGTCCAGGAAAGCCTGCAGGCGCTCCGCACAGGCCCTCCCCTTCTTCATCTGCGAAAAAGCGGTGGAGAGATCCTTGGCCGGGGGTATCATCAAGACGAAGAGCATGACGTAGGAGATAAAGAGCTCGGAGGAGAGCCCCTGGTCGCCATGGAAGACAAGCCAGGCACCGAACAAGAGTATCCCCACGACGATGGCATTGCCCAGGAAGTCGCTCACCGGCGAGGCGGCATCCACCCTGCGCAGCACATGGACGCGCTTTCGGGTATAGGCACGGTTGTGCTGACGGAATCGCCGGTTCACAAAGTCGATGGCCGTATAGGATTTGATGACCTTCAGGCCGCCGATGGTCTCGTCGGTCATGGCCACCAGCCCCTCGTTCATCTCCTGCATCTCAAGGGAATTGCGCTTCAGCCGACGCGAAAGTCCCGAAATGACAAAGGCCACCAGCGGCAGCATGCAGAGAACAAACAGGGTAAGTTTCACGTTGATATAGAACAACATGGCCAAATAGAGCACCATGCTCACCAGCGCCGCGGAGAGCAACTGCAGCGAGCCCAAGATGCCGTCGTCGTATTCCGCCACATCGCTGCCGAAGCGCGCCATGACATCGCCCTTGCGATGGCGGTCGTAATAGGACATAGGCAGGCGCATCGCCTTGCGGAACATCCCGTTGCGCAGATCGCGCACGGCACGGCTGCGCACCACGCCGGCCTCGACAGCCGAAAGGTAGCCGAAGACATTCTTCAGGCTATACAGCACGAAGATGATGGCCGAAAAGAGGAGCAACGCCCTCAACTGGCCGAAGGATATGAGCCAGCGGTAGAGCACCTCCAGGCCCTGCGCCACCAGGTTGCCCTGGGCCGGGGAAGCCACCTCGTCGCTGCCGAAGAGTATCTTCAGGAAGTCGGCCACCGACAAGGCTGTGGCCATGGTGAAGACCACACCCGACAGCGTCAGCGCCACATAGGCCACGCACCGCGAGGCATAGGGGCGGATCAGCCGAGATGTCAATGAGCCGGCAGGTTTCACAGCGTGTAGCCGATGTAGTTGTGCGGGGTGATGGCCTTGATGCGGGCCTTGACGTCGGGCTGTATGTCAAGCCCGTCCACGAAAGCCGCTATGGTTTCGGCAGTTACCTTCTCGTTGGTACGCGTCAGATGCTTCAGTGCCTCGTAGGGACTCGGATAGCCCACCGAGCGCAGGATGGTCTGTATGGCTTCGGCCACCACAGCCCAGTTGTTCTCCAGATCGCGCTCCAAGGCAGCCTCGTTGAGGATGAGTTTGCCGAGACCCTTTTCCAGCGAAGCCAGAGCTATCAGCGTATGCGCCACGGGCACCCCGATGTTGCGGCTGACGGTGCTGTCGGTCAGGTCGCGTTGCAGGCGCGAGATGGGAAGCTTGTGGCTCAGGTGCTCCAGCAGGGCGTTGGCCACCCCGAAGTTGCCCTCGGCGTTCTCGAAGTCGATCGGGTTCACCTTGTGAGGCATGGCACTGGAGCCCACCTCGCCGGCCTTGATGCGCTGCTTGAAGTATTCCATCGAGATATAGGACCACACATCGCGGCACAGGTCGGTGAGCACCACGTTGATGCGCTTGCAGGCGTCGAACCATGCGGCCATCATGTCGTAGTTCTCAATCTGGGTGGTGAGCCATTGCCGCTCCAGCCCCAAGTGGTTGGCCACGAAGTCGTTGCCGAACTCGCGCCAGTCCACCTCGGGATAGGCGGCCAGGTGGGCGTTGAAGTTGCCGGTAGCGCCGCCGAACTTGGCGGTGAACGGCAGGCGTTCCAGCTCCTCCAACTGGCGGCGCAGGCGGTAGGCGAACACGCCCCACTCCTTGCCCAGCGTGGTGGGCGAGGCGGGCTGCCCGTGGGTGTGGGCCAGCATGGGGATGTCCTTCCACTCGGCCGCCTTCTCATCCAGCAGCGAAAGCACACGCTTGTAGGCGGGAACCAGCACCTCGCCGGCGCATTCCTTCATCGAGAGGGGAACCGACGTGTTGTTGATGTCCTGCGACGTGAGGCCGAAATGGATGAACTCCTTCAAGGCCTCGAGGCCCATCGCATCGAACCGCTCCTTGAGGAAATATTCCACCGCCTTGACATCGTGGTTGGTCACCTTCTCTATCTCCTTGATTCTCATCGCGTCGTCGTCAGAGAAATGGCGGTAGATGTCGCGCAGTTGCCCGGCCTTTCCGGCCACGGCGCCCAGCTCGGTACGTCCGTTGCGGCAGAGGCACTCCGCCAGGGCGATGAAGTATTCCACTTCGACACGGACGCGGTATCTAATCAGCGCCCCCTCGGAGAAATAGGCGGCCAGGGGTTCGCACTTGCTACGGTAGCGCCCGTCGATGGGCGATATGGCATTGAGGCTGTTCATAACGGTTGCTTTTTAATATATATTTTCCCCTTAACGCGGAAAGCGCCCCGATAGTATATTCTAGGCCGAAAAAATGCTCCTCAGGGCGCATCAAGAATAGATGCAGTTGAAATGTTAAAAACACTGTATTTAACATTTATTAGTAAAGTCGGAAGCATCTCTGCAAAAGCTGGGAAACGACCTCCTGAAGGGGTGCTGGAAGGCCCGGTTTCGACCTAAATGCCTGATTTACAGCACAAGCATTCTAACAGACTGATATTCTGACCCTTAAGGCATCCTCTTCTTCTCCTCTTCGTATCCCATAGGTATCCTCCAGGTATATGAAAAGTGATTTGTTAATGAGTGTTAAACATCATGCTTGTTTAACATTCATTAACTAATTTTCATCAGCCCACATCCGGTAGGCGTCCAGGAAGGCCCGCGAGAGGGGGTCGATGTAGCCTTTCTGGTTGGTAAACAAATGGTTGTGGAAATCCAGGGCGTCTGCTTCCGCGGCCTCGAACGCTTCCCCGCAGGGGAACAGCCGCCAGCAGAAGCCCACCCTGCGGCCGGTGCCCGGGAAGTAGGCGCCGAGGGCCTCGTAGGTGTAGCGGGTGAGGTAGACGGGCCGGCGGAAGTCGTTAGCTGCCAGCAAGTCACGCACCTCGTAGTAGCCAGTCAGATTGATGTTGAGCAGTTCCACGTCGGGCCGCATGCGCTCCACCTGCTGGAGGTACCAGAGGGGGTAGGTGTCGTTGTCGCCATAGGTGATGAGGATGGCGTCGGGGGCGCACTCGTCGAGGTGCGCGGCGGCGATGTCGCGGGGCAGGGTGTTGCGGCTGCGGTCGTGGTCGGGCCAGTTGCCGAGGGCGAGGGTGAGCGGTGCCGCCACCGCCAGCACCCTCAGCCAGCGGCCGCCACGCCACGCGGTGTCCGCGCCGGCGGCAATCCACACGGCGAAGGCGTAGAAGGAGAGCACATAGGCGTAGTCGCGCTCGCGGGGCTCGTAGCAGGGGTGGTTGAGGTAGAAGTTGAGCAGCACGCCGCCGAACAGGAACAGCAGGAGCACCGCTCCGCGGCCGCCGCCTCCGCTTCGTCGGCGCCGGAGCACCACCATGCCCCACAGCCCCAGCAGGAAGGGGACGATGAAGAGCGGATAGCGTATGTTGAAAGGCGAAAAGCCCTCGCGGTCAGGGTTGTAGGCCAGATTCTCGCGCCCGATGAAATTGTACATCACATAGCGCAGGTACATATAGCCCAGCTGGTAGGCGGCGTAGTACTTCGCGTTGTCCGGCACCGACTCCGGGTCGCTCACACCCCAGGCGGCCCAATTCTCCCTGTCGCGCTCGCGCCAGAGGCGGGGGTAGAGCGGCGCCTGGTCGTACTGCTCGCGCTTGATGTAGGCGGCAAAGTCGCCCTCCATCTGGTCGATGGGCGGGTGGGCGGCCGAGCGGATGGGCAGCACGGCGTAGGGCGTCAAGCCGAGGAGAAAGAAGGAAATGATGAATCTCGAATTTTGGATTTTGGATTTTGAATGTCTTTCCTTCAGGCCCCCGAATCCAATCCAGAGGACGGCGGGGAGGGCCAGGAGGGTCATCAGGTGGACGCAGAGGCCCAGGCCGAAGAGGAAGGCCAGCAGGAGCGGCAGGCGGGAATCAGCCGTGCGCCGCCACCGCAGCGCCAGCCACACGTCGAGCGAGCAGAAGAGCATCGCCATGGCGTAGACCTCGCTCTCGACGGCGGAGAACCACACCGTGTCGCAGAAGAGGTAGCACAGGGCACCCACCGCAGCGCCCGCAGGCGACAGGCGCAACTCGCGGCAGGTGCGGTAGAGCACCATCACCGTCAAGCCGCCGCACAGGGCGGACAGCCCGTTGCCCAACGGCGCCACCCACAAGGGGTTCCCGAAGGAAAGCATCATGACGCAGCGCGCCAGCAGTTGGTAGAGCGGAGCCCCCGGCGGATGCCCCACCTGGAGGCCATAGGAGGTGGCGATGAACTCGCCGCAGTCCCACCAGTCGACCGAACGGTTCATGGTGAGGAGGTAGACCGCCGTGGCCAGGGCCGCCAGCAGCCAGCCTGTCACCAGTTCACCACGGCCTTGTTGAAGATGTCCTCGCATAGCTCGGCGACAATCTCTTCCACCAGCCCGCTCTCCACCGACGAGAAGTCGCGCGAGGCCGCATAGTCGCGGTAGCGCGAAAAGGACTGCTCAAAGTCGGCCTCGGGGTCCTTCAGGTTGACGAAGCGCACCTTCACCGTGACCGTCAGGCGGTTCATCGACACCTCGTCGCTGCTGCTCAGGGCCGAGGCGCGGGTGTCGTAGCCCGTAATCTCGCCGCTCACCTGCAGGTCGCCCTCGCCGGGCGTCACATCCAGCGAGGTCTGGCTGGAGAACATCTGCGTCAGGGCGTCGGTCAGCTTCTGGCTCAGCTGCGGGTTCACAGTGGAGGCATAGTTGGGGAAGGTGGCCACCGAGATGGTCTTCGCCCCGGGCGGAATCGACGCGCCGGTGAAGGAATAGCCGCCCGTGCAGCCCGCCGCCAGCAAGGCCAGGAGGCTAATAATCGCGCGAGTCCTCATCGATGCGCTGTTCATCCTCGAGCTGCCAGAGCAGGAAGCCCGACTCCTGTTGCATATAGTTCAGCACAGCCACCTTGGTGGGCAGGTCGGTCAGGGCGGCCACCTCGGCCACCAGGCCGTCTATCTTCTCCTTGAATTTTACGTCCATAACGGTCTAATTGTTGATTCTGTTGTAATAATGCCACCACAGGTCGGGCACCGCGTTGCCCAGCGCCTGCTGGTAGTCGGAATAGTTGCAGGGCACCAGGGTGTGGCGGCCGTAGCGTGCGCGGCGCTCCGCGTCGTCGCACGGCACCTCCATCCACCAGCGGTCACTCTTCAGGCTCTTGTAGAAGGCGATGGACATCTTGTGGTCCTGCAATTCCACCGTGAAGCGCTTGTAGTGTTGCGGGCTCTGATGCGGGAAATCGTCCATGCGGTAGTAGAAACCCTCCACGAAATACCAGATGGCATGTGCCAGCATGTGGGCCGTCTGCCCGTCGCGGTCCAGCCCCGGCACCATGCCGAAGAGGGCGAAGGTGGAGGTCTTGTCGCTCATGCCCGCAAAGCGCGCCAGCTGGCACACCTGCTCGCCGTACAGCCCGTGCGGCGAAGGATAGGCGTTGGCCGGAGCATCGCCCTGCCGCACCGCATTCACATCCACCGCCATCACATCGCTGTAGCGCACCAACGGTTCGGTGTTCCCCATCGAAGCCTGCACCTCGCCCAGACGGCGCGTGCTGAACTTCAAATCCTCCATCAGCGACACCATCTCCGGCCCCACAAAATAGGACTGGTAGCCCAGCGCCACATAGTCGAACAGGTAGTTGGGCTGCTGCAGGATGATGTGCTGCAGATAGTTGTTGGACTGCACCGTGTCGCCCCCCTCAAGGTTGAAATCCGAGTCCACCGAGCAGATGTTGATTACGCGGCCCAGCGCCTCGTAAGCCTTGTATATGGGGAACACCAGGTCCTGCGATCCGCCGAGAAGCACCACCGTCTTGCCCTTGTCGAGCAACGCCACCAGCGCCTCGGTCAGCGCGTAGTAGGTGTCCTTCACCTCCACTCCGCGCGCCAGGTTGCCCAGGTCCACAATCCGCATGTCGGCATGCGGGGGCGAAAGGCGGTAAAGGTAATGGCGTATATAGTCGGGCGCCACGGCGCATCCCGGACCGTCGGCACTCCCACGGTCCTCGCCCACGCCCATCAGCACCAGGTCGGCCTCCTCCCATTCCGGCAAGGAGCCCCCCTCCACATGCGCCGCTATGCGGTCGCCCAGCATCGGGTGGAACTCGCGGCTGCGGTAGTCCACAACGGCGCTGCTTGCAGGTTCAAAAAAACTGTTCAAGTCCATATCGGCTCTCTGTCTGTATTCTTTTATTGGCTCTCGGCCAGTATTCTTTCACCCCCCTTAACGCACCTCCCCACACAAATATTGTGCACCCCCGCCCGAAAGATTTTTCCGCCGGTATGAAAAAAAGTTTGTACCTTTGCACCCGGATTTTAAACAGTTATAATATGTAAGAAACAGAACCATCACAAAGACATAATAGCGATTCGTGCTATTCTTGAACACCCAAATTTCCACATTGTCCCAGCTCGGGATGCTACAGTCAAGAATATGTCAACGAAGCGTCGCTTGGCGGCGTGGAATGACTTGTTAGACTGTAGAGGGCGTGGAAACCCTGGTGTTCGGACAAAGATACGTTCCACGCTATTTTTATGCCCTGAAATGAAGAAAACGGAGATATCCCGAAAGTCTAATCAAAAAGTAGAAAAAAACAAATCATAAAAGAAAACATGAACATAATGACATTCAAAAGAAACACAAACACAATGACATTCAAGTATGCTCTCCTATTGGTGGGGCTGTCCCTCCTGTCGGGATGTAGTTCCTTCCATAAAGCCCCTGCATGGACACGGAAAGTCCCTCTCCCCGAAAATGATACCTACCTATATGTATGTGAAAGTGCCACCGCAGGACTTGAACGAGATGCAAGGAATCAAGCCATTTCTCGGGTGTTCCAAACCACGGCAATGAGACTTGGTGTCCCCCTTGACTCACAAAAGGTATTCGAGGCCGTCCAAAATGGCGACGATTTATCTGTTATCAGCAGAGAATACAACATTCCTGTCAATAAAATCTGCGAATACACTGAGAAGGTTGGCTTCTACTACAAAGCCTATGTATTGTGCCAAGTGGCATCCAAGGGAAACAATCCACCTCGGTTTGACTCCTCATTCAGAAAATGTCAATAACACCTATATTTATTGTTTAATAAAATTTAAATCAAAATGAAAGGAAAACACTATTTTGCAGGATGCCTGCTGGCAGCGGTTATGCTGACCGGATGCAGTGCAAACAAGAACGTCCCTACGGAATGGAATGGCAATCGGGAAATAGACCTCCCTTGTGCCGGCTATGACCGAGATTCCGAGAAGTACTTTACTGGCATGGGCATTGGTGAAAATGTGAACATGCAGAATTCTCGGAGTGCTGCACTCGACGCAGCCAAAAGCATGTTACAAAGGAAAATCGGGGGCTTGGCCAAAGGATTGACTACTTCGTACAGCAAAACCATGTCTGGCAACGCGAACCAGGATGATGTGTCTCGGATTGTGGAGGGCGAAATCGCCCAAGTCATAGACCGCATGCTGAATGATGTGGAGCAGGTGTGTGAAAAAATGTATCAAACACCTGGCGGTACCTATCAGTCTCACATTGCAATCCGCATATCAAAAAAGGACATTGCCGAGAGCGTGTCATCTTCTCTTAGCAAAAATGAAAAATTACGCATGGAGTTCGACCGCGACAATTTCCGTAAATTTGCAGAAGAATATATGAAAAAACTAGCAGAATACGAACAATAGGCTGCAAACAAGGTAATGGCTGATTTCACACACATCAGCCATTACCTTTAGTTTTTATTGAAATGGGGAAAAACGTAATTCAATACATTGCACCCGTCTGTCTATGGGTCGCATTTACAGGGTGTTCTACGGCGGTATATCCGGGACTGACACCTGCTGAGATATATGCACAAGACAAGTATCTGGTAAGGGCTGCTGCATCGTGCACTGACGCATCAGAATATCTAGCCCTGGTATGTGCCACTGAAAGAGCTCGGGCAGAAGCACTTTCCATGCAGAAGGAATACCTAGACCGAACTTTCTCTGATATTCCGGAAGGCCAGCGAACCACACTACTTTCCAATGTTTCGGGCGTCCTCACTGGCTATGCCAGAGTACGGACTGATAAAATCTACAAAAAGGGGCAATGGACAATATATGTCTGCGTAGAATATCAGGGAGACGAGGAGGAACTGAAGACCCTATTACGTCAATCTGTTGCAAATAACTTAAGTGATGATGAGAAGAAACATATGCCCACTAAAAACACCAAATAGAGGGTCTCTCTTTATTGCATTCATCTTCCTGATGATGTCATATTCCCTATGTTACGGTCAGGACGTTGAGGCCATAAAAAAAGACCCTAGATACATTTGGGGCGAAAGTGAAGAAATGAGCACGAGCGAAATGGCTCGAATGGATGCTGTTGAGGAAATGTTTAAAAAGTTGGCTCTCTTAATTGAAAGCACTTACTCTGAAAGTGGGTTAGCCATGGACTCACCTCGCTTCAGCATGAAGAGTTATTATAACGTTATCATGGACGACTTCATGTCTTCTATAGAACTTTCAGCTCCTCCTAATGCAAAAAGTTTTGTTTACATTGAGAGGAACAAAGTACGGAATGTCTTCAACGAAAGGCAGCAGCGTACACAGAAATATATAGAGCAGGCGTTGTTATCAGAAAGCAGGCTCAACATTGACGATGCATTAAGGAATTACTATTGGGCTCTGGTCCTAGCCAAAAGTCTGCCAAAAGATTACTCTGTAGACATTTCTATAGGAGAAAGTGAGGGGGAGGCTCGGGTTCTAATTCCCATGAAACTTCGCTCAATTTTCCGCCAGCTCGACTGTAAAGTAGTAGATACAGGAACAAATATCTTCGGCGACATGACCCTAAATCTGCAATTCACCTACAATGGAAATCCTGTGTCTTCACTTCGTTACTATTATCATGACGGAGAACATGAGCAAGGACCAATCATAGTCAAAGATGGTTTCGGCGAGGCTTCATTACGCGAGATTCACATAGATAATAAATTATACATACGATATGAATATAGATTTGAAAAAGAGTCTGAAGGAATCCTTCCCGGGGTTCTGAAGAACATTCCTCCTGAATCAATAATGGAATCTTCATGTGGTTATCCTATAGGGAATGCTTCTACCTCCAGGAAGACAAGGAAAGAGCGTAAACTGGCAGCAGCCAACGCTGCTGCCGATATAAAGCCAGAGGAGGCAGAGCTATTCCCTAAAACAGGGCAAGACACCATAGATCCGGCTCCATACATGAAGGCCATGGCGTCAATAGAAAAAGCCATCGCAGAAAACAAACCATCATTGGCACATGAGTACATGACCCCCGAATGCTATGAACTATTCCGAAGACTTCTGACCCAGACTGGGAAGGTGTCTCTTGTATCAAGGAAACAACACTATCAGTGTGTGGTGGACAGTGCAGATAGGACAATTCGCTGTCAATGGATGAGGTGTAAATTAAAGGTGGGTGGTGGGAAATCACCCCAAAAAACCTATCAAGAAAAACTGGTGTTCCGTTTTTCTCCCATTGACAACACAGTTCAGTCATTTGCCTTTGGCTTAAGCAATCAAGCCGAGTCTGACATCTTTTCCGCATATAAAAGTTGGCCGAACGTGTCCAGGTACACTATTCTCAAATTTATGGAAGACTACCAAACGGCCTTTGCATTGAAGCGTATTGACTACTTAGAGAGTATTTTTTCTGATGACGCAGTGATTATTATTGGTAATGTACTGCCGGTAAAACCAAAAACAGCAACCGATGCAGTGCAAATAGAACCTCTGTACAATACCAATGTCGTATACTCCAAAAAGACAAAATCACAATACATCTCCTCTCTCAAGAAAAAAATGCAGAGATGGGAATATGTTCATCTAACACTAGAAGACAATACCACAAAAGAACTAAACACTGGCGGACGGTACCCTAAAGGGTCATTCTTTGGCATTCAGATCGGCCAGTTACATGAATCATCAACATATTCGGACCATGGCTATCTGACCCTACTATTAAACATGACAGGGGCACACCCCGTCATAGAAGTTAGATACTGGCAACCCGAAAAGCAGGACGGGATGGCTGCGACAAACTTTAAAAAGGAAAAGATCGGTGAGATATTTAATGCCGATAATATAAAGTTTTACTAAACTAAATTTGCAATGAAAAGGATAATTATTGCATTCGTTGTGCTTTTTACGACCATCAATGTTCTTGCACAGTCTGGAGACGAACCCCTCAGATTTGACCGGCACTCTTGGAAAGAACTCGCAGGGTCCATTTCAAGCGTGTCAAAAGAAAAAGTTCTAGATGAGACAGGAAAAACTGCGCCCTGCATCATAATAAAAATCAAAAACCTTTCGTATGATGATGCTGTGCAACTCCGGCTGAAAGCATATAACGGTTCTGGCGGCACCGCAACACTTCATGACAAATCTGGTGTCTTGAGGAATACCGATGAAGGAGTTGAACTTGTCGTATGGATAGGGGTAGCCGGCAACTTCGATATCTTTGTAAGATCTGCAGACAAAACCCTAGTCAGCGATAGGCTCCATATTTCCGAAGATATTCTTTACAATAAGGACAAAGCAGGTAAGAACATCAGTGGCCGTATCTATGAAGTCACGCTGGAGTATGTAAAGAAACGTCCTGTAGAGATAAGGGTCCATCCTGTAGATTTGGATGTGTATATAGACAACAAAAAAGCTAATAATATCAATGGCATTCATCATATAGATTCCAGAGCGGGAAAACGTAATGTATTATTCCGAAGGAATGGAACCATTGTGAAAGATACCACCATTGAAATCTCTTCAAGCGGGAACAACGTTTTTTACATTGATCTTAGGAAAAGATATAAGGTTGAAATCTCTAGCATTCCTCAAGGTGCTGAAGTATACCTTCTGCTGGATGGGAAAGAAGACAGCCTTCTTGGATATACGACTAGACCTCAAAAAATATGGCTTCCGGAAGGAAGGCATACAATACGGAGGTATCTTAAACAAAAAAACCTCACACTATCAGACACAAACACTTTGTATGTCACATCGAATGAGAGAGAGAATGTATTGAAAAAGCCTCTTGAGCAAAAAAGGCCCGTTTCTTTTGTTGGTAGATATCAAGGGCTTGCAGTTCCGACACACATCAGTATTATTCGAAAAGGCAAAAACTCTGGAGGATACATTCCTGACCCTACTGAAGCTCGAGTGTATCATAATCTACATTTACCAAATGGTACGTACAAGATAACCTTGAATGACAACACTCATACTGGAAGTAAAGATATTGAGATAGAAAGCGGTGGCCCGTCCCAATATACAATAGAACTAAAGCCATCAAAACAGAAATTTGTTTGGCCATGGTCGCGGTCATTTGACCATAAACCCATAGGATTCTCCATCGGCTATATACAAAGAGAAATTACGCTAAAAGTTTCTGACGAGGCGTATAAGGAATCTATTGACCCCGCATGGAGAAACGACGATAAATATACTTATGGGATTCGTATAGGACTACATGGACAACCCTGTTTGCCATGGGGGCTAGGGATATACACGGGTGGATTCTTTGAATATTACTATTCTCCCACACCAAGCTCGACAAAAGACCATTCATCAAACGCTGCTATGGCTGACAACTATACATCGTTCTCTGAAATGTCTGTTTTCCTCCCTCTACATCTTTATTATAGAATCCCTCTCAGCGAACAATTGGCCATCTCGTTGCATGGAGGGATTGATGCAGAATGGTACTTCAAAGCCACCTATAAAGACAGCGACCAGTATTATGCGACCGTAACACCACCTTATGGGATATCTGATGCTGACGACTTTATGTATAACCACTTTAATTGGGGTTTCGGTATTGGTACTGGTATTCAATATCGCCGAGTTCTCATTGAAGCAACCTGGCATACAGGAATCACAAATCATGAAATTTACACTAATCGATATTCTATGGATAATCTGGAATCTCATATGTCGAAATTTAACATTAGTTTTTCATTATTATTTTAAAATTTAATCACAATGAAACATCAAATAACTGTACTTGCATTGTTATTGCTACTTACTACAGCAGCACATTCTCAGAAATGGTTAACCGATGTAGGTTATGATTATGAAGACGACGGGGGCATGTATTTTGGCTACGTTAACCAACAAATTGAACTGACAAATGGGGAACTGCATGAATACTGGCGTGGAGTATGGAATGGAGACCAAAACAAGAGGCTTCATGGGTTTGTTATGGGTGCTATGGGCCAAACAAACTGGTTTTATGGATTGGGGCTTTATTCGGGTTTTGGACTGGAAATGTTTGTTTCAAATGCGGCAACTCCAGACGACGCATTCTCTCTATATATGGAACTTACAATTAACGTTCCCATCCATTTGGCATTCAGGCTTCCCGTAACGAGTGATGCATCCCTGGGATTTCATACAGGTATAGGTACAACTCTTTCCTATATTGCCTATTATATTGATACACGAGGATATTTCCCAGACCATTCTGTTCTAGGAGATGACGGTCGGGTAAAGTTTTATAATTTTACATATGATTTTGCTGTATATGCTCAATATAAGAACTTCCGATTAGACCTACAATGGTCTACAGGACTGAATGACCACAAGCTGGCTTATGACGGCTCATTTATCACTCGAAGAAATAAATTTGCTATAGGAACAACCATTTTCTTTAATTAGCCAATAGATGAAAAAAATATTGCTATTACTGATTATACTGTTTCCCGTTTCCGCACATAGCCTAGCCCAGAATGACTTCCAAAAATGGCGGAAAGAAAAAATGGTGGAATACGAGAACTTCAAGCAAAAAGAGCAACAAAAATATGAGGATTTTCGAAAGAAGGCCAATAAGAACTATGCAGACTTCCTAAAACAGCGTTGGGAAGAAATGGCAACATTTAGAGGGTTAGAGCCACCAACAGAACCAAAGCCCGTGCCGCCCGTGGTGTGCCCCGAGGAGGATAAGCGGAAAGAGCGCAAGGACGACAAGCGCCCTTACGAGGAGGTGGTGGTCGTGGAGCCTCCGAAGCCACAGCCCCAGCCGGTGGAGCCGGTGAAACCCGTCGCGCCACCCACGCCCAAGAAGGAGACCATCGGCACGACGTTCTACGGCACACGCATGCAGTGCACGGTCGACGCCAAGCCGCAGCTCGCACTCGACGGGGTGAGCGAAGAGGCCATCGCCGAGGCTTGGCAGGCACTCTCCTCGGGTCAGTGCGACGGACTGCTCGCCCAGTGCCTCGAGTTGCGCAGCAGCCACAGACTGAACGACTGGGGCTATATCCAGCTGCTGGACCGGCTGGCGCAGCAGTGCTGTCCACAGTCCCCAAACAAGGCCACGCTGCTCATGGCCTGGCTCTACTGCCAGAGCGGCTATCGGATGCGCCTGGCGCGTGTGGACGGCCGCCTGTACATGCTCTATGCCAGCGAGAACATCATCTACCGCTCCAACTACTTCACTATCGGCGACGAGAAGTTCTACCCTTACAAGGGCGAGCAGCTGGAGTCGCTGTACATCTGCGGCGCCGCTTTCCCCAAGGAACGCTCCATGACGCTGAAGATGAGCGGCGAACCCCAACTGGCGCACCGATCGTCCGGCAAGCGCGCGCTGCGGTCGGAACGCTATGCCGACTTCAAGGCCACCGTCTCGGTCAACCAGAACCTCGTGGACTTCTACAACGATTATCCCACAGGCTCCATAAACGATGACTTCGGCACCCGCTGGGCCATGTATGCCAACACGCCGCTGAGCCAGGAGGCCAGGGAGAGTCTCTACCCGCAGTTGCGCAACCTCCTCTCCGGCAAGAGCAAACTGCAGGCTACCGAAGAACTGCTGAACTGGGTGCAGACGGCTCTCGTCTACGAATACGACGACACAGTGTGGGGCTACGACCGCGCCTTCTTCGCCGAGGAGACGCTGTTCTACCCCTACGCCGACTGCGAGGACCGCTCCATCCTCTTCTCGCGCCTTGTGCGCGACCTGCTGGGCCTGCGCGTGGTGCTGCTCTACTATCCCGGCCACCTGGCCACGGCCGTGCGCTTTGAAGACGTGCAGCCCAAAGGAGACTATCTGCAACTCGCAGACGGACGCTACTACGTGGCCGACCCCACCTACATTGGTGCCCCTATTGGCATGACGATGCCCAGCGTAAAAGACGGCCCCGTAACGGTGATAGAACTGCGCTAAAAGAGTTCCCTCACCACACTGGAAACAAAAAAAGGCTGTAAAATCGGCCTCGGTTCAGTACAAGACCGCCTACCTGCCCATCTACTACCTGATGTTCAGGGCAGGGGAACCAGGTTGGCGAAGCCCATGAAGGCCATGGCAAGGATGCCGGCGGAGACGAGGGCTATGGGTACGCCCTTCATGCCGCGCGGCGTGCCGGTGAGGTCCAGCTGCTCGCGGATGCCGGCGAAGATGACCAGCGCCAGCGTGAAGCCCACGGCGGTGGAGGCGGAGTAGACCACGCTCTGCAGGAAGTCCATGTTCTTCTGCATCACCAGGATGGCCACACCGAGCACGGCGCAGTTGGTGGTGATGAGCGGCAGGAAGACTCCCAGCGCCTGATAGAGGGCGGGGGCAATCTTCTTCAGCACAATCTCTACCATCTGCACCAGGGCGGCGATGACGAGGATATAGGCGATAGTCTGCAGGTACTGCAGGTTCAGCGGCACCAGGACGTACTGCATGATGAGGTAGGTCACCATGGTGGCCAGCAACATCACAAACAGCACCGCTCCACCCATGCCGAGCGAACTCTTCACATCCTTTGACACCCCGAGGAAGGGGCAGATGCCGAGAAACTGGGCCAGCACCACATTGTTCACGAAGATGGCGCCGATGATGAGTGCGAATATCGAGACTGTCATAGGTATACTATTTTAGGTCAATTTCAAATTGCAAAGGTACAACCTTTTCCGAAAACGGCAAAATTTTTTTACCCTACGACGCTGACGGTACGCACATAACATGCTATATATCACATCCCTATACGGTGTTTTAAGAAATATTATAACTTTATTTTTTAACATTTCGGCAAAAGAATTGTACTTTTGCACCCGATTTTGAACGTAAAAAAAACGTAAACAACACTTAAAAACAAACAATGATGAAGAAAGTATTCTTTACCCTGGCCGTGGCCGGCATGTTCGGTCTGGCGGCTTGCAACAGCAACAAGGCTCCCGAGGCAGTAGAAGAGAACACCATGGAGACCGTCGAGGCCGCCGCATGCGACATGGCAGAAGACCTTGGCGAGACCGTCGAGAACGCCGCCGAAGAGATGGCCGAGGCCACCTGCGACGCTGTCCAGGAAGTTGTTGCCGAGTAAGACAACCAGCTTTTTACAACGAGGGGCGCCGACCCGCATGGGTCGGCGCCCTCTTTTTTTGTGCCTCAGTTGCGGTAGCCGATCACGTGGCGCACCTCCTTGAGGGTCTTGAGGCCGCTCTCGCGGGCCTTCTCCTTGCCGCGGTCGATGATGCGGCGCAGCGACTCGTCGTCGGCCTCCAGCGCCAGGATGCGCTGGCGCAGCGGCTCCACGAAGGCCACCATGTCCTCCGCCAGCTGCTTCTTGAGGTCGCCGTAGCGAATCTGGCAGCTGTTGTAGAGGTGGTCGAAGTGCTCCACCGTGTCGGCACTGGAGACGGCCCGCAGCAGGGCGAAGAGGTTCTCTATCTCCTCGGGCTTCTGCTGGTTCGGCACGGTGGGGCCGCTGTCGCTCTTGGCCTTCATGATTTTCTTGCGTATGACGTCGGGTTCGTCGGTGAGGAAGATGGTGCTGGCTTCGCCTTCGCTCTTGCCCATCTTGCCGCTGCCGTTGAGGGCGGGTATCTTCACCAGCCTCCCGTCGCTGCCCAGGGCCTGGGGCAGGGGGAACACCTCGGCGCCGTACATGCTGTTGAAGCGCTGGGCGTAGGTGCGTGTCATCTCGAGGTGCTGCTCCTGGTCCTTGCCCACAGGCACGCGCGTGGCCTTGTGGATGAGAATGTCAGCGGCCATGAGGGTGGGGTAGGTGAGCAGGCCGGCATTGACGTTGTTGGGGTTCTGGCGCACCTTGTCCTTGAAGGAGGTGACGCGCTCCAGCTCACCCAGGTATGCGTTCATGTTGAGGAAGAGGTAGAGTTCCACGGTCTCCGGCAGGTCACTCTGGAAGTAGAGGGTGGCCTTCTCGGGGTCAATGCCGCAGGCCAGGAACTGCACCAGCACGCGCCGCGCGTCCTGGTAGATGCTGCCGGGCGTGGGGTGGGTGGTGAGCGAGTGGTAGTCGGCGATGAAGAAGAAGCACTGGTGCTCCTCCTGCATCTGCACGAAGTTGCGCAGGGCGCCGAAGTAGTTGCCCAGGTGCAGGTTGCCCGTGGGGCGTATTCCGCTGCAAACGATGTCTTTGGTCATATTTCTGATTGCTCGATGTTGGTTTCTGACGGGGTTCGGGGTGCGGCGGCGCGGCTCTGGTTGACCACCCATACGCCGACGAACACCAGCGCCGCGGCCAGCAGCTTGGTGGCCGTCAGGCGGTCCATGCCGCTCCAGATGGCCACCGCGATGGCGATGATGGGCTGCAGGTAGCCGTACATGCTCACCAGCGTGGGGCGTATCCTCTTCTGCCCCACCGGCACCAGCCAGTAGGCCACAAAGGTGGAGAAGAAGATCATGAAGGCCACCTCCCACCACACCCTCGCGCTCACGGCGCCGAAGGCGGTCTGCGGAAGCAGCGGCGCGCTGAACGGAAGCGACAGCAGGAACGCCACCAGGAACATCCATTTCATGGTGGTCACCACCGAATAGCGCGCTATCAGGTTGCGGCAGGTGCCCAGATAGAGGGCGAAGACGATATAGTTGGCGAAGCAGTAGACGATGCCTATCGGCTCGGTCTGCGACGCGCCGTGGCCGCCGAAGGTGCTCTGCAGGATGAGCCACAGGATGCCGCCGAAGCTCAGGGCCACGCCCAGCACCTTCTTCCACGTGATGGGCTCCTTGAGGAAGAGGGCCGCCACAAACATGGTGAAGATGGGCGTCGTGGTGCTCATCACCGAGAGGTCCACCGGTGTGGTGTGCGCTATGGCGTGGAGGAACGTCAGCTGCGGCAGGGAAAGCCCTATCACGCTCGCCCCGGCGATGCGCAGCAGGTCGCCGCGCGGCACCTTCTCCCTGGGGGCGAACAGCGACACCAGCCAGAACAGCGCACCCGCCACCAGCGACCGCATGGTGAAGAGCACGATGGGGGCCATGCCGCCGTCGGTGGCGATGTCGCGGCACACCACCACGTTCACGCCGAAGATGACGTAGGCTGCGGCGCAGGCCAGGTGTCCTATGGCGATGTCCCTACTCACCTTCCTGCATCAGTTTCAGAAGGTCCTGCCCGATGTCGAGGCGCAGGTAGCGGCCGTCCCACCGGATGGAGTGGGTGCGGTTGTAGCTCTTGAGCAACGCCTCCGGCAGGCTGGGCGCCAGGGCCGTGGCGCACACCACGCGCCCGCCGTTGGTCAGCAGCCGCCCCTCCTCGTCGAGGCGAGTGCCGCAGTGGAACACCTGCACCCCCTCGGCATCCTGCCCAAGGTCGATTGCGTCGCCCTTGCGGTAGCTCTCGGGGTAGCCTTTGGCCACCATCATCACGCAGGCCGCCGTCCGCGGGTCCACCTCGAGGCGGCACTCGTTCAGCGTGCCGCGGCAGGTGTGCTCCAGCAGTTCCACCACGTCGCTCTTGATGCGCGGGAAGACGCTCTCCGTCTCCGGGTCGCCCATGCGCACGTTGTACTCTATCACGTAGGGGTCACCCCCGCAATTCATCAGGCCGAGGAAGAGGAAGCCGCGGTAGCCAATCTTCTCCTCGCGCAGGCCGCGCACCGTGGGCTTCACGATGCGGTCCTCCACCTTCTTCATGAACGCCTTGTCGGCGAACGGAACGGGGCTCACCGAGCCCATGCCGCCCGTGTTCAGGCCGCGGTCGCCCTCGCCGATGCGCTTGTAGTCCTTCGCCTCCGGCAGCAGGAGGTAGTGCACCCCGTCGGTCAGCACGAACACACTCAGTTCGATACCGTCCAGGTACTCCTCCACCACCACGCTGTCCGACGCACGCCCGAACATGCCGCCGAGCATCTCTTTCAGGTGAGCCTTGGCCGTCGCCAGGTCGTTCTCGATCAGCACTCCCTTGCCGGCCGCCAGGCCGTCGGCCTTGAGCACATAGGGCGCCTTCAGGCCCTCCAGGAAGCGCTCGCCCTCCGCAAGCGTGGCCGCGGTGAAGGTGCGGTAGCGCGCCGTGGGGATGCCGTGGCGCGCCATGAACGCCTTGGCGAAGTCCTTGCTCCCCTCCAGTTGCGCACCCTCACGCGTCGGACCCACCACCAGCACATTCCTCAGCGCCGGCGTCTCGGCGAAATGGTCCACGATGCCGGCCACCAGCGGAGCCTCCGGCCCCACCACCACCATCTCCACGCGGTGCGTCAGCACAAACGACGCCACCGCCTCGAACGACTCGGGGTTCAATTTCACATTCTCACCCACCGCGGCCGTGCCCGCATTGCCGGGCGCAATGAAGAGCTTCCCGCAAAGGGGGCTCCCCGCAATCTTGTGGGCCATAGCGTGTTCGCGCCCGCCGGACCCTAATAGCAATATGTTCATCTCTTCTCTGGTTTCATGACAATTTGGCGATGCAAAGATACGAACATTTTCACAATCCCATACGAAAAAGTTGCCACACCGCTCCCTCCGCCCCCTCTCCGCCCCCTCTCCGCCCTCTCTCCTTCCCCTCTCGTTCCCCTCTCCTCCCACACCGCGCTCCCATTCCAGAAGCCCCTCTCCCCCACCCTGCTCCGCTTCCACACCGCAAGTTCGCCGGTAGTTCTACGGTATTTCTCCGCTATTTCTACGGTATTTCTCCGCTTTTAAAGCGTAGAACTGACGTTATACTGGCGGCTATCTATCGGCTACGTCCCGGGGCGGCGGCGGGCCACGGACGGCCAGGGGGCACAAAAAAAAAGCAGGCATCCCTGTTGAGGGATGCCTGCGGTGTCCAGGTATGGATGCCGGTCTATCGGACCACAAGCTTGCGGACGGCGGTGCCTTCGGCTCCGGTGATGCGGACGAAGTAGGTGCCCTGGGCGTAGCCGCTCAGGTCGATGGCCATGCGGTGGCCGTC
>JAGAYN010000041.1 GCA_017940465.1 Bacteroidales bacterium | reverse complement strand
CAATAAATCACTGGGACACCAAGCCCGTTTGCATATAAAACGCGAATCAGGCGGCTTTTCTTTTGCCTGATTCTGACTGCGTAGCAAAATATTTTTATGCGTCTGTGTGTAAATCAAAAATTTTTATGTAAATTTGCAGGGAAAAATCATTTGGCATTATGAAGAAATATCTTTTTTACATTCTGACAATCAGTGCGCTGATGGCGGGCTGCCACCAGGGCGGGAAGCAGGAAAGCGCCGCGTTTTCCACCCACCAACTGGAGGGAAAGCGCTGTTTTGTGCTGATCGGGACCGAGGCGTTCCCGCTTGCGGGCACTGTGATAGGGCTGGAGAACAGCTACCGGCTGGCCTGGCCCGACGAGGGGTTGCTCTCGTCCGAGGCCGAAGCGGCGCTGATAGCCAAGTGTTTCGGCGACAGCGCCTCGTCCACACTGGCCGAGGCAACCGAGAAAATGCTCTACTGCACCTGGGGCTATGAGGAGTATCAGTCTGACCTGCAGATGCTTGAGCTGAGAACGGACAGCATAGCCGACACGCTGCCGTACACCTACGGCCACGTGGAAAGCACCTGCGAGGTTGAGGGCGGTCTGGCCACATTCATCATCCAGGACGAGATCTATTCCGTCGGCGCCGCGCACGGGCTGTATTCGATGAAGTATCTCACGGTGGATATCAACACAGGAAACGTACTGGAATTGAGCGATTTGCTTGATACGGTTGGCCTTGGGGATATCATCAGGATGGCAGTGGAAGAGTTGGAGGACAACGCGAGCGTCAGGGAGGATGTCTTCGACGAATTCCTCGAGGCCGGGGCGTTCCCCATGCCGCATGACTTCTTCATAGACAATGACTTGAGGGCCATCATAGCCGTATACCAGCCCTATGAGGTGGCGTCCTACGCCTGTGGCATACAGAATGTGACGCTGAATGCAGACTGGCTGGCACGGCATGTGCAGTTCACCCCCAAGGGGAAACAGCTCTTCGGGCTGGAGGATGGCTCGAGTGTGGCCGAGGCCAAGCGACAGTAAATCTATTGTTTGAGCATCGCTTCCACCTCGTCGCGGTGTTCATACAGCGTACAACCGCCCGTGTGCTCCCATCCGAGTGCGCGGGCGTTCCTTATGCGTTGGAAGAGTGGGGATTGCAATGCCTTGAGCAAGCCGAGGGAGGCCACGTTGCTGTCGCTGAAGGGCGAGAAGGGGCATGGTTCGGCAGCCCCGTCGGGGCCGATGTGGAAAAAGCCACGGCCGGCGGCCAAGCAGCCGTCGAGCGCCTTCTCGTCGCCGGGGAATGAAAGGAAAATAATGTCGGGAAAATCTTCGCGTCGCAACTCTACAAGTTGTTCCATCTCAGCCACATGCTCGTCGCCGAAGGCCAGATGCGAGGTGCTTTCGTCGAATGGCACGTACTCCACGTAGAAAACCAGCCGGCACCCCATGTCGCGCAGTTGGCGGAGGTAGGCCGAATCGGTCACGGCATGGTAGTTCTCCGTGGTGACGGTGATGCTGGTTCCGAAGAAAAGTTTCTCCTTTTCAAGCATTTGCATCGATGTCAGTGCACGCAGGTAGACTCCCTTGCCCCGGCGGTTGTCGGTGGCGGAGGCATCGCCCTCGAGGCTGATGACGGGCACCATGTTGAGGTTGCGCTTGAAAAAATCGAGGTACTGGACGCCAATCATGGTGCCGTTGGTGAAGATGGGGAAAATGATATCCTTGACGGCTGCGGCCTGCTCCAGGATGTCGCGCCTGGTAAGTGGCTCGCCACCAGCCAGAAGGCAGAAGTTGATGCCCAGCTGCGCCGCTTCGTCGAATATGGAGCGCCACTGGTCAGGGCTCAGGGTGGCCTTCTGGGGTGCATCCGGGTCGGCGGCGATACCGTTCTTGCGTGCATAGCATCCTTTGCACTGCAGGTTGCAGGCTGTGGCGATGCTGGCAATGAGAAACGGCGGTATGTCCACTCCGTCGGCCTCCCGCACCGATTTGCGTCGCCGCTCGCTGCTGCCGAATGTGCGCTGCATACGGGCCACAAACCGGGCTTCGCGCGGATTGGTGAGCACGTTGAGATAGGCACTCCTCATAATGTTGCGGATGCTTTCCGCCATGTAGGAACCTATATCGATCATTGTTTGAGGGTGTTGATCATTTTATCCAGTGTGTGAATCATGGTGGAAAGCTGCTCGATGGGTATCGGGTCGGTCTGCCACGAGATGACCAGGCAAGCCGGCACCTCTTTGGCCTGCTCCTCCAGTGCACGGCCTTTCCTGGTCAGGCTCACCAGGGTCCGCCGTCCATCGGCGATGCCGCGTGTACGAACCACCAGCCCCTGTCGCTCCATGCGCTGCAACAGAGGGGTGAGGGTGTTGGTCTCGAGCATCAGCCTTCGGCAGAGATCGCCCACCAGTTGGTTGTCGCGCTCCCAGAGGGCCATCATCACGATGTACTGCGGATAGGTCAAGCCCAGCGGCTCGAGCAGAGGCCGATATGCCTGTGTCACGAGCCGCGAGGCAGTGTAAAGTCTGAAACATAGCTGGTTGTCCAGCCTCAGTTGGTCATACATCAGTCTAAAGTAGCGATTCGATATCCTTCTCGAAGTCGGCAGGTTCCGTTGTGGGAGCGAAGCGTTTGATAGTCTTTCCGTCGCGCGAGATGAGGAACTTGGTGAAGTTCCACAGGATGTCGCTCTCCTTCTCCACGCTCTTGCTGAGTTTTTTGAGCATGGTGTGGGTAGCCTTTGCCTTGAGGCCGTTGTACTCTTCACTGGGAGCCTCGGACTTGAGGTAGGTGAACACGGGATGTTCGTCCCTGCCGTTCACGTCGATCTTCTTCATTATTTGGAAGGTGACGCCATAGTTCACGCGGCAGAATTCGTGGATTTCGCTGTCGCTGCCGGGGTCCTGCTCGTTGAATTGGTTGCAGGGGAAGCCGATGATGACCAGCCCGCGGTCGCGATACTTCTCGTTGAGCTTCTCCAAACCGTCGAATTGGGGCGTGAATCCACACTTCGAGGCTGTGTTCACAATGAGCAGCACTTTGCCTTCAAATTCCTTAAAATCGATTTCTTTGCCGTTGCTGGCAAGGGCCTTGTAGTCGTAAATGTTTGCCATGGTTACATCATTTTAGTGAGCCAGTTCTGTTTTCCAATCTTCTTGATGAGGTCCAGCTGCTCTTCGCTCCAGTATTGATCCTCCTCCTCGTCGGCAAGATATGCCTTGGTGATGTCATAGGTGGTAGGGTCGCTGGCCAGAACGGGCAGCATCTGGTAGAGTTTCTCCACCCCTTCACGCTGCAACTTCAAGTCGGCCGCTATGTAGGCTTCCGGGTCCTCGATGAGGGTGCTTTCCTGGCATACCTTTACCTGTGGCACACAGCCAAGGTCAAGCATACGGCTGGCATACTTCTCCACCCACTCCATTTCTTCGGCATGGTGGTCAAGATACTTCTGTCCAAGCTTGTCAAAACCCTGCGATTTGAAGAGCAGACCTTGCATTTTGTGCACAAACGAACTGCCCGTGAGCTCGTTCACAATAGTTTGTGATACCTGTAATGTTGCTGTAAAATCCATAAATTTAATGTTTTATATGTTGTAATTATTTATGTCGTTCACGATGCAAAAGTACATATAATTTCTGAATTACAAAAATATTTCACTTATTTTAAATATATTTAACATATATCGCACGCGATACGAATGTGGGTTTTACTAATCTTTGCTATCTTTGCAGCATGAATATTGTCGAGATTAAAGATATAAACGTGCCGGAGCTGGCTCCCTATGCCCGGCTCACGGAGGCGCAACTTCGCAACCGCCTGCATCCAGAGGAGGGGCTTTTTATATGCGAAAGCGAGAAGGTGATAAGGGTGGCGCTTGCTGCCGGAATCGAACCGGCTTCGATGCTTTGCGAGCATAAATATATAGATACGCAGGCGCGCGAACTGTTATCCGGCAGGCCGGATGTGCCGGTTTACACTGCCGACCGAGCGGTATTGTCGCAACTGACAGGCTATGAACTCAGTCGCGGTGTGCTTTGTGCCATGCACCGCCCACCGGAGCGGAGGCTGGAGGCGGTATGCCGCGAGGCACACCGCGTGGCGGTGCTGGACGGCGTGGTGAATTCCGAGAACATTGGTGCCATATTCCGCGCGGCAGCCTCGTTGGGAATGGACGCCGTGCTGCTGACACGCACCTGCTGCGACCCTCTGAACCGGAGGGCCTGCCGGGTGAGCATGGGCACCGTATTCCAGCTGCCGTGGACGTGGCTGGACAGTTACGCACAACTCAAGGCATTGGATTTCAGACTGGCAGCACTGGCCCTGACCGACAATTCCATCAGTATCGACGACCCATGCCTGAAGCGCCCCGACCGACTGGCGGTCGTCCTGGGCACGGAGGGCGACGGGTTGAGCGACACGGTCTTGCGGCAATGCGACCATGTGGCGCGCATACCGATGCAGCGTGGTGTAGACTCGCTCAACGTGGCTGCTGCGGCAGCTGTAGCCTTTTGGGAACTCGGCACCCCACCCGCAGGGCCAGCATGAGGATGATCGGGATGAGGGCCGGCGAGAGCCCGCAGGCAAACACCCACACCAGCGCCACGACGAAGCAACCCATCTGCAGCCACAATGCCCAGCGCGGGCTGCGTTCCAGACGGATGGCAATCAGCAGCAGCAACGGCGACGCCCAGAGGATATTGAGGTTCCATTGGGTGCAATAGTGCTCGGTACCGAACCACATGAAGAGCAGGAACAGGCCCAGCAGACCGGCCACGATGAAGAGCAGACGGTCGACGTATCGCAACGCAGTGCGCACACCGGCCGACTTCCGCGCCAGGACCGTCAGAATACCTATCGCCGCAAACAGCAATCCGAACACCCCCATCGCCGAATTGTTACGCGACACCGGAGGGCGATTCTCGGCCAGCAGCGGCGCTGCCTCTTCCACCATCCCGGGGCCGACCCAGACGCCGGAAGTGCCCGTCTGGGCATATTCGGCCATCATCTCCAGCGGCAGGAACATACGCTCCGTGGCATTGCAGCGGTGGTCGGCCGGCAGGCCGAAGAGGATGTCAATCCCCAGCCGCCACCATTCCATCGTACCTTTCAGATTATCAGCCACAAGCCTACGGTAGCTGCGAGGCTTCTCCTGGCGTTGCAGGAGGGTATCCATGGCCCACGCGCTGTAGACCACGTCGCGCACTCGCGTGGCACAGTTGTCGCGGAAGAAGTCATACCGGTAGTAGCGGTACTCGGGCAAGAGGTTGTTTTCCAGCAGGATGTAGAGGTTGTCTATCTGCTGCGCCTCGAAACAGAGGGGCTGCTCCCACACAGCGCGCCCTTCCGCCCGGTATTCCTCCATGAAATGTTTGAACGTCGTGCGCGAGAGCTTGTAGTCCAGCCGCCCAAGCATGAACTTCCTGTAGAAGTGGGGCGTGTCGAAGTCGAAGGTGCCGTAGTTGTACACGTAGTCGATGCCCCGCTCGGGGTCGGTGATGCGTATGGCGGAATGGCCGAAGGTGGTGTACATCTCTTCTCCCGCCCCGCAGGTGAGCACACTGGCAGTGGCGCTGTAGCTCAGCACCTCCCCGCCCTGTGCGAAGGCCGCCTGCGCCAGCAGCAGCCATAGGATTGTCAGCCTTTTCATAGCCTAATTGCCGGTGCCCAGATGTTCTTGTTCTGTGGTGGGCAGGTGCTGCGTGTCGGACCGCGGCTCCATGTGCACGCGGCCACCCGGCGCCGGGGTGTGGACCGTGACCTGCGGGAACGGTATCTCCACGCCGGCGTTGTTGAAGGCGATATAGATATCTTCGCGGATGCGCATCCACACCGTCCAGTAGTCCTCCACCCTTGTCCACAGCCACAGGCTGATATCCACCGAGGAGGTACCCAGGTCGCTCACGGCCACGGAGGGTTCCTTGTAGTCCCACTTCACGAGCGGCTCGGCCTTAATCACCTCCCACAGCACCGCCTTGGCCTTGGCGATGTCGGTCCCGTAGGCCACCGAGGCCACCACGTCGAGGCGTATCTGCGGCTCCTTCGTGTGGTTGATCAGGCTCTTGGTGGCCAGCTCGCTGTTGGGGATGATGACAATGCGACCGTTGAACGGGCGCATGATGGTGTGGAAGATGCGGATCTCCTTGATGTAGCCCTTGTACTGTCCGCACTCGATGTAGTCGTCCACCTTGAAGGGCTTCATCAACAGGATGATGACGCCGCCGGCGAAGTTCTGCAGCGTCCCCTGCATCGCCATGCCTATGGCCAGGCCCATGGCGCCCAGCAGCGCGATGAACGAAGTGGCCTTGATGCCGATCACGTCCATAGCCATGATGATAATCATCGCCTTCAGCAGCACATCCACCAGCGACCCCAGGAAGGTCTTCAGCGACGCCTCGGCGTTCTTCTTGTCCAGCGCCTTGACAATGATCCGCTTCAGCATCTTGGCCAGCTTCATTCCCAGCCAGAGGATGACGATGGCGATGAGCAGCTTGGGCAGGAAGGCCACGCAGAGCTGCATCAGTTCGTGCAGCCCGTCGCGGATGAACGTGTTCTCACCTGTCACCACCGCCTTGAGGTCCTCGGCCGACATGTTCCTGAGGCTGTCGGTCAGCGCGTGCGAGATGCTGTCGGTGGCCTGCAGGGTCTCGGGCACCGGCGCCGGGGGGGTCTCGCCGCCGGCGGCGGCCGTGGCCAGCAGCACGGGGGTCTTGTCGTCTAAAAGAATCATAATGCGTTCCTATATAAATATGCCCCCTTTAACGCACCGCCACCCGTTTTAGTATACCCCGATAAAAAAAACTTTCCCCACCCCCGCCCCGTCCGATTCAAAATCCCCACAAATCCCGCCCAAGTCCGGAGGACGGAAGGACTACAGGCAGGGGTGGAGCGCAGCGCAACCCCTGCGACGTTTCCAGCATACAACACAGAGCCCCGCAGGGGTGGCAGGAACACATAAACCGACATCCTGCCGCCCCTACGGGGCTCTGTGTATTATTGTGCCGCCATTTACAGGAGTTCCGGCCTGCGGCCTCCACCCCTGCCTGTATTCCGACGTCCCCTCCGGGGACTTGCGCACACCCCCCTACCATCCTAAATTTCCCGAAGTCCGGAGGACGGAAGGACTACAGGCAGGGGTGGAGCGCAGCGCAACCCCTGCACCGCTTCCACCACCCGGCACAGAACCCCGGAGGGGTGGCAGGAAGACGAGTCCAAAATCCCACCCCTTCTCTACTCCACATTCCACGCCCCCTTTCTTGAAAGGAGAGGGGGATGGGGGGTGAGGCCCTCCGGACCCGGTAGGTATCCGGTAGGTATCCCCTAGGTATTTACTTCGACTGAGAACCGTTATGAACGCTTATGGACGGTTGGTTCCGCCGGCGGCCGGGAAGAACAGGGCTATGGCTATAGGAGACGCTTCAGGGCAGCGACGAAATGGTGGATATCGTCCTCGGTGGTGTCGAAGCTGCACATCCAGCGCACCACGTCGTTGGCCTCGTTCCAGTCATAGAAGAAGTATTCCTCCTGCAGGCGGTGCCACACAAGAGACGGCAACTGGGCGAAGAGGCTGTTCACCTGCACCGGATACATCACCCGCACGCCCTCCACCTGCTGCAACTCGCTGTGCAGCAACTGTGCCATGCGGTTGCTGTGCTCTGCGTTGCGACGCCAGAGTCCGGTGGTGAGGTAGGCGTCGAACTGCGCCGCCATGAATCGCATCTTGCTGCTGAGCTGTGTCATCTGCTTGCGGCGGTACTTGATGTCGACATCCAGCGCCGGGTTCAGGATGACGACGCTCTCCCCCATCAGCATGCCGTTCTTGGTGCCGCCGAACGAGAGGCAGTCCACGCCGGCCTCGGCGGTCATCTCCGCGAAGCTGCAGCCCAGCGCCACGGCGGCGTTGGCCAGGCGCGCCCCGTCGACATGGAGGAGCATGTTGTGGGAGTGTGCCAGGTCGGCCAACGACCTGATTTCCTGCAACGTGTACAGCGTGCCGAGTTCGGTGGGCTGGCTGATGCTGATGGCTTTGGGTTGGGAATGGTGCTCGAATCCGAAGCCGTGCAGACGGGTGCGGACCAGGTCGGGTGTGAGCTTGCCGTCGGGAGTGTCCACCGTCAGCAGGCGGCATCCCACCACGCGCTGCGGCGCGCCGCACTCGTCGACGTTGATGTGTGCCGTCTCCGCACAGACCACAGCCTCGTGAGAACGGCACATGGCGTCGATGTTCAACACATTGGCACCCGTGCCGTTGAATACGAAATACACCTTTGCCTGCCGGCCGAAATGCTCGCGGAAGAGGGCCTCCGCCCTGGCGCACCACTCGTCGTCGCCGTAGGCCAGCGCGTGGTCCACGTTGGCGTCGGCTATGGCCTGCAGTATTTCGGGACTGATGCCCGAATGATTGTCGCTGCCGAATCCGCGTTTCATCTACTTGTCCATCGTATAGAGGAACTCCTCATTGCTGCGCGTGTGTGCCATGGTGCGCTTGAGGAACTCCATGGCTTCCTGGGGGTTGAGGTCGGAGAGGTGGTTGCGCAGCACCAGGGTGCGGCTCAGGATGTCGGGCTTCACCAGGAGGTCGTCCCTGCGGGTGCTGGAGGCTGTGAGGTCGATGGCGGGGTAGATGCGCTTGTTGCTCAGCTTGCGGTCGAGCTGCAGCTCCATGTTGCCCGTGCCCTTGAACTCCTCGAAGATGACATCGTCCATCTTCGAGCCGGTATCCGTCAGGGCGGTGGCTATGATGGTGAGCGAGCCTCCGTTCTCGATCTTGCGGGCGGCGCCGAAGAAGCGCTTGGGTTTTTGCAGGGCATTGGCTTCCACACCGCCGCTGAGCACCTTGCCGCTGGCGGGCTGGACGGTGTTGTAGGCGCGGGCCAGGCGGGTAATGCTGTCGAGCACGATCATCACGTCGTGTCCACATTCCGTGAGGCGCTTGGCTTTCTCCAACACAATGTTGGCGATACGCACGTGGCGGTCGGCCGGCTCGTCGAACGTCGATGCGATGACCTCGGCCTTCACCGAGCGCTGCATGTCGGTCACCTCCTCGGGGCGTTCGTCGATGAGGAGCACCATGAGGTACACCTCGGGGTGGTTGTATGCAATGGCGTTGGCCACCTCTTTGAGGAGGGTCGTCTTGCCGGTCTTGGGCTGGGCCACAATCAGGCCGCGCTGCCCCTTGCCTATGGGGGTGAAGAGGTCGATGATGCGCGTGGAGAGGGTCTCCTGCGGATGGCCGGTGAGTTTGAATTTCTCGTTGGGGAAGAGCGGGGTCATGCTCTCGAAGGGGATGCGGTCACGCACCTGGTCCGGTGTGAGACCGTTGATTTCGAGCACCTTCACCATGGGGAAGAACTTGTCTCCCTCGTGAGGGGGGCGCACCCGGCCACGGATGGTGTCGCCGGTCTTGAGGCCAAACTGGCGGATTTGTTGCGGCGAGACGTAGATATCGTCCGGGCTGGAGAGGTAGTTGTAATCGCTCGAGCGGAGGAAGCCATAGCCGTCGGGGACCATTTCGATCACGCCCTCGGCCTCGATCACGCCCTCGGCATCCGACGGGCGGTCCTTGGGCTGCTCCTTCTGCGGGTTGCTCTTATTGGGGGCGGGAGTGTTCTGCACAGCCTGTTGGGGCTTCTCCGGCTCGCTTTCCTTCGGGGCCTCCGGCTGTGCCGCCACGGCAGGGGCAGGGCTCTCGGCCGGGGCCGGCGCGGCCTGCGGTGCCGCCGCATCCGCTTCGGCAGGCTCCAGGGGCTTCTTGCGGGGGCGGCCGCGTTTCCTCTTCTCCGGTGCCGCCGGCGGCTGCTGGTCGGCAGGGGCTTCGCCCTGCGCCGCTTCCTGTGCGGCGGCGGGTTCGCTGGCGGCCGGGGCCGGCTGGGGCTGCTCCTCGGCACGCTCCGGCGTGCGGAACAAGGGGCGGCCCATCGGAGTCAGCACCTCGGGCACCTCGGGCACCTTGGGCATCTCCAGCGTCGAGAGCTCGAAGTTCAGCACAGGGCTGTCGTCCTTCTCCAGCCGGCGGACAGGAGGCTCCGGCTTGTGCTTGACACCCTTGTGCAACTCCGGATTCTTCAACGTTGATTCGGCGAGCAGCTTCGGCTTCAGCCTTTGGCGCTTGCGGTTCTGCTGCTGGTTGTCGAGGTCGTCGGTTCGGTCGTTCTTGTCGGGATTGGCGGCCTGATGATCCAGGATCTTGTAGACCAAGTCCTGGGCTTCCAGACGCTTTGCTTTGGGAATGCCCATCTTCTCTGCTATGTCCATCAACTCGATATGGGCCTTTGCGGTCAGTTCAGCTTTGCTATACATACTTTCAGTATTGTTCCTGTCGGATTGTCGTTTGAATTTGGATAAATCATAAAATCTTGATTGTCAGACCTGCACACCGAAACCACACCACTCCATGCCGTCGGTTTGACGTTGCAAAAGTAACATTTTTTTTTCATTCACATGTAAAAAATTGTTTTTTTTCATCTTTTTTTCGCCACGTCGAAAAATCTTCGTACTTTTCCTCTTTAAATATGGCCTCGAAAACCGTGCGAAAAAGGGCAAATGGGTAAAGATGGGCAATGCGGCGGCATGACAGGAGGTGCTGTCCGTAGGGTGATCCGATATGTGGTCGAGCGAGGCTATGGAGAT